>CBIHRS010000019.1:0-89155 GCA_966212505.1 uncultured bacterium
GCTTCACGCTGACGTCGGCCTTGGGGTTGGCGTTCTTCAGGTCGTGGATCAGCTGAGCCAGGTCTTCGATCGAATAGATGTCGTGGTGCGGCGGCGGGCTGATGAGGCCGACGCCCGGCACCGAGTAGCGCAGGAAGCCGATGTACTCGCTGACCTTGCCGCCCGGCAGCTGGCCGCCCTCGCCGGGCTTGGCGCCCTGGGCCATCTTGATCTGGATCTGGTCGGCCGACACCAGGTATTCGGTCGTGACGCCGAAGCGGCCGGACGCCACCTGCTTGATCTTGGAGCGCAGGCTGTCGCCATCCTTCAGCGCGTAGTCGGCCTGGACCACCTTGGGCCCGAGCACCTCGCTGACCTTGGTGCCGTCGGTGATCCTGATGCCCTTGAGCTCGTTGCGGTAGCGCGCCGGATCCTCGCCGCCTTCGCCGGTGTTGGATTTCCCGCCGATGCGGTTCATCGCGATCGCCAGCGTGGAGTGCGCCTCGGTGCTGATCGATCCCAGCGACATCGCGCCGGTGGCGAAGCGCTTGACGATCTCGGCGGCCGGCTCGACCTCCTCGACCGGGATGGCCTTGCTCGGATCGACCTTGAACTCGAACAGCCCGCGCAGCGTCATGTGGCGGCGCGACTGGTCGTTGATGATCTGGGCGTATTCCTTGTAGGTGTCGAACTTGCCGGCGCGCGTGCTGTGCTGCAGCTTGGCGATGGCGTCGGGCGTCCACATGTGCTCTTCGCCGCGCACGCGCCAGGCGTATTCGCCGCCTGCATCGAGCATGGTCTGCAGCACCGGATCGTCGCCGAAGGCGGCGCGGTGCATGCGGATGCCCTCCTCGGCCACCTCGAACACGCCGATGCCCTCGACCTGCGAAGCGGTGCCGCGGAAGTACTTGTCGACCAGTTCCTTGTTCAGGCCGATGGCCTCGAAGATCTGGGCGCCGCAGTACGACATGTACGTGCTGATGCCCATCTTGGACATGATCTTCGACAGGCCCTTGCCGATGGCCTTGACGTAGTTGTAGATCGCCTTCTCGGCGCTCAGGTCACCCGGCAGCTCGGCATGCAGCGAGGCCAGCGTTTCCATCGCCAGGTACGGATGCACGGCTTCGGCGCCGTAGCCCGCCAGCACCGCGAAGTGGTGCACCTCGCGCGCCGAGCCGGTCTCGACCACCAGGCCGGCAGTCGTGCGCAGACCTTCGCGCACCAGGTGCTGGTGCACGGCCGACAGCGCCAGCAGCGCCGGGATCGCGACGTTGTCGCGGTCCATGTAGCGGTCGGTGACGATGATGATGTTGTGGCCGCCCTTGATCGCATCGACCACCTCGGCGCACAGCGACGCGAGCTTGGCCTCGACGCCCTCGTGGCCCCAGGCCAGCGGATAGGTGATGTCAAGCTCGTAGCTCTTGAACTTGCCGTGGGTGTGCTTCTCGATCTGGCGCAGTCGCGCCATGTCGTCGAAGTCGAGGATCGGCTGCGTGACCTCGAGGCGCATCGGCGGGTTGACCGCGTTGATGTCCAGCAGGTTGGGCTTGGGGCCGATGAAGCTGTTCAGCGACATCACGATCGCTTCGCGGATCGGGTCGATCGGCGGGTTGGTCACCTGCGCGAACAGCTGCTTGAAGTAGTTGTACAGCGGCTTGTTCTTGTCGGACAGCACCGCCAGCGGCGAGTCGTTGCCCATCGAGCCAATGCCTTCCTCGCCCGCGGTCGCCATCGGGGCGAGCAGGAACTTCAGGTCTTCCTGCGTGTAGCCGAAGGCCTGCTGGCGGTCGAGCAGCGATTCGCTGAATTCATTCGGGCCGGCGGTGACTTCGATGGTGTCGAGGCGCACGCGCACGTTCTCGATCCACTGCCGATAGGGCTTCGCGGACGCGAACTGGTTCTTCAGCTCCTCGTCGTCGACGATGCGGCCCTGCTCCAGGTCGATCAGGAACATCTTGCCGGGCTGCAGGCGCCACTTCTTGACGATCTTGTTCTCGGGGATGGGCAGCACACCCGATTCCGAGGCCATGACCACCAAGTCGTCGTCGGTGACGATGTAGCGTGCGGGGCGCAGGCCGTTGCGGTCGAGCGTGGCGCCGATCTGCTTGCCGTCGGTGAAGACCATGGCCGCGGGGCCGTCCCAAGGCTCCAGCATCGAGGCGTGGTACTCGTAGAACGCGCGGCGACGCTCGTCCATCAGCGTGTGCTGCTCCCAAGCCTCGGGGATCATCATCATCGCAGCGTGCGCGAGCGGGTAGCCGCTCATCGTGAGCAGCTCCAGCGCGTTGTCGAAAGTGGCGGTGTCGCTCTGGCCTTCGAAGCTGATCGGGTAGAGCTTCTTCAGGTCGTCGCCCAGCACCGGCGACTTCATCACGCCTTCGCGGGCGCGCATCCAGTTGAAGTTGCCCTTGACGGTGTTGATCTCGCCGTTGTGCGCGACCATGCGGTACGGGTGCGCGAGCGGCCACTCGGGGAAGGTGTTGGTCGAGAAGCGCTGATGCACCAGGGCCAGGGCCGAGACGGTGCGCGGATCCTGCAGGTCCTTGTAGTACTGGCCCACCTGGTCGGCGAGCAGCAGGCCCTTGTAGATGATCGTGCGGCAGCTCATGCTGGGCACGTAGTACTCGCGGCTGTGCGTGAGCTTGAGCGCCTGGATCGCGCTCGAGGCCGTCTTGCGGATCACGTAGAGCTTGCGCTCCAGCGCATCGGGCACGATCACGTCGGGGCCGCGGCCGATGAAGATCTGGCGGATCACCGGCTCCTTGGCGCGCACCGCCGGCGACATTGGCATCGCGGTGTCGACCGGCACGTCGCGCCAGCCCAGCAGCACCTGGCCTTCGGCCTTGACCGCGCGCTCCAGTTCCTGCTCGCACGCGAGGCGCGAGGCATGCTCCTTGGGCAGGAAGATCATGCCAACGCCATATTCACCTGGCGGCGGCAGCTCCACGCCCTGCAGCGCCATCTCGGCGCGGAAGTATTCGTCCGGGATCTGGATCAGGATGCCGGCGCCGTCGCCCATCAGCTTGTCGGCACCGACCGCGCCGCGATGGTCGAGGTTCTCAAGGATCTTGAGGCCCTGCTCGACGATGCCGTGGGCCTTCTGACCCTTGATGTGGGCCACGAAGCCGACGCCGCAGGCGTCGTGCTCCTGTGTCGGGTCATACAGACCCTGTTGCGCCAGGGCTTGGATTTCTTCGGCAGAGGCCGAACTCGAGGCTGCCGTCGTCATGGCGCGCTCCACATCAGAGTCAGGGATGACCCGAAGACTAATGCAGCGCAACAAATGCCTCAAGCGCTATAAATAAGGGTCAGTTTCGTATTTGCATTTCCCTCAGAAAACGCGGTCATATTTTGGGGACAGATTCAACCGTTGCGGGCGACTTGCGCGGGCGCCCCCGTTTTCTGGCCACGAGAGGCCGGTTTGTCATCTGCGAGAGCGACTGGAGAAATGCGGTCGAACCGAGCACCCAGCCCTTGGCCGCCGCCTCCGTGAGCGCCTTGATTTCCGTCTCGCCCAGTCCCTGCTCGAGAGCCGCACGGTAGGCCGCCTCTCGGTCGAAGGGCGTGTTGCCCAGGCTCCAATACAGTGGGTGGTCCGTCACCAGCGGGTCACGCCGCCCCCCCAGGTGGTGGATCGCACTGGACCAGCGCCACTCATCCGCCCGATGGACCCAGCCAGAACGCACTGGATTCAATTCGATGTACCGCATCACCGTGAGAAAGTAGCGCTCACTTTCAATCACGGTTCCGCGGAACCGACCTTCCCACAGAGTCCCGGTGCGGCCATGCCGGCGGTTGTAGGAGGAGACATAGCGCCGACCGAGGGTCTGCATCGCCTTGCTCAGCGCGTCGGTGGTCGATGGCGTCACGAGCAGGTGGACATGGTTGTCCATCAGCACATAGGCATGCACGGCCACGCCGTGGAGGGCAGAGGCTTCTCTCAGTGCGTCGAGAAAGGATTGGCGGTCGACATCGTCGACGAAGACCGGCTGGCTGTTGTTGCCGCGGTGGATCACATGGTGAACTTGGCCGGCAATGCTGAGGCGGGGGAGTCTGGCCATATGGGGGCCATTATCGACTCAGACCCCAATTCTTGGCGACGAGCTCAGAAGACGCGCTGACCGGTGAGCCGCTCATGCTCCCGGACCGCGAACCGATCCGTCATGCCGGCGATGTAGTCGGCGACTGCTCGTGGGCGATCCTCTTCGTCGGCAAAGTCATTCGGCATCTCACGGGGCGTAGAAAGGTATGCGGCGAACAGCTCTTTGACGATGCGCTTCGCCTGATCGGTGGTCTGGGTCACCTGAGGGTGTCGATAGAGCGCACGGAACAGAAAGCGTTTCAGCTCCAGGCTCGCCTGGCGCATCGGCTCGCTGAAACGCACCAGCGGCCCGGCCTGCCGAACTTCGTCTGGGTTCGCGGGCTGGCAGTGACGCAAGGCCTCCGACGTGGCGTCGATGACGTCGTACACCTGTTGCGACAGCATGCGCCGTATCGTTTCGAACAGGAGCCTGCGTCCCTTTTGTGCCAGGGATGGATGGTCGCACAGCGCCTCCTGTTTGAACCGAGCGAACAGGGCCACACCGTCGAGCTGGTCGATCGTGAGCAGCCCCGAGCGCACCCCATCATCGATGTCATGGGCGTTGTAGGCGATCTCGTCGGCCAGATTGCACAGCTGGGCCTCCAGGCTGGGCTGGGTGCCGTCGAGGAACCTCCGGGCGATGCCTCCCGGCTCCAGTCGCTCGAGCTCGACGGCATTGCTGCGCGAACAATGCTTGAGGATTCCCTCGCGCATTTCGAAGCTGAGGTTCAATCCATCGAAGTCGGGATAGCGCTGCTCCAACCGGTCGACCACCCGCAAGCTCTGAAGGTTGTGCTCGAAGCCACCGTGGGCAGCCATGCATTCGTGCAGCGCATCCTGCCCGGCATGGCCGAAGGGGGTATGGCCCAGGTCGTGCGCCAGCGCGATGCCCTCGACCAGATCTTCGTTCAGCCCGAGCGTGCGGGCGATGGAACGACCAAGCTGGGCTACTTCGAGCGAATGGGTCAACCGGGTCCGGAAGAGATCGCCCTCGTGATTGACAAAGACCTGCGTCTTGTAGACCAACCGGCGAAACGCGGTGCTGTGAACGATGCGATCGCGATCGCGTTGATATTCGCTGCGCGTTGGCGCCGGCGGCTCCGGAAAGCGCCGGCCCCTGGAGCGGCTGGGATCGCTGGCGTAAACGGCGAGCGATGCCAAGGCCAGGCTCAGGCCGTGTGGGCGTCGATCACGCGCCGGACCATCGCCTCGGGAACAGGCCGCATGCCGGCCTTCCCCAATGACTCGATCACGACGTAGCGTATGTCACCGTCTTCCGCCTTCTTGTCGACCCGCATCAGCTCAAGGTATCGACCGGCACCCAACGCCGGCCCCACCACCGGGAGCTTCGCCCGCTGGATCAGTTGGCGCATGCGATCGAGAAAGGCCGGCGGCATCAATCCGAGCTCCACCGACAATGCACTGGCCATCACCATGCCGCAGCCGACTGCCTCGCCATGCAGCCACTCGCCGTAGCCGAGGCCAGCTTCGATGGCATGACCGAAGGTATGGCCGAAATTGAGGATGGCACGCAGCCCCGATTCCCGCTCATCCTGACCCACGACCCACGCCTTGATTTCGCATGAGCGGCGGACCGCATAGGCGAGTGCAGCCTTCTCTCGGGCAAGCAGCGCATCGAGATTGGCCTCGATCCACCCGAGGAACGCGCCATCAGCGATGGGCCCGTATTTGATGATCTCTGCCAACCCGGCAGAGAGCTCGCGCTGCGGCAGGGTGTCCAGCGTATCCAGGTCGCAGATCACGCGCTGCGGTTGGTAGAACGCGCCGATCATGTTCTTGCCCAACGGGTGATTGATCGCAGTCTTGCCACCCACCGACGAATCCACCTGCGCGAGCAGCGTGGTCGGCACCTGGACGAACGGCACCCCGCGCATGTAGCACGCGGCCGCGAACCCCACCATGTCGCCGACCACGCCGCCACCGAGCGCGAACAATACCGTCTTGCGGTCGCAGCCTTCGGCGAGCAGGCGATCGAAGATCAGATTCAGCGTCTGCCAGTCCTTGTGCGCTTCGCCGTCGGGCAGCTCGACGAGGTATTGGCGGGGATAGTGGGGACGGAGCGCTGACTGCAGCTTCTCGGCGTACAGCGGCGCCACGGTGGTGTTGCTGACGATCACGGCAGCTTGCGCCTTCGGCAAGCCGGCCCAGGAAGATCCGAGCGACAACAGCCCAGAACCGATATGGATGTCGTAGCTCCGGTCACCCAGATCGATCGCGACGGAGGCAGAAGAAACGGCAGCACTCATGCCGGGAGTTTACGGTGGTCGTCGCGCGACCCGCCTTCAATGAGTCGAAGAAGCCTTCGGATTCTGCGGCACCGGCTGACGACGGGAATCGACGATGCCCGCCAGTTCCAGTTGCATCAGGATCATGTTGACCAACGTCGGCACCGAGGGTCTGCCAGTCTCGATCACGAAATGCGCTGTCTTCCGATACAGCGGATCGCGCTCTTGATAGAGCTCACGGAGACGCTTGAGCGGATCACGTACCTGAAGGAGCGGCCGCTGAGTGTCGTGCTTCAGCCGGCGAAACAGTTCCTCCGGAGAAGAGCGGAGATAGAGCACCGTACCTGAGCGCCGAAGAGCGTCGCGGTTGGCTTCGCGCAGGATCGCTCCGCCACCAGTCGCAAGCACACAGGGAGAGCCGCCAGCGATTTCCGCAATTACCGACTGCTCGATATCGCGAAACGCTTCCTCGCCGTGAGAATCAAAAAACGCCCGGATGGAGGTTCCCAGGCGTTTTTCGATTTCGGTGTCGCTGTCTATGAACGGCCAACCTAGTTGCTTGGCCAATTGCCGCCCGACGGTGGATTTGCCACCGCCGGGCATGCCGGTTAGGACAACACTTCCAACCTGCTTCAATTTGGGTTGGTGCAGGTGGATGTATCGATGCCAAAGGGACTCAGCCGCCCTGCCGGGGCCTTGGTTTCAACATTGTAGTCGTCCGCCAAGACATCAAGCGGGAAATCACGATACGAGACCGATTCCGTACCAGAGACCACTGCCGTGGCGGTAAGCCGCACGGATACCCAGGAAGCGAACGATTCTGCGTATCGGAAAGTGATCGTAGCTTGGCCGTTACTATCGGTCTTCACCGTTGAGGACTGCAACGCCACGACGTTGCCGGGCGTGAGCATCCCGTCACCGTTGATATCTTCACCCGGGTCAAGAATTCCATTTGTGTTCAGGTAGTCCTCATTCTGGCAGGACAGCGAGGCCGCAACTGCCCAGAATGTTCCATTCCACGCCAGAAAGCCCTTTCGATAATAAGTCGGAATGATCTTGACGGTGAGCGGAATACCAACGACCCTGACGCCGTTTGTATCCGTGACTGTGGCCGTCCAAGTCTTTTCGTAGGTATCTGGATCAGGGGTTCCTACAGTGTTGCCAGTACCAAGCGCGATAAATACCGCTGTCTGGTTCACGGTCAGCTTCGCAGTATTGGTGACCGCGCTATTACCCGCGTAAGTCGCCTTCAACACTACCCCGCCGCTCGCCGTGCTAAGTGGTCCGGACTGGTACTTGACCGAAGCCTGACCACTGGAATCGGTCACAGTAGATGCCTGCTGCAACTGCCCTCCGCTCGGGTCGGCAACTTGGCTGAAATTAACAGTCGCGTCTTTGACAGGGTTACCGTCGGCATCAGTAACCGTCGCAATGACACTCGCCTGATTGCTGCTCGTACCGGCCGGATTCGGTGCCAAGGCGGTCGGGGAGATTTGAAGCACAAGCTTGGACGGCGTCGTAGCTACAAACGAAAGCGGCAACGTCGCCTGT
Source organism: uncultured bacterium (assembly GCA_966212505.1). Lineage (GTDB taxonomy): Bacteria > Pseudomonadota > Gammaproteobacteria > Burkholderiales > Burkholderiaceae_C > CAMLIZ01. The sequence goes on from CBIHRS010000019.1 coordinate 7,858, forward strand.
CCTGTGTTGCTTGGCAGCATGGCGCTCACAGTCGAGCCAGCGGCAAAATTCGAGCTGATAGAAACAGAGGCTTGCCCAGTCGCATCTGTGACGGCACTGCTTGCGGTTAAGGTACCAACAGTGGCAGCAAAGCTCACAGTCACGCCGGACTGTGGAACGCCATTTTTCCGGTAGAGAACCGTCAGATTTTGACTATTCCGCACGGCAACCGCTGTGTTGGCCGCAGGAGAAACAAAGGTGAAGTCTTCCCCGCTCACCGTCACTGTCTGTGTGGCAGAGGCGCCCGCGCCGCTGACGCTGAGGCTATCAGAGCCTGAATTGAGCGCTGTATAAGACACTATTGCCTGCCCGTTACTGTCTGTCGTAACAGAACTGGCGGACAACCCATTACCGAGTGTACTTGTTACTGAGAGCGCGACGCCAGAAATCGGGTTCCCTTTGGAATCTACGGCGCTCAGGGTCAACGGAGTGGTCGTTGACAGCGAAACCGTAGTTCCGCCGGAGATTGACAATTTTGTACCCTGCACTGTCACATTCACTGAACCGCTAATCGATCCAGATGTCACCGTGATTGTTGCCGTCCTGTTCGAGTGGTCGTTGCCTGGAGAGAATGTGGCGGTTGCCGCGCCGGAAGTACCCGTCGTGGTGCTGATATTTGTAAGCGTCCCAGTATTTGTGGAAAAGGCGACCGCTGTATCACTTAATGCGTTATTAGCATCGTCCTTCACAAATGCGGTAATGGTGACCTCATCCCCCCCCGTACCAGCTGTTGTCTGGCTAGCGAGCACCTCTACCCTCGCTGCTGTAGAAGTGGTCGTCGGGGTACCTTTGCCCCCACCACAGGCCACGAGCCCTAGGCTCGTGACCAAAACAGCGAATCCCTTAATGAACTTCATTTGCCACTCCTACGTGTTCAGCGCCGTCGAATCAAGTTAACGCGCTGCCGCCCGCTCACTGACAACCTTCGGAGTGATGAAGATCAGCAACTCCGTCTTGTTATCGATTCGCACCTTGTTCTTGAACAAATTACCCAGGAAGGGCACATCTCCCAAGAACGGAACCTTGTTGATTGTTTCCCGATCGGTCTGTTCAAAGATGCCGCCGATCACCACGGTCCCACCGTTTTCCACCAATACTTGCGTTTTTACGTGCTTGGTGTCGATTGCAGGGCCGGCGTTGGTGTCCTTGCCACGGCTATCCTTGTTTGCTTCAACATCAAGAATGACGTTGCCCTCGGGCGTAATCTGCGGTCGCACCTTGAGACTCAAGTTCGCCTTCTTGAACTGGATTGATGTCGCGCCGCTTGAGCTAGCGACCTGATAAGGAATTTCTTCACCCTGCTCGATCAGTGCTTCGACTTGGTCGGCGGTAATGACACGTGGGCTGGACACGATTTTTCCCTTGCCATCAGCCTCGAGCGCAGACAGCTCAAGATTCAAGAATCGTTGGGCCGTTGCGCTAAAAAGCGACAAGGCAAAGGTCGCCGCTGCCTCAGTGCTGATGGCGCTTGCATTAGCGGGCAGATTTACAAAATTCGTATTGGCGAGGCTGGTCGATCCACCAGGTTGTCCGGTCGAGCCCGCCACCGCATTGGTATTACCACCAAAAACTACTCGGTTGCTACCACCCACGCTATAGCCAACTCCAGCGCTATTGCCATTGATCGGTAGGTCGGAGCCTCCCAGCTTGACCCCCAGCGAGCGACCAAAGGTGTCATCGGCTACGACAATGCGGGCCTCGATCAGTACCTGCCGCACAGGCACGTCGATCTTGGCAATCATCGCTTGAATCTCTTCGAGCTTGCTCGGGATGTCGCTCACAAACAGCTGATTCGTGCGCGTTTCGTAGATCACACTACCCCGGGCTGACAGGATACGAGCGTTCGTTGACCCGCCACCGCCCTGTCCAGCCGTCTGCCCGGTCAATCCCTTGGCGACATCCTCAGCCTTCGTGTAGTTGAGCTGGAACGACTGCGTACGCACTGGCTCCAAATCGGCGATCTTCTTCTTCGCCTCAAGCTCCACCTGCTCTTTCGACGCCAGTTCATCCTTCGGCGCTATCCAGATCACATTGCCGGATTTGCGAAGACCCAAGCCCTTGGCCTGAAGGATGATGTCCAGAGCCTGATCCCACGGCACGTCCTTCAAGCGGAGCGTCACACTACCGGTCACGGTATCACTGGTCACCACGTTGAAGTTGGTGAAGTCGGCAATCACCTGAAGTAGCGCGCGGACTTCGATGTTCTGGAAGTTCAGCGAAAGCTTCTCGCCGGTATAGCCAGGGCCCTGCGTCAACTTGTTCGGATCGACCTTCACCGACCGCACTTCGACCACAAGCTGGTTGTCGCTCTGATAGGCAGAGTGCTCCCAGTTGCCTCGAGGCTCGATCACCATTCGGACGCGATCGCCACTCTGCACTGTTGAGATCGCATGCACAGGAGTACCGAAATCAGTGACATCAAGGCGACGACGCAATGATTCGGGCACGCTGGAACGCAGGAACTCGACGATCAGGTTCTGGCCCTGCTGGCGGATGTCGACGCCGACTTGGTTGTTCGGGAGAGTCACGACCACGCGGCCTGCCCCATCTTGCCCACGGCGGAAGTCGATGTCCCTCAGCGCCAACGGCTCGGTATTCAGGCTGGGCGCAAAGTGAACCGGCTCACTGGTGCCGGTGGCGGCCTGAACGGCGCCGTTGGTCTCGAGCATCAGCAACAACGTCTTGCCTTCAATGCGCGCCGTATAGCTGGCCGGCTGACGGAGATTCAGGACCAAGCGGGTCCGCTCACCCGACTGGGCCAGATTCACTGACCGCAGATTGCCCTGATTGATCTCCAGGCTCGGCTTGCCCAGGCCGTTGCTCACGTTGGGCAGATCGATGGCGATGCGCGGAGGCGCCTGGACGGTGAAACCGGCAGGAACCGAAGCCAGCGGAGCACTCAGCTCGATACGAACGACTTCGCCGCCCGCCTGCTGCGAGCTGCTGATCGACTGGACCGCGTTCTGGGCCCAGGCCGCCATCGATCCTCCCACACTCAGCACTAGCGCCAAAGCTCCGGCGCGCCACTTCCTCATGATGCGGTTCTCCTGCATGCTCTTCATCGCGCCTTCTCCTGAAGCTGGAGGGTGGTAGTGCGCTCGATTCCCTCGCCCGCGTCGTCCTGAACGACTTCGCGCAGCGTGATTTCCGTTTCGCTGATCTTGGTGACGCGCCCGTTGTTCTGCCCCAGGTGATCACCCACCTTGACCTGATAAAGCAGGTCGTTCACTTTGACCAGCGCGTAGGGCTGCCCCTGTTTCATGAGACTGCCAACCATTTTCATGTCGTCCAGCGGATAGGCCTCGAGCGCCTCCTTGCGGCGGTTCTGCTCAGCCGTGAGCAAGGAATTGGATTGCTGTGCGACCTGCTTCAGCGCCAGAGACAGCTTCTGCGGGCTGAAGGGCTCGATCTTTTCGGCGGAGGCGTAGGGCTCCGGATCGAACTTCTTGGGAGGCATCAACGGCGGAACACTCGGCTTCACCTCGCGGCGCTGCTGCTCCATCCATTGACTGAGCTCATCTGTATCGGCAGTACATCCCGCCAACATTGAACCCGCCAGCCCCAGCGCAACGGCAGATGAGAGGAGGCGCAGCATCATTTCTTCGCCCCCTGCTTGGCCGCCTCAGTGGCCTTTTTCTGCTCCGCGATCTCGCTGGCATCGAGATACCGGTAGGTCCGCGCCGTAGCTTCCATCGCCAAGGTACTGGTCGAACCTTCCTTTTCCTTGCCCACCACCGGAGCGATCGAGAGATTGTTCAACGTGACGATGCGCGACAGGTTGGCCACATCGGCCGCGAACGAACCGATATCGTGATAGCGCCCCGTCACGCGGATCGAGATCGGAAGTTCGGCGTAGTAGTCCTTCACCACGGACTGCCCTGGGCGGAACAGCTCGAACTGGAGCCCCCGGCCAATGCCGGCCTGATTGATGTCGGACAGCAGCGCGTCCATCTCTGCCTTGCCCGGAAGCTGGCGCTCCAACTGCTTCACGTATTCCTCCACCTGGGTCTTCTGCTTGCGCAGTTCGCTCAGGTTGACGGCCTGCGCCAGCTTGCCTCGGTAATCCTGCTTGAGCCCCGGTTCCTTGTTGCGTTCGGCATCGAGCTCGTCGGACACGCCCGAAAGCAACGCGAAATAGCCGAGAACCACGACAAGCACGGAGACCAGCAGCCAAGCCGCAATTCGGGGCAATGGCGGCCATTGCCCCGGTTCGTTCATATTGAGACCGCGGAACTGGTCACCCGCCTGCTCGAAGAGCCGGCTCAGATCCATGTTGGCGGAAGCGGTTTTCGTCGCCATGAAACGCCTTTAGGACTTTCGAGGTGCCGATGCGGCACTGGCGGCCGGCGCCGCTGACTGCGGACGCTTGAGCGTCACGCGCATCGAAAAATCGAACAATCGCCGCTGTTCGCGCGTTGCTGTCTGCACATTGGCCGCCTTGATCTCGACCAGCTCCGGCCGCTCCAGCCACGTGGAGTTGTACAGCGTGTTGCGCAGAAACTCGGACACCCGCTCGTTGGTCTGCGCGATACCGGTGACGGTCACGACTTGGTCGGTCTGCCGGATTGCCGTGAGGTAGACCCCCTCGGGCGTCTGCTTCACGAGTTCGTTCAGCAGATAGACCGGTGTATTGCGATCGGTCTGCAGATCTTCCACCGCCTTCTGCCGCGCCTTCAGGCTCTCGATCTCGGACTTCAGCGTGGCGATGTCCTTGATCTGCGCCTCAAGCAAAGAGATCTCGCGACTCAGCGTGCTGTTGCGGTCGCGCTGTGCGGAGGTCATCTGCTCCAGCACCAGGTACCACACGCCGACAGCAGCCAGCCCTATCGCAGCTGAGACGCCCATGCCGACGAAGAATGCCGTCTTGCGGCGTTTGCGCTTTTCCTCGCGGTGAGGCAGCAGGTTGATGAGGATCACTGCATGAACCTCCGCATCGCCAGACCGCAGGCGGTCAGGTAGGCCGGGGCCTCGCGCCGCACCTTCGCCTCGCGCACGCTCGAACCGAGCTTCATGTTGTCGAACGGGTTGACCACCATCGAGGCGAACCCGGTCAGCTCGGTCACACGCTCCTTCAGGCCCGGCAGGGTGGCGGTGCCACCCGCCAGCATCACGTAGTGCACCTTGTGATGCGGTGTGCTTGTGAAGAAGTACTGCAGCGCACGACCGATTTCCTGGGACAGGCTGTCGACGAAGGGCGACAGGATCGTCGCCTCGTAGTCCTCGGGCAGGTCACCCGACAGCTTTTTCTGCTCGGCTTCCTCGAAGGAGAAGCCGTACTGACGCGAGATCAGCGTGGTGAGCTGCGAGCCGCCGAAGGCCTGGTCGCGGTCGTAGAGCATGTCGTCGTCGCGCAGGACCTTGAGGCTCGTGGTGTCGGCGCCAATCTCGAACAAGGCGACCAGCGCGTCCTTGCCTTCGTTGGGCAGCGCGCTGATCACGCGGCTCATCGCCAGCCGCGAGGCATGCGATTCGATGTCGAGCACCACCGGCTTCAGGCCCGCTGCTTCCGCCAGACCCTGGCGGTCTTGCACACGGTCCTTACGCGAGGCAGCGATCAGCACCTCGACGTCGCCCTGTGACGTGGCACTGGGACCGATGACGCAGAAATCGAGGCTCACCTCGTCCAGCGAGAAGGGGATGTACTGGTTGGCTTCGGACTCGACCTGCAGCTCGAGTTCTTCTTCGCGCAGGCCAGCCGGCAGCATGATCTTCTTGGTGATTACCGCCGACTGCGGCATGGCCATGACCACATGCTTGGTCTTGGTGCCGCTCTTCTGGACCACTCGCCTCACGGCATCGGCGACCTCGTCGAATTTCTCGATCTGGCCATCGGCGATCCAGCCTTTTTCGAATGACTCGGAGGCAAAACGCTCCAGCACATACTCGCCAGACGCACCCTGCCCGAGTTCCACGAGCTTGACGCTCGAAGAACTGATATCCAGGCCGATCATCGGAGGATGCTTTCGACCCAGAAGCACATCAAGAAAGCTCACGGCGGTGTCTCCCAACGTGTCCCACAGTGCGCCGGACTGTTAATAAGTTACTTCAATGCTAGCAGTAAAGCCTTTGTGCAACAAAGAAAAATGCCCGCCCCGCGCGCCGCTTACGTTGTGAAACGCCGACTTTGACGGACGAGCTGAAACAAGCCGCAAACAGCAGATACGGGTTCCCCCCAACGCCGGCCGCAAACCTGCCAAGGAGTTCACGTTCGGGGCCAAAACTCGAGATTGCGCTTCCTATAATGCCGCCGACCCGTATCAGGGAAACCCATGAGCGAAGCCGAGCGAGCCGCGCAGCCTGCGTCCAAGAATCCAATATCCCGCCTCACCTCTTCCTGGCCTGCCTGGGCGCGATTCATCATCCGCCTGATCGCTCGAGCATTCGGCATCGTGCTGGCAGCCGGCTTGGCGGGCCTGATCCTGGCGGGGATTGCCCTGGCGGTGGCCTACCCCAACCTGCCCGAGATCAGCGGGCTCACCGACTACCGGCCGAAACTGCCGATGCGGCTCTATTCGGCAGACAACGTCCTGCTGGGCGAATACGGCGAGGAGCGGCGCCACTTCACACCGATCAAAGAGATCCCCAAGGTGATGCAGGACGCGGTGCTGGCGATCGAGGACGCTCGCTTCTACCAGCACAGCGGCGTCGACTACGTGGGCGTGATCCGAGCCGGCATGGCCAACTTCGGCGAATCGCGCAGCCAGGGTGCCTCCACCATCACGATGCAGGTGGCGCGCAACTTCTACCTCTCCACCGAGAAGACCTTCACCCGCAAGATCTACGAGATCCTGCTGGCACTCAAGATCGAGAGCCTGCTCACCAAAGAGCAGATCCTCGAGGTCTACATGAACCAGATCTATCTTGGCCAGCGAGCGTACGGCTTCGCGGCGGCGAGCGAGATCTATTTCGGCAAGCCGCTCAAGGACGTCACCATCGCCGAGGCCGCGATGCTGGCGGGACTGCCCAAGGCGCCCTCCGCCTACAACCCGATCGCCAACCCGCGGCGCGCGACGGTGCGGCAGCAGTACATCATCGAGCGCATGCAGGAGAACGGCTTCATCACCGCCGAGCAGGCCGAAGCCGCGAGGAAACAGACGCTCAAGTACCGCGCGCCCAACGAGATGCCGGTGCATGCCGAATACATCGCCGAAGCCGCACGGCAGCTGGTGTTCAACCAGTACGGCGAGGAGGCCTACACCCGCGGCCTCAACGTCTACCTGACGGTGAACGCGAACGATCAGGTCGTGGCCTATCGTGCGTTGCGCAAGGGCCTGATGGACTATGAACGCCGCCAGGTCTATCGCGGCCCCGAGGCCTACATCGACCTGCCGGCTGACCCCAAGGACCTGGACACCCGCATCGCCGAGGCGCTGGCCGAGCACCCGGACAACGATGAGCTTCGCGCAGCGGTGGTGCTGGAGGCCTCGCCGAAGAAGGTGGTCGCCGTGCTGCAGTCGGGCGAGAACGTCACGGTGACCGGCGATGGCCTGAAGCCGGTGGCTTCCGGGCTGTCGGACAAGGCCGGCCCGAAGACGCAGATCCGCCGCGGCGCCGTGGTGCGCGTGGTGCGCGGGCCCAAGAACGACTGGACGCTGACGCAGGTGCCCGAGGTCGAGGGGGCTTTCGTCTCGCTCGATCCGCAGAGCGGTGCGGTCAAGTCCATGGTTGGCGGCTTCGACTACAGCAAGAGCAAGTTCAACCACGTCACGCAGGCGTGGCGCCAGCCGGGCTCGAGCTTCAAGCCGTTCATCTACTCCGCCGCACTGGAAAAAGGCTTCACGCCCGCCACGGTGGTCAACGACGCACCGCTGTTCTTCGACTCCGGCGTCACCGGCAGCCAACCCTGGGAACCGAAGAACTACGACGGCACCTACGACGGCCCGATGACGCTGCGCCGCGGCCTGGCCAAATCGAAGAACATGATCTCGATCCGGGTACTGCACTCCATCGGCACGCAATACGCGCAGGAATGGATCACCCGCTTCGGCTTCGAGCCGGAGAAGCATCCGGCCTATCTGACGATGGCGCTTGGCGCCGGCTCGGTGACGCCAATGCAGATGGCCACCGCCTACAGCGTGTTCGCCAATGGCGGCCACCACATCACGCCGACACTGATCACCCGGCTCACCGATACCAAGGGCCGTGTGCTGTTCGAAGCGCATCCCCCGGCACTCGACGAAAGCAATCGCACGCTCGATGCGCGCAACGCCTTCGTGATGACCAGCCTGCTGCAGGAAGTCACCCGCAGCGGCACGGCCGCGCGCGCGCAGGCCACCTTGAAGCGCCCGGACATCTACGGCAAGACCGGCACGACCAACGACTCGATGGACGCCTGGTTCTGCGGCTTCCAGCCGCACCTCGTTGCCGTGGTGTGGATCGGCTACGACACGCCGCGCAAGCTGGGCGATCGCGAAACCGGCGGCGGCCTGTCGCTGCCCGTCTGGATCGAGTACATGGGCTACGCACTGCGCAACATCCCCGTCGAGGAGCCGACAGCGCCGGAGGGTATCGTCAACGTGGGCGGCGAATGGTACTTCGAGGAATACAGCAAGGCCTCGGGCGTGCCGAGCGTCGGCCTCGACGACAAGTCGGCCCCTCAGCCGCCGACCGACGAGGAGCGCAAGAGCATCCTCGACCTGTTCAAGCGCTAGAGCGGCGGGAAGCTCAGCGCCTGCCCGGCCTGGTCGGAGGCGCTGGCATTCAGGACCTCGAAGAAATCGCGCCCTTCGCGGTCGAGCCAGCGTCCGCCGACATGGCGGAAGTGATAGCCGCCCGAGCGCGCCGCGAGCCACAGCTCGTGCAGCGGCGGCTGGGTGTTGAGGATCAGCTTGCTGCCGTTGGGCAGGCTCAGCTCCAGCAGGCCGCCGGTGCGATGGGTATCGATGTCGATCAGGTCGTCTTGCAGCCAGCGGTCGACCGTGGCTTCCACATGAGACAAGATCTGCGCGGTCAGGCGGTCGTATTCGGTGTCGGTCAACGGCGTGGCTTCGGGAGCGGTGTTCATGCGGGTTCTAGAATCGCGGCCATGGGAATCACAGTGCGTTCCAGTGTAGCGACAGCCCTTTGCCGGCACCTCGTACAGGTGGGGATGTGGGTAGGGTTGTTCTGCCTTGGCGGCACGCTGTCGGGTTGCGGACAGAAAGGGCCGCTGACCTTGCCCAAGCCCCCTGCGTCTGCCGCCTCCGCAGCCAGCCACTGAGGCGAACCGGGCGCGCTACAGGCGCCCCTCCTCCACCGCGTGGCAGGCCACGCGCACCCCGTCGAACGCCTGCAAGGCCGGTCGCTCCCGCATGCATCGATCGTTCGCATGCGGGCAGCGCGGATGAAACGCACAGCCGGCGGGAGGCGCCAGTGGATTCGGCACCTCGCCCTGCACCGGCGTCCGGGCTCTGCCGCTCATGCCGACATCGGGAATCGCGTCGAGCAGCATGCGCGTGTAGGGATGCCGTGGCGCCGAGAACAGCCGCTGCCGGTCCGCCAACTCCACCAGACGGCCCAGGTACATCACCCCGACATCGTCGCTGACATGCCGCACGACCGCGAGGTTGTGCGAGATGAACAGGTAAGTCAGGCCCTGCCGGCGTTGAAGATCCTTCATCAGGTTGAGCACCTGCGCCTGCACCGACACATCGAGGGCCGAGGTGGGTTCGTCACACACCAGGAACTCGGGCTGCGTGGCCAAAGCCCGCGCAATCGAGATGCGTTGGCGCTGCCCGCCGGAAAACTGGTGAGGGAACTTGCCCACATCCGCCTCCGAGAGGCCGACGGCCTGCAGCAGCTCCACCACGCGCTGCCGGAGCGCGCGCTTGTCGCTGATCAGGCCATGCTCGAGCAAGGGCTCGCCCACGATGTCCAGCACCTTCCAGCGCGGATTGAGGCTGGCGTAGGGATCCTGGAAGATCATCTGCACGCGCCGCCGCAGAGCGCGGCCTTCCGCACCGCTCCAGGCCGCCTGCGCATCCTGCCCATCGAAGCGGACCGCCCCACGTGTCGGCGCGTACAGCCCGACCAGCACTCTTGCGACGGTGCTCTTCCCGCACCCCGACTCCCCGACGAGCGCCAGCGTGCGCCCCCGGCCGATGCTGAAGCTCACGCCGTCGACCGCATGCACGAACTGTCGCGGCCGCCCCTCCAGCACCCGGTTCAGCCAAGGGGCCGACACGTCGAAGATCTTGGCCAGGTCTTGCACCTCGACCAGCGCGCTCATTCAGCGACCTCCCTCGGGCCCGCATGCAACCAGCAGGCGGCACGGGTGGCGCCGGCATCGAGCAGTTCAGGACGCTCGACCCGGCAACGATCGAAGGCCCTCGGACAACGCGGATGGAATGCGCAGCCCGGAGGAGTCGCATCGAGCCGGGGCATCGCGCCATCGATCTGCAGCAGCCGCTCGCGGTCGTCTTCCATGGATGGGATCGCCCCCATCAACCCGGCGGTATATGGGTGCGCCGGCGCATGGATCACCTGCTGCACCGGCCCGATCTCGACGATACGCCCGGCATACATCACGGCCACACGATCGCAGGTCTCGGCGATCACGCCCATGTCGTGCGTCACCAGCATCACCGCGGCCCGATGCTCGCGGCAGATGCGCTTGAGCAGCGCGATGATCTGCGCCTGGATCGAGACGTCCAGCGCCGTAGTGGGTTCGTCGGCGACGATCAGCCGCGGCTCGGCCGCGAGCGCCAACGCAATGACCACGCGCTGGCGCATGCCGCCCGAGAACTGGTGCGGATAGTGGTCGATGCGCGCCTCCGCTGCGGGGATGCCGGTTTCCTGCAGCAGGCGGATCGCGCGCTGGCGCGCCTCGGCATCAGTCATCGGCAGATGCGTGCGGATCGTCTCGATCAGTTGCCGGCCTACGGTGTAGAGCGGGTTCAGCGAGGTCAAGGGATCCTGGAAGATCGCGCCGATCTTGCGCCCACGGATCTTGCGGAGCTGCGCAGGCGGCAAGCGATCGATACGCTCGCCGTCGAGCAGGATCTCGCCGCCGGCAATACGACCCGGCGGCTCCAGCAGTCCGATGATGGCAGCGCCGGTGAGCGACTTGCCTGCGCCCGACTCCCCCACCACGCCGAGGATTTCTCCGGCGGCGATGTCGAACGACACGTCATCCAGCGCGACCAACGTGCCGCGCCGCGTCGGAAACTCCACGCGGAGATGGCGAACCTCGAGCAACGGTGCGGTCATGCCATCCCTCGCATCAGCGCAGCCTCGGGTTGAGCGCGTCGCGCAGCCAGTCGCCGAGCAGGTTGACGCTCAACACGATGAGCACCAGCATCGCGCCCGGAAACACCGTGATCCACCACTCACCGGAAAAGAGGAAGTCATTGCCCGATCGGATCAGCGTTCCGAGCGAGGGCGACGTGGGCGGCACGCCGACACCGAGGAAGGACAAGGTCGCCTCGATGATGATGGCCGAAGCCACCTGGATGGTGGCCAGCACCAGCACCGGCCCCATCACGTTGGGCAGCACATGGCGCCGCATGATGCGCCAGCGGCTCACACCGATGATGCGCGCGGCCTGCACGTATTCCTTGTGGCGCTCGACGAGCGTCGAGCCACGCACCGTGCGGGCGTACTGCACCCATCCGGCCAGCGAGATCGCCAGGATCAGCACCGCGAATGCCAGCCCGCCATGGGCCTGCGGAAACAGCGCGCGCCCGACGCCATTGATCAGCAGCGCGATCAGGATCGGTGGAAACGACAGCATCACGTCGCACAGCCGCATGATGAAGGCATCGACCCGCCCGCCGACGAAGCCGGAGAGCAGGCCCAGGCTCACGCCGACCAGCGCCGAGAGCATCACCGACGCCAGCCCCACGAACAGCGACAGGCGCGAGCCGAACATCAGTGCCGACAGGATGTCGCGCCCCTGGTCGTCGGTGCCCAGCAGGTACTTCGCCTTGCCCTCGGCCGACCATGCCGGCGGCAGGCGCGCATCGGCCAGCTCTAGCGTCGCCAGATTGAAGGGATCGTGAGGCGCCACGAACTCGGCGAAGCTCGCGCAGAACAGACAGACCAGCGCCACCAGCGCCGCGGCCATGGCCACGGGCGAGGTGCGGAAGCTGTACCAGACGTCGCTGTCGAAAAAACGGCTCAGCGCCATCGGGTCATTTGCCTTTGAGGGTCACCCACTTGAAGAACATCCGGTTGTCGGGCAACTGCACCAGGCTGACCTTGTTGCTGAAAGCCCAGGCCAGCGCCTGCTGGTGCAGCGGGATGTGGCCGATGTCGTCCATGTGCACCTTGAAGGCCTCGCGGATCATCTCGTTGCGCTTCGCCTCGTTGGTTTCCGACTGCACCTTGGCCGTCAGTTCGTCGAACTTCGGGTTGCTGTAGGCGCCGAGATTGAACTGGCCCTGCCCCTTGTCGCTGGGCGTGGCGATCAGGCTGGACATCGCGTCGTGCGCATCCACGGTGCTGGGCGTCCAGCCGAGCAGGTAGAAGCTGGTGTCGCGGCGCAGGATCTTCGGGAAATAGGTGACCTTGCTCTCGGTCTGCAAGTTGATCTTCACGCCCACACGGGCGAGGTTGGCCGCCACCGCCTGGCAGATCGCCGCATCGTTCACGTAGCGGTCGTTCGGGCAGTTCATTGCAACTTCGAAGCCATTGGGATAGCCGGCCTCGGCGAGCAGCTTCTTCGCACCCTCGGGGTCGTAGGGCAGGCGCTTGTTCATGTCGGGCTGGAAGCCGCGCACGCCCGGTCCGACCATCAGCGCCGTGGGCGTCGACGCATTGCGCATCACGCGTGACTTGATCGCCTCGACGTCGATGGCCTGGTAGAAGGCCTGGCGCACTCGCTTGTCCTTGAAGGGGTTCTTGCCCTTCACGTTGCTGAACAGCAGCTCGTCGCGCTTCTGGTCCATGCCGAGGAAGATCGTGCGCAGCTCCGGCCCCTGCAGCACCGTGAAGCCACCGCCGCCCTTGATGCGCTCCACGTCCTGCAGCGGCACCGGCTCCATCACGTCGATCTCGCCCGACAGCAGGGCCGCCACGCGCGTGGCATCGTTGCCGATCGGCGTGAACACCACCTCGTCGAGATTGCTCTCGACCTTGTCCCAGTAGTTGAAGTTGCGGACCAACACGGTGCGCGCGCCGGGCTGGCGCTCCTTCAACCTGAAGGGGCCGGTGCCGTTGGCCTTGAAGCTGGCCACGTTCTCGATGCCCTTGCGCCGATCGACCGGTTTCTCGGCCTTGTTGTCCTCGCACCACTTCTTGCTCATCATGAAGACGTTGGTCAACACGTCGGGCAGGATGGGATTGGGCGCGGAGGTCTCGACCTCGACCGTGTAGTCGTCGATCTTGGTGGCCTGCTTGATCGAGACGGTGTAGCCCTTCATGTCGGAGCCGTCACCGCCAGCACGCTTGAAGCTGAACACCACGTCGTCGGCCGTGAACGGCGTGCCGTCATGGAATTTGACGCCGCGCCGCAGATCGAAGCGCCACACCGTGGGCGACTTCTGCGTCCACTTGGTGGCCAGCAGCGGCAACAGGTTCATCTTCTTGTCTCGCCCCACCAGCGCCTCGTAGACGCTGGCCGTGAAGCTCAGCTGCAGCGTCTCGTTGAGCGAATGCGGATCCATCGACTGCACATCGCCGACATCGGCCACGCGCAATGTCACCGCCTGCGCGATGCCACAGGCGAGCAGCAGGGCCGCGCTCAGCAAGGTGGGCTTGAAGTTCATTCGTCGGGCTCCTTCAGGATGATGCGGATTCGCGCGGCATGGCCTGCTCGGCCAGCGAGGCGAACAGCGACGCGCCGAGCGGCAGGATGTCGTCGTTGAAGTCATAGCGGCTGCTGTGCAGGAAGCAGCCGCCCTCGCCACCCTGTCCGATGCGCAGGTAGGCGCCAGGCCGGGTCTGCAGCATGAACGAGAAGTCCTCGGCACCCATGCTGGGCGTGAGGTCGCGCACCACCTTGTCCTCGCCGACCAGTGCGGCAGCGACGTTGGCGGCGAACTCGGCCTCCTCCGGCGAGTTGATCGTGGCGGGATAGTTGCGCTGGTAGTTGAGCGTCGCGGTGGCGCCGAAGGCCATCGAGACCGAATCGACGAGACGGCCAAGGCGCTCCTCGATCATGTCCTGCACCTCGCGGCGGAAGGTGCGCACGGTGCCGGTGAGCCTAGCCTCGCGCGGGATCACGCTCATCGCGTTGAGGTCGCCCGCCTGCATCGCACACAGGCTGACCACCGCGCTGTCGAGCGGATGCACATTGCGCGACACCAGGCTTTGCGCGGCCGTGATGATGTGCGCCGCCACCAGCACCGGGTCGACCGTGAGGTAGGGATGCGCGCCATGCCCGCCGCGCCCATGCACCACGATGTCGATGCGGTCGGCGGCGGCCATCATCGGCCCCGGGTTGATGCCGATCGTGCCGGGGGGCAGCTGCGGCCAGTTGTGCATCGCGTAGACGGCCTGGACCGGAAAGCGCTCGAAGAGACCGTCGTCGATCATCGCCTTGGCGCCGCCGAAGCCCTCCTCGCCCGGCTGGAAGATCAGCACCACGGTGCCGTCGAAGTCGCGCGTCTGCGCGAGGTAGCGCGCAGCGCCGAGCAGCATCGTCGTGTGGCCGTCGTGACCGCAGCCATGCATCAGCCCGCGGATGTTCGAGCGCCATGCGAACTCGTTCTCCTCGGCCATCGGCAGGGCATCCATGTCGGCACGCAGGCCGATGCTACGGCCGGAGGCGGTTGAATGCCCGCGGATGACCGCTACGACACCTGTCTTGCCGATGCCCGAATGGAGCTCGTCGACACCGAACTGCCGCAACGCGTCAGCCACTCGTCCTGCCGTGCGCCGCTCCTCGAACCCGAGTTCCGGATGGGCATGCAGGTCGCGCCGGAAGGCCCGCAGTTCCCCATGCCATTCCTGCAGGCGTCTGTAGCTGCCCGACTGCTGCAACCGAGAGGCCCCGGAACTCATCGTCAATGCCCTCCCACGGGGCCGTTGATGCGCAACCGTGGATCGACCGCGAAATACAGCAGGTCCACCACGAGGTTGATCACGACGAAGATCAGCGCCACCAGGCACAGGTAGGCCGCCATCACCGGAATATCGGCGAACTGCACCGCCTGGATGAAAAGCAGCCCCATGCCGGGCCACTGGAACACAGTCTCGGTGATGATGGCAAACGCGATCAGCGAGCCGAGCTGCAGGCCGGTGATGGTGATCACCGGAACGAGCGTGTTCCTGAGCGCGTGGCCGAAATACACAGCACGATCGGACAAGCCCCGTGCGCGAGCGAACTTGATGTAGTCGGTGCGCAAGACCTCGAGCATCTCGGAGCGTACAAGCCGCATGATCAAGGTCATCTGGAACACGGCCAGCGTCGTCGCGGGCAAGACGAGATGCCGCCACCCGTCGAGGGTCAGCAAGCCGGTGGTCCACGACCCGAAGCTCACCACCTCACCGCGCCCGAAGCTCGGCAGCCATCGGAAGACCACCGAGAACAACAGGATCGACAGAATGCCGACCAGAAACGGCGGCAGCGAAACCCCCAGCAGCGACAGCGCCATCAACGACTGGGACGCATACGTGCCGCGACGCAGCGCTGCATAGACCCCCATCGGAATACCCACAATCAGCGCGAGCAGCGCCGCCAGCAGCGCCAGTTCCAGCGTTGCGGGCAAGCGCTCGACGATGAGTGCCGAGACCTTTCGTCCGAGCTTCAGGCTGAGGCCGAATTCCCCCTGCAAGGCGTTGGCAACGAAATGGAGGAACTGGACGGGAAACGGTGCATCCAGCCCCAGGTCGGCCCTCAACTGCGCACGCTGCTGCGGCGTGGCGTCCTGCCCGAGGAGATTCGTGACCGGATCGCCAACGTACTGGAACAGCATGAAGGCGATGAACGCCACCGTCAGCATCACGACGATGGCCTGAACAAAGCGGCGGAGGATGAAGGCCAGCATGGGTTGTATGGACAAGGCCCGTTGTGCAGGCCTCTCGCAACATCAATGCCAGTATTCAGCCGCGGATGCTGATCCGATAGTGGGAGGAATCCCCAGTACCGGCGCCTCAATGAAAAACGCCCACCAGCAAGCTGGCGGGCGTTTGGAACACTTGGCGCCGCGAGCGCGCCGAGTGTGATCAGCTCAACAAGGAGCCGGATCAGAAGTTGTGAACGATGCCCAGGTTCAGAGCAGAGTTGCCAGTGCCGCCTTCGGTAGCATTGCCAACGGTGTAGAACGAACCGTTCTTGTTGCTGATGTGCGCATAAGCGCCATACAGGCTGGTACGCTTGGACAGGGCGTAGTAGTAACCAACGCCGAGTTGGTTAGCGTCAGCATTGAAGGCGGTCTTGTCGTTGTGACGCACATAGCTGGCGAGCACAGTGCTCTGACCAAACGGCACGGTCACGCCGAGCATCAGGTCAGCAGAATCGAACCAAGTACCGCTGAGCGTCTGAGTGGAATCAGCCACCGGGACGAGAGAGTCACCGGGAACCACGCACTTGAAGCCGATCAGACACGACTGACCATTCTTAGTGGTCTGATACAGGCCATGAACCTTGGCAACGGTGAAGTCATAAACCGCACCAATGTTGAAGGTCTTCTTGCCGTTACCTCCACCCGTGGAGTCGTTGACCTTGTGATAGCCGAGGCCTGCATACAGCGGACCCGCGGCATACGAGGCAGACAGACCCAGACCACGACCAGCCTTCCAGTTACCGACCTTTTCGCCGGCCGCAACCGCAGCAGAAGCCGAGAAACCACCCATGTTCGGGGTCGAGTACGTCACCGCGTTATTCATGCGCGGGTTGCCGGCGCTTGTGCCCGCAGAGTCCATCAGGTTGGTGACCTGCCCAGCCAGACCGGTACCAAACGGATCAACAGTGGTCAGATTCAAGAACGCGGGGGTGTATTGACGACCCAGAGCCACGGAACCGAAGCCGCCAGACAGATCAACGTGGGCTTGGCGGCCCATGAAGTTGTTGCCGCCAGTGCAGAAGCCGGCCGGGCTATTAGAGTCAGAACAAAAGCCGGTTTCAATCTGGAAGCTGGCCTTCAAGCCACCGCCCAGATCTTCGACACCCTTGAAGCCCAGGCGCGAACCACCGCTCACACCAGAGGACACACGAACGGAGTGACCGAGCTTGGAGCCGGCCAGATTCTGAGCGCCGTTATCCAGGACACCACCGACGTCGATCTTGCCGTACAGCGTGACGGACGACTGAGCCGACGCGGCACCGGCGAAAGCGCCGAGCACGGCGAGAGCGAGCAGAGATTTTTTCATTGCAACTATCTCCTAGGTTGAACAAGAGGTCCCGATCGGGGGAGTCACCCGGCAAGGGGCTGATCAGGCCAACCTCCTCATCGGAAGTTGCTGCTATTGCACCAGACGGGTCTCGGGGTTGCAAAGCGTTGGATCAGAAAAACGGCAAGGCTGTTGTCTGGCAACAACGAGCCCGATGAACCGTAACAAACGCGGGGTACACCGACAGAACAGGCACCGCGCTGCAGCCATGGCGTTGTGTTCACACTCGGCTATTCTTGCCCCATGCTCAGTACTCTCAGAAGCCTGGATCCGTTGCTTGTTGCGCTGGACGACGCACGCCGAACAGTCTCGAACACGGCCAGGGCTGCGCGCCCTTCTCCGTCGGCGGCAGCCGGCGAACTCTCGCCCGAAGAGCGCCGCTTGTCGGGTGCACTGATGCGTGTCAACCACGTGGGAGAAGTCTGCGCCCAGGCCCTGTACCAGGCACAAGCCTTGACCGGTAGATCACCCGGGTTGCGCGAGCAGATGGCCGCAGCCGCGCGCGACGAAGTGGACCATCTCGCCTGGACCGAGCAGCGCCTCTCGGAACTGGGTGATCACCCCAGCCGCCTCAATCCTTTGTGGTACGCCGGCGCGTTCGGCATCGGCCTGCTCGCGGGCCGGATCAGCGATCCCGTGAGCCTGGGTTTCGTCGTCGAGACGGAGCGGCAGGTCGAGCAGCATCTGGCGAGCCACCTCGAGCGCCTGCCCGCGCAAGACGGCAAGTCACGCGCGATCGTCGAACAGATGAAGCTCGATGAGGCGCGCCATGCCGATCACGCCGAACAGGCAGGTGGTGTGCCGCTGCCCGCTCCTGTGCGCTGGGCCATGCGTGCCGCGGCCAAGGTCATGACCACGACCGCGCACTACATCTGAGCCTGCGTTTCTTCAAGCCGCAACGATCTCGTAGCTGGTGACGACCTCGGCCGTCTTGCTCAGCATGATGGTGGCGGAACAGTATTTTTCGTGCGACAGCTCGATGGCCCGCGCCACGGCGCCCTCGGGCAGGTCGCGGCCGCTGACGACGAAGTGCAGCTGGATCCGCGTGAACACCTTGGGATCCACCGGCGCGCGTTCTGCCTGCACCTTCACCTGGCATCCGGCCACCTGATGGCGCCCACGCTTCAGGATCAGCACCACGTCGTAGGCCGTGCAGGCGCCGGCGCCTGCCAGCAGGGTTTCCATCGGCCGCGGCGCCAGGTTGCGGCCACCGCCGTCGGGCGCACCGTCCATCGTCAGCATGTGGCCGCTGCCGGTTTCGGCCACGAAGCCCATGCCGCTCGCCGGCACCCAATTGATCGTGCATTCCATGTCGCTATAGATCTCCGCGAGAGCGCTTGTCTGTACAAGAACCGGCAAGCAAGGTGTCGGGCGTGAATTGTGCACGCGCTGGAGAACCTCCTCTACACGTCGGACGGTCGTACTTATTGCAGCGCAGCAAAGGAACCGTTAAACTTGCTTCCGTGTTCGTGATATCCGGCGAACGTGATGATTGTCTCCTCCACCTCCTCCAATGGTGGATTCGGCCCGAAGCGCAAGCTTCGGGCCTTTTTCTTGGTCTGAACGCGGCCGCGTATCATGCGGCGCCCCGCAAGGATTCGACCAGGAGAAACATAGACCATGGCCGGCGCACCGAAGACGCCCCGCCCCGCGCAGCGCAAACCGCGCACGGGCAACACCCATCCGCAGATCGACTATCTGCGGAAGATTCTGACGGCCAAGGTCTACGACGTCGCGATTGAATCCTCGCTGGACCTTGCGAAGAACCTGTCGAAGCGGCTGGGCAACCAGGTCTTCCTCAAGCGTGAAGACACGCAGCCGGTGTTCAGCTTCAAGCTGCGCGGCGCCTACAACAAGATGGCCCACCTGTCGGCGGAGCAGCTGGCGCGCGGCGTCATCTGCGCATCGGCCGGCAACCACGCACAAGGCGTCGCACTGGCGGCCAAGCAGCTCGGCTGCAAAGCCATCATCGTGATGCCGGTGACCACGCCTCGCGTGAAGATCGACGGCGTCAAGGCCCACGGCGGCGAGGCGGTGCTGCATGGCGAGAGCTATTCGGATGCCTACCTGCATGCGCTCGAGCTCGAGAAGCGCCATGGCTACACCTTCGTCCACCCTTTTGATGACCCCGACGTGATCGCCGGCCAGGGCACGATCGCGATGGAGATCCTGCGCCAGCACGAAGGCCCGATCGATGCGGTCTTCGTCGGAATCGGCGGCGGCGGCCTGATCTCCGGCGTGGCCTCGTACATCAAGGCGGTGCGCCCGGAGATCAAGGTGATCGGCGTGCAGACCACCGACTCCGACGCGATGGTGCGCTCGGTGCGCGCCGGCAAGCGGGTCCAGCTCAACGACGTGGGGCTGTTTTGCGACGGCACCGCCGTGAAGCTGGTCGGCGAGGAGACCTTCCGAGTCACGCGGGAACTGGTCGACGACTTCGTCGTCGTCGACACCGACGCGGTCTGCGCGGCGATCAAGGACGTGTTCCAGGACACCCGCAGCATCCTCGAGCCGTCGGGCGGCATGGGGGTGGCGGCGATCAAGCAGTACGTCGAGACGCACAAGCTCAAGGGCAAGACCTTCGTCGCGATCACCTCCGGCGCGAACATGAACTTCGACCGCCTGCGCTTCGTCGCCGAGCGGGCGGAGGTGGGCGAACAGCGCGAGGCCTTGTTCGCCGTCACGATGCCGGAGGAGCGCGGCAGCTTCAAGCGCTTCTGCGAGCTGATCGGCCCGCGCAGCGTCACCGAGTTCAACTACCGGATCTCCGACCAGAACGTGGCGCATGTGTTCGTCGGCATCGCGATCAGCGGCCGCGACGAAGCCGACAAGATCGAGCGCAACTTCGTGCGCCACGGCTTCGCCACCGTCAACCTCACCGACGACGAGCTGGCCAAGCAGCACATCCGCCACATGGTGGGCGGCCGCTCGGATCTGGCTGAGGACGAGCAGCTCTACCGTTTCATCTTCCCCGAGCGGCCGGGCGCGCTGATGCGCTTCCTGTCGTCGCTGCATCCGGGCTGGAACATCAGCCTGTTCCACTATCGCAACCAGGGCGCCGACTATGGGCGAATCCTGGTGGGCATCCAGGTTCCGCGCAGCGACCGCAAGGCGCTGCATGCATTCCTCGACAGCCTGGCCTACCCGTACATCGACGAGACCGACAATCCGGTGTACCGCCTGTTCCTGCGCTGATCCTGCCGGTTGCCCACATGCCCATGAACCGCTCGCTCATCGTGCCCACCGCCAATCCGGCGTTGGAAGAATCGCTGCGAGGCATGCTGCAACGCCGGGCGGACCTGGATGGACGCTTCGGTGAACTGGAGCCGCTGGCGCTGCGGCTGGCGCGGATCCAGAACGTGGTGCAGCCGCAATTCCATGCGCCCCAGCTGCTGGTCTTCGCCGCCGACCACGGCCTGGCGGTCGACGGCATCGCCGAGCCGCAGGCGCCCACGACCAGCGCGCTCGTGCAGCGGTTGCTCGACAGCCGCCTGCCGCTGCCCACGCTCGCCCGCCAGCAGGGCTTGGCCTTCACGGCGGTCGATGCGGGCCTGGCGGATCGCCTTCCGCCGCACGAACACCTGCTGATGCGCAAGATCGCCCATGGCACGCGCAATGCCCGCGTCGGACCGGCCATGTCCATCGAGCAGACGCATGCCGCCATCCGCGCCGGCATGGAGATCGGCGACAGTCTGCCGGGCAATGCGGTGGCCTGCGCCGCCATCGGCGTCGGCAGCCATGAGAGCGCCTCGCTGGTCCTGGCGCGCCTGAGCGACGTGCCGGTGCGCGATTTCCTGAATGCCGGGCCCGGCGGCCGGCCCGACCGGCTGGCCCATCTGATGGTGGTCGCCCAGGGCGCACAAGGGCGCCATCTCGAGGTCACCGACCCGGTCGAGGTGCTGGCGGCTTTCGGCGGCTTCGAGATCGCGATGATGGTCGGCGTGATGCTGGTCGCGGCCGGCAAGCGGCACCTGATCCTGGTCGACGGTATCGCCGCCTGCGCAGCACTGCGCGTGGCGATGCAGATCGCCGAGTCGGTGGGCGACTACTGCCTGTTCTGCCGCAGCCATGGCCATCCCGGCCTGGATCGCGCGCTCGCTCTGTTCCAGGCGGCGGCCATGCTCGAACTCGGGCTGGAAACGGTGGACGGTACCGGCGCCGCGCTGGCATGGCCGCTGGTTCGCAGTGCAGCGGTACTGCTCGAAGGCGCCGCCGAGGGAAGCTCTGTACCTGCCTCGATTGCCAGCACAACCGCGGCATAAACAAAGAAGCCGGCAAAGAGCCGGCTCACTTCGGGTTCGGTGCGGGAGATTCAGTGCGATGGTGCCATGCTGCCGCCCTCGTTGGGGGGAGGCGACGCAGTAGGCGCGGGCGGTGCGGGCACGGGCATCGGAGCTGCAGCCATCGGCCGGGTCATGCCCGGCTGGGTCGGTGCGGGCATGCCCACGGGGGCCTGTGGCGCGGCGCCAGAGATGAGGCCCGCGGGAGGGAGGCTGCCCGTCGCAGGCGGAGGCAGCGGCGGCAGTTCGAGCCGCGCCAGCGCACCTGCGCCCCGAGAGCCCAGCGCTACGCCGCGCGGCTCGATCGCCTGGAGCACCAAGTCGCCATCGATCACCGCACCGGCACGGAACGCGCGCGGCGGCTTGCCGTCCACCGAGATCAACGCAATACCTGGGCCGCCCGCTGCACGAGGGGCGACCACACCGATCAAACGAAACCGGCTGCTGACATCCGGCACTGGGGCCTCTGCAGCCGCCACGGGCACAGGCTCCGCGCCGAACAGCCGGGTGAGATCACCGCGCGGCAGGCTCACGCCGCTCACCGGCACCGTGTGCGCCGGCGCCACCGGCGACACGTTGCCGAGGCGCAAAGCCCAGAACACCGCCGTTGCAGCGAGAACCGCCCACACCAAGAACGCTGACAAACGTGCCGTCATTCGACGATTATGATTCAAAGCCCCGCGGCTCCAGCCCCGGGTTTCGCCCGCGCCACGAGCGCGCCTTCTTCATCACACCACCCCCATGATGAGCAGCCCTCTCCACCGCCTGCGCCCCCGCCGTCAGCACGGCTTCACGCTGATCGAACTGATGGTCGTCGTGGTGATCATCGGCGTGCTGGCCGCGCTGATCGTGCCCAACGTGCTCGAGCGGGCCGACGACGCGCGCATCACCGCAGCCCGCACCGACGTCAACAACCTGATGCAGGCCCTCAAGCTCTACAAGCTCGACAACCAGCGCTACCCGAGTTCCGAGCAAGGCCTGGACGCACTGGTGCACAAGCCGACCGCCGGCACCATCCCCCCGAACTGGAAGCCCTACCTCGACAAGCTGCCCAACGACCCGTGGCAGCGCCCCTACCAATACCTGAACCCCGGTGTGAAGGGCGAGATCGACGTCTTCAGCTTCGGCGCCGACGGGCAGCCTGGCGGTGAAGGCAAGAACGCCGACATCGGCTCCTGGCAATAAATGGAGCCCCCGGTCGCGGCGTACCGCGCCCGCCCCCCGAGGGGGCGCAGGCCTGGCTTGGGGCGGCCCGGCGCCTGGCCTGCGGCGCCCACGACCACCATGCTTCATCGCGGCTTCACGCTGATCGAGCTAATGGTGGTGGTGGCGATCATCGCGATCGCGGTTGGCGTCGCCAGCCTCGCGTTGCGTGATCCGGCCGACAGCCAGCTCGAGCGCGAAGGCGTGCGGCTGGCTGCGCTGCTCGAATCCGCGCGCGCCGAAGCCCGCGCCTCTGGCTTGCCGGCGCGCTGGGAACCGCTCACCGTCGACCCCGGCGCACCGCAGGCAGACAAGTTCCGCTTCGTCGGGCTGCCCCCCTCATCGCAGATGCCGACCCGCTGGCTCAATGAAGACGTCCGCGCCGAAGTGGTGGGCGCGCGCGCCGTCGTCCTCGGACCAGAGGCCACCATTCCCGCCCAGCGCATCGTGCTCCGCCTGGACAAGCACCAGGTCGTGCTCAGCACCGACGGGCTCGGACCGTTCACGATCACCGACAGCGGCGAAACGGCCACCCGATGACATCACGCGGCTTCACGCTGATCGAAGTGCTGGTCGCCGTGGCCATCGTGGCGGTCGCGCTCACGGCCGGCATCAAGGCCGCCGGCGCACTCACCGGCAACGCACAGCGGCTCACCGACGTCACTGCGGGCCAGTGGTGCGCCGACAACCAGTTGACCGGGCTCAAGCTCAGCCGGCAGTTCCCCGGCGTGGGCGACATTGATTTTTCTTGCGAGCAGATGGGCCGCCGCTACCCCGGCAAGCTGCTGGTGCGGCCAACGCCGAACCCGAATTTCCGCCGCGTCGATGCGGCGGTGAGCGACGAGGCCGGCCAGCCGCTGCTGACCGTGTCCACCGTGCTGCCGAGGTACTGACACCATGCGGCACACACGAGGCTTCACGCTGGTCGAGGTGATGGTGGCGCTGTTCGTGATGGCGCTGCTGGCGGCCATGGCCTGGCAGGGCGTCGACGGCATCGCCCGCGCGCGCACGACCGGCCAGCAGCGCATGGAACAGACGCTGCGCGTCGGCACGGTGCTGATGCAGTGGGAGCAGGACCTGGCCGCGCTGCACGAGACCGTCACCGTGCCACCGCTGGCCTTCGACGGCGCCACGCTGCGGCTCACCCGCCGCGCCGAGGGCGGCGTGCAGATGGTGGCCTGGACCGTGCGCGAGAACCGCTGGACGCGCTGGACCGGCCCCGTGGTCACGCGTGCCAACGAGCTGCAGGAGAGCTGGATGCGAAGCCAGCAGCTGATGGGCAACGAACCCGGCCACCTCGACGCGCTGGCCGGCGTCACCGGCTGGCAGCTCTACTGCTACCGCAACAACAGCTGGAGCAACTGCCAGTCGAGCAACGACGTGGCGCCGCCCGGCGGCGCGGCCAGCGCACCGGCGCGCCAGGTGCTGCCCACCGGTGTGCGCATGGTGCTCAACTTCTCCGGCTCGCCACTGCAGGGCACGCTGACGCGCGACGTGCTGCTGGCGCCGCAATCGCAACCATGAGCCCGCGCCGCGCCCCTGCCCTCCAGCCGCCCGCGCGCGGCGCCGCGCTGCTGTTGGCGATGATCATCCTGACGCTGATCACCACGCTGGCGGCCGGCATGGTGTGGGCGCAGTGGCGCTCGATCCAGGTCGAGACCGCGGAGCGCGCCCGCACCCAGTCGGCCTGGATCCTCACCGGCGCGCTCGACTGGGCGCGCCTGATCCTGCGTGAAGACGCCCGCAACGGCGGTGCTGATCACCTGGGCGAACCGTGGGCGGTGCCGCTCGCCGAGGCGCGGCTGTCGAGTTTCCTGGCGGCCGACAAGAACAACACCGCCGATGAGGATGCCGGCCCCGAAGCCTTTCTGTCCGGCGCCATCGCCGATGCGCAATCGCGCTACAACCTGCGCAACCTCGTGCAGGAAGGCAAGGTGGTGCCGGATGAACTGGCCGTGCTGCAGCGCCTGTGCGAGACCGCCGGCCTGTCGGCCGAGGTCGGCCGGCAGATCGCCGAAGGCCTGCGCGACAGCTGGAGCGGCAGCGGCGAAGGCGCGGCCGTCGCGCCGCAGACGATCGACCAGCTGGTATGGCTGGGCGTGCAGCCGGTCGATCTCGAGCGCCTGAAACCGTGGATCGTGCTGCTGCCTGAGCAGACCAAGGTGAACATCAACACCGCGCCCCGCGAGGTGCTGGCGGCGGTGGTCGACGGGCTGGACCTCGGCAGCGCCGAGCGCATCGTGCAGGCGCGCCAGCGCGATCCGTTCAACAAGCTGGAGGATGCGGATACGTTCCTGCCCAAGAACACGACCGGCGCCGAAGGCGGCGGCCGGCAGCGGCTGGACGTGCACTCCAATTTCTTCGAGGTGACCGGCCAGGTCCGCCTGGGCGACCGCGTATTGCAGGAACGCTCGCTGGTCCAGCGCCGCGGGCTGGACATCGTGGCGCTGCGGCGCGAGCGGGTCAACCTGCATGCCGGCGGCAGCTGAAGACGCTTCACAAAGACGCGGCACAATGCTGCGATCACGCTACAACAACGGTTCGTAAGTCTTTGATTTAATTGACTTCACCGTTGCCGACCGAGAACAAAGACGCTAGCCTAGTTCACTTATGTCGATTCTCGTGGTCCTGATTCCACCGCGCCCGCGGCCCCCCGCTGCGGGCGGCGAGCTGGCGCCGTCGTCGCACAACAGCGGCGAGTTCAGCTATGTGCTGAGCCCCGACGGCCTGGCCATCGGAGCCCAGGGCCGCTGCGCGCCGGCGCTGATGCCGCGCGCCGACAGCGTGGTCGCGGTACTGCCCGATTGCGATGTGGGCTGGCACCGCATCACGCTGCCCAAGGCGCCGGCCGCCCGCATGCGAGCCGCGCTGATCGGCGTGCTCGAGGAAGCGCTGCTCGACGAACCCGAGGCCACGCACCTGGCACTTGCGCCGGGGGCCACGGCCGGCCAGCCGGCGTGGGTGGCCGCCGTCAACCGGCCCTGGCTGGCCGAGGAGCTCGCGATCCTCGAGAAGGCCAACGTGCGCGTCGAGCGCGTCGTGCCGTCGTCGTGGCCCGACGACGTGCCGATGGGCCACTTCGCTGAAAACGCCGAAGGCGATACGCCGGGCACGGAACGCATGAGCCTGGTGTGGTCGGATGCGCAAGGTGTGGCTTGCGTGAGGCTGCAGGGCAGCCTGGCGCGCGCGATGCTGCCGGCGCAAACCGCCCAGCCCGCGCGCTGGTCGGCGACGCCGGCGGCCGCGGCGCCCGCCGAGCGCTGGCTGGGCGCGCCGGTGATGGTGCTCTCGGTCGAGCAGCGGGCGCTGCAGGCGGCCCGCTCGCTGTGGAATATCCGCCAGTTCGATCTCGCGCCGCGCCATCGGGGTGCGCGCGCACTGCGCGATGCGTGGCTGCGTTTCCTGAGCCCGGGCTGGCGCCCGGTGCGATGGGGCGTGATCGGCCTGCTGCTGGTCAACCTGGCCGGGCTCAACCTGTGGGCCTGGCATCAGCGCAGCGCGATGGCGGGCAAGCAACTGGCGATGACCGAGTTGCTGCGCAGCACGCATCCCAAGGTCCGTGTCGTCGTCGATGCGCCGGTGCAGATGCGGCGCGAAACCGAAGCGCTGCGCATTGCCGCCGGCCGGCCCGGCGACGATGATCTCGAAGCACTGCTGTCGGCCGCGGCCTCGGCCTGGCCGATGGACCGCCCCCCGGTCGAAAGCCTGCGCTTCGAGCCCGGCAAGCTCACGCTCGGTGCCGCCGGCTGGTCGGAGGCGCAGGTGGCGCAGTTCCGCAGCCAGCTGCGCCCCGCCGGCTGGCAGGTCGAGCTCGATCGCGGCAACCTGGTCGTGAGCCGCGCCGCGGCGGCAGGAGGCACCTCTTGAACACCGCCCGCATCACCCTTCCCCCCGCAGTGACCGCCTGGCGCAGCGCTGCGCGCGCCCGTTGGCAGGCGCTGGCCCCGCGCGAGCGGCAGCTCGTGGCCATCGCCAGCAGCGTCGTCGGCCTGTTCGTGGTGTGGCTGGTCTTCGTGCAGCCGGCGCTGCGCACGGTGCGCGAAGCCCCGGGGCAGCTCGACCGCCTCGACACCCAGCTGCAGCAGATGCAGCGCCTCGCGGCCGAGTCGCGCGACCTGCGCAATGCCACGCCGCTGTCGGCCGCGCAATCGGCCATGGCGCTCAAGGCCGCCACCGACCGGCTGGGCGAGAAAGGCCGGCTCGCGCTGCAGGGCGATCGCGCGATCCTGACGCTCGCCAACGTGAGCGGCGAGCAGCTGCGCGGCTGGCTGTCCGAGGCGCGCAGCGGCGCGCATGCCCGTCCGGTGGAAGCCCAGCTCACCCGCGGCCAACAGGGCTACAACGGCACGGTGGTGGTCAGCCTCGGAGGCAGCGGCTCGTGAAGTTCTCCGACACGCTCAACTGGCTGCCGGCGCGGCGGCGCAAGCGCTTCGCGCGCACCGGCTTCGCCGAATCGACGCTGGCCGAACTGGCCTGGCAGAGTGCGCGCAATGCCGCCACGCGATGGGGCGGCTGGGGCATTGCCGCCGGCGTGGTCGCAGGCCTGATCGCCTTTGCGCCGGCCGGCTGGCTGGCGCGCAGCGTCGCCTCCGCCACCAACGGCCGGCTGCTGCTGACCGAAACCCGCGGCACGATCTGGTCGGGCAGTGCCGTGCTGGTGCTCACCGGCGGCCCCGAAAGCCGCGACGCCAGCGCCCTGCCGGGTCGCATGGCCTGGGATCTCGGCTTCAAGGGCCTTGGCCTGCAGCTCAAGCTGCGGCAGGACTGCTGCATCAACGGCGAGCTCGCGCTGCAGCTGCATCCTGGCCTCAACCGCTTCAGTGCCGAACTCGTGCCGCCGCCGGCCGCACAAGCCACCGGCTGGATCGCGCAGTGGCCCGCGGCCTGGCTCGCCGGCCTGGGCACGCCCTGGAACACGCTGCAGCTCGGCGGCGTGATCAAGCTCACCTCGCCCGGCCTGAGCTTCGAGTCGGCGCAGGGCCGCGGCCGCCTGTCCGGCCAGGCCGACCTGATGCTGCTGGGTGCCTCGTCGCGCCTGTCGACGCTCGACACGCTCGGCAGCTACCGTCTCACGCTGCAAGGCGACCCGCGAGGCGCCTCGCCGACACAGATCAACCTCAGCACGCTCGACGGCGCGCTGCAGCTCAACGGCTCGGGCCAATGGGGCGCCGGCCAGCTGCGCTTCCGCGGCGACGCGCGGGCCGCACCCGGCAGCGAAGCAGCCCTGAACAACCTGCTGAACATCATCGGACGGCGCCAGGGCGCCGTGTCGCTCATTTCGATCGGATGACCATGGACCAGCGCCACACCAAGAAGCATCGCGCGGGGCGTGCCACCGCCATCACCTGCCGGACGCTGGCAGCCAGCCTGCTGGTCGGCGCCCTGC
Source organism: uncultured bacterium (assembly GCA_966212505.1). Taxonomy (GTDB): domain Bacteria; phylum Pseudomonadota; class Gammaproteobacteria; order Burkholderiales; family Burkholderiaceae_C; genus CAMLIZ01. The sequence goes on from CBIHRS010000019.1 coordinate 36,019, forward strand.
CCCAGCTGCACGCGCAGCCGACCGAGGAAGCAACAGCCGCTGCCAAGGCCCGTGGTGCCGCGCTGCCCAGCCACAGCCCGGCGCTGCGCTCGCCCACGCCGGTGACGCTCAACTTCGTCAACGCCGACATCGAGGCGGTGTCGCGCGCGATGGGCGCGATGCTCGAGCGGCCGATCATCGTCGACCCGCGGGTCAAGGGCACGATCACCCTCTACAGCGAGCAGCCGCTGAGCGTGCGCGAGGCGTACCTCAACTACCTGGCCGCGCTGCGCGGCCTGGGCTTCACCGTGGTGGAGAACGCGGGCCTGCTGAAGGTGGTGCCCGAGGCCGACGCCAAGCTGCAGGCCGGCACCGTGTCGGTGGGCACGCCCAACCTGCGCGGCGACCAGATCATGACGCAGGTGTTCCGCCTCAACTACGAGAACGCCAACAACCTCGTCACGGTGTTGCGGCCGCTGATCAGCCCCAACAACACGATCAACGCCAACCCCAGCAACAACACGCTGGTCATCACCGACTACGCCGACAACCTGCAGCGCATCTCGCGCATCATCGCCGCGCTGGATACCCCGTCGAGCACCGACATCGAGGTCATCACGCTGAAGCACGCAGTCGCCAGCGACATGGCGGCGCTGGTGCAGCGGCTGGCCGAAGGCGGTGGCGGCGTGGTGGTGCCGGGTGCGGCGCCGGGCGGCGGCGCCGGAGGCGTCTCGGTGCTGGCCGATCCGCGCAGCAATTCACTGATCGTGCGCGCCGGCAACCCGGCCAAGCTGGCCAGCGTGCGCGCCATCATCGACCGGCTCGACCAGCCCAACGGCACCGCCGGTCCCGCGGGCAACATCTACGTGGTCTACCTGCGCAATGCCGATGCGGCCAAGCTCGCCACGGTGCTGCGCGCCGCGTTCGCGGCCGGCAGCAGCGGCGGCAGCGGTGGCGCCAGCAGCGGCGGCGGCGGGCTCAGCCCTGCGTCCCTGTCGTCGCCGGGCGCCAACGTCAATTCGTTGGGCAGCAGCTCCGCCGGCGGCACGGCGGCCACGCCGGCCAACACGCCGGTGTCAGCCTCGGCGGGCCCGTCGACCGGCGGTTTCGTGCAGGCCGACCCGTCGACCAACTCGCTGATCATCACCGCGCCGGAGCCGATGTACCGCCAGATCCGCGCCGTGATCGACCAGCTCGACTCGCGCCGCGCACAGGTGTACGTGGAGGCGCTGATCGTCGAGGTCGATGCCGACCGCGCTGCTGAGCTGGGCCTGCAGTGGCAGGGCATCTCGGGCAGCAAGGGCGACACCAACATCATCGGCCTGGGCACCAACTTCGGCTCGGGCGTGACCAGCATCCTCGGCGCGAGCAAGCTGCTGGCGCAGGGCGTCACCGGCCTGGCCAGCGCCGACGAAGGCCAGCTCAACGGCATCAACTTCGGCGTCGCGCACCAGATCGGCAGCCGCTACACGCTGGGCGTGCTGGCACGCGCGCTCGAATCGAACACCGGCGTCAACATCCTGTCGACGCCGAACCTCGTGACGCTGGACAACGAAGAGGCCAAGATCGTCGTCGGCCAGAACGTGCCCTTCGTCACTGGCTCGTTCACCAACACCGGCACCGGCACCGGCGCGACCAACCCGTTCCAGACCATCGAACGCAAGGACGTGGGCCTGACGCTGCGCATCCGCCCGCAGATCGGAGAGGGCAACACAGTGCGCATGACGATCTTCCAGGAATCGTCTGCCGTGCTCGCCACCACCGCCGCCGGCACCGCGAACGCCGGCCCGTCGACCACCAAGCGCTCGATCGAATCCACCGTGGTGGTCGACGACGGCGAGATCCTGGTGCTGGGCGGGCTGATCGAAGACAACTACACCGACACCCGCGCCAAGGTGCCGCTGCTGGGCGACCTTCCTCTCGTCGGCGGGCTGTTCCGCAGCGAGAACCGCTCGCGCAAGAAGACCAACCTGATGGTGTTCCTGCGCCCGGTGGTGATGCGCACGCAGGAAGCGACCAGCAGGCTGTCGATGGACCGCTACGACCTGATGCGCGACATGCAGACCAACACCCAGCCGCAGCCGCGCATGCTGGTGCCGGTGAACCAGGCCCCGATGCTGCCGGTGCCTTCCGGCACGCCGTCGAGCCAGCCGCTGGTCGGCTCGCCGGACCTGCCGACCAAGGAGCCGCTGCCCAAGAAATCCGCCCCGCCGGCGACCACCCCGGCCACTCCCAGCAACTGAGCACGAGCACACGAGGCACACCATGGGCGCCCGCCATCCCCTGCCCTATGCCTTTGCGAAGGCCCATACGCTGCTGCTCGAAGACGACGGCCAGCAGGTCACGCTGTGGGCCGGCGAGGCCACGCCGCTGTCGGCGCTGTCGGAGGTGCTGCGCGTCTACGACGTGACCGCCTTCGAACGCGAGCCCGCCGCCACGCTCGAGCAGCGCATCGCGGCGGCCTATGCCGGCGGCGAATCGAGCGCGGCCGCGGTGGTCGGCGAGGTCGAGAGCGCGGTGGACCTCTCCCGCATGATGCAGGACCTCCCGGCGGTCGAAGACCTGCTGGAGGCCGCCAACGACGCGCCGATCATCCGCATGCTCAACGCGCTGCTGACGCAGGCTGCGAAGGACGGCGCGAGCGACATCCACATCGAGCCCTACGAGCGCAGCTCGTCGGTGCGTTTCCGCGTCGACGGCACGCTGCGCGAGGTGGTGCAGCCCAATCGCGCGCTGCATGCGGCGCTGATCTCGCGCCTGAAGATCATGGCCGAGCTCGACATCGCCGAGAAGCGCCTGCCGCAGGACGGCCGCATCTCGCTGCGCATCGGCGGCCGCGCGATCGACGTGCGGGTGTCCACGCTGCCCTCGGCCCACGGCGAGCGCGCGGTGCTGCGCCTGCTCGACAAGAGCGAATCGAAGTTCAGCCTCGAGAGCCTGGGCATGAGCGGCAACGTGCTCAACGGCTTCCACCGCCTGGTGCAGCAGCCGCACGGCATCGTGCTGGTCACCGGCCCCACCGGCTCCGGCAAGACGACCACGCTGTATGCCGCACTGCAGCGCGTGGTCACCAGCACCACTAACGTGCTGACGGTCGAAGACCCGATCGAATACGAGCTGCCCGGCATCGGCCAGACGCAGGTCAACGCCAAGATCGACCTCACCTTCGCGAAGGCGCTGCGCGCGATCCTGCGCCAGGACCCCGACGTGATCATGATCGGCGAGATCCGCGACTTCGAGACCGCGCAGATCGCGATCCAGGCCTCGCTCACCGGCCACCTGGTGCTGGCCACGCTGCACACCAACGATGCGCCCAGCGCCGTCACCCGCCTCACCGACATGGGCGTGGAGCCGTTCCTGCTGAGCTCGTCGCTGCTCGGCGTGCTGGCGCAGCGGCTGGTGCGCAAGCTCTGCCCGGTGTGCAAGAAGCCCGACGGCCGCGGCCGCTACCACCCGGTGGGCTGCCCCGAGTGCGGGCAGACCGGCTACAAGGGCCGCACCGGCGTGTACGAGCTGATGGTGGCCGACGACAAGGTGCGCGCGCTGATCCACTCGCGCGCGGCCGAGAGCCAGCTCTTCGTGGCCGCCGAAGCGGCCGGCCTGCGCTCGATGCGCGAAGACGGCGAGCGGCTGGTCACCGAAGGCGTCACGTCGCCGGAAGAGGTGATGCGCGTGACCCGCGAGTAAGGCCGGACCCGACATGCCCGCCTATCGCTTCGAAGCCCTCAACGCCCAAGGCAAGGCCACCACCGGCCTGCTCGAGGCCGACAACGCCAAGGCCGCGCGGGCACAGCTGCGCGCGCAATCGCTGGTGCCGTTGCAGGTCACGCAGGTGGCCGCCGGCACCACGGCCGAAGGCGGCTCGTCGCGCTTCGGCCGGCGCGTGTTCAGCACCACGGCGCTCACGGTGTGGACGCGCCAGCTCGCCGGCCTGGTGGGCTCCGGCCTGCCGCTGGAACGCGCGCTGACGGCGCTGACCGAAGAATCCGAAGACCCGCGCCAGCGCGAGCTGCTGGCGCACCTGAAAAGCGAGGTCAACGCCGGCTCGCCGTTCGCCCGCGCACTGGCCAGCGCGCCGCGCGAGTTCGACGACGTGTACCGTGCGGTGGTGGCCGCCGGCGAGCAGAGCGGCGCGCTGGGCGCGGTGCTCGAACGCCTGGCCGACGACCTCGAGGAACGCCAGGCGCTGAAGGCCAAGCTGATCGGCGCCACGCTGTACCCGGCCATCGTGTCGGTGATCGCGGTGGTGATCGTGATCTTCCTCGTCACCTACGTGGTGCCGCAGGTGGCCTCGGTGTTCACCAGCAGCAAGAAGGCGCTGCCGGGGCTCACGGTGGCCATGCTGGCCATCAGCGACTTCATCCGCCACTACGGCTGGCTGATGGTCGCGCTGATGGCCGTGGGGGCCACCTCGCTGGTGCTGGCGCTGCGCAACGAGGCCTTCCGCGAACGCTTCGATGCCGGCTGGCTGCAGTTGCCGCTGGTGGGCCGGCTCTCGCGCGGCTACAACGGCGCCCGCTTCGCCGGCACGCTGGCGATGCTGGCTGGCGCCGGAGTGCCCATCCTGAAGGCGTTGCAGGCGGCGGCCGAGACCTTGTCGAACCGCTCGATGCGCGCCGATGCGATGGATGCGCTGGTGCAGGTGCGCGAAGGCGCGCCGCTGGCGTCGGCGCTGGCAGGCAAGAAGCGCTTCCCCGGCCTGCTCGCGATGTTCGCCCGGCTGGGCGAGCAGACCGGCGAGCTGCCCACCATGCTGGAGCGCGCCGCGCGCCAGCTCGGTGCCGAGGTGCAGCGCCGCGCGATGGCGCTGGCCACCATCCTGGAGCCGCTGCTGATCGTCGGCATGGGCATGGTCGTGATGCTGATCGTGCTGGCCGTGCTCCTGCCCATCATCCAGCTCAACACCTGGGTCAAGTAACCCACCACCCCGTTTCGTGCAGTTAGGCACGGGGCTTGCACGAAGGGGGTTGAGGGGCTTTCGGCCCTATGGCAAATTGTTCTGCAATAGCGCTGGGTTCGCCGCGCTTTTCGGCGCCTCGCGGCCTCGCGCGTTTGCTGCAATGGAAGTACAGATGCAGTTCTCGGAGGTTGTCATGAGCGCATCGACCGACCTGGTCCCCGTGTCCACACGCCGCAGCGGCATTCCGATCGCCAACATGCGCAGCGTCTACCGGGTCGATGAGGTGGAGCGCCGTCTCGGCAAGCTGCCACCGAAGGAACACGAAGGCTTGCGTGCCACCTATGAGCGCATGATCGAGAAGGGCCCCGAGCGCTTCCAGGTCAAGCCCTCGGGCCTGCCGGTGATGGACCACCTGTACGAGGAATTGCCCAATTTCCACGAGGTGCTCGACGACGTGAAGCGGCAGCTGGCGCTGTGCCAGGACAGCCGCGATGCGCTCGAGATCACGCCGATGCTGCTGCTGGGCCCGCCGGGCGTCGGCAAGACGCATTTCGCACGCGAGGTCGCGCAGCTGCTGGGCACTGGCCTGGGCTTCATCTCGATGAGCTCGCTCACCGCCGGCTGGGTGCTGTCGGGCGCCTCGAGCCAATGGAAGGGCGCGCGGCCGGGCAAGGTGTTCGAGACGCTGGTCGACGGCCAGTACGCCAACCCGGTGATGGTGGTCGACGAGATCGACAAGGCGCGCGGCGAACACGCCTACGACCCGATGGGCGCGCTCTACAGCCTGCTCGAGGTCGACACTGCCGGCTGCTTCACAGACGAATTCGCCGAGGTGCCGATCGACGCGAGCCAGGTGATCTGGGTCGCCACCGCGAACGACGAGCGCGCCATCCCCGAGCCCATCCTCAACCGGATGAACGTGTTCGAGGTGCAGATGCCCGACGCCGATGCGGCACGCTCGATCGCCCGGCGCCTCTATGCCGGCATCCGCGGTGCGCACGACTGGGGCCGCCGCTTCGACCCCGACCCGTCCGATGCGGTGCTCGACCGCATGGCCGAGCTGGCGCCGCGCGAGATGCGCCGCGCGTGGATGACGGCCTTCGGCAATGCCAAGCTCGATGGCCGCGGCGCGATCGAGGTGCGCGACCTGCCCGACCTCGGCAGCAAGAAGACAAGCATCGGATTCGTGCAGTAGTGCCGGCCCCTCACCCCCTCGAACAGGGGGGTGTCCGAAGATCCTTCGGCGGACGCTTTCCTATGATCGCGCCTGTAACAAATTGTCCGGAGGATGGATGTTGTCTCTCAAACAAGCCGCGGCCGCAGCCGCGCTGTTCGCCCTGGGTGCGGCCCACGCCGGCACCGTGACCGGCACCAGCCTGCTGTCGGGTGCGAAGACGATCGCCCCTGGCGTCACCGCGTCGCTCGCTGGTTCGTCGTCGCTGTGCAGCAAGACCGTGCACGGCATCACCGCCGTCGGCACCTCGGGCGGTGCCTCGGGCTGTGAAGTCGACCTCGGCGAATCGATGACCCTGTCGTTCTCGTCGGCCGTGCGCGTCGGCAGCGTGAACCTGGCCTTCCTGTTCGACGGCCCCGAGTACAACGACGTGAACGAGAAGGCCCAGCTGACGGCCACGCTGGCCCACGGCGGCAGCTTCGCCGCGACGCTCACCGCCACCGGCACCAACGCCGCGCTGGCCAGCGGCGGCACCGTCATCAATCTCGAGAAGGCCAATGCGGTCGACGCGGGCGAGTGGCTGTGGAGCAACCCGTTCGGCAATGCCGCGGTCACCTCGATCACCTTCCGTGCATTGCCGGGCGTGCCGGGCTCGAGCTGCCACGTCTGCACCAACCAGAGCGACTACAGCCTCTACGCCGTGAGCGCCGTCGCCGTACCCGAGCCGCAGACGCTGCCGCTGCTGGCCGCGGGCCTGGGCATCGTCGGCCTGGTGGCCCGCCGCCGCATGCGCTGAGCCGCAGCCTTCAGGCAACACAGAGCCGCCTCAGGGCGGCTTTTTTTTCGCGCCTATCATCCCCGCCATGCCCGCATCGCTTGCCGGCCGCCTGGTGGTGGCCATTTCCTCGCGCGCGCTGTTCGACTTCGAAGAAGAGAACCAGGTCTTCGAGGCCAGCGACGACCGCGCCTACATGCAGTTGCAGTTGCAGCGGCTCGACCAGCCGGCCCGGCCCGGCGTGGCGTTCTCGCTGGTCAACAAGCTGCTCGCGTTCAATGCCACCGAGCCGCTGGCCGAGGTGGTGATCCTGTCGCGCAACGACCCGGTCTCGGGCATGCGCGTGTTCCGCTCGGCGCAGCACTTCGGCCTGCCGATCGAGCGCGGCGTGTTCACCCGCGGCACCAGCCCGTGGCGCTACCTGAAGCCGCTGAATGCGCACCTGTTCCTCTCGACCAACGAGGCCGACGTGCGCTCGGCGCTGCAGGCCGGGGTGCCGGCGGCGCGGGTGTTCCCGCATTCGGCGCGCGCTTCGGATGCGCATCCGCACGAGGTGCGCATCGCCTTCGACGGCGACGCGGTGCTGTTCTCGGACGAGGCCGAGCGGGTCTACCAGCAGGGCGGGCTGGATGCCTTCCAGGCCCACGAGCGCGCGCAGGCCGACACCCCGCTGGCGCCGGGACCGTTCAAGCCGCTGCTCGAGGCCTTGCACCGGCTGCAGCGCGCCTCCGGCCACGGCATGCGGCTGCGCACCGCGCTGGTCACGGCGCGCAGCGCGCCGGCGCACGAGCGCGCGATCCGCACGCTGATGGACTGGCACATCGAGGTCGACGAGGCGATGTTCCTCGGTGGCTTGCCGAAGGGCGAGTTCCTGCGCGAGTTCGAACCCGACTTCTTCTTCGACGACCAGACCGGCCACATCGAGAGTGCGTCGCAGCACGTGCCCGCGGGGCATGTGGCGGCGGGTATCGTCAACGCCGCATAAGGCTCATTCCAGCCAGGGCAGCAGCCACTGCAGCGGCCCGAGGTCGTCGACCGGGGCCGCACACGCCGCCAAGCCGGTGCTGCCGAGGCGGCTGCGCAATCCGGCCGCCGTGCGGCGTGCCGCGGCCTCCTCCACCGGGAAGCGGCGCAGGCCCTGCGCCCGGCGAGCAGCCTGGGCCTGCTGCCAGGCCCGGCCGGCGGCCTCCGCCGCATCGGCACGCAGCAGCCAGGCCGCCGCTGCTTCGAGGATGCGCGCCTGCTCCAGGCGCCAGCTGCCGCCGAACTCCTGCACCAGCAAGGCCAGCGTGCGGCCGGCCGCTTCGGGTGCGCCGCTGCGCGCCGGCCGGTCGGCCATCGACTGCGCACGGAACAGCCACAGCAGCAGGTCCAGCGCGTCCCACGGGTCGGCGAGGTCGTCGCGCCGCTCGGCAGCACGCGTGAGCAAGGCCAGCGCACGCTCACCCTGGCCCGACACCAGCGCGAGCTTGCCCTCGTGTGCCGCGCAGGCCAGCTGCCAGCCCTGCAAGCGGGCCTGGCTGGCGCTGGCGCCGGCCTGCGCGAGCGCCGAGGCCGCAGCGTCTGCATGGCCCAGGCAGCAGGCCATCCAGCAGCGCCGCAGGCGGATGTGGACCAGCCTCGCCGGGCGCGGCACCCCCGCATGTTCATGGCGCTCGGCCTCGTCCAGCAATGCCAGCGCCCGGGTGTGGCTGCCCCGGTAGTGCGCCACCAGCGCAAGGTTGTGAACGTAGGCGACCCGGGCCTGGCTCTCGACGGCCGGCAGGTCAGCATCGCAGGCGGCCCAGGCCTCGCCCGCGCGCTCGAGGTCGCCGGCGCAGAGCAGGCACAGCGCGAGATTGTTCAGCGCCGAACGGCGCAATGTCGCGTAAGCGGGATCGTGCAAGGCGTCGCGCAGCGCCTCCAGATCCTCGGTCACGGTGTGGGCGGCACCCAGGTGATAGGCCGACGACGACAGCCGCAGCATCGCCTGGGCCTGCACCGCCAGGTTGCCGCGTTCGCGCGCGCGGGCGGCGGCTCGCGTGGCCCAGGCATGGGCACGCCGATGGTGATGGGCATCGTGCCAGTAGGTCGCCACGGCCAGCCACAGCGCCGGTTGGTCGATGGGCGGCAGTGCGGCCGACGCCGCCTCGGCACGCTCGATCCACGGCGCGGCGCGCTGCCAGGCGCTGGTGCGGCTCCAGTAGGGGGCCAGGCCCTGCACCGCCCGGCACAGCAGCACGCCGTCACCCAGTGCCTCGGCGGCTGTGAGCGCGGCGAAGAAATTCTCGTGGTCGGCATCGAAGGCGGCCAGGGCGGCCGCTGCATCGCTGCTTGCCAATCCTTGGGCGAGGCGCTGCGCCAGCGAGGCGTACCAGGCGGCGAACCGGCGCAACAGTGGCGGCGAGGCTGCTGCTGCGGCGCGAGCCTGGGTGGGATCCGCACCCTCGTCGTCGTCCTCGCCACGCAGGAAGGCCCGCGTGCCGGCCAGCATCTGCCAGCGCATCGCCTGCGCGCCATCGGGCCGTGCCATGCGCGCCAGCAGGCCCAGGTCGGCCAGCGACTGCACCACCTGGGCCGTGTCGCACGACAAGTCGATGCACAGCGCCGCCAGCCCCGCCAGCTCGAACGGCGCCGCGAAGAGCGCCGCGCGCTCCAGCACCGCGCGCTCCAGCGGCGTGAGCAACTGGTGGCTCCAGGCCAGCGAGGCGCGGATCGAGCGATGGCGCAGCGGCCGGTCGGGGCCGCCGCCGGCCGCCACCGAGTCGTCCTGCGACAGTGCCTGCCGCAGCGCGGCCGGCGGCAGCAGCCCGACACGCGCCGCGACGAGCTCGATGGCCAGCGGCACGCCCTGCAGCTGCTGCACCACGGCCTGGACATCGGCCGCGTTGCCGTCGTCGAGCGCGAAGCCTGGCGATGCCGCGCGGGCCCGCTCGACGAACAGGCGCACCGCCGCCTCTTCGGTCACCGGCAGCGGCGGCACCTCCACCACCTGCTCGGCACGCAGGTTCAGCCGCCGCCGGCTGGTGGCCAGCACCGTGAGCAGCGGCGCGCGCTCCAGCAGCGCCGTGAGCAGGCCGAGCCGGTCGGCCACGTGCTCGCAGTTGTCGCACACCAGCAGCAGCTGGCGGTCGCGCAGGCGCTCGGCCAGGCGGTCGAGCGCCTCTTCGGTCAACGGCTCCGACAGGCGCAGCGCGCGGCGCAAGCGATCGGCCACGCCATCACCATCCACCTCGGCCAGCGAGACGAAACAGGCCCCATGGCGGTAGCGCCCCTGCAGCTCATGCGCAGCGCGCAGCGCCAGCTGCGTCTTGCCGAGGCCGCCGGCCCCCACCAGCGTGACCATGCGCAGGCCGGGCTCGGCGAGACGTGCGGCCAGCGCCTGCATCAGCGCATCGCGCCCGATCAACGGCACCAGCGGCACCGGGGCCAGCCAGCGCTCGGCCGAAGGCGGCAGCGCGACCGGCTCGGCCTCAGGCCCCGCGCCCTCCTGCAGCATCGCGGCCCGATAGGCCTGGTGCGTGGCCGCGCTCGGCGCCACGCCCAGCTCGGCCGACAGCGCGGTCTTGCAGGCCGCGTACTGCCGCTCGGCATCGTCGCGCCGGCCCTGGGCGGCATACAGGCCGATCAGTTGCCGATGCGCCTCTTCGTCGGCCGGCAGGCGCTGCAGCACCTGCTGCAGGCTGCGCACCGCCTCGGGCAGCGCGCCGCGCGCGGCCTGCCGCTGCGAAAGGGAACGCAGCAGCTCGGCATGGCGCAGCTCCAGCATCTGGCGGCGCGCATCGAACTCGGCATCGTCGATGTCGCCCGGCAGCAGCGGCCCGCCGTACAGCGCCAGCGCGGCGCCGAGCGCCGCCTCGTCCCCGTCGCGCAGCGCCGCTTCCGCCGCGGCCTCGAAGGCCTGGACATCCACCGAGATCGTGTCGGCCGTGAGCCGCACCAAGCCCTCGTCGTTCAGCACGGCGGCGGTGCCCGCGCCGCCGGCCTCGAGCGCGCCGCGCAGCAGGTAGAGCTGATGGTGCAGGCGCTGCCGCACCCGCTCGCCGAAGTCGTTGGGCCACAGCGCGGCCGCCAGGCGCGAGGGCGTGAGCGTGTGCTGCGGCGCCAGGGCCAGCAGCTTGAACAGGCGCTTCGCGCCGGCACGCCCCCAGGCCGTGACCGGCACGCCGTTGCAGCGCACGTCGAAACGGCCGAGCAGGAAGACCTCGAGATACATCGCGGGGGGAGCTGGCAGCAGGGCGGAGAGTGAACGGAGAGCGGATTGGGGTCCGATGGCAGCTGGACGCCAACGGTGCGCCCGATTTGATCAGAGAGGGGTACGGATGAAGAACGGATTCTTGCGCAGCTGCTCGATGGCGCTGCTCGCGCTGTTCGTGCTGGCCATGGCGGCCGGCCTGACCGCGTGCGGCGGCGGCAGCGGCGACACGACAACGAGCGGGAAGGGCAGCGTGGCGGGTCGCGTGCTGGCGAGCACCGATTCGGCACCGGTGGCAGGTGCCACGGTGTCGATCGGCTCGGCCAGCACGCAGACGGCCGCCGACGGCAGCTTCACGCTGGCCGACGTGCCGGTGAGCGATCGCGCGATGGTGCGCGTGCATGCCACCGGCTATGTGGACGCCCTGGTGCCCACGCCGGTGGCCAAGGACGCGACGCGGCGCACGGTAGCCCGCCTGGTGGCCGAGAAGGCCGCGGTGAGCTTCAACGCCGACCAGGCCGGCGTGGTCACCGCCGCCGGCTCGAGCGCACGCGTCGACCTGCCCGCGGGCAGCCTCGTCAACGCAGCCACCGGAGCGGCGGCCAGCGGGGTGGTCAGCGCGTCGGTGACGCCGATCGACCCGGGCGCCGACCCGCAGACCATGCCAGGCGACTACACCGTGGCCGACGGCTCGCGCATCCAGAGCTTCGGCGCGATCAAGGTCAAGCTGCAGGACGCGGCGGGCAACACGCTGCAGCTCAAGAGCGGCAGCCAGGCCACGATCCGCATTCCGCTGGCCTCGCGCACGGCCGATGCGCCGTCCACCATTCCGCTGTACTACTTCGATGAAGCGGCGGGCCGCTGGGTGCAGGACGGCAGCGCCACGCTGAAGGGCACGGCGCCGAACCAGTACTACGAAGGCCTGGTCTCGCACTTCACCTACTGGAACGCCGACCAGCCGCAGGAGACCATCTACGTCAACGGCTGCGTGGCCACGCCGGCCGGCCAGCGCGTGAGCGGCGCGCAGGTGCACTCCGAGGGCCTCGACTACTCGGGCGCAGCCGTCACCACCACCGACGACCAGGGCCGCTTCAAGGTCGCGATCCGCAAGGGCGGCCGGGCCAGCGTGTGGGCCGAGCTCGACCGCAGCTCGAACGCGGTGGCGGTCGGCCCGTCGGACACCGACATCACGCTGACCGACTGCCTGGTGCTCGACACCACGCCGGTGGCGCCCACGATCGTGCAGCCCCCCGAGGCCATGAGCGTGACCCAGGGCTTCCCGGCCTACTTCACGGTGGTGGCCAGCGGCACGCGTCCGCTGCGCTACCAGTGGCAGCGCAACGGCGTCGACATTCCCGGCGCGGTGTACAGCTTCTTCTACCTGCCGGCCGCAGCCGCGGGCGATGCCGGCACCTACCGCGTGATCGTCACCAACGATGTGGGCAGCGTCACCAGCGCCGGCGTTGCATTGACGGTGACGGCGCCGGTGGCACCCAGCATCGACAACCAGCCCACGTCCGCCAGCGTGACGGCCGGCGAGACGGCCACCTTCGTGGTGCTGGCCGAAGGCACCGGCCCCCTGAGCTACCAGTGGCTGCGCAACGGCACCGCGATCAGCGGCGCCACCAGCGCGCTCTACACCACGCCGGCGACCACGGTGGCCGACAACGGCGCGCAGTTCCAGGTGCGCATCACCAATGCGGTGGGCAGCGTGCTGAGCAACACGGTCACGCTGACGGTGACGGCGCCGGTGCTGACCGCACCGACCATCACCACGCAGCCGCTGGACACCACCGCCTCGGCCGGCGACACGACCACGTTCTTCGTGCTCGCCACCGGCAGCCCGGCGCCCACCTACCAGTGGCGCCGCAACGGCAGCGCGATTGCCGGCGCCACCAGCGCCAGCTACACCACGCCCACGCTCACCACCGCCGACAACGGCGCGACCTACAGCGTGGTGGTGACGAACAGCCAGGGCTCGGTGACCAGCCGCGATGCCACGCTCACGGTCAACACCGACGGCAGCACCGCCGAGAAGATGAAGCTGATGCGCCTGCTCGGCCTGAGCTTCGACTTCTACGAGGCGGCGAGCCTGCCGCTGCAGGTGGTCGACGACGAGACGGCCAAGTTCGTCAGCCCGTCGGGCGTGTGCACCACCGGCAGCCTGAGCGCCACCTTCAACGGCGGCGCCCTGCCCGCGCCGGGCACCGCGGTGTCGCCCTCGGGCACGCTGGCCGCCACCGCCACCAATTGCGACGACGGCTCCAGCACGCTGTACAACGGCTCGGCCTCGGTGAACTACAGCTTCACCGGCCTGTCGCCGGTGAACGGCAGCGCGACCGCGACGGTGAACAACGTGCGGCTGCGCAGCCCGGCCACCGGCGACGCGCAGCGCGACATCACCGCCAACGGCAACGCCAGCATGTCGATCGCGAGCAGCGTCTCGGGCGGGCAGACCACGGCCACCGCCACGCTGACGCTGGCCAGCGGCGCCACGCTGCGCAATGAGCTGAGCAGCACGACCGCCACCTTCTCCAGCGGCAGCGTCGCGCTGCTCTCGGTGACCACCGGCACCAACACGATGCCGCTGCGCATGCGGGTCACCTACAACGACCTGCGCTTCGTGGTGGCCGGCGTCAACTACGTGGCCACCGGCTACTACGAGACCACCTTCTCGGCCGCAGGCGCCTACACCGGCGGCTCGGGCGAAGCGGTGCTCAGCAGCGGCGGCACGACGGTGGGGCGCATCTACGCCAATGCCACCGGCGTCTTCATCGAGGTCAACGGCACGGTGACGCCCTTCGGCGGCGTCAAGCGCTCGCTCGCCAGATAAGGACTCGTTGGGAGGCAGGTCCAAGGGGCGCTTCGGCGCCCCTTTTTTCATGCCTGCCGATACTCACGCAGCGCTTGCAACGCGACCACGCGCACACCGCCGTACTCGACGCGGATCACGCCGGCCGCCTGCAGCGTGCGCAAGGCTTCGTTGACCCGCTGGCGCGACAGGCCCACGAGGTAGCCGAGCTCCTGCTGCGTGATGCGCAGCATCTCGCCCACGCCCGGATACAGCACCGGATGGAACAGCGCGGCGAGGTTGCGGGCGACCCGCTCATCGGGATGCGTCAGCCGATCGATCTCGCGCGCCGCGATGAACTGGCCGAGGCGTTCGTTGAGCTGCTGCATCACGAAGCGGTTGAACGCGATGCTGTGGTCGAGCAGCCAGTCGAACATGTCGACGGTGATGCCGGCCACCACGCTCTTGCGCAGCGCCTGCACGTTGTAGCGGTAGGTCTCGTGCTTGAGCACGGTGCCCTCGCCGAACCAGCCGCCGGGGGGCAGGCCCGCGAAGGTCATCTGCTGGCCCTGCGCGGTATCGTTGCTCATCTTCAGCAGGCCATCGACCACGCCGAACCAGTAGGTGGCCGGCCGGCCGATGCGGCAGATCACTTCGCCGGGTTCGACCGACACCACGCGCACATCGGCCGAGGCGCGTTCGCGATGATCGGCCGGCAAGGCCTGCAGCCACGGGATGGTCTGCAGCTCGTCCCAGCGCGGCGCACGCGAGCGCGCGAGCAAGGTCGAGGGCGTGTTGCGCGGCGCGAGGTCTGGGTCAGCGTGCATCGCAGATACGGGAAACACCCGAGGGGACCGACCCTAGGATTGTCGTTGTAACGACAACACGGCGTCAAACTTCTTCCCAGAATGTGATGCAAGCCGCATCAAGGAGACACTGGTGCCAACAACCTTTCCCCGCCTGTTGCTGGAGCACGCGCGCCAACGGCCCGAAGCGCCGGCCCTGCGCGAAAAGGAATACGGCATCTGGCAGACGCTGAGCTGGTCGCAGCTCGCCGCGCTGGTGCGCCAGCTCGCCGTGGGCCTGGCGCAGGCTGGCCTGCAGCGCGGGCAGCACCTTGTGGTGATCGGCGAGAACCGGCCGCGCCTCTATGCCTCGATGCTGGCGGCGCAATCGCTGGGCGCCATTCCTGTGCCGCTGTACCAGGATGCGGTGGCAGCCGAGTTCGTGTTCCCGATCAACAACGCCGAGATTGCGTTCGCGGTGGTCGAGGACCAGGAGCAGGTCGACAAGCTGCTCGAGATCCGCGCGCAGTGCCCGCAGCTGGCCAACATCTGGTTCGACGATCCGCGCGGGCTGCGCAACTACAGCGAGCCGGGCCTGCGCTCGCTCGATGACCTGCTCGAGAGCGGCCGCCAGCACGAAGCCGCGCTCGGCCCGCGCGTCAGCGCCGAGATCGAGCGCACCACGCCCGACGACGTGGCCGCGATGTTCTTCACCTCGGGCACCACCGGCCATCCTAAGGGCGTGGTGCATTCGCACCGCACGCTGATCGACCGCGCCCAGGCGGGTGCCCGCTTCGACAGGCTCACGAGCCGCGAGGAGGTGCTGGCCTACCTGCCGCCGGCCTGGATCGGGCAGAACATCTTCAGCTATGCGCAGTGGCTGGCCTGCGGCTACGTGGTCAACTGTCCCGAGTCGGCCAGCACCGTGTCGATCGACCTCAAGGAGATCGGGCCGACCTACTACTTCGCGCCGCCGCGCATCTTCGAAGGCCTGCTCACCAGCGTGATGATCCGCATGGAAGATGCGAGCCGGCCGAAGCGCTGGCTGTTCGAGCGCTGCATGGCGCTGGCGCGGCGCGTGGGCCCGGCGCGCATGGACGGCCAGCCGGTCGGCACGCTCGACTCATGGCTCTACGCACTGGGCAATGTGCTGATCTACGGCCCGCTGCGCAACACGCTGGGCTTGTCGCGCGTGCGCGTGGCCTACACCGCCGGCGAGGCGATCGGGCCCGATCTGTTCACCTTCTACCGCGCGATCGGCATCAACCTGAAGCAGCTCTACGGCTCCACCGAAACAGCCGTGTTCGTCTGCCTGCAGCCCGACCACGAAGTGAAGGCCGACACGGTGGGCGTGCCGATCGAGGGCGTGGAGATCAAGGTAGCCGACAACGGCGAGGTGCTGGTGCGCTCGCCGGGCCTGCTGAAGGGCTACTACAAGAACCCGCAGGCCACCGCCGAGGCGCTCACCGCTGATGGCTGGTACCACACCGGCGATGCCGGCTTCCTCGATGCCACCGGCCACCTGAAGATCATCGACCGCGCCAAGGACGTGGGGCGGCTGAAGAGCGGCGAGATGTTCGCGCCCAAGTACGTGGAGAACAAGCTCAAGTTCTTTCCGCACATCAAGGAGGCGGTGGCCTTCGGCGACGGACGCGAGCAGTGCTGCGCCTTCATCAACATCGATGTCGAGGCGGTGGGCAACTGGGCCGAGAAGCGCAACCTGCCGTATGCGGGCTACACCGACCTGGCGGGCAAGCCCGAGGTGTACGAGCTGATCCGCGACTGCGTCGAGAAGGTCAATGCCGACCTCGCGGCCGACGAGCGGCTGGCCGGCTCGCAGATCAGCCGCTTCCTGGTGCTGCACAAGGAGCTCGACGCCGACGACGGCGAGCTCACGCGCACGCGCAAGGTGCGGCGCGGCCACATCGCCGAGAAATACCAGGTGCTGATCGATGCGCTGTATGGCGGCAAGGCCTCGCAGTACATCGAGACGCAAGTCAAGTTCGAGGACGGCCGCACCGGCATGGTGGCGGCCGAGCTGAAGATCGCCGACGCGAAGACATTCCCGGCCATCAGGAGAGCGGCATGACGGCAGCAGCAGTGGCACCAGCGGCGCTCCGCGCCTCGCCCGAGTTCATGGACACCGCACCCGGCGCGGCCAACGACGACGCGCCGGTGGCCGCGCGCCGCGTGGGCGACGTGATCCTCGACGTGCAGAACATCTCCTTGAGCTTCGGCGGCGTGAAGGCGCTCACCGACATCAGCTTCAACGTGCGCGAGCACGAGATCCGCTCGATCATCGGCCCCAACGGCGCCGGCAAGAGCTCGATGCTCAACTGCATCAACGGCGTGTACTCGCCGCAGCAGGGCTCGATCACCTTCCGCGGCAAGACCTTCAGGCACATGAACTCGCGCCAGGTGGCCGAGATGGGCGTGGCCCGCACCTTCCAGAACCTGGCGCTGTTCAAGGGCATGAGCGTGCTCGACAACATCATGACCGGCCGCAACCTGCGCATGAAGAGCAACCTCTTCCTGCAGGCGCTGCGCTGGGGACCGGCCGAGCGCGAGGAGATCGCGCACCGCGAGAAGGTGGAGCGCATCATCGACTTCCTCGAGATCCAGGCTTGGCGCAAGACCCCCGTGGGCCGCCTGCCCTACGGCCTGCAGAAGCGCGTGGACCTGGGACGCGCGCTGGCCATGGAGCCCACCGTGCTGCTGCTGGACGAACCGATGGCCGGCATGAACGTGGAAGAGAAGCAGGACATGTGCCGCTTCATCCTCGACGTGAACGACGAGTTCGGCACCACCATCGTGCTGATCGAGCACGACATGGGCGTGGTGATGGACATCAGCGACCGCGTGGTGGTGCTGGACTACGGCAAGAAGATCGGCGACGGCCCGCCCGACGAGGTGCGCAGCAACCCCGACGTGATCTCCGCCTACCTCGGCACCAACCACTGAAGGCCGCGCCATGGGATTCTTCCTCGAGACCTTCTTCGGCGGCCTGATGGCCGGCATGCTGTATTCGCTGATCGCGCTCGGCTTCGTGCTGATCTTCAAGGCCAGCGGCGTCTTCAACTTCGCGCAGGGCGCGATGGTGCTGTTCGCCGCGCTGGCGATGGCGCGCTTCGCCGAATGGTTCCCGAAGCTGCTGGGCTTCGACAGCCGGCTGCTGGCCAACCTGCTCGCGTTTGCCGCGGCCTTCGCGGTGATGATCGCGGTGGCCTGGGTGATCGAGCGCTTCGTGCTCGGCAAGCTGGTCAACCAGGAAGGCATCACGCTGCTGATGGCCACGCTGGGCATCGCCTACTTCCTCGAAGGCTTCGGCCAGACGCTGTTCGGCAGCGACATCTACAAGGTCGACGTCGGCATGCCCAAGGATCCTGTCATCGTGCTGGAGTCGAGCCTGCAGGGCGGCGTGCTGATCAACAAGGAAGACCTCTACGCCGCGATCATCGCCGCCGCGCTGGTCGGCCTGCTGACGCTGTTCTTCCAGAAGACGGCCACCGGCCGCGCGCTGCGCGCGGTGGCCGACGACCACCAGGCCGCGCAGTCGATCGGCATCCCGCTCAAGCGCATCTGGGTCATCGTGTGGTCGGTGGCCGGGCTGGTGGCGCTGGTGGCCGGCATCATCTGGGGCAGCAAGCTCGGCGTGCAGTTCTCGCTCGCGCAGGTGGCGCTGAAGGCGCTGCCGGTGGTGATCCTCGGCGGGCTCACCTCGGTGCCCGGCGCAATCGTCGGCGGTCTGATCATCGGCGTGGGCGAGAAGCTCTCGGAGGTGTACGTCGGCCCGATGCTGGGCGGCGGCATCGAGATCTGGTTCGCCTATGTGCTGGCCCTGTTCTTCCTGCTCGTGCGGCCGCAAGGCCTCTTCGGCGAGAAGATCATCGACCGGGTCTGAGAAGGAACGACCATGCTCTACCGTGAGAACGGCCAGTTCAAGACCTCGTACCGCAGCGACCTCGCCGTCTTTCCGATCCTGCAGGACCGCATCGCGATCTGGGCGCTGATGGCCATCGCCTTCATCGTGGTGCCGCTGTCGGCGCCCGAATACCTGTTCCGCGCGATCCTGACCCCCTTCCTGATCCTGTCGCTCGCGGCGCTGGGGCTGAACATCCTCGTCGGCTACTGCGGGCAGATCTCGCTGGGCACCGGCGCCTTCATGGCGGTGGGCGCCTACGCGGCCTACAACTTCCAGGCGCGCATCGAAGGCATGCCGCTGATCGTGTCGCTGCTGCTGGGCGGCGCCTGCTCCACCGTGGTGGGTGTGCTGTTCGGCGTGCCCAGCCTGCGCATCAAGGGCTTGTACCTGGCGGTGGCCACGCTGGCCGCGCAGTTCTTCGTCGACTGGTCCTTCCTGCGCATCAAGTGGTTCACCAACGATTCGTCGTCGGGCTCGGTCAGCGTGGCCGGGCTCAAGGTGCTGGGCCTGCCGATCGAGACGCCGGTGCAGAAGTACCTCTTCTGCCTGTGCTTCCTCGCGGTGTTCGGGCTGGCGGCGAAGAACCTGGTGCGCAGCCGCGTGGGCCGCGAATGGATGGCCATCCGCGACATGGACGTGGCCGCGGCGGTGATCGGCATCCGGCCGGTGTCGGCCAAGCTGAGCGCATTCGCGGTGAGCTCGTTCATCGTCGGCGTGGCCGGCGCGCTGTGGGGCTTCGTGCACCTGGGCTCGTGGGAGCCGGCCGCCTTCAACATCGACCGCTCGTTCCAGCTGCTGTTCATGGTGATCATCGGCGGGCTGGGCAGCATCATGGGCAGCTTCTTCGGCGCGGCCTTCATCGTCGTGCTGCCGATCGTGCTCGACAGCCTGCCGGCCTGGTTCGGCATCCCGATCGACACCGCGCTGGCCTCGCACCTCACGTTCATGATCTTCGGCGCACTGATCGTGTTCTTCCTGATCGTGGAGCCGCACGGCCTGGCGCGCCTGTGGTCCACCGCGAAAGAGAAACTGCGCCTGTGGCCCTTCCCGCATTGACCGATACAACCACGGAGACAAACCGATGAACGCACGTCCCCTCGCTCTTGCCGCCGCGCTGGCCCTGGTGGGCAGCCTGTTCGCCTCGCCCGCAGCACTGGCCCAGGCCAAGGAGCAGTTCTTCCCGCTGCTGGTCTACCGCACCGGCCCCTACGCGCCCAACGGCACGCCCTGGGCCAACGGCAAGCAGGACTACCTGAAGATGATCAACGCCCGCGACGGCGGCGTGAACGGCGTGAAGCTCACCTTCGAGGAATGCGAGACCGGCTACGCCACCGACAAGGGCGTGGAATGCTACGAGCGGCTGAAGGGCAAGGCGGCCTCGCTGTTCGACCCGCAGGCCACCGGCATCACCTTTGCGCTGACCGACAAGGTGGCCAACGACAAGATCCCGCTGATCACGCTGGGCTACGGCCTCTCGGCCTCGCAGGACGGCAACGTGTTCAAGTGGAACTTCCCGCTGATGGGCAGCTACTGGACGGCCGCCGACATGCTGATCCAGCACATCGGCAAGAAGGAAGGCGGCCTCGACAAGCTCAAGGGCAAGAAGATCGCGCTGGTCTACCACGACAGCCCCTTCGGCAAGGAGCCGATGCCGATGCTGGAGGAACGCTCGAAGATGCACGGCTTCGAGCTGCTGAAGATCCCCGTCACCGCGCCCGGCGTGGAGCAGAAGTCGGCCTGGCTGCAGGTGCGCCAGCAGCGCCCCGACTACGTGCTGCTGTGGGGCTGGGGCGTGATGAACTCCACCGCGCTGAAGGAGGCGCAGGCCACCGGCTATCCGCGCGACAAGATGTACGGCGTGTGGTGGGCCGGCGCCGAACCCGACGTGAAGGACGTGGGCGACGGTGCCAAGGGCTACAACGCGCTGGCGCTCAACACCGCGAGCCAGCAGCCCAAGGTGATACAGGACATCCTGAAGTACGTGCACGACAAGGGCCAGGGCACCGGCCCGCGCGACGAGGTGGGCTCAGTGCTCTACACCCGCGGCGTGATCATCCAGATGCTCGGCATCGAGGCGGTGCGCCGCGCGCAGGAACGCTTCGGCAAGGGCAAGGTGATGACCGGCGAGCAGGTGCGCTGGGGGCTGGAGAACCTGGCGCTCGACCAGAAGAAGCTCGATGCGCTGGGCTTCTCCAATGTGCTGCGCCCGATCAGCACCTCGTGCCAGGACCACATGGGCTCCACCTGGGCCCGCATCGAGACCTGGGACGGCAAGAAGTGGGACATCACCTCCGACTGGCTGCAGGCCGACGAGCAGATCATCAAGCCGATGGTCAAGGCGGCGGCGGACAAGTACGCGGCGGACAAGAAGTTGACCCGTCGTACACCCCAGGACTGCCAGTCGTGACCCACCCCCGAGGCGGCTGGTGCCGCCTCCCCCTCAAGGGGGCCGTGCCAACGGCCCGGCAAAGCCGGCTCCGCGGCCCGTGCTTGTAGAAGGTACGAGATGAGTGCTTCACTTCTCACGGTCAACGGCATCGAGGTGATCTACAACCACGTGATCCTCGTGCTCAAGGGCGTGTCGCTGCAGGTGCCCGAGGGCCAGGTGGTCGCGCTGCTGGGCGGCAACGGCGCCGGCAAGACGACCACGCTGCGCGCGGTGAGCAACCTGCTCGCCGGCGAGCGCGGTGCGGTCACCAAGGGCAGCATCGAGCTGCGCGGCGAGCGCATCGAGGCGATGACGCCGGCCGACCTGGTGCAGCGCGGCGTCGTGCAGGTGATGGAAGGCCGGCACTGCTTCGCGCACCTGACGATCGAAGAGAACCTGATGACCGGCGCCTACACGCGCCGCGACGGCCGTGCCGCGGTGGCCGACACGCTGGACAAGGTCTACGCCTACTTCCCGCGGCTGAAGACGCGCCGCACCTCGCAGGCCGCCTACACCTCGGGCGGCGAGCAGCAGATGTGCGCGATCGGCCGCGCGCTGATGGCCAACCCGAAGATGGTGCTGCTCGACGAACCCTCGATGGGCCTGGCACCGCAGATCGTCGAGGAGGTGTTCGAGATCGTGAAGGACCTGAACACCAAGGAGCGCGTGACCTTCCTGCTCGCCGAGCAGAACACCAACATCGCGCTGCGCTATGCCGACTACGGCTACATCATGGAGAACGGCCGCATCGTGATGGACGGCCAGGCCGCGGCCATGCGCGAGAACGAGGACGTGAAGGAGTTCTACCTCGGCATGGGAGGCGGCGAGCGCAAGAGCTTCCGCGACGTGAAGAGCTACAAGCGGCGCAAGCGCTGGCTGGCATAGGTGGTTGCCCAAGGAGGCCCAGATGGACGATTTCTTCGCACTGCCCGCATTCAAGCCCGCCGAAGCCCTGATCCAGCTGAAGCGCCAGCTGCGCGACCTCAGGCCGCTGGCCGAGCGCGGCGCGGGCTACGAGATCCAGGGCTCGTCGGTGATCGAGCTGAAGGCCACCGACACGACCATCGAGGCCAGGCTGGCCAAGCGCCCCGCGCGCAGCCCCGAGTGGACGGCGCACACGCTGAAGAACAGCGCCGACGTGCGCAAGTTCGTCGACGTGGTGAAGCAGCACCTGGCACGCTGGAGCGATGAATGAGCTATTACGACGCGCTCGAGACCCGCGACCCCGCGCAGCGCGAAGCGGCGCTGATGGCGGCGCTGCCGCGGCAGGTGGAGCAGGCGCGCAGCCGCACGGCCGCGTTCGGCGAGATCCTGGCCGACGTGGAGCCGCGCGAGGTGCGCAGCCGCGAGGCACTCGCGAAGCTGCCGGTCACGCGCAAGCACGAGCTGCTGCAGCGCCAGCAGGCACAGCGCGCGGGCAACCCGTTCGGCGGCTTCGCGGCGGTGGGCTGGCAGGGCCTGAACCCGCCACGCGGTGCGAAGCGGGTGTTCCAGTCGCCCGGCACGATCTACGAACCCGAGGGCGAGGCGCCTGATTACTGGCGTGCGGCACGCGCCATCTATGCCGCCGGGTTCCGCTCGGGCGACCTGGTGCACAACAGCTTCAGCTACCACCTCACGCCGGCCGGCGCCATCATGGAAAGCGGCGCGCATGCGGTGGGCTGCACGGTGTTTCCCGGCGGCGTCGGCAACACCGAGCTGCAGCTGCAGGCGATGTCGGAGCTGAAGCCCCATGGCTACATCGGCACGCCGAGCTTCCTGAAGATCCTGATCGAGAAAGCCGAGCTGCAGGACCTGCCGCTGCCCAGCATGAAGAAGGCGCTGCTGTCGGGCGAAGCCTTTCCACCGTCGCTGCGGTTGTGGCTGCAGCAGCGCGGCGTCGAGGGCTACCAGTGCTATGCCACCGCCGACGTGGGCCTGATCGCCTACGAAACCGAAGCGCGCGAGGGCCTGGTGCTCGACGAAGGCGTGATCGTCGAGATCGTGCGGCCGGGCACCGGCGACCCGGTGCCCGAAGGCGAGGTCGGCGAGGTGGTGGTCACCGCGCTGAACCCCGACTATCCGCTGATCCGTTTCGGCACCGGCGACCTGTCGGCGATGCTGCCGGGGCAGTGCCCCACCGGCCGCACCAACGCCCGCATCAAGGGCTGGATGGGGCGGGCCGACCAGACGGCCAAGGTGCGCGGCATGTTCGTGCATCCGGGCCAGGTGGCCGACGTGGTGAAGCGCCATGCCGACGTGCGGCGTGCGCGGCTGGTGGTGAGCGGCGAGATGGCGAGCGACGTGCTGACCTTGCATGCCGAGGTGGCGGAAGCGTTCGACGGCCTGGCCGACCGGCTGGCGCAGAGCGTGCGCGACATCACCAAGCTGCGGGCCGACATCCGCCTCTGCGCCCCCGGCAGCCTGCCCAACGACGGCAAGGTGATCGAGGACCTGCGCCGCTACGACTGACCGGCGCGCAGCGCCCACCGCACCGTCGCGTCGGCCAGCAGCTGCGTCGCGTCGAACGCCGGCACGCCGAAGTCCAGCGCCGACAGCACCAGCGGCACCTCGGTGCATGCATAGACAAGTGCCGACGCCCCCCGGCCCACGAGGGCCCGCGCCGCGAAGCCCAGCAGCTTCTGCGCCTGCGTCATCTGCCCTGCCTTCACCGCCTCGATGCCGCTGCTGACCCACTCCGCCTGCTCGGCCTCACCGGGCACCAGCCACTGCACTGCATCGGTCCCGCTGCGCAGCGGATAGAGCTGCGACTGCACCGTGGCTGCCGTGCCGAGCAGGCCCACGCGCAGGGGCCGCTGCAGCGGCAGCGACTGCCGCAACGCCGCCAGCACCGGATCGACGATGTGCAGCACCGGCACCTTCACCGCCGCGGCCACCGGGCCATGCCACAGGTGCGCGGTATTGCACGGGATCACGATCAGCTCAGCGCCGCTGCTCTCGAGCTGGCGCGCGATGTCGACCAGCATCGGCTCCGGCGACGGCTCGCCGTGCAGGAAGGCCGCCGCGCGGTCGGGGATCTGGGGCACCGAATGGATCAGCACCGGCAGGTGGTCCTGGTCGCGTTCGGCCGGCGTGGCCGCGACCAGCTTGCCGTAGAAGTCGGCCGTGGCCGCCGGCCCCATGCCGCCGAGCACGCCGATGGTGGGAAGCGCAGATGCCATGGTGAGGATGAGCTCGCCCTGCCCGCTGCCTTGGGCAGCAGCGGGAGGTGATGACAGAGGAGGGTCAGCGGATCAGATCGCCGGCTTGTCGGTCGGCGTCTTCATGTTCTGCTTCAGCTCGTCGCTCATCGGCACGTTGAGGTTCACGTTGTGCGGCGGGATGGGCGAGAGGAACCACTTCTTGTAAAGCCGCTCGAACTCGCCGTTCTTGATCAGCGAGACCATCGTGTCGTCGACCAGCTTCTTGAACTCGGGGTCGTTCTTGCGCAGCATGATCGCGTAGGGCTCCACCTGCAGCGGGTCGCCCACCACCGTCCACTCGGCCGGGTTCTTCGAGTTGGCAGCCAGGCCGTAGAGCAGGATGTCGTCCATCGCGAAGGCGACCGCGCGATCGCCCTCCACCAGCAGCAGCGAGTCCGCATGGTCCTTGCCCGCCACCACGTCGAGGCTCAGGCTCTTCTCGATGTTGTACTTGCGCAGCACCTGGAAGTTGGTGGTGCCGGTGGTGGTGGACACGCGCTTGCCCTTGAGGTCGGGCCAGTTCTTCACGCCCGAGGTCTTCTTCGTGAGCAGCCGGGTGCCCGTGTAGTAGTGGTTGATCGCGAACTCCACCTGCTCGCGGCGCACGCTGTTGTTGGTGGTGGAGCCGCACTCGATGTCGATCGTGCCGTTGATCAGCAGCGGCATCCGGTTGGCGGAGGTCACCGGCTCGAACTGCACCTTCAGGTCGGGCTTCTTCAGCCGAGCTTTCACCGCATCGGTGATGTGGGCGCACAGGTCCATCGCGAAGCCGACCGGCTTGGTGCCGTCGAGGTAGCTGAACGGCACCGACGATTCCCGGTAGCTGACGCGGAAGGTGCCGCTCTCGGCCACGCGCTTCAGCGTGGGCTGGACATCCTGGGCTTGCGCCGAGGGCGCCGCGCCGGCGAGCAGGGCCATGGCTGCGGCCAGGCAGGCGGCGGAACGCTGGGGCTTGTGCATGGTGGGCTTCCTTTCGTGAGGGTGCTGGCAGTCTAGGGAGCAAGGCGGCGGTGCGGGAAATGACAAAGTCGCGAGCGCCTATGCCCTGGCGGCATCCCGCGGTGCATCAATGCCGGCAAGGCATGGCCGCTCACGAATCGGCAATCGACCGCACGCCCGCGGCTTCACAGAATGAATCGTCATCCTGTGCAGTCGAAAGGGCAAGTCATGCGAATCGTGGTCGTCGGCGCCGGCATCGTCGGGCTCAGCACGGCCTGGACACTGGTCGAGGCGGGCCATGAGGTGGTGCTGGCCGAGCGCGCGTCCGCGCCGGCGGCCGGCGCCAGCGGCCAGAACGGCGCGCAGCTGAGCTATGCATTCGTCGCACCGCTGGCCTCGCCGGCCACGCTGCGCGGGTTGCCCGCGATGCTGCTCCACGGCGATTCGCCGCTGCGCTTCCGCCCGGGTCTGTCGGTGGACACATGGCGCTGGTGCCTGCAGTTCGCCGCGGCCTGCCGCTCATCGCGCGCCGAGCGCACCACCCATGAGCTGCTGCGCCTGGCCGCGCTGAGCCGCGAGCGATTCGCACGCTGGCGCAACACGCTTCATGACGACGCCATCGACTTCCAGCGCAATGGCAAGCTGGTGGTCTACCGCAGCGCCGCCGCATGGCAGGCCGCGCAGCAGCAGGTGGCGTTGCAGGCGCCCCTGGGCCCGGCGCAGCGCCTGTGCAGCGCAGCCGAGTGCCTGCAGCTGGAGGCCTCGCTCGGCGCGCACGGCGCCGGCATCGCCGGCGGCGTGCTGACGCCCGATGAGGAGGTGGCCGATTGCGCGCAGGTGTGCCTCGCACTGGCGCAGGCCTTGTCGCGCCGGCCCGGCTTCGAGGCGCATTGGCAGACCGAGGCCATCGGCTGGCGCCGGCAGGGCGAGCGCATCACGGCGCTGCAGGTGCGTCATCGCGAGCAGATGCATGAGCTGAAGGCCGATGCCTTCGTGATCGCCAATGGCGTGGCCGCTCCTGCCCTGGCCGCGCCGCTCGGCCTGCGCCTGCCGATTGCGCCGCTCAAGGGCTACAGCATCGAGCTGCCTGCGTCGGCACTCGAGCGCATGCCGCGGCACAGCATCACCGACAGCGCCGAGAAGATCGTGTTCGCGCCGCTGGGCGATGGCGAGCGCCGGCGCCTGCGCGTGGCCGGCATGGCCGAGCTGGTGGGCCACGACCTGCGCATCGACAGCGGTCGCATCGAGCAGCTGCTGCAGGCCACCGGCCGCTGGTTCGGCCTGCGGCGCCGGCCCGCGGACGTTCGCCCCTGGGCCGGGCTGCGGCCCGCCACCCCCACCGGGCTGCCGGTGATCGGCGCCGCGCGGGGCTGGCGCAACCTCTACGTCAACGCCGGCCAGGGCGCCCTCGGTTTCACGCTCGCCTTCGGGTCGGCAGCGCGGCTTGCCGCGCTGATCGGCGGGCCTTCTTCCCAGGAGCTTCCCGATGACCCCGTGGCACACCCCAGTCCTTCTGCTGGCCACCTGCAGCCTGCTGCCGATCGCGGCGCAGGCCGATGACACGCTGGATCGCATCCGCAGCCGCGGCGCGATCACGATCGCGCACCGCGAGGCCTCGATCCCGCTGTCGTACATGGCCGACGGCAAACCGGTGGGCTACAGCATCGACATCTGCCTGAAGCTGGCCGAAGCCATCGCGAAGCAGCTGGCGCTGAAGAGCTGGCGCGTCGACTACAAGCTGGTAACCTCGGCCACGCGCTTCGACGTGCTGGAACGCGGCGAGGCCGACGTGGAATGCGGCTCGACGACCAACACCGCGGCGCGGCGCGAGCGGGTCGCGTTCACGATCCCGCACTTCATCGCCTCGTCGCGGCTGATGGTGCGCAGCTCGGAGCCGGCCGAGCGCATCGAGGAGCTGAACCACCGCACCATCGCCTCGACCACCGGCACCACCAACATCCAGTCGCTGGCGCAGGAGGCGCAGCTCAAGGGCCTGAGCCTGAACATCGTGCCCTCGCGCGACCACGCGGAAGGCATGGCCTGGGTGCTGGCCGGCAAGGTCGACGCCTTTGCGATGGACGACGTGCTGCTCTACGGCCTGCGCGCCACGGCGCCCCGGCCCGAGGCGCTGAAGATCATCGGCAAGCCGATCACGATCGAGCCCTATGCCATCGCCTTCGCGCGCAACAACCCGGAGCTCAAGCGCATCGCCGATGCCGAGCTTCGCCGGCTGATCGCCTCGCACGAGCTGCACCAGCTCTACGCCAAGTGGTTCACGCAGCCGATCCCGCCCAAGGGCATCAACCTGGAGATGCGGATGCCGCACCTGCTGGTCGACTCCCTGAAGTACCCCACCGACTTCGTACCGAACTAGCCAACTCAGCCGGCCAGCACCTTGGCCATCTGCGCCACCAGCTCGTCGACCGCCGCGCTCGACGGCAGCTCGCGCGGGCGCAGCGCATACACGGTGACCGGGATCTCCGGCGCCAGCGGCAGCACCTTGAGCGCCGGGTGCCGGCTCGCGTAGTGCGCCGTCACGTTGTCGAGCAGCGCCCAGCCGAAGCCGTGGGCCGAGAGTTCCACCGCCGCATGGTAGCTGTGCGCCAGCACGCGCGCATCGGGCTGCACCTCGTGCGCGATGCAGGCCGAATGCAGCAGCCGGCCCAGCGGATCCGAAGGATCGAGATCGACGACCGGATGCGTGGCCAGCGCCTCGATCGGCACCGCGTCGCCTTCGAGGTCGGGGCCCACGACGACGATGCGGCCTTGCGCGATCGCCTGGTTCAGCAAGGCCGGATGGTTCGACGGCTCGAAGGCGAAGCCGACTTCGGCCTCGCGCAGCGCGAGGCTCTCGGCGATCTGGCGCGAATGCAGCGTGCGCAATGACATGCGCGCCTTCGGCCGCCGCCGGCTCCAGCGGCCCAGCGCCTCGGGCAAGGCCTCGAGCGCGAGGCCGGGCACGCACAGCACGCGCAGCATCGCCTCGGTGTCCTTGCCGAGGTTGGTGGCCACACGCCGCACCGCATCGAGCTTGAGATAAAGCTGCTCGACCTCGGGGAAGAGCTGGTGCGCCTCGGCCGTGGGCACCAGCCGGCCGCGCACGCGCTGGAACAGCGGCACGCCAACGTGGGCCTCGGCCTGCTGCAGCAGCCGCGTGGCCGCGGGCTGGGTGATGTGCAGCACGTCGGCCGCGCCCTTTACGGTGCCCGACTGCATCACCGCGTAGAAGATCTCGATGTAGCGGATGCGCATGGGGTCAAGCGGCCGTGGCGGGCGTGATGTCCATCGGGATGGTCACCGGGCCGTCATTGATGAGGTGGACCTGCATGTGGGCCGCGAACTCGCCGGCGGCCACCTGCGGATGCAGCGCTCGTGCGCGCGCCAGCAGGTGCTCGTAGAGGCGGCGGCCTTCGTCGGGCGGCGCGGCCGTGCTGAAGCTCGGGCGGTTGCCGCCGGCCGTGTCGGCCGCGAGCGTGAACTGCGAGACGATCAGCAGCCCGCCCTGCACATCCTGCACGCTGCGGTTCATGCGGCCCTGCTCGTCGCCGAAGATGCGCAGCTTCAGCAGCTTAGCCAGCAGGCGCTCGGCTTCGGCCTCGGTATCGCCGCGCATCGCGCACACCAGCACCAGCAGGCCGGGGCCGATCGCGCCGGTCACGCGGCCATCGACCTCGACGCGCACCTCGCTCACGCGCTGGATCAGCGCCTTCATGCCGGATCTCCCTCGCCGATCTCGGTGGGCAGCGGATGGATGTCGACCAGCACGTCCATGTCGTCGAAGGCGGCATGCAGCGCCTTCAGCAGGTCGGTGCGCAGGTGGGCCGCCCGCATCACGGTCCAGTGCGGCGGCACGTCGCAGCGCAGCTCGGCATGGCGGCGGCTGCCGGCGATGCGGGTGCGCAGCGTGACCACCGCTGCTTCGTCGTGGTTCTCGGCCAGCGTCTGCGCGACGATCTGGCGCACGCGGGTCTGCTCGTCGACCGGCAGCGCGCGGTCCATCAGGCCATCGACCGAGCGACGGACCAGCGAGGCGCCCTCGCGCGTGATGTTGAGCGCCACGCCGATCGCCAGCAACGGGTCGAGCCAGAGCCAGCCAGTGAGCTTGACCAGCAGCAGGCCGGCCACCACGCCGGCCGAGGTCCATACATCGGTGAACAGGTGGCGGGCATCGGCCTCGAGGACGATGCTGCGGTGCTCGCGCGAGGCGGCGAGCATGCGCCAGGCCAGCAACCCGTTCATGCCTGAGCTGAACACCGCCAGCCCCAGGCCCCAGCCCAGCGCCTCGAGCCCTTGGGGATGCAGCAGGCGATCGACCGCGGCCCAGCCGATGCCGACCGCTGCGCCCAGGATCAGGAAGCCTTCGAAGCCCGCCGAGAAATACTCGGCCTTGCTGTGGCCGAACGGATGCTCGGCATCCGGCGGCGCGTGCGCGATCGACACGATCCACAGCGCGAACACCGCGGCCGCGAGGTTGACGAAGGATTCCAGCGCATCGGACAGCAGCCCGACCGAGCCGGTGAAGTACCAGGCCGCCGTCTTCAGCACGATGGTAGCGATGGCCACCACGACCGACAGCCGGAGGAAGCCGCTGACCTGCATGGGCCGGCGTCAGTGCGCCGCTTCGATGCGGGCCAGCTCGGCGCGCAGGAAGTCGGCGCTCGGCATCTCCTTGCCGTCGGCCAGCCTCACCTTGTAGATCTGCCCGCTGGTCGACGACTTGGTGCCGATCTGGTCGATGAAGTCGTTGACCGTCTTGACGCGGTCGCCGTAGGCCTCGAGCTTGCGGCGCAGGAAGTCGGCGGCATCGGCGGCGCTGTAGTCGCTGCCGTTGCGGATGAAGCGGGCCTGCTTGTTCTGCGCGATGGCGGCGATCAGCTTGTCGATGCGAGCCTGCTCGGCGGCCGAAGGCGCCGGCTTGGCATGCCCGGCCAGCGCGACCAGCAGGGCGAGGCAGCAGGCGCGGCGCAGGACGTTCATGAGAGGGTCACCCGGGCGAACTTGCGGCGCCCGACCTGGACTACGAAGGTCCCCGACGCGACTTTCAGCGCTTTGTCACTGATGGCCGAACCGTCGATTCGAACTCCACCCTGCTCGATCATTCGCATGCCTTCAGTGGTCGACGGCACTAGTCCTGCCTGCTTGAGCAACACGCCAATACCCAAGGGCGCGCCACTGAGGCTCACCTCGGGAATGTCGTCCGGAATCCCGCCGCGCGCCCGGTTGTTGAAGTCCTCTTCTGCCGCATCGGCCGCCTGCGCGCTGTGGAAGCGCGCGGTGATCTCCTTGGCCAGCAGCACCTTGGCGTCCTTCGGATTGCGCCCGCCTTCGACCTCGGCCTTCAGCCTCGCGATCTCATCCTCCGAGCGGAAGCTGAGCAGCGTGAAGTACTTCCACATCAGCTCGTCGCTGATCGACAGCAGCTTGGCGAACATCGTGTTCGCCGGCTCGGTGATGCCGATGTAGTTGTTCTTGCTCTTCGACATCTTCTCGACGCCGTCGAGCCCTTCGAGCAGCGGCATCGTCAGGATGCACTGCGGCTCCTGGCCGTATTCGCTCTGCAGCGCCCGGCCCACCAGCAGGTTGAACTTCTGGTCGGTGCCGCCCAGCTCGAGGTCGCTCTTCAGCGCCACCGAGTCGTAGCCCTGCATCAGCGGGTACAGCAGTTCGTGCACGCTGATCGGCACGCCCGCCTTGAAGCGCTTGGTGAAGTCGTCGCGCTCCAGCATGCGTGCCACCGTGTACTTGGCGGCCAGCTGGATCATCCCGCGCGCGCCCAGCGGATCGCTCCACTCGGAGTTGTAGCGGATCTCGGTCTTCTCCGGATCGAGCACCAGGCTCGCCTGCTTGTAGTAGGTCTGGGCGTTGGCTTCGATCTGCTCGCGGGTGAGCGGCGGGCGGGTGGTGTTGCGGCCGGAGGGGTCGCCGATCATCGACGTGAAGTCGCCGATCAGGAAGATCACCTGGTGCCCCAGGTCCTGGAGCTGGCGCATCTTGTTCAGCACCACGGTATGGCCGATGTGGATGTCGGGCGCCGTGGGATCGAGGCCGAGCTTGATGCGCAGCGGCTGGCCGGTGGCTTCGGAGCGGGCCAGCTTGGCCAGCCAGTCGGCCTCGGGCAGCAGTTCGTCGCAGCCGCGCAGCGAGACCGCCATCGCATGCCGGACGCCGTCGGTGATGGGGTGTTTCGGAGAGTCCGACGCGCTTAACGAAACTGTCTGTGACATGCGGAAATTACGGAGTTTTTTGACGGGCGGCCGCCGGGGGTCGGTTGTTATACTGCGCCGCGGTCACACGACCGTCACGCATGGGACGCCCTGCAGTGTCCGGTGAGTCGCCTTCGATTCTAGGCGAGGCCCGGTCCGCGTCTCCTCGCAGCGCCCTCCTGGCCCGACTCCGGCCGCGCTGCTTTGCACAGAATTTCAAGAGCTTCGGCTCGGGGCGATCAGTCAAGTGAACGTGTTCGAGAAGGTGGCGCAAGCCACGATCAGCGCCGGTGAGTTCACCCGGCGCCATCCGCGCGGCACCATGGCAGGCGTCGTCGCGCTGCTGGCCGGCTTCGCCGCCACCGCCTTCGGTATCGCGCCGCTCGCGCCCGATGCGGCCGACCTGCCCAAGCACATCGTCGTCGAATCCGTCACGCCCGAAGGCGTGCAGGCCCAGCTCGACGCCCTGTCCGAGTACGAACTCGAACTGAGCCGCAGCGACCTCACCCGCCCCAGCGACACCGCCGACAGCCTGCTGCAGCGCCTGGGCGTCTCCGATGCCAAGGCCGCCGCCTACTTGCGCAGCAACCCGGTCGCCCGCAAGCTGCTCGAGGGCCGCGGCGGCAAGATGGTGCAGGCCAAGGCCGACGCCGAGGGCAAGCTGCTCGAGCTGGTGGCGCGCTATCCGGCCGAGTCTGCCGACCAGCAGGCCACCCACTTCACCCGCCTGAGCATCAAGGCAGATCAGTCCGGCAACTGGCATGCCCAAGTCGAGACAGCGGCACTCCAGGCCGAGGTGCGGCTGGGCAGCGGCACGATCCGCAACTCGCTGTTCGGCGCCACCGACGAAGCCCGCATTCCCGACGGCATCGCCAGCCAGCTGGCCGAGATGTTCTCGACCGAGATCGACTTCCACCGCGAGCTGCGCAAGGGCGACACCTTCAGCGTCGTCTACGAGGCCCTCACGGCCGACGGCGAGCCCATCACCTGGAACCAGGGCGCCGGCCACGTGCTGGCGGCCGAGTTCGTCAACGGCGGGAAGGCCCACCAGGCACTCTGGTACCGCGACGCCACCGGCAAGGGCGCCTACTTCGGCTTCGATGGCCAGAGCAAGCGCCGCTCGTTCCTGGCCAGCCCGATGGAGTTCTCGCGCGTGACCTCCGGGTTCGCGATGCGCTTCCACCCGATCGCGCAGACCTGGCGCCAGCACCTGGGCGTCGACTACGGCGCGCCGATGGGCACCCCGGTGCGCACGGTGGGCGATGGCGTCGTCGACTTCGCCGGCGTGCAGAACGGCTACGGCAACGTCATCCAGATCAAGCACAGCAACGACCGCACCACGGTCTACGCACACCTTAGCCGCGTCGACGTCCACAAGGGCCAGCATGTCGACCAGGGCCAGCGCATCGGCGCCGTCGGCATGACCGGCTGGGCCACCGGCCCGCACCTGCACTTCGAATTCCGCGTCCACGGCGAACACCAGGATCCGCTGAAGATCGCGCGCGATGCCGAAACGGTGGCCGTCTCGCCCGCCTCGCGCGAGCAGTTCGCCGCACTGGCGCGCAGCGCGAAAACGCAGCTCGAGGTCGCCGCATCGATGGGCGGCAGCCGCGTCAGCTTCGAATGAAGCTGCGCCAGGCGCAGCGCAGCCGGCATTCCCGATGGCGCTGTACCTGGGCCTGATGTCGGGCACCTCGCTGGACGGCGTCGACGCCGTGCTGGCGCAGATCGACGCCGACAGCCCCCTGCAGGTCCTCCGGCACGACCACGAGCCCTTTGCCGCCGACCTGCGCAGCGAACTTCTCTCGCTCAACACCGAAGGCCACAACGAGCTGCACCGTGCGGCGCTGGCCGCCAACGCCCTGGTACAGACCTACGCCCGGCTGGTGCAACGGCTGCTTGCTACGGCCGGCATCGATGCCTCGCAGGTCCTTGCAATCGGTGCGCACGGTCAGACCGTGCGCCACCGACCGGGAGAATACGACGGCATCGGCTACACGCTGCAACTGAACAATGGCGCACTGCTCGCCGAGCTGACCGGCATCGACGTCGTCTGCGATTTCCGTAGCCGCGATGTCGCGGCCGGCGGCCAGGGTGCGCCGCTGGTGCCTGCCTTCCATGCCGCGATGTTCGGCCGCCGGGGCGAGTCGGTCGCCGTCCTGAACCTCGGCGGCATCGGCAATCTGAGCCTGATCGACGCCGATGGCCATGTGCGCGGCTTCGATTGCGGTCCAGGCAATGCCCTGCTGGACCTCTGGTGTGTGCGCCACCTCGGCCAGGCCTATGACGACGAGGGCCGCTGGGCGGCGGGTGGCCGCGTCCTGCCGGCGCTACTGGCGGCGATGCTGGCAGAGCCCTTCCTGCATCAGCCCCCACCGAAGAGCACCGGGCGCGACTTGTTCAACGCCTCCTGGCTCGACCGCCTTTGCGTTGCCCATGCCATCGGGGCCGCCCCTCAGGACGTGCAGGCGACGCTCGCCGAGTTCACCGTTCGCGCCGCCTCAGACGATCTGCGCCGCCACGCACCCGACACAGCCATGCTGCTCGTCTGCGGCGGCGGCGCCCTCAACAGCCACCTGATGCGCCGCCTCGCCCAGCTCAATCCGTCGATGAAGGTCGAGCCTACCGATGCGCAAGGCTTGCCGGCCATGCAGGTGGAGGCGGCCGCCTTCGCCTGGCTGGCCCACGCCTTCGTCGAGCGCCAACCGGGCAATCGCATCGAGGTCACCGGCGCGCGCGGCCCGCGCGTCCTGGGTGCGCTCTATCCGGCCCAATGAAAAAGCCGCCCGCAGGCGGCTTTCATAGCGAGACCGGCGCCCGGTCAGACCGAGAAGCTCGATCCGCAGCCGCAGGTCGTGGTCGCGTTCGGATTCTTGATCACGAACTGCGCGCCCTGCAGGTCTTCCTTGTAGTCGATCTCGGCGCCCATCAGATACTGCAGGCTCATCGCATCGATCAGCAGCGTGACACCATTCTTGGTCATCTGCGTGTCGTCTTCGTTGACGACCTCGTCGAACGTAAAGCCATACTGGAAGCCCGAGCAGCCGCCGCCCTGTACGAAGACACGCAGCTTCAGGTCAGGGTTGCCCTCCTCGGCCACGAGGTCGGCCACCTTGGCGGCCGCGCTGTCGGTGAAGATCAGCGGTGCGGGCATTTCGTTGGTGGCGGGGGCTTGTTCGGCAACGGCGCTCATGGCGAAAACTCCTGGCTAAGGCTCGATGATCCCACAGCAGGCATCACCGTAGCCGGCATGCGGCATTGTCCTATGAGATGGGGACAAAGCCGGCGAACAAAAGAACAAAGCCGCCTGAAGAGGCGGCTTTGTTGGCAAACAGCAGATCGATCAGCGCTTGCTGAACTGCTTGCGGCGGCGGGCGCCGTGCAGACCGACCTTCTTACGCTCGACTTCACGCGCATCGCGCGTCACGAAGCCGGCGCGGCTCAGTTCGGGCTTGAGCGCCGCATCGTAGTCGATCAGCGCGCGGGTGATGCCGTGGCGCACCGCGCCGGCCTGGCCGGATTCGCCACCGCCATGCACGTTGACCTTGATGTCGAAGGCTTCGACGTTGTTCGTCAGGAACAGCGGCTGCTTGACGATCATGATCGACGTCTGGCGGCCGAAGTATTGCTCGACAGGCTTGCCGTTGACGAGGATCTGGCCCGAGCCCTTCTTGATGAAGACGCGAGCGACCGACGACTTGCGGCGGCCGGTACCGTAGTTGTAGTTTCCGATCATCACCGGCTCCTTAGATCTCGAGGACCTTGGGTTGCTGGGCGGTGTGCGGGTGGGTGGCACCGGCATACACCTTCAGCTTCTTGACCATCGCGTAGCCCAGGGGACCTTTCGGGAGCATGCCCTTGACGGCCTTCTCCAGTGCGCGGCCGGGATGCTTGGCCTGCATGTCCTTGAACTTGGTGGCATAGATGCCGCCGGGGAAGCCCGAGTGACGGTAGTACACCTTGTCGGTGGCCTTGTTGCCCGTGACGCGGAGCTTGTCGGCATTGACGACGACGATGAAGTCACCGGTGTCGACGTGAGGCGTGTAGATGGCCTTGTGCTTGCCGCGCAAACGGAGTGCCACTTCGCTGGCAACACGTCCGAGCACCTTGTCGGTGGCGTCAATCACATACCACTCGTGCTTCACTTCGGCCGGCTTGGCGCTGAAGGTTTTCATGAGGGTTCTTTCGAAGAACGGCGATGCAATGTGTCGTGGGTCTTCGGTGCCGCTTATGAATCACTTGCGTGATGGGCGGCCTCTCAAACGCGCACGCTTTCCCCTCGCCGTGAACGGGAAAGCCCGCCAGTATATCGCAGGCCGAGCGCCGCGCCCAATACCCCGGCGGATCCCAAGCCGAACGACGCAGATCCTCCGCGGATAGAATTAGGGTTAACACCTATCCGGAGCACCCTATGGCTTTCCAAGGCGACGCCGCTTCCCCGCGGCTCAATGCCATGCCCAAGCCACCCCGCCCGTCCAGCGGAGGCGGCGCCGACTCAGCCTCCCGCTGGGTCCCGATCCGCCTGCTGTCAGAACGGCACCGCGGCCGGGCACTCGAGCACCTGCTCTCGCTGGGCGAGGCCGACCGGTATCTCCGCTTCGGCTACCCGGCGAATGACGACCAGGTCGAGCGCTATGTGGCCGGCATCGACTTCCAGCACGACGAGGTTTTGGGCATCTTCAATCGTCGGCTCGAACTCATCGCCCTCGCGCATCTCGCTTATCCCGCTGAATCATCGGGGCTGACGTCGGCCGAATTCGGCGTGTCGGTGATCGCGAAGGCGCGAGGACGTGGCTATGGTGCGCGCCTGTTCGAGCGGGCCGCGCTGCATGCACGCAATCGCGGTATCGAGTTGCTCATCATTCATGCGCTCAGCGAGAACGTCGCGATGCTGAGGATCGCCCGCAACGCCGGCGCGGTCGTCGAACGCTCCGGCGCCGAGTCGCAGGCACGACTGAGGCTTCCGCCACACGATCTCGCCTCCCGGGTGGGCGCGGTGATGGAAGATCAGGCTGCCGAGATCGACTATCGCTGGAAAGCGCAGAGCCGGCGGCTCGATGGCTGGCTGAAGCTGATGTCCGAGGTGCGGAGCGGACTGGAGAAGACGCGCCGTTCTGCGGAGTCCTGAGGCTGCCGAGGCCCGCGCTGTAATATTGTCAAATTGCAACCGACGTGGCAGCGCGGCATTTGACGCCCGGGCCCACCGACACCAGGTGATGCAGCAGGCGCTTCCATGGATCGTCGCGATCGTCGCAGTGGCCCTGATCGTGCCACTGGCGGCGTGGATTGTGCTGCGTCCCCGTCGGAGCGAACCGCAGCCGCTGCCGACCGAGTGGGCTCTGACGCCCCGTCCGGTGTTCAGCACCGACGAGCGACGGGTCTACCGCCAGTTGCGGGAGGCGGTGCCGCATCACGTGGTGCTGTCCAAGCTGCCGCTGGTCCGCTTCTGCCAGCCCTCGGATCCGCAGCAGGTGCGCTACTGGTACGAACTGCTCGGTGCGATCCACGTCAGTTTCGCGATCTGCAGCGCCAACGGCCGCGTACTGGCCGCGATCGACCTCGATACGGATCGCGGCAACTCCCGTCGTGCCATGCAGATCAAGCAGTCGGTGCTCGCCGCCTGCCGCGTACGCTATCTGCGTTGCCCGGTCGACCATCTGCCGTCGGTGGCCGAATTGCAGTTGCTGGTGCCGCAGAGCAGCGCAGCCCGCGGCCCTCAAGCCGCGCCCAGCGTCCATCAGGCGCGGGACGCGCTCTCCACCACCCTCGCATCGCGCCGCCGTGAACGTGTGGCACTGTGGCAGGACTCCGGCGTTTTCCAGGATTCATTCTTCGCGCCCGACAACCGCATGGACGCCACGCAGACCAGCGGATTCGGAGCGCTGACACCCATTCCCACGCCGCCGGCAAGCACCGACCCGGAGCCCCGCAGCGCTTAGCATGCGGCATGTCCTCCGTTTCTGACACTGTTCCCCCCTCTTCCCGCGACGACTACGCCGCGCTGACGCCGCAGGCCGTGCTCGACGCGCTGGACAGCGTCGGCTTGCGCGGCGATGGCTGCCTGCTGCAGCTCAACTCCTATGAAAACCGTGTCTTCCAGGTCTTTCTGGAAGATGGGCCGGTCGTCGTCGCCAAGTTCTACCGACCTGGCCGCTGGACCGACGCGCAGATCTTCGAGGAACATGCGTTCACGCAGGAGCTGGCGGCGGCCGAGGTCCCGGTCGTCGCGCCCTGGATATTCGGTGCGCAGGGCACCCTGGCGCACATCGAGCTCGATGGTGTGCACCATCGCTTCAGCGTGGGCGAGCGCCGGGCCGGCCGCTCACCCGAACTCGACGACCCGGACACGCTGCGCTGGCTCGGACGCTTCATTGCGCGAATGCATGCGGTCGGCGCGAAGCACCGATTCGAACATCGGCGCACGCTCGACATCCAGACATTCGGCACACGCCCTCGCCAGTTGCTGCTCGACGGTGGATTCATCCCGGAAGCGCAAAGTCCTGGCTGGATCAGCGCTTGCGATGCAGCGCTCGATCGGGTGGCTCGAGCCTTCGAGGCCCATGCGCCGCTGAAGCAACTGCGCCTGCATGGCGACTGCCATCCGGGGAACGTGCTGTGGCGCGAAGGCGAAGGCCCGCACTTCGTCGACCTCGACGACGCCTGTATGGGGCCTGCGGTACAGGACCTGTGGATGCTGTTGTCGGGCGACACCCACGCGATGAGCCAGCAACTGCAACCGCTGCTCGAAGGCTACGAGGCCTTCATGCCCTTCGATCGCAGCGAACTGGCGCTGATAGAGCCGCTGCGCACGCTGAGGATGATCCATCACAGCGCGTGGCTGGCCGAGCGCTGGTCCGACCCGGCGTTTCCGGCGGCTTTCCCGTGGTTCGGCACTGGGGCCTACTGGTCCCAGCAGACCTCCCAGCTGCGAGAGCAGCTGGAGGCGATGGACGAGCCACCGCCTCTGGGCTGAGCGAGGTCAGGCGCTGAGCAGGCGCGTGACGCGCTGCACGTAGTCGGCGGGGTTCTCGAGGTGACCGCCTTCGGCCAGCCACGCCTGGTCGAACAGGATGTTCGCGAGGTCGTCGAAGCGGGCATCGCCTTCCAGGCGCTTGACCAGCGCATGCTCGGCATTCACCTCGAGGATGGGCTTGGACTGCGGTGCCTGCTGCCCGGCCTGCTTGAGCATGCGGGCCAGGTGGGCGCTCATGTCGCCCTCTTCCACCACCAGGCAGGCCGGCGAATCGACGAGGCGGGAGGTCACCCGCACGTCCTTCGCGCGATCCTTCAGCGCCTCCTTCAAGCGCTCGAGCACCGGCTTGAAGGCTTCGGCGGCCTCCTCAGCCTTCTTCTTCTCTTCCTCGTCCTGCAGCTTGCCCAGGTCGACGGAGCCCTTGGCCACGCTCTGCAGCGGCTTGCCGTCGAACTCGTAGAGGTGGCTGAGCATCCATTCGTCGACGCGGTCGACCAGCAGCAGCACCTCGATGCCCTTCTTGCGGAAGATCTCCAGCTGAGGGCTGCTCTTGGCCGCGGCCAATGAATCGGCAGTGATGTAGTAGATCGCGTCCTGGCCTTCCTTCATGCGGCCGACGTAGTCGGCGAACGACACGCCTTCGTCGGCCTGGGTCGAGGCGAAGCGCAGAAGCTTGGCCAGCCGCTCCTGGTTCTGGTGGTCTTCGCCGATGCCTTCCTTCAGCACCGCGCCAAATTCCTTCCAGAAGGCGGCGTACTTCTCCTTCTGGTTCTCGGCCACGTCTTCCAGCATCGACAGCACGCGCTTGGTCGAACCTTCCCGGATCGCCTTCACGTCGCGGCTTTCCTGCAGCAGCTCGCGCGAGACGTTCAACGGCAGGTCGGCCGAGTCGATCACGCCCTTGACGAAGCGCAGGTACACCGGCATCAGCGCCTCGGCGTCGTCCATGATGAACACGCGCTTGACGTACAGCTTGACGCCGCCGCGCTTGTCGCGGTTCCACAGGTCGAACGGCGCCTTGGCCGGCACGTACAGCAGCTGCGTGTACTCGGTACGGCCCTCGACGCGATTGTGCGTATAGGCCAGCGGCGCCTCGGTGTCGTAGCTGATCTGCTTGTAGAACTCCTGGTACTGGGCGTCGGTGACGTCGCTCTTCGGGCGGGTCCACAGGGCAGCCGCCTTGTTCACCGTTTCCCATTCGTCCTTCATCTGGTACTCGGACTTCTCGGCGTCCCATTCCTCCTTCTTCATCAGGACGGGCAGCGAGATATGGTCGGAGTACTTCGAGATGATGGATTTGAGCTTCCAGGTCTTCAGGAACTCGTCCTCGCCCTCGCGCAGGTGCAGGATCACGTCGGTGCCGCGCTCTGCACGGGTGATCGGCTCCACCTCGAAGTCACCGGTTCCCTCGGAGCTCCAGCGCACGCCTTCCTCCGGCTTCAGGCCGGCGCGGCGCGACTCGACCGTGATGCGGTCGGCCACGATGAAGCCGGAATAGAAGCCCACGCCGAACTGACCGATCAGGTTGGCATCCTTCTTCTGGTCGCCTTCGAGCCGGGACATGAACTCCCGGGTGCCGCTCTTGGCGATGGTGCCCAGGTGCGCCACCGCCTCCTCGGCGCTCATCCCGATGCCGTTGTCGCGGATCGTGATCGTGCGGGCCTGGGGGTCGAAACTGACCCGCACCTCCAGATTGGGTGCGTCCTCGTACAGGCCGTTGTTGTTCAACGCCTCGAAGCGCAGCTTGTCGCATGCGTCCGACGCGTTGGAGATCAGTTCGCGAAGAAAGATCTCCTTGTTGGAGTACAGCGAGTGGGTGACCAGATGCAGGATCTGCTTCACCTCGGCCTGGAATGACAAGGTCTGTTTTTGCATGGCGTCTGATGCGTCTTGTGAAAGTGGGAGATCGACCGCGCCCTCGAGATAGGGGCTGCGCCAAGGTCTTCAAGAGCCGTCGGCCGATCGCGGCAGCGAAGTGCGGCCCACCCATTCGAGGGGCCCAAAGTCTAGGGGGAAATTTTCGAACTAGGGGGGCAAAGCCGACACCCGTCACCTAGGTTTGCCTCGCCGGCTGCTTCCACGGTGGAGTCAGCGGGCGTTGAAATCACAACAGAAGAGGATATCCATGAAGAAGATCTTGTTTTCGCTGACGCTGATCGCCGCTGCGACAGCCTCCCACGCGGCGACCCTGGTGCAGAACACCTGGGTCACGCTGGGTGGAACGACCGTCGCCGCCGAACCTCAGCTGGCCGGCACCGTCCTGCAGGACGAACTCACGCCGTTCAGCTTCAGCGCCTACGGCGGAACCGTGAGCGGGCAGGTCCAGTCGCGGGTGGTGCGCTCCATCGACGGCACCGTCGATTTCTCCTGGCGCGTGTTCAACGACGCCAACTCGGCTGGCGCGATCCAGGACCTGCGCCTGGGCAATTTCGTCGCCCCCGAGTACAACGCCAACTGGCGCATCGATGGCCTCGGCGACAAGGGACCGAGCGCAGCCTACCTGTTCGGGCCGCCGCAACCCGACGGCTACATCAACTTCCGCTTCTTCGCGACGAGCAGCACCGAGCCGGGTGCGGGCCTGCTGCCGGGCGAGTCGTCGAAGTTCATCTTCTTCGACACGACGGCCACCAACTACGCGAAGACCGCGGTCTATGACCTCACCAACTTCGGCCAGACCGAGATTTCGCCGAGCTTCGCGACCTTTGCGCCCGCCGTGCCCGAGCCGAGCACCTACGGCCTGATGGGCGCCGGCCTCGGCCTGCTCGTCTGGCTGCAACGCCGCCGCACCAGCCGCTGAGCCGATAAGGTCGCCCTCCTGAAAAAGCCCGTGCCCTTGCGCACGGGCTTTTTTGTTCGTGACACGGGCACGCGCGTTGCGCCTCTGCAGGGTACAGATGAACCAAGATTTATCATCCGCGCCCATGCATGCAGGCCCTCGCGACGTTGCCCAGATCCGGCTGGACAACGCGCTCAAACTGTTCGACGAGTTCGTCCAGCACACCGTGAAGCGCCCGGATGCCGCCACCTTGCGCGGTCTTGAACGGCGATTTGCCGAACGCCTGCAGATCCAGCCGAGCTACTGGAGCCAGATCAAGAGCCGGTCGCGTCAGATCGGCGAGCGTCTGGCTCGGCAGTTCGAGCAGCTTTGCCACAAGCCCGCAGGCTGGATGGATGTGGCGCACGACGACGTACCCGGCCAAGCTGCCCCAAAGCAGGCCACGAACGAACCCGAGAGCCTGCTGCCTCAGGACGACGACGAGCGCTTCATCATCGGCCTCGTTCTCACCTACTACCGCCGTCACCCGCAGAAGGCCCGGACGCGGCTGCTGGACCTGCTCGGCGAGGTGTTGATGCCCGTGGCCGAATCGCCACCACTGCCCAAGCCTGCGACGACACCCCGGCCACCCGCGCCAGCCACTACACAGGCGGACGACAGCCAGAGCCTGTGGCAGCGTTCACAAGCGGGCGTCGCTCCGCTCAAGCGCAAGCGCTGACGGCCCCTTCCCCCATGTTGGGGATAAATTCCGCTTGCGCAAGATAATCAATCGTTTATCATTTGCGCAAGCCGCTGGCCTTTGTGCCGTCTTCCCGCGGTGACGCCCGCCCCCAACCACTTTCCGGAGTGTCATGACCCAGTTCTTCGCCCGTTCCTGCATCTGCGCCGCCCGCGTGTGCGGTGCCGCTGCATGGTCGGGTCGACGCATGGGTCGAGTGGCACTGCGAACCTCTCGCGCTGTTCCCTCCACCAGGGAGACTGTCTCGCCTTCACGCTGACGCTGATCAGCGCCAAAGCAAGCGGCCCGGGTGGTGCAACACCCGGGCCGCTTGCTTTTTGGGCCGACGTTCATGCGCCCACCAGGAGATCCATCGATGAAGAAGCTGACCCTTTCTTTGCCCAAGCCCCGCAACCCGCTGGTGGCCGCCGCCCGATTCCGACAGGCAGGCCGCCATCGACCCGAAGCCCACGGCGTTCGCCAGCAAGCCAAGCGCGATCTGCGCCGCGAGCTCGACCGCCTGCATCCGCCCAGTCCCTGAACTGCCACGCCGCCCCTGACGCCAGCACACGAGCGAGGGCGGCCCCTGAAGGAGCTTGAGATGACGAACCCGCTGTACTGGAACCATGTACCGAGCCGTCCCCAGGTGCATGTCGTCCGCCGCGCTACCGCCGCACTCCTGCGCGCTGCCAGCGCCGCCCTGAGCTATCTCGCCCACCGCCTGACCCTTGTGGAGCAGCACGCCGCCCCCTCCCGGCCTGCCTCCCTGCCCGAGATCGAATTCCAGGCATTCCACTCGGACGCCGGTGCGCCGGAAGGTGCGCTTTATGTGGACGGTGAACTCGTCGGCTACCTGCCGGTGAGCCGGCTGTAAGTCACGCCCTGCGGCGCCAGATGTTCTGGCGTCGCAGGAGTGACAGCGAGATGGCAGTGGCCCGCGCATGCTGGTGTTCTCGTCTCACAAGGACGCCGCAAGGAAACTGCCGATGGCTGCCTCACAAGGCATGCGCTTGCTCGTTTCGCAGCACGACCTGCGCGACACGCGCATTGCGAACGCTCCCGCTGCGATCGAGCCACTTCTGCCGGGACAGGTGCGGTTGCGCATCGTCTCGTTCGCGCTCACCGCGAACAACATCACCTACGCCGCATTCGGCCGCAGCATGCGCTACTGGGATTTCTTCCCGGCCGACGACGTGGGCTGGGGCAGCCTTCCCGCCTGGGGTTTCGCCGAGGTC
This sequence comes from uncultured bacterium, assembly GCA_966212505.1. Lineage (GTDB taxonomy): Bacteria > Pseudomonadota > Gammaproteobacteria > Burkholderiales > Burkholderiaceae_C > CAMLIZ01. Next base: position 78,973 of record CBIHRS010000019.1, read on the forward strand.
ACCGACTCGAGAAGCGAGGAGGTGCCAGTGGGGCAGCGGCTCTATGGTTACCTGCCCGCCGCCAGCCATGTGGTGATGCAACCCGAACCGGTCACCGAGGGCGGGTGGGTCGACGGCAGCCCGCATCGCCGCGATCTGCCGCCCGTCTACAACCAGCTGCTGCGATGCAGCGCGGATCCGCTTCATCACCCGCAACAGGAGGCACAGCAAGCCCTGCTGAGGCCGCTGTTTGTCACGTCGTTCCTGATCGACGACTTCATCCATGAGCATCAGGCGTTTAGCGCTCGCCGCGTGGTGCTGTCCAGCGCCTCGAGCAAGACGGCGTACGGCACAGCCTTTTGTCTCGCACAGCGGCGCGGCACCCCGAGCGCGCTAGAGGTCGTCGGGCTGAGCTCGCGGCGGCACCTCGAGTTTGCAGCGTCGCTCGGCTGCTATGACCAGACGCTACCGTACGACCAGTTGGCCGAGCTCGATTGCGAAACGGCCACGCTGTACGTCGATTTCACCGGCGACGCAGAGTTGCGCCGGACCGTCCATGCGCACTGGGGTGAGCGCCTGGTCTACAGCTGCGCCGTCGGCGGCACGCATTGGGAACAGCTGGGGTCCGGCCAGGGACTTGCAGGACCCCGGCCGATCCTGTTCTTCGCACCGGCGCAAGTGAAGAAGCGCGCAATGCCGCCGCCTGACGGTTGGGGGCAGGAGGGCCTGCAATTGCGGCTCGGACAGGCTTGGTCCGCCTTCATGAAGCCCCTGATGAACCGTGAATCTCCCTGGCTTCGCGTCGTGCGCGAGCAAGGCGCGGAAGCGGTGCGCCGCCGCTACCTGGAGCTGGTGGAGGGGAACACGGACCCGCGGGAGGGACACCTGCTCAGCTTCTGAGCTTTCGGGCCTCAAGCCGGGCAGGCAAGATGCCGATAACCGGAGTACGACTGCCCGCAATAGCCATGTCCGCCGCATCGCCGTCCGCCCCTCTGCTGCAGCCTCTGCACGATGTGGGCCGCTGGACGCAGCATTTCCTCCGCGTCGAGATCCCCGTGCTCTCGTCGACGGCGGAAGCCATCGAGGACATGCGTGCCAACGAGGACGCGGTCGATGCCAACCTCCTCGGCGAGACGATCGCGTACGACCCGCTGATGACGCTGAAGGTGATGGCCCACGTAGCCGCCCATCGCTCGCCCAGCCGGGTGACCGACGCGGAAACGGTGACGGCCGCGCTGGTGCTGCTGGGGATCACGCCGTTCTTCCGGGTCTTCGGTCAGCAGCCCACGGTCGAAGACCATCTGAAGGACTCTCCTGCCGCCCTCGAAGGCCTGCGGGCGGTGCTGCACCGCGCCGAACGCGCCGCGAAGTTCGCCCTCGGCTTTGCGGTCCACCGGATGGACCACGATGCCGCCGTGATCCACCAGGCCGCCCTGCTGCACGACTTTGCCGAGATGCTGCTGTGGTGTCACGCGCCCGCTCTGGCGCTAGAGATTGCCGCACGCCAGAGCGCTGACCCTGCGTTGCGCTCCGCCACCGTGCAGCGCGACGTGCTGAACATCGAGCTCGCCGATCTGCAACAGGCGTTGATGAAGGCTTGGCGGCTGCCCGAGTTGCTGGTCAGCCTGAGCGACGACAAGAAGGCTCACACGCCGCAGGTGCGCAACGTGCTGCTGGCGATCCGCCTCGCGCGCCATACCTCCCGCGGATGGGACAACGCCGCCCTGCCGGACGACATCACCGACATCGCCGAGCTTCTCAACCTGGGCCCCGAGCCGACGCTGAAGCTGGTGCACGAACTCGACGAGGGCTGAAGCGCGCATTCCCGCGGAGCCGATCAGACCGGCAGCGCCGTCGTGTTCTTCACCCGATCGAGCACGAAGCTGGTCTTGCAGTCCTGCACGCTGGGGTGCTTGAGCAGCGTCTCCATGATGAAGCGCGAGTAGTGCGCCATGTCCTCGACCACCACGCGCAGCAGGAAGTCCATTTCGCCGGTGAGCGCCGCACACTCCACCACCTCGGGCCAAGCCTGCACCGCAGCCCGGAACAGATCCATCGGATTGCGCTTGTGGGTCTCGGTGTGCTTTTCCAGCCGCACGTTCAGATAGGCGGTGAGCTTGAGGCCCACGCGCTCCGCCTGCACGAGCGCCACGTAGCCGGAGATCACGCCGGATTCCTCGAGCCGCTTGACCCGACGGAGAGTGGCCGACGACGACAACCCCACCTGCGCCGCCAGCACGTCGTAGGTGACGCGGCCATCGGACTGCAGAGCGCGAAGGATGCGCCGATCGACCGCATCGAGCGTCACTTCTGTTTCCATCGTCAAATTCTTGCATCTTTTCTGCGTTTGCAGAGTCGATCAAGATGGAAAACGCAGGAAAACTGCGCAGCCAGGCTCCTACAGTCCTGCGATCGCCGCGCCTTTCGTGGCAACTGGAGACACACATGCAATTCACTCCTTGGGACAACCCGATGGGCACCGACGGGTTCGAGTTCATCGAATACGCGGCGCCGGACCCGGTTGCCATGGGCGTCCTGTTCGAACGCATGGGCTTCAAGCCGATCGCACGGCACCGCCACAAGAACGTGACCCTGTACCGGCAGGGTGAGATCAACTTCGTCGTCAACGCGGAACCCGACTCGTTTGCCCAGCGCTTCGCCCGTCTGCACGGGCCCAGCATCTGCGCAATCGCCTTCCGCGTGCAGGATGCCGCCAAGGCCTACCGGCGGGCACTCGACCTCGGAGCCTGGGGTTTTGCCGGCCAGGCAGGCCCCGGCGAGCTGAATATCCCGGCCATCAAGGGCATCGGTGACTCGCTGATCTACTTCGTCGACCGCTGGCGCGGCAAGAACGGCGCGAAGGAAGGCGAGATCGGCAACATCGGCTTCTACGATGTCGACTTCGAGCCACTGCCCGGTGCCGAGCTGAACCCCAAGGGCCATGGGCTCACCTATATCGATCACCTCACGCACAACGTGCACCGCGGCCGCATGGCGGAGTGGGCCGACTTCTACGAGCGGCTTTTCAACTTCCGCGAGATCCGCTACTTCGACATCGAGGGCCAGGTCACCGGCGTCAAGAGCAAGGCCATGACCAGCCCCTGCGGAAAGATCCGCATCCCGATCAACGAAGAGGGCAACGAGAAGCCGGGGCAGATCCAGGAGTACCTGGACATGTACCACGGCGAGGGCATCCAGCACATCGCGCTCGGTTCGACCGACCTTTACAAGACGGTCGACGCGCTGCGCGCCAACGGCATGAAGCTGCTGGACACGATCGACACCTACTACGAGCTCGTGGACAAGCGCATTCCCGGCCACGGGGAGAACATTGCGGAGCTGAAGCAACGCAAGATCCTGATCGACGGCAAGGCAGGCGAGTTGCTGCTGCAAATCTTCTCGGAAAACCAGCTGGGGCCGATCTTCTTCGAGTTCATCCAGCGCAAGGGTGACCAGGGCTTCGGCGAGGGCAACTTCAAGGCGCTGTTCGAGAGCATCGAACTCGACCAGATGCGCCGGGGCGTGCTGAAGCCGGCTCACGAAAGAGCCTGATCGGCGCATCCCCCGAAAGGGGGCACTGACGACAAGCCCCCTTCAGAGGGGGCCTTGCGCCCCCTCTCGGGCGATTGGCGCGGTATCAGCGCATGGGAACACTGGCGACCGTTCAAATTTCGCACGGTCGTGCCGCACACCATGTCTTCGCTGATGTATCGACGCTGCGCACTGGCCATGTTCGTCGCGATGCTGCTCGCCTCGGGCTGTGGTCTGCTCGCGCTGGGGCCGATCGATGGTTTGCCTGACCGGACCAGTCACAGGGGCTGGGCTGAACGCGTGGCGCTGTGTGCGCTGGCAGGGGGCGCCCTTTGGAGCATGAGGCAACTCCACCGATCCGGGCTGCCACCCCACTGCCGAGCGTGGACACCGGGCGCCGCAGCGATCGTGTGCATCGCAGGTCTTCAGCTATGGCAGCCGCAGCGCCTCACCCATCAGGCACTGCAGGCCCTGCAGCAGGCCATCGCGGGAGCGGCATGCGCATGGCTGCTCATGGGCTTTCTGGCCGAGCGCGTCTCTGCGCGCGTACGTCATCCCGCCTCGAACTTTGCCGTGGTCATGCTGGGTGCCCTCGCCGTGGCCTGGCAACAGCTGTACGACGACTGGTCGCTTCTGCTGTGGCTCCAGTTGACACCACTGTGGCTGCTGCCCAGCGGCCTGCAGCACCTGCCGGGCCGGATGACGGTCGCGGTCGAGTGGTGGGCTTTGGTTCTGCTGTACCTCGCCGCCCGCGCTGCAGAGCCTTTGATTGCTGAGTGGCAGCCAGGTCTTGGCGCGCTTGTTTCCACTGCGAGCCTGGCAGCCTTGTACGGCTGGCTGGGCTATCGGGCCTCGACCTGGTCCGACAACGGAGCGTCCGTCGGCGACGGCACCACTGGCACCACCCACCGCAGCACCTCGTTGAACACCTCCGGGTGATAGGCGAGGTGCACATGCGACCAGCCAACCACGTGGCGGTTGTCTGCGCCGGGCAAGGTGGCCGTCGACGGGGGAAAGACGATGTTGTCGCAGTGGCTGTAGAAACAGCTGAAACGCGCATACCGCGCAGGCGTTTCCTGCGCAGCAAGGGCTCGCACCCACGGGCCGTGCAACCGCATCTGCCGGGTGTTGGCTGTCTGCCCGAAGCGGCCGAGCCAGGTTCCGTGATGCGGAGAACCGATCGTGATGACCCGATGGACGCGGCGATCGCCCTGCGAATCTCTCAGCCAGGCCCGAACAGCGAGGCCGCCCATGCTGTGCGCGACGATCACCGGCGGCAACCCGGTTGCCGCCTCGAGACGACGAACACCGGCCTCGACGTGCGCCGCGTAGTGGTCGATCGCGCCGAACACCGGCTCCAGATCGATCGCCACATAAGGCACACCCTGCTCCATCAGCCGCGACATCCACGGATTCCAGAGACCGCGGTTGCACACGAATCCGTGCACCAGCAGGACACCGCGGCGCGCACGCGCATCCGGCGGCAGATGGTCTGGGTAGCGCCGGTGACGAAAGGGCTGTCGCCAGCAGAACACCCGGGGCGCCGTCAACACCTCGCCCACCCAGGCCTTGAACAGCAAGGCCGGCGTGGCCCTGGGCGCCGGATCCGAGCCATGGGTCCACCACAGCAACACGAACTCCAGCCCGAGCACCAGCGCATAGCCCAGAAAGATCGTGGCCGCTCCGACGACCGCCCAGCCAGACCGTCCAGCCTGGAGGCATCCCGCGACCCACAGCAGCGCGATCAAGAGCAACGACAGCGTGATGGTTTGCTGCAGGCGCGCGAGCATGTTCGACCTCACACCAGTGAGACCTCTCGGCCGGTCAGGCGCTTCGCCAGTTGCGTGGCCAGGCGATTGACGAGCCCGTAGATCGATAGCTGCGGATTGGCGCCGATGCTCGTGGGAAACAGGGATCCGTCGTGGATGGAGAGGTTGTCCAGCTGCCAGTGCACACCATCCGGCCGGGCCACGCCGAGTTCCTCTCGCCCGGCCATCGCGCACCCACCCATCACGTGGGCGCTGACCACACGGGTCAGCAATGGCTTCATCGGCAAAGCATCGATCGCTTCACGTGCCTCGGTCCAGGTCCGGTAACGGTGCGCCATTTCGTGAACCGGAAGCACTTCCCGTGCCCCGGCCGCGAATTGCAGTTCGGCCATGCTCCGCAGTGCGCGTCGAGCGCCGTCCATGACGAAAGGTGTCAGCGGATAGTCGAGGACCGGCGAACCATCTCCTCGCAAGTTGACCCGCCCGCCCGCTGCCTGCGGATGAAAGCCGTCTCGCAGCAAGGCGAGCAGCACCTGTGTGTTCGGAAACTTCGCCAGCAGCTCCGCCTGCTCATGGCCAAAGCCCGCGAGCGTGGAAGCGAAGATCACCGGGTGCACGGGCGGAGCCTCGAGCTTGTAGCCGATGGGGCCGTCGATCGGATCCACCGTGAGGAAGTGATCGGTATAGACACTCTGGGGGGCACCGCTCCACCCTTCCACCTTCTGCTCGAAGACGCCGGCCGACATCACCACCGGGTGGAGAAACGTCCGCCGGCCGAGATGCGCGTGAGGATCCGGGACTTCAGATCGCAGCAGCAACGCCGGCGAGTTGATCGCCCCGCCGGCCACCACGTAGTGCCGAGCCTGCACGGTCAATACCGATCCGTTCGGTCGCCCGTCGTCGTCCAACCCTCCGCAGAACAGATGCTGAACCTTGGCGTTGGCGATCTCGAACCGCTGCGCGCGGGTCTGCACCAGGAGCGTGGCGCCACGATCGAGGGCGGCGGGAATCGTCGTCAGCAGCATCGACTGCTTGGCGTTCGTCGGGCAACCCAGGCCACAGGAGCCGAGGTTCCAGCATCCCTTCACGTTGCGGCGGATGACGCCCGTCTCGATGCCCAGCTTGGTCGCGCCCTGCTTCAGCAGATCATTGTTCGCGTTGGGGGCGACTTCCCACGGCGCGATGTTCATGCGCCGCTCGGCCTGCGCGAACCACGGCGCCATGGTTTCGACGCTGAGATCTTTCAGCGCGAAGTGCTCCCGCCAGTAGGCCAATGTCGCTGGCGGCGTCCGGAACGAGGTGGTCCAGTTCACCGTCGTCGATCCGCCGACACAGCGGCCCTGCAGGATGTTGATCGCCTTGTCGGCCGTCTTGCGTGCCGCGCTTTCCTGATAGAGCGAGGGGTAGGCGTCGGACTCGAGCTGGCGGAAATCGGTGCTCGACTTCAGCGGCCCTTCCTCGACGATCACGACTTTCAGCCCTGCGCGGGACAGCAGCTCAGCCGTGACGCCCGCACCGGCACCGCTACCGACGATGACGACATCGCAGCTGATGCTCAACGGCAACGCACCATGCGCCCCTCCGAGCACCCGCCATCCACGGGAAAGCCCTTCGCGGATCGGATCAGGCTGTTGGCTCATTCCATGTCCTTCATCTCTGTCGGGCCGCTCACACCGGGTTGGGTCCCGGATAGCCGAGCAGCGCCCATGTACTTTTGTCCGCGTAGTAGGCCGCGTTGGTGAGCTCGCGCAGTGCCAGATAGGTCTGCTGCCTCGTGGCCAAAGCGGATTCACGCATCCGCTGCAAGGCCTCTTGAACCTCGAAGAGGCCTGCCTCGGCCCAGTCCGACGCGAGGCCGGTCAGCGCCAGCCGCCCTGGGGCATGTGTGAGCAACGACACCAGTAAAGACAACTCATCCTGCAGGTGCGCCGGAAACGCAGCAATGGCCTTGTCGACGCGATCCAGATGTGCCTCCACCGCTGCGGTTCGAAGCGTGCCCTCCGGTGGGAGGCTGCCCTCGAGCACCGCCGCCGCCACGGCGCGAAAGAGGGATCGTCCCGCCTTCGAGAGCCTTCCATCCACAACCCCCGGGCGGTGCAGAGCCAGCGCGCCGCCGGCAACGGCCAGGACGACCGAGGCGCCGAGCCCCAGTTGGAGCAATGTTCTTCGTCGCATGGAGGGCGAGTGTTGCATCTCGAGTACGACCGTCCGTAGAGCCAGCCGACTAACTCGACCCCACGGAAACCCGAGGCGCCGCCTGATACGCTTAGCGACATGACACCCGCCGGTAGCCGCATCCTGGCCCATTTGCAGGTGGTCGCCGAAGAGCGGACCATTCGCTCAGCAGACCCCGGGCTTCGCGAACGCGTCGATGCCATCAAGGCCTATCAGCAACAGAGATTCCGCAAGACCTATGCGGATCTGCTGGCAGATCCGCGCTTCAAGCACGCTGCACTATTCTTTCTCGAGGAACTTTACGGCCCGGACGACTTCTCGGAACGGGACGCGCAGTTCACACGGATCGTGCCTGCACTGGTGCGGCTCTTTCCCGACGAGATCGTGCGGACGGTGGAGACGCTGGCTGCTCTTCATGCGCTTTCGGAGCGCCTCGATACGCAAATGGCCCGCTGTGTTCCGACGCTGCCGATCACATCCGTCAACTACATCAGCGCGTGGCAAGCCACCGGGCAGCCGGAAGCACGTCGCCGGCAGATCGAACTGATACAGGACATCGGCCGGGCACTGGATCGCTACACCCGCAACCCCGTGCTTCGACACAGCCTCCGGTTGATGCGCGGCCCCGCCAAAGCAGCAGGGCTCGCCGCGCTGCAATCTTTTCTGGAGCGGGGATTCGACACTTTTCGCGAGATGCGGGGCGCTGAGCCATTCCTCTCGATCGTCGATAAGAGGGAAGAGTCGCTGCGTGAGGCGCTTTTTTCGGCTGACGCCACGGCACTCGCGAGCGCGACCTCAGCCAATCTTCCGCACACCGCGGCCCCGTTAGGACAATTACCGTAGCCGCAGGAGCAAGGGGCCGCGACGATCGACGCAACCAATTGTTGCGGAGCGATCGTGCAAAAGCCTTGGCTATCCAGCTACCCGCCCGGAGTTCCGGCGGAGGTCAAAACCGACATTTACACATCTCTGGTGGAGTTGCTCGACGAAGCCTTTCAGCGTTACGCAACCCGCGACGCGGCGGAGTGCATGGAGAAGCGCTTCACGTTCGCCGACATCGACGAATTGTCCGAAGCGCTGGCGGCTTGGCTTCAATCGCAGGGGCTGGAAAAAGGCGCCCGCGTTGCGGTGATGATGCCCAACCTGCCGCAGTACATGGTGGTCATCGCAGCCGTCTTGCGAGCCGGTCTGGTCGTCGTCAATGTGAACCCGCTCTATACCGCTCGCGAGCTGGAGCACCAGCTCAAGGATTCAGGTGCGCGCGCCATCGTCATTCTGGAGAACTTCGCGCATACGCTGGAAGAGGTGATCGAACGCACCGAAGTGCGCCATGTCGTTCTTGCGTCAATGGGCGACATGCTGGGCCTCCTGAAGGGCCAGCTGGTCAATTTTGTTGTCCGCCATGCTCGGAAGATGGTTCCCGAATTCCGCCTCCCGGATGGCGGAGATCGACGCGTCGTTCGATTCAACATGGCCGTCGCTGAGGGCACGCGGCTCAAGCTCCGGCGTGTGGCATTGGGACCGAACGACGTGGCATTCCTGCAGTACACCGGAGGAACAACCGGTGTCTCGAAAGGCGCGACGCTGCTGCACAGGAATGTGGTGGCCAATATCCTCCAATCGGAGGCTTGGTTCCGGCCAATGCTGGACAAGCTTGGCGACCAGCCGCTGACGATTGTGTGCGCGTTGCCGCTGTATCACATCTTCGCACTGACGATCTGCTACATGCTCGGTGCCCGCTTCGGGATGACGAATCTGCTCATTCCCAATCCTCGCGACATTCCTGGCCTCATCAAGACGCTTCGTGGCCATCGGGTCAACATGTTCCCGGCCGTCAACACGCTGTTCAACGCGCTGGTCAATGATCCAGAGTTCGCCAAGCTCGATTTCTCGGGCTTGGTGGTATCCAACGGCGGCGGGATGGCAGTACAGCGGTCCACGGCCGAGCGATGGCTGCAGACCACCGGTTGTCCGATCGTCGAGGGGTACGGCCTCTCGGAAACTTCCCCAGTCGCAACAAGCAATCGGCTTGATCTGAAGGCGTTCTCAGGCACGATCGGGCTGCCGCTTCCGTCAACGGACATCGCGATCCGTGACGACGAAGGGCGCGACTTGCCGCTTGGGCAGGCTGGGGAAATTTGCATACGCGGCCCACAGGTCATGCCCGGCTACTGGCTTCGCCCTGATGAGACGGCGAAGGTCATGACTTCTGACGGGTTCTTCAAGTCAGGCGACGTTGGCGTCATGGACGACCGTGGCTACGTCACGATCGTCGACCGCAAGAAAGACATGATTCTCGTCTCGGGGTTCAATGTCTATCCCAACGAGATTGAACAGGTTGTCAATCTCCATCCTGCCGTTCTTGAGTGCGCCGCCGTCGGAGTTCCGGACGAGAAATCCGGAGAGGCGGTGAAACTATTCGTCGTGAAAAAGGATCCCTCGGTTTCCGAGGAGGACATCGGCCGCTATTGCAAGGAGAATTTCACGGCCTACAAACGCCCTAAATACATTGAATTCAGGGAAGACCTTCCCAAAACCAACGTAGGGAAGATATTGCGCCGCGAACTACGCCCCGCCGCACCGCGTTGAATGCCGCGGTCCTTTCGGGGGCTGCAATTCAATTGCAAAAAAAGCAAAACCCCCGCCAGGTTACCTGAGCGGGGGTTTTAAATAGTAGCCTGACGATGTCCTACTTTCACACGGGAATCCGCACTATCATCGGCGCAGAG
>CBIHRS010000020.1:0-84500 GCA_966212505.1 uncultured bacterium
CGTGGTCGTGAGGCCGGCCACCTGCGCGGTGGTCAGCGCGGCGAACTGCGCGGTGCCCAGCGAATCGAGGTCGTCGGTGCTCAGCGCGGCCACCTGCGTGGTGGTCATCGCGGCCACCTGCACGGTGTTCAGCGCACCGAGCTGGTCGGTCGTCAACGCATCGATCTGCGCGGTGCTCAGCGCACGCAGCGCGTTGCTGCTCAGCGCACGCAGGTCGGCGGTCTCGATCGCGGCGATCTGGGCCGTGGTCAGCGCGGCGGCCTGGGCCGTGGTCAGCGCAGCGACCTGGGCCGAGGTCAGGCTCACGATGGCCGCGGTGGTCAGCGCACCCACCTGGTTCGGGTTGACCTGCAGCGCGGCGACCTGCGAGGTGGTCATCGCGGCCACCTGGTCGGTGGTCAGCGCATCGATCTGCGTGGTCGTCAGCGAGGCCAGGGCGGCGGTGCCCAGGGCCTTGACGTCGGTGGTGGTCAGCGCGGCGATGTCGTCGGTGGTCAGCGCACGCACCTGGCTGGTCGTGAGCGCGGCCACCTGCGCGGTGGTGAGCGCGGCGATCTCGGTGGTGCTCAGCGCAGCGATGGCCGAGGTGCTCAGCGCCTTGATCGCGTTGGTGCCCAGCGCAGCGAGGTCAGCCGTTTCGAGGTTGGCCACCTGCGTGGTCGTCAGCGCGGTGACTTGCGCGGTGCTCAGCGCGGCGAACTGCGCGGTGCCCAGCGCGTTGAGGTCGTCGGTGCTCAGTGCCGCCACCTGCGAGGTGGTCAGCGCGGCCACCTGTGCGGTGCTCAGCGCGGCCATCTGGTCGGTGCCCAGCGCATCGAGCTGCGCGGTGCTCATCGCGCGGATATCGGCGGTGCTCAGGGCCTTGAGGTCGGCGGTTTCCATCGCCGCCATCTGCGTGGTCGTGAGCGCGGCGGCCTGGGCCGTGGTCAGCGCGGCGAACTGGGCGGTGCCCATCGCCACCAGGTCGTCGGTGGCCATCGCGGCCAGCTGCGTGGTCGTCAGCGCGGCCACTTGCGAGGTGCTCAGCGCGGCCACCTGGTCGGTGGTCAGCGCATCGATCTGCGTGGTGGTCATCGACGCCACGGTCGACGAGGCCAGCGCGCGGATGTCGGTGGTGTTCAGCGCGGCGATCGCATCGGTGCTCAGGGCGCCGATCTGCGAGGTGGTCAGCGCGGCCACCTGGGCCGTGCTCAGCGCGGCGACTTCGGTGGTGGTGAGCGCGGCGATGGCCGAGGTGCTCAGCGCCTTGATGCCGCTGGTGCCCATGGCCACCAGGTCGGCGGTTTCGAGGTTGGCCACCTGCGTGGTCGTGAGTGCCGCCACCTGCGCGGAGCTCAGCGCAGCCATCTGGCTGGTGCCGAACGCATTGAGGTCATCGGTGCTCAGCGCGGCCACCTGCGTGGTGCTCAGGCCGGCTACCTGCGCGGTGGTCAGCGCGGCCATCTGGTCGGTGGACAGCGCATCGATCTGCGCGGTGCTCATCGCCCGGATGTCGGCGGTGCTCAGCGCCTTGACTTCGGTGGTGGTCAGCGCGGCCACCGCATCGGTGCTCAGCGCGGCCACTTGCGAAGTCGTCAGCGCGGCGACCTGGGCGGTGCTCAGGCCGGCCACTTCGGTCGTGGTCAGCGCGGCGATCGCGGCGGTGCTCAGGGCCTTGATGCCGTTGGTGCCCAGCGCGGCCAGGTCGGCCGTCTCGAGGTTGGCCACCTGCGTGGTCGTCAGCGCGGCCACCTGCGAGGTGCTCAACGCGGCGAACTGCGCGGTGCCCAGTGCATTGAGGTCGTCGGTGCTCAGTGCGGCCACCTGCGAGGTGCCGAGGGCATTGACCTGCACGGTGGTCAGCGACGAGATCTGGTCGGTGCTGAGGGCATCGATCTGCGCGGTGCTCATCGCGCGGATGTCGGCGGTGCTCAGCGCACGCAGCTCGGTGGTGGTGAGCGCAGCCACGGCATCGGTGCTCAGCGCCGCCACTTGGCTCGTGGTCAGCGCGGCCACCTGGGCCGTGGTGAGCGCAGCCACCTCGGTGGTGCTCATCGCGGCGATGGTCGCGGTGCTCAGGGCCTTGATCGCGGCGGTGCCCAGCGCAGCCAAGTCGGCCGTCTCCAGGTTGGCCACCTGTGTGGTCGTGAGGCCGGCCACCTGCGCAGTGGTCAGCGCGGCGAACTGCGCGGTGGTCAGCGCATCCAGGTCATCGGTGCTCATCGCCGCGACCTGCGAGGTGCCCAGCGCGGCCACCTGCGCGGTGCCCAGCGCGGCGAGCTGGTCGGTCGTGAGCGCATCGATCTGCGCGGTGCTCATCGCACGCAGGTCGGCGGTGCTCAGCGCCTTGACCTCGGTGGTGGTCAGCGCGGCCACCTGCGTGGTGGTCAGCGCAGCGGCCTGGGCCGTGGTCAGGGCCGCGATCTGGGCCGTGCCCATCGCGGCGAGGTCGTCGGTGGCCATCGCGGCCAGCTGCGTGGTCGTCAGCCCGGCCACCTGGGCCGTGCTGAGCGCGGCCACCTGGTCGGTGGTCAGCGCATCGATCTGCGTGGTGGTCATCGACGCGACGGTGGCGGTGGCCAGCGCGCGGATGTCGGTGGTGGTCAGCGCGGCGATGCCGTCGGTGCTGAACGCAGCGATCTGGGCGGTGGTCAGCGCGGACACCTGGCCGGTGGTCAGCGCGGCCACTTCGGTGGTCGTCAGCGCGGCGATCGCGGCAGTGCTCAGGGCCTTGATGCCGGCGGTGCCCAGGGCCACCAGGTCGGCGGTTTCCATGCTGGCCACCTGCGTGGTCGTCAGCGCGGCCACCTGCGAGGTGGTCAGCGCATCGAACTGCGCGGTGGTCAGCGCATTCAGGTCATCGGTGCTCATCGCAGCGAGCTGCGAGGTGCCGAGGCTGGCCACCTGCGCGGTCGTCAGCGAGGCGAGCTGGTCGGTGCTCAGGGCATCGATCTGCGCGGTGCTCATCGCACGCAGGTCGGCCGTGCCCATCGCGCGCAGCTCGGTGGTCGTGAGCGCGGCCACCGCATCGGTGGTCAGCGCAGCCACTTGCGCGGTCGTCAGCGCGGCGACCTGGGCGGTGCTCAGGCCGGCCACTTCAGACGTGGTGAGCGCGGCAATGGCCGAGGTGCTCAGTGCCTTGATCGCGGCCGTGCCCAGCGCAGCCAGGTCGGCGGTCTCGAGGTTGGCCACCTGCGTGGTCGTCAACGCGGCCACCTGGGCGGTGCCCAGCGCGGCGAACTGGGCCGTGCCCAGCGCATTGAGGCTGTCGGTGCTCAGCGCCGCCACTTGCGAGGTGCTGAGGTTGGCCACCTGCGCGGTGCTCAGCGCGGCCATCTGGTCGGTGGTCAGCGCCGCCAGCTGGGCGGTGCTCATCGCACGCAGGTCGGTGGTGTTCAGCGCGCGCACGTCGGCCGTTTCCATCGCGGCCAGTTGCGTGGTGGTGAGCGCGGCGGCCTGCGCGGTGGTCAGCGCGGCGAACTGGGCCGTGCCCAGCGCGTTGAGGTCGTCGGTGGCCATCGCAGCGAGCTGCGTGGTCGTCATCGCAGCGACCTGCGCGGTGCTCAGCGCGGCCACCTGGTCGGTGGTCAGCGCATCGATCTGCGTCGTGGTCATCGACGCCACGGTCGACGAGGCCAGCGCGCGGATGTCGCTCGTGTTCAGTGCGGCGATCGCATCGGTGCTCAGGGCACCGATCTGCGAGGTGGTGAGCGCGGCCACCTGGCCGGTCGTGAGCGCAGCCACTTCGGCGGTGGTGAGCGCGGCGATCTGCGCGGTGCCCAGGGCTTTGATGCCGGCGGTGCCCAGGGCGACCACGTCGGCGGTTTCCATGCTGGCCACCTGCGTGGTGGTCAGCGCGGCCACCTGGGCGGTGGTCAGCGCATCGATCTGCGCGGTGGTCAGCGCGTTCAGGTCATCGGTGCTCAGCGCGGCCACCTGCGAGGTGCTCAGGCCGGCCACCTGCGTGGTGGTCAGCGCGGCGAGCTGGTCGGTGGACAGCGCGTCGATCTGCGCGGTGCTCATCGCACGCAGGTCGGCGGTGCTCAGCGCCTTGACCTCGGTGGTGGTCAGCGCGGCCACCGCATCGGTGGTCAGCGCGGCCACCTGGCTGGTCGACAGAGCGGCCACCTGAGCGGTGCTCAGTGCAGCGGCTTCGGCGGTGGTCAGCGCGGCAATGGCCGCGGTGCTCAGCGCCTTGATCGAATTGGTACCCAGCGCGGCCAGGTCGGCCGTCTCCATGCTGGCCACCTGCGTGGTGGTCAGCGCGGCGATCTGGGCCGTGCCCATCGCCGCGAACTGGGCCGTGCTCAGCGCATTGAGGTCGTCGGTGCTCAGCGCCGCCACCTGCGAAGTGCCCAGGTTGGCCACCTGCGCCGTGCTCAGCGAGGCGATCTGGTCGGTGGAGAGCGCGTCGATCTGCGCGGTACTCATCGCGCGCAGGTCGGCGGTGTTCAGTGCGCGCAGCGCGGTGGTCGTCAGCGCGGCCACCGCATCGGTCGTGAAGGCGGCCACCTGGCTGGTGGTCAGCGCGGCCATCTGGGCCGTGGTGAGCGCACCGACCTCGGTGGTCGTCAGCGCGGCGATCGCGCTGGTGCTCAGCGCGCGGACCGCATTGGTGCTCAGCGCGGCGAGGTCGGCGGTTTCAAGATTGGCGACCTGCGTGGTCGTCAGCGCCGCCACCTGCGCGGTGCTGAAAGCGTTGAACTGCGAGGTGGTGAGCGCGACGATCTCGTCGGTGCTCATCGCCGCGATCTGCGAAGTGGTCAACGCCGACACCTGGCTGGTGGCCATCGCCGAGACCTGGTCGGTGCTCAGGGCGGCGACCTGCGCCGTGCTCATCGCGCGCACCGCCGAGGTGTTCAGCAGCCGGAAATCCTGCGTCTCGAAGGCCGCGATCTGCGTCGTCGACAGCGTGTTGATCGCCAGCGTGCCCACGGCCGCCATCTGCGACGTGGTCAGCGCGGCGAGCTGGTCGGTGCTGAATGCGGCCCAGTCGGCGGTATCCAGACCCGCGATCGTCGTGGTCGACAGGGCTGCGATTTGCGTGGTGGACAGCGCAGAGATGATCGAGGACATATTGTTGATCCTTCAGTCGACGCGTTGACGGCGGTTGTTCTTGGTTCAGTGACGACACAGCCATTGAGCCGATCGCCGTTTGCACATGGACTGAACCGGTACCCCCCACAGGGAGCCCGAGCCTCCAGCCCTCTTCGTTGTCGGGTTATCGGCGCGACACCCGCGGGTTTGAGGGAAGAAAGAAAACGGGCACATCGGCGCCCGTGTTTCATGCACTTTCCGCGGCTTTCCGCACAGTTGGGGCTGGCGGAGCGCTGCGGCCGTCACGTCGGATCCCTCGTCGGACCGTGACTTATTGCAGCCAGTTGAAGATGCCGCCGCCCAACGACCAGAGCAGCGCATTGGCCTGCTGGCCGTCGTACAGCGCATTCACATAGGCGACCCGCAGGTTGTAGTGGTCGCCCTCCGCGGCCATCACATCGAACAGCGATCGCTTGCCGAGCTGCTGCCATTGCTGCAGCGTGAAATTGCGCACCCGGTCGCTGTCGCGCAGCACCTCGACGATGCGGTGGGCCCGGTCGAACGACGAGCTCGCCTGTTCATACACATCGACCACGCGCGACTTGCGCGCCTCGAGCGCGTCGGCGCGCTGCAGGCGGGCGGCCTCGGCCCGCTTGCGCGCGGCATCGGCCTGCGGCACCTGCGCCGGGTTGTACAAGGGCACGTTGACGTTCACGCCGGCCGACCACGAGGCCGGGTTGCCCACGCCGCCGGCCTTGGAGCCGCCGACCGACCAGCTGACCTGCGGCTTCTGCCCGGCCTCCACCGACTTGGCATACGCATCGGCCGCACTGGCCTGCGCATCGAGCTGCGCGATCTCGCTGGCGCGCTCCACCTGCACGGTGATCTCGTCGAGCGAGGGCAGGCGCGTCAGCACCGAGGAGATGCCCTCGCCGCTGGGCAGCTGGTCGCCGACGAAGCGGGCCAGCCGCACTTCCATCTGCCGCATCGCCGAGGTGGCCTGCACCTGCGAGATCTCGGCCTGCTGCAGCGTCTTGCGGGCCTGCACCAGCTCGCTGGCGCGGCCCTTGTCGGCCTGCACGATCTGCTCCAGCGCCTCGACCAGGCAGGCCATCTTGCGCGCATATTGGTGATAGACCTGGGCCTGCAGCCGGTAGCGGCTGCGCTCCAGCGTGAGCGACACGGTCTGGAAGGCGATCTGTTCCTGCGTGCTCAACTGGCCCTGGCGCGCCGCCTCGGCGAGCTGGGTGCGCCAGTCGGTCAGGCGGTTGATGCGGCCGCCGTCATACAGCAGCTGGCTGATGTTGATGCCGGCCCGCACCTGCGCGCCGGCGGTGGTGACATCGTCGGACCTGCTGCCGATGTTGCCGATCGAGCCGTTGGCCGACACCTGGGGCAGGCGGCCGGCCTTCACGTCTTCCACATCGCTCTTGGCCGCATCGGCCAGCAGCGTGGCCGCGCCCACCGCATGGCTGCGCGTGACCGCCGTGCGCACCAGGCTCTGCAGCTGCACGCGCGGCTGGGCCGAGGGTGCGGTGGCTGCGCCATTGCCTTCGCGCATTTCCACCGCGGCCTCGTCGATGCAGGCCGCCGTGGCCGGCAACGCGGCCGCGAGGGCCCACACGGGCCACAGGCTGCGAATCAATCGGACGACAGATGAGAACGCCATGAAATCCACTCCGGATGCCAATTGCGACCTCGCAATCGGCCTTGGGGGATTTCATCGCGCCGGGTCCGCATGCAGTGGGTGGAAACGAACGGGATTCGCCGGCCAAATTGAGAGCGGGACCACGCCGGCGACAGGCCCGGCGTGGTGTACGGCTCAGCTCACTTGCACACTGCCGTGGTGAAGAAACCGACCTGGTCCAACCGGGAACCCGAGCGGCCGAAGAAGCCGTCCACATGCACATCGCTCAACACGAAGGGCGAGCCGCCGTCGCCGCCATAAGGGCCGTAGACATTGCCCCGGTTGGTGGTGAACTTGAGGCTGTCGACCTCGCTGCCGGACCGGCCGTCGATGCGTGTGATGAACTCGCCTTCGGCCAGCTCGAACGACGACTCGCTGCCGCCGCTGCCGCCATGGGTGGCGCCGCGCAGGATGGAGCCATCGGTCGTGCGCCAGACCGAGGTGATGGCGTCCACCCGCGAGCCATGGCGGATCGCGACGCCGACGAGGCGGCACACCTGGGTGAGGTCGTCCGAGAACGCGCCCCCGCCGCCGCCACCGTGCGAAGCAGTCTTTTGATAAGGCATGGTCTTTCCCCTTGCGTTGACTGCGCTGGGTTGGGTCGATCGTCCAGTGCAGCGCAAACGTCCTGGACATCGGCACGCATGAATTGCGCACGGGACGCAGCGTAGGCAGCGGGGTCTGCCGGGACCATCGGTCGAATGCTGATTTCGACCGGGAGATTTTCCGAAGCCTGGGGAAAGAAAGCCGACCGGCTCAGCGCTCGCGGAAGGCCTCGCGCGACTTGAGCATCGGCTGCAGCAGGAAGCTCAGCACCGTGCGCTCCTGCGTGTTGATCTCCACCGAGCCGGTCATGCCCGGCAGCACCGGCAGCGGCTCGCCATGGGCCTTGAGCGTGGAGCCCTCGGCGCGGATGAAGGCACGGTAGTAGCTCTGGTCGGCGCCGTTGCTCTTCTCGGTGTCGCCGAGTGCATCGGGGCTCAGGTATTCGACCTTGCCGGTGAGGCCGCCGTAGATGTTGTATTCGTAGGCCGAGAGCTTGATCACGGCCTGCTGGCCCACGCGAACGAAGCCCACGTCGGCCGGCTTGATGCGGGCCTCGATCAGGATGCGCGGGCCCAGCGGCACGATCTCCATGATCGGCGCGCCGCCGGCCACCACGCCGCCGACCGTCATCACGCGGATGTTCTTCACCAGCCCGCGCACCGGCGACTTCAGCACCGTGCGCTTCACAGCGTCTTCGCGGGCGATCTGCTGTTCATCGAGCTGCGCGAGCTCGCTCCTCACGCGCACGAGGTCGGTGCTGGCCTCCTGCCGGAAGCGGTTGATGCGCTCCTGGTTCTGCAGCCGCAGGTCGTTGACCTGGCGACGCAGCCGCATCACTTCCACATCCGACAGCAGGCCCTTGCTCGACATGGCCTCGGCCACGTTGAGCTCGCGCACCACCAGCTCGATGCTGCGCTGGTTGGCCGACACCGACTCGTCGAGCGAGCGGCGGCGCGCGTTGTAGGCCTCGGTCTCGGAGTCGACGATCGAGGGCACCGCCTGCACCTCGGCCGGGAAATGCAACGCGCTGCCATTGGCCTCGGCCGTGAGCCGCGCGAGCGAGGCCTTGAGCGCGAGCTTCTTGGCCTGGCCTTCGTTCTGCTGCGCCTCGAAGCGCGTGGGGTCCAGGTGCGCCAGTTCCTGGCCGGCTTCCACCGCCTGGCCTTCGCGCACCAGCAGCTCGCGCAGGATGCCGCCCTCGAGGCTGGCGATCACCTGCTCGCGCGCCTCGGGGATGATGCGCGCATCGGCCTTGGTGATCACGTCCACATGGGCCAGCGAGGCCCAGGCCAGCGCGGCCGCCAGCGCGGCCAGCATCAGGTAGAGCGCCCAGTGCACATGCGGCGTGGCCTCGACGACCTGCGCCGCATGCACGCTGCTCATGAAGGCTTCGTCGCCGGGCTGGAGCCGGCCTTCGGCCGCGCTGAGACGGGGGCGGCCGAACATCATGCGGCCTGCAGGTGAAGGTCAGGCACCGGCGGCTGCTGGGGCGGCGGCGCTGCCGGCGGCTGTTGGGCCTGCGCGGGCGCCTGCGGCGCGGCCGGCGTGGCCGGCTTGCCGGCCAGCACGTTGAGCACCTGCTCCTTCGGGCCGTCGAGCGCGATCTTGCCGGCATCGACCACCACCACGCGGTTGACCAGCTCCAGCACCGCCGGGCGATGCGTCACCATGATCAGCGTGCAGTTGCCGGCCGCCTCGCGCAGCTGGCGCAGGAACATCACCTCGGACTGCGCATCCATCGAGCTCGTGGGCTCGTCCATCAGCAGGATCTGCGGCCGCGTGACCAGGCTGCGCGCCAGCGCCACCAGCTGCCGCTGGCCGCCCGAGAGCAGCCCGCCCATCTCGCCGACCGGCAGCTCCCAGCCCATCGGGTGCGAGGCGATCAGCCGATCGAGGCCCGTGAGCCGCGCCACCTCGGCCAGCTGCGAAGCATCGGCCGAGCTGCGCCCCATCAGCACGTTCTCGCGCAGCGTGCCGTTGAACAACCGCGGCTCCTGCGACACGAAGCCCACGCGGGCCCGGAAATCCAATGGATCGATCTGGCGCAGGTCGATGCCGTCGACCTCGACCATGCCTTCGCTCGGCTGGTAGAGGCCCGCCAGCAGCCGCAGCACCGTGGACTTGCCGCTGCCGATGCGGCCCAGGATGGCCACCCGTTCGCCGGGCTGGAAGCGCAGCGTCACGCCCTTGAGCACCTTGGGCGCCGGCGCCGCACCCGCCTGCGAGGGCTGCGGATAGGCGAAGCCCACCTCGTGCAGACCGATGCGGCCGGTGAGCTTCTTGAACGGCACGTAGCTGCGGCCCGGCTCGCGCTCGACCGGCAGCTCCATCAGCTTGTTGAGCATCTGCATCGCGCTGCTGGCGCCCTGGTAGCGCGTGGCGAGGCCGACCACGCTGGACAGCGGCGCGATCGCACGGCCCGCGATCATCACCGCGCCGATCAGCGAGCCGGCGGTGATCACGTTGTCGTGGATCAGGTACACGCCCCACACCAGCATCACCAGCGTGATGAGCTGCTGCGCCACCATCGAGAGGTTGTTGGTCAGCGCCGACATCGCGCGCGCCTTCAGCGCGGTCTCGGAGGCAGCGGCGGTGGCTTCTTCGTAGCGGGCCAGGAAGCGGCCCTGCGCACCGGCGGCCTTCACATCCTCCAGCCCCTCGACCGCTTCCACCAGCACGCCCTGCAGGTCGGCCTGATGATGCAGGTTGGCGCGCATCGAGCGGCGCAGCGAACCCTGGATCACCACCGCGAGCCCCAGCAGCACCGGGATCGACACCACCAGCACCCAGCCCAGCGGCCCGCCGATGATGAAGGCCATGGCGACGAACAGCACGATGAACGGCAGGTCGCTCAGCGCCGACAGCGTGGCCGAGGTGAAGAAATCGCGCACCACCTCGATCTGCGCCAGATGATGCGCATGCATGCCCGCCGATTCCGGCCGGTGCTCCATGCGCACACCCAGCGTCTGCCGGAACAGCAGCGAGCCGATGATGAGATCGGTCTTCTTGCCGGCCATGTCGATCAGGTGGCTGCGCAGCTGGCGCGCCAGCAGGTCGAAGGCCACGGCCATGAAGCCGCCGATGGCCAGCGTCCACAGCGTGACGAAGGCCTGGCGCGGGATCACCTTGTCGAACACCACCGAGCTGACCATGCTGATGCCCAGCATCAGCACATTGCTCAGCAGCGCGGCCAGCATCGCCGACCGGTAGTACGGAAAGAAGCGGCGCAGCGTGCCCCACAGCCAGTGCTTGGCGGGGTCGCGCAGCACCTCGGCCTGCGTGCCGCCGCCACCGCCCCGTGCGGGCGCGGCCGCCTGCGCCTGCGGCGTGGCCACCAGCGCGAAGCCGGTGTACACCGAGGCCAGTTCCTGCTCCTGCGCCACGCAGGTGTGGAACTCGGGGCCGGGCATCACCACGTCGTAGTGCGCGGGGCCGCCGTTGGCCGGCACATGCCGCGCGGTGACGATGCAGGCATCGGCTCCCTTCAGCAGCAGCACCGCCGGCAGCAGCAGCGCCGGCAGCTCGGGCACCGGCCGCCGGATCAGCCCGGCGTTGTAGCCCGCCTCGCGCATCAGCTTCACCGCCTGGTCGGGGCCCACCGGCCCCTCGAGCGGCATGCCGTTGAGCATCGACTCGGCCGAACGCTCGCGCCCATGGTGCCGCGACAGCCACACCAGCGCATGCAGCAGCGCATCGTCGGCCAGCGATCCCGCAGGCGCACCCGCGCCCCGCGGCTGATGCACAGCCGCAAAGCTCGGGTCGTCGTTGAGATACGGTTCCTGACGTTCCGCCACCATGGCCTCGTTCTGGGGCTCCCGCGCAGACAGGGAGACGGCACGATGGTAGGAGCGGCGAGGTGGAAGCAGCGGGGGGATTAGCGGGGGAAAGGCGGTCAGTTCGGGGGTTGATGACGGCTCTTCTTTAGCGCTCGGCGGCGGGGTTGTGTGAATTACTGCCGGGTTTGGAGCGGCAGTAAGATCTGCGGCAACCCACCCGGAGATCCACATGTCATCGCAGTTCACGACACTCGAAGCAGAAGCCCTCAAGCTGCCTCCGGAAGAACGTGTGCTACTGGCCGATCACCTTCTGGCCAGCCTGGGCGGCACGCCCGACGGCGTTGAAGCAGCCTGGGCTGTGGAGATCGAGCGCCGCCTGGCGGAAGTGGAGGCAGGACAGGTCGAACTGGTGCCGCTGCAGCAGGCGCTGCAACGCGCCAGACAAGCGCTGTCGTGAAGCTTTCGCTGACGCCAGCAGCGGAACAGGATCTCGTTCAGGGTGCGCTGTTCTATACCCGCGCGGCCACGGCAAAACTTGGCCAAGCCTTCATTTCCGAGTTTGAACGTTCAGCGGGCTTGCTGATCGAGCAACCGGGATTGGGAGCAATCTGGCGCGGCACCATCCGCCGTCTCCCGTTGCGCCGGTTTCCCTACAGCATCGTCTACGACCTCAAGCCCGCTGAAATCCGCGTTCTGGCCATCGCTCATCAGCGCCGCAAGCCGGGCTTCTGGCAAGGCCGCACCTAGCCCCGCCGTGCACAAGGCGTAGCGCTTGCTACCCAGAAGTCATTGCGACTTCTGAAAGGACAAGGCGTGCAGGCAGAAAGCATCACCGGTTGGCTGCAAGCCACTACCCTCGGTGGCATCACGATTGCCAACTGGGCGGTGGGGGCCGCGGCGGCGGCGAGCACCTACATCCTCCTCAGGCTGGCTCTGGCGTTCGCGTTCAATCGACTGAACAGGTTCGCCACCCGCAGCCCGACTCAGATGGACGACGGGCTGGTCGAGGTGCTGTCGGGCACCAGCCAATGGCTGATCGCGCTGTTCGCGCTGCTGGTGGGCGCCGGCGTGCTCGACCTGTCCGACCGCTGGGCCAACCGCGTCAGCCAGCTCTGGTTCGTGGCGCTGGCGTTACAGGCGGCCCTCTGGGGCACGCGGGCGATCGCGATCCTGATGCGGCGCTACATCGCGCGCCATCAGCTGTCGGATACCGGCCACCTCGGCGCCACCGCCACGCTGATGTCGTGGGGGCTGCGCACGGCGCTGTGGACCGTCGTGCTGCTGGCCATCTTGTCGAACCTGGGCGTCAACGTCAGCGCGCTGGTGGCAAGCCTGGGCGTGGGCGGCGTCGCGGTGGCACTGGCGGTGCAGAACATCCTCGGCGATTTGTTCGCCTCGCTGTCGATCGCGATCGACAAGCCTTTCGAGGTGGGCGATTTCGTCTCGGTGGGCAGCTCGTCCGGCACGATCGAGCATGTGGGCCTGAAGAGCACCCGCATCCGCAGCCTGGGCGGCGAGCAGATCGTGATGTCGAACACCGACCTGCTGAAGCAGACGATCAGCAACTACAAGCTGCTGCAGGAGCGACGCGTGGTGTTCAACTTCGGCGTGACCTACGACACCAGCACGCAGCAGGCCCGGATGATCCCCGGCGCGGTGGAGCGCATCGTCAAGGCCAGCAGCCACCTGCGCTTCGACCGCGCCCACCTCACCCGCTTCGGCGAGAGCTCGCTCGACTACGAGGTGGTGTACTACGTGCTGTCGTCGGACTACCGGCTCTACATGGACGAACAGCAGCGCATCAACCTCGAGCTGATGCAGGCGCTGGACAAGATGGACGTGAGCTTCGCGTTCCCGACGCGGACGATCGTGCTGGCGCAGGAGGGCGCGCCGCAGCCGCTGCAGGCCTTTGGCGCGTCGCAGGCGAGGCATTGAGCGCCGGGCAGGCGCTCGGCCATTAATTCAGCCGGCGAGCAGGTGCTCCGGCGGCAGCCCGTCGTCGTGCCGCGCCATCATCCGCAGGTACAGCGCCTCGATGTCGCGCGTGAAGCGCAGGCTGTCGAACAGCACGCAGCTGTCGCGCTGGGCCACCAGCTTCTCCCGCAGTGCAGCGCGCGCGGGGGCATCCTGCGCCAGCGCCACGATGCGTTCCTCGTAGTCGGCCGCGCTGTCGCACACCAGCTCGCCCAGGCCCGCGGCGTGGCACAGGCTGGCCGCCACGCGCGAGGCGAAGGTCTCGCCCATGAAGGTGACCACCGGCACGCCGGCCCACAGCGCATCGCTGGCGGTGGTGTGGGCGTTGCAGGGCCAGGTGTCGATGAAGAGGTCGGCCTGCTGCAGCCGCGCGATGTGCAGCGCCGGCAGCCGGCGCGGCGCGAAGATGATGCGCTGGGGGTCGATGCCGCGCTGCAGTGCGGCGGCTTCGATGTTCTTGCGCACCTGGTTGTTCCATTCCAGCAGCCACAACACGGCGTGGGGCAGGCGGTGCAGGATGCGGCACCAGGTGTCGAACACCTCGGCCGACACCTTGAACGGCTGGTTGAAGCCGCACAGCACGAGCGCATCTTCGGGCAGGCCGCATTCGGCGCGGCTGGGCATCGCGGGCCGGGCGCGCTGACGGTCGTTGGGCTGGTAGCACACCGGCATCTGCGCCAGCTTCTCGGTGAAGTGGCCGGCATGGTCCAGCGGCGTCACCACCGGGTCGCCGATGAAGTAGTCGATGTAGTCGGCCCCGGTGGTGCCCGGAAAGCCGAGGAAGCTGGCCGACACGCGCGCCGGCTTCCACGCAAAGAGCTGCAGCCGGTTTTCCTTGGTGTGGCCCTTCAGGTCGATCAGAAGGTCGATGCCGTCGGCGCGGATGCGCTGGGCGATGTCGGTGTCGGCCATCATGCGCACGTCGACGAAATGCTCGGTGGCCTGCTCGATGCGCTGGCGCATCGCGGTGCCGTCGCTCTTGCCGTGCGAATACAGCGTGACCTCGAAGCGCTCGCGGTCGTGCTGCTCCAGCATCTCGGCCATCAGGATGCAGGTGGCGTGCTGGTGGAAATCGGCCGACACGTAGCCGATGCGCAGGCGGCGGCCGCGCTCCTCGGCGCTGCGCGGCGGCAGCGCGGGCAGCGGCTTGACGCCCAGCGCCAGCTGGCGCGCGGCGCTGCGGGCGGCACGCAGCTGGTCGTGCGGCGAATCGAGCAGCGTCACGTGGGCGAACGGCGTGGTGCGCACCGCGGCATCGGCGGGCAGCGCATGCAACGCCTTCAGCAGACCGGCCAGTTGTTCATCGGCCGAGGCCCAGCGGCAGACTTCGCGCTCGAAGTAGCTCAGCAGCCCGCGCACGCCCACTTCATGTTCGCCGATGCCCAGCGCCAGCGCGGTCTGGAAGCATTCGGAGGCTTCCTCCTTCATGCCCAGCTCGTTGAAGCACACGCCCAGTTGATAGTGGGTGGGAGCCCAGTCGATGCGCAGCGCCAGCGCCTCGAAATACACGGCGATGGCTTCCTTGGGATGGCCGCTGAACTGCAGCGCGCGGCCCAGTGTGTCGTAATAGTCGTGCTCGCGCGGCACGTCGGCCGGCAGCATCTGCAGCACCTGCACCACCTCGGCATAGCGCTTCTGCTCGTTGAGGCAGTGCGCCCACAGCGCGCAGGCCAGCGGGTTGCGCAGGTCGAGCCGGTAGGCGCGTTCGGCTTCGCGGGTGGCGGCCGCCCAGTCGCCCTGGCGCATATAGGTGCGTGCGAGGTTGAGCGCATACACGGTGTCGCCCGGCGCGAGCTTCACCGCGTTGGCGAAGGCCTGCTGCGCGAGCGCCCACTGTTCCTTCTTGGCATGGTCCTGCCCGATCTGCCACTGGCGGCGGGCGCGTTCGGCGGCCGGGTTGGGGCGCTGCTGAGCAGAGGGATGCATGGGCAAAGACCGGGTTGTGGAAGGGGCGAACCGAGTCTAGGCACTCAAGCCCGGCGCGCGAGCGCCGATATGAGGCGGTTTGAAGGTGCTTTTCCGGTTTTAGTTCTGCCCGCCGACGTGATGCGTCAACTTGCAAAAAGCGCTCAAGTTCCGTGCAGACAGACTCGATAACGCACCCAACGGGGCTTGACAAATCAGGCAACGTGGTCCGGTTAGACGGGTCCGAGCGGCAAATGGCAAATGCGGCGACAGATCTGGCTAGCGTCGGGCGGCGCCAGAACCTTTCGTTGGGAACTGGCTAGGCAAAGGCGGCTGTGGCCAAGGTCGCACTGCCCGAGTTGACGCCGGCGTTGTGCCGGGTTTGCTGAAACTATAGGAGTTCATCATGTCTGCCACCATCAACACCAACGTTGTATCGCTGAATGCACAACGCAACCTGAGTGCATCCCAGGCTTCCCTCTCGATGTCGATGCAGCGCCTGTCTTCGGGCCTGCGTGTCAACAGTGCCAAGGACGACGCCGCCGGCCTGGCCATCGCCGAACGCATGAACGCGCAAGTCCGCGGCATGAACGTGGCGGTGCGCAATGCCAACGACGGCATCTCGATGGCGCAGACCGCCGAAGGCGCGCTGTCGAAGGTGAGCGATTCGCTGCAGCGCATGCGTGAGCTGGCCGTCCAGGCCCGCAACTCGACGAACAGCAACAGCGACAAGGATTCCCTGAACAAGGAATTCGCGCAGCTGCAGTCGGAAATCAACCGCGTGATCGGCGGCACCACGTTCAACGGCAAGGCCATCATCGGTGCCGACGGCACGGCGATGGACTTCCAGATCGGCGCCAACACCACGACCAACGACACGGTCACGGTGACCACGTCGAACCTGAACAGCGACACCAACATCGCCGCCATCACGGCGAGCACGGCGGTGATCGACAGCTCGGCCGACGCCACCGCGATCGCCTCGGTGATCTCGAGCATCGACGCCACGCTCGACACGGTGAACAACCAGCGCGCCACCTTCGGTGCCACGCAGTCGCGCTTCGAGTCGATCATCTCCAGCCTGCAGCAGGGCGTGGAGAACCAGTCGGCCGCCCGCGGCCGCATCATGGACGCCGACTTCGCCTCGGAAACCGCCAACCTCTCTCGTGCTCAGATCCTGCAGCAGGCCGGCACGGCAATGGTGGCGCAAGCCAACCAATTGCCGCAGCAGGTTCTGCAGTTGCTTCGATGACAGCGGCGCCCCGCTGACGTCGATACCGTCCGGGGCGCCGGGGCACGAAGCCGAACAAGGCCTCCCAGCCCCTCCCCGTCCTCCGTGACGAAGCACCGGCGCCACGCCTCACCGCGTGGCGCCGGTGTTTTTTCTGGCTTGGTTTTTTGCCGCATTTCGAGCTTTTGGCCCGCACCCACCCTCCCCACAATCCGGACCACGGATGAGTCGAAAGCCCCATCCGTGGTCCGGAGCACTGACGCGCCGCCAGCCCAAAGACGCACGAGGCGTCACTGGAAGCCGCCGGTGAAACGAGCCGGGCTGTGGACTCTTCTGGGGTCCGCGACGCCGGCTTGATCCGCCGGGAGTCATTGGCTTCTACTGGAGTGCTTGAAATGCCGCAAACCATCAACACCAACATCACGTCGCTGAACGCACAGCGAAACCTGAATTCCTCGCAGACCTCGCTGGCCACCTCGATGCAGCGCCTGTCGTCGGGCATGCGCGTCAACAGCGCGAAGGACGACGCCGCGGGCCTCGCGATCGCCGAACGCATGAATGCGCAGATGCGCGGCATGAACGTGGCCATCCGCAACGCCAACGACGGCATCTCGCTGGCCCAGGTGGCCGAAGGCGCGCTGTCGAAGGTGGGCGATGCGCTGCAGCGCATGCGCGAGCTGGCGCTGCAGGCGCGCAACTCGAGCAACAGCAACAGCGACAAGGACTCCCTGAACAAGGAGTTCGCGCAGCTGCAGAGCGAAATCAACCGCGTGATCGGCGGCACCACGTTCAACGGCAAGGCCATCATCGGCGTCGACGGCACGACGATGGACTTCCAGATCGGCGCCAACACGTCGACGCAGGACACGATCTCGGTCACCACCTCCAACCTGAACAGCGACGTCAACGTGGCTGCGATCACGGATTCGACCGCGGTGATCGACAGCACGGCCGACTCGACCGCGATCGCCTCGGTGATCAGCGCGATCGACGCCACGCTCGACACGGTGAACAACCAGCGCGCGACCTTCGGCTCGGTGCAGTCGCGCTTCGAGGCGATCATCGCCAACCTGCAGGTCGGCGTCGAAAACCAGGCCGCCGCCCGCAGCCGCATCATGGATGCCGACTACGCGGCCGAAACCGCGAACCTGTCGCGCTCGCAGATCCTGCAGCAGGCCGGCACCGCGATGGTGGCGCAGGCCAACCAGCTGCCGCAGCAGGTGCTGAAGCTGCTGCAAGGTTGATGACATGGCGCCCCCGACCGTGGAGTACCACGGTCACCCCCCAAGGGGGTTCGGCCCGGCCTTGAGGCGGCTCTGCGCCCGGGCCGCGTGTTCAAGTTCCCCCGGCCTCGCGCCGATATACCCGTCGTCCGGCCGCGGTCGCATAGCAGCGGCCGCCCCGGACGATGTTCGTTTCTGAAGCGGAAAAGATCGGAGTGCAGCGATGAGCATTACCTCGCTGGGCGTGGGCAGCGGCCTCGATGCCGAAACCATCGTCTCGAAGCTGGTGGCGATCGAGCGCCAGCCGATCAACCAGCTGCAGACCGAGAAGAAGACACTGGACACCGAGGTCTCCAGCTTCGGCAAGGTGCAGAGCTACATGTCGGCGCTGCGCGACGCGGCCCGCCGGCTCACCGACGACAGCACCTGGGGTGCCGTGACCTCCAGTTCGTCGGACGCCACCGCCATCGGCGTGAGCGCCGGCGATGGCGCGGCCGTGGGCAGCTACAGCATCTCGGTCGACCGGCTGGCGATGGCGCAGTCGGTCACCAGCGCGCCGTTCGCCGCCAGCACCACCACGGTGGGCCAGGGCGTGATGACGCTCACGCTGGGCAGCTGGAGCGACGACCTGAGCACCTTCACCGCCAAGAGCGGCGCTACGCCGGTCGACATCAGCATCGCGGCGACCGACACGCTGGCCGACATCCGCAACAAGATCAACGGTGCGGGCGCCGGCGTGATCGCCTCGATCGTCACCGACGCCAGCGGCGCACGGCTGTCGATCCGCTCCAAGGACACCGGGCTAGAAAACGGCTTCCAGCTCACGGTCAACGATGCCGACGGCATCGACGAGGATGCCTCCGGCCTCTCCCAGCTGGCCTACGACCCGCTGTCGGGCACCAACCAGATGACGCGCAACCAGGCGGCGCAGAACGCGCTGGCCAACATCAACGGCATCGGCATCGAGTCGGCGAGCAACACGCTGTCCAACGTGCTGGACGGGCTCACCGTCTCGCTGAACAAGACCGTCGCCGCGGCCTCGCCGATCACGCTCACCGTGTCGCAGGACAACGACTCGATGCGCAAGGCGATGACCGACTTCGCGAGCGCCTACAACGACGCGATGAAATACCTGCGCGACCAGACGGCCTACGACCCCACCACCAAGAAAGGCGGTCCGCTGCAGGGCGACCGCACCGCGATCAGCCTGATCTCGCAGTTGCGCACGCTGGCCGGCGGCAGCACCAGCGCCTCCAGCGTGTTCGCCCGCCTCACCGACATCGGCCTCGAGCCGCAGAAGGACGGCTCGCTGTCGACCAAGGCCGACAAGATGACCAGCGCGCTCGGCAACCTGGCCGAGCTGAAGAAGATGTTCGCCACGGTGGACGCCACCGGCACCGGCGGCGCCACCAACGGCATCGGCCAGCAGTTCCGCAACTACGGCGATGGCCTGCTCGGCGTCGACAGCGTGTTCGACAGCCGCACCGACAGCCTGAACGCCCGCATCAAGAGCAACACCGACCGGCAGGCCCGGCTGGAGGAGCTGGCCTCGGCCTACGAGAAGCGGCTGCGCGCGCAATACCAGGCGCTGGACACCCAGATGGGCTCGCTGAATAGCCTCTCCGGCTACGTATCGCAGCAGATGAAGCTGCTCAGCAGCGGCTGAGCGCCGCGGAACGCCTGCCGCACCGCAGCATCCAACGGCCGGCCGCGCAAGCGGGCCGGCCGTTCTTCTTGAGGCGGTTAAACGGGGTGAAGCACCCACTAACAGGGGATTCAAGTTCTGCCGAGGCTGGCCGAAAACCCTAGCAGTCAGTAGCAGAAAGCTTCTCCACCATGTTCGCGACGATGAGCCGATTCGCTTCCCCCAAGAGCCTGAGCAGCGTCTACCGCAAGACGGGCGTCGAGATCGACGTGCATGCGGCAACGCCGCATCGCCTGGTCGAGATGCTGTTCGACGGCGTGATGGAAGCCCTGGCCCAGGCCCGCGGCGCCATCCAGAGCGGCAACATCCCGCTGAAGGCGCATGCGATCGGACGCGCGGTGCGCATCCTCGACGAAGGCCTGAAGGCTGCACTGAACCTCAAGGATGGCGGCCGCCTCGCGGCCGACCTGAACGAACTCTATGCCTACCTGACGCTGCGCCTGACCCAGGCCAATCTGCGCAACGACGAGCAGGCCCTCGACGAATGCAAGCGGCTGATCCAGCCGCTGCAACAAGCCTGGGCCGAAATCGGCCCTGAAGTCAACAACGGCAAGGGAGCAGGCCGGTGAACGAACACGACGACACGCCCACGATGGTTCATCCTTCCGACGACACGTCGCCCCGCAGGTCCGACATGAGCACAGCCAATCTTCTCAGCTACTACGAAGCGATCGAGCAGGCCAGCAGCGAGATGCTGTCGGCCGCCCGCTCCGGCAACTGGGACCAGGTGGTCAAGCTCGAGGGCGCCTGCGTGCTGCTGATCTCGCAGCTCAAGCACGCGGCCCGCGACCAGGAGCTGAAGCCGGAAGAGGCGCAGCTGAAGTCGCGCATCATGCAGCGCATCCTCGTCAACGACGCCGAGATCCGCCACCTGGCCGAGCCCTGGCTCGAAGACCTCGACAACATGATGGCCGGCAAGCCCAAGACGCTGCATTGATGAACCGCGGGGAGACCCATGTTCTTCGACACCCAGCCTGCTCCCGTTGGTGATGGCATGGACGAATTCCGGGTCAACGCACCGGCCGAGGTGGTCCGCCTGCTGAAGTCGCTGGTCGACGACAGCGTGGCGGTGCACCTGAGCGGGCCGGACGGCACGCACTACACCACCACGTTGTGGACGGTCGATGCGCACCAGCGGCGCCTGAGCTTCAGCGCCGACGCCGATGCGCCGCAGCTGCATGCGCTGGTCGAAGCCGGCGAAGCCACCGCGGTGGCCTACCTCGACAGCGTGAAGCTGCAGTTCGACGTGACCGGGCTGGTGCAGGTGAGCAGCAACCGCACGACGGCGCTGCAGGCCGACCTGCCGAACGAGCTGTTCCGCTTCCAGCGCCGCAACAGCTTCCGCGTGCGCACGCTGCCCCGCACCTCGCCGACGGCGCATTTCCGCCACCCGGCGATCCCCGACATGATGCTCAGCCTGCGCGTGCTCGACGTGAGCACCGGCGGCTGCGCCCTCTTCCTGCCCGACGACGTGCCGGCGCTGTCGCCCGGCGTACGCGTGCACAAGGTGCGCATCGAGCTCGACCCCAACACCCGCTTCGAATCGGGGCTGCAGCTGTGCCATGTGACCTCGCTGAACCCGCAATCGCACGGCGTGCGGCTGGGCTGCGAGCTGCAGCAGCTGTCGGGCGAAGCGCAGCGAACGCTGCAGCGCTACATCGACCAGACACAGAAGCGCCGGCGGCTGCTGTCGCTCGATTGATCAGCGCTTCTGCGCGACGGTCCAGCCCTTCAGGGCATTGAGCGTGTTGGCCACGTGCTTGAACGGATTCAGGCTCGTGTACTGATAGACGATCCTGCTGTTGGGCGCGATCACGTACGACACGCGGTTGGCGTATTCGGGCTTCAGCGTCAGCACCGCGTCGTACGACTTCATGATGCTCTGGTCGGCATCGGCCAGCACCGCGAACTTGCCGCGGCATTCAGTGACCGAGAAGCGGTTGAGCGTGTCGATGTCGTCATGCGACACCCCCACCACCGTGGCGCCCAGCGCCTTGAACTGGTCGACCGCCTCGGCGAACTGGTGCGCCTCCACCGTGCAGGCCTGTGAAAACGCCGCCGGGTAGAAATACAGCACCACCGGCCCGCTCTTCAAGGTTTCCGCCAGCGAGAAGCGGAACACCTTGCCGCCCAGCGACCCCTGCGTCGCGAAATCGGGCGCCTTGTCATCCACATCCAGCGAAGCACGGACGGGCCATGCGGCGGACGCGGCGGCGCCCCCCAAGGCTGACAACACCAGACGACGGTTCATTGCGTATCCTCTGCGGAGGCAAAGCTGTAAGACATGCGGGCGGGTCGGCGACCACCGCTTATTGTTACGCCACCCGCGCCACCCTGGATGCCTTTGACCCCTCTCGCCCCGTTGATCCCGATGCCCCTCTCGCCCGCCCGCCTGGCCGCCCTGCTCCTCGCCTGCCTGGCGCTGCTGCTCGCCACCGGCTGCGCCAGCCTGCCGCAAGGCGTGCAGCGCACGCCCAGCCAGGCCATTCCCGCCAGCACCGCCACCACGCTCGGCAAGATCGCCGCCGACTCCTCGCCTTCGCCCGAACTCACGGGTTTCAGGCTGATGCCGATCGGCTCCTTCGCGCTCAACACCCGCGTCGCGCTGGTGCAGCGCGCGGAGAAATCGCTCGACCTGCAGTACTACCACATCGAGAACGACGAGACCGGCCGCTACCTGCTGCGCGCGCTGCGCGAAGCCGGGCTGCGCGGCGTGCGCGTGCGCCTGCTGGTCGACGACCTCTACAACGCCGGCAACGACCCGCTGCTGCTCGGGCTGGCCGCCACGCCCAACGTCGAGGTGCGGCTGTTCAACCCCTTCCCCGCCGGCCGCGACGGCTTCGCATCGCGCTTCATCGCCTCGCTGGCCGATTTCCGGCGCGTGAACCACCGCATGCACAACAAGCTGTTCATCGCCGATGGCGCGATGGCAGTGGCCGGCGGGCGCAACATCGCCAACGAATACTTCATGCGCGATGCCAACGCCAACTTCGTCGACCTCGATGCCTTCATCACCGGCGCGCTGGTGCCGCAGCTGGCCACGCTGTTCGACCGCTACTGGAACAGCGAGGTCGTGTTCCCGCTGCACGCCATCGTGCCGCCGGATGGCACCCCCGAAGCGCTGCAGCAGCGCTTCGACCGCCTCACCGCGCTCGACACCACGCCGCCACCCGAGGCCCCGCCGGAGAACGACGTGCTGGGCTACGGCCCGATCTCCGGCGAACTCGACGACGGCCGCCTCGGCCTGATCTGGGCCGCGGCCAATGCCTACGCCGATTCGCCCGACAAGATCCACGGCATGGCCGCCAGCTATGCGCTGGTGCCGCTGCAGGACGTGGAGAGCGTGCGCTACAACGTGCTCGAGCAGATGCGCCGCGCGCAGAAGGAGATCGTGATGACCTCGCCCTACCTGATCCCGGGCGAGGCCGGCATGGCGATGATGCGCGAGACCCGCAGCCGCGGCGTCGCTTTTCGCGTGCTGACCAATTCGCTGGCCGCCACCGACGAGCCGCTGGTGCACACCGGCTACCGGCGCTACCGCACGCAGATGCTCAAGCTCGGCGTCGATGTCTACGAGCTCAGCCCCACCCGCGTGAAACGCAACCTGCGCCTGGGCATGTTCGGCAGCACGCACGGCCGGCTGCATGCCAAGACCGCGGTGATCGACCGCCAGACGGTCTTCATCGGCTCGATGAACTTCGACCCGCGCTCCGAGAAGCACAACACCGAGATGGCCGTGATCGTGCAGAGCCCGCAGCTCGCGCGCGAGGTGCTGCGCCTGATGGACCTCGACAAGCTGCAGGCCTCGTACCGCGTGCGGATGTCGAAAGCCAACGAATACCAGCTCGAATGGCTGACCACCGATGATGACGGCGAAGTCGTGCTCTACGAAGAGCCGGACACCACCTTCTGGCAGCGCTTCATGCTGCAGCTGCTGGCGCCGCTGGCGCCTGAGGAGCTCCTGTAGCGATGGCGCTCACCGCACCTGCCCGCACATCGTCGGCGCTCGACTGGGATGACCTGCGCATCGCGCTGGCGGTGGCCGAACACGCCACGCTCTCGGCCGCGGCAGCCCACCTGCGCATCAGCCATCCCACGCTGTCGCGCCGGTTGCAGCTGATGGAGCGCCGGCTCGGTGCGCGGCTGTTCGACCGCACGCCCTCGGGCCTGCGCCTCACGCCCGCCGGCGAAGAGGTGCAACAGCTGGCGCAGCGCCTGCGCGACGACATTGCCGCGCTCGAGCGCCGCATCGGCGGCCGCGACGCAGGCAGTGACGAACCAGTCCGCCTGACCGCGCCCGATGCGGTGGCCGAATACCTGCTGCCCGGCCTGCTGGCCGATCTATCCAGGCAGCAGCCGGCGCTGAAGATCCACCTGATCGTGTCCAACCAGGTGCTGTCGCTGGCGCAGCGCGCGGCCGACATCGCGCTGCGCATCACCGAGAGCCCCGACGACACGCTGCGCGGGCGCCGCATCGGCACGGTCGCGATGGCCGTCTACGCGGCCCGCAGCCTCGGCGCGCATGAATCGCCCGATCGCCTCACCGGCCAGCCCTGGGTCGGCTTCGATGCGGCGCTGGCCTGCAGCAAGCCGGGCGCATGGGTCGCGCGCCACGTGGCCGACAGCGACGTCTGCTTCCGCGCCAACACCCTGCTCGGCGCGGCGCAGGCGGTGCGTGCGGGCATCGGCTGCGCGGTATTGCCCTGCTTCGTCGGCGGGGCGATCCCGGAGCTGGTCCGCATCGGCGAGCCGATTGCGGAGCTTGCGCTGCCGATGTGGCTGCTGGTCCATGCCAACATCGCGCGCCTGCCGCGGATCCGCCGGGCCTCCGATGCGCTGGCCGCCGGGCTGGCGCAGGCGGCGCCGCTGCTCAACGGCAGCGCCTAAGCCACGCCGCGTTCGGTCATCAGGCGCGACAGGTGCGAGCCGCGGCTGGCGAGGTAGCGCACGAAGATCTCCGCATAGTCCAACACCACCGCCTGCTGCACGCTCGCGCGCGCCGCCAGCGCCGCGCGATATGCCGGCACCCGCCGCAGGCCGTTGAAGATGCCGACGTCGCCGATCCGGTCGAAGGTATCGAACAGCCGGAACACCGGTGCGAACGCCGCATCCACCAGGCAGAAGCGCGCGCCCGAGAAATACGGCCCCTCGCCGAGGTGGCGCTCCAGCCAGGCGAAACGGGCGGCCAGGTCGGTGCAGCGGCGCTCGAAGGCGGCCGCGTCGAGCGCGGTATAGAACCCGAACACATCGGCGATCAGCGCCGACGCGAACTCGGCCCAGCTGCGATGGCGCGCCCGCTCCAGAGGATCGGCGGGATGCAGCGGCACATCAGGCCACAGCTCTTCGATGCACTCGCAGATCACCGAGGTCTCGAAGACCACCGCATCGGCCACCCGCAGCACCGGCACCTTGCCGAGGGGCGAGATCTGCACGAACCAGTCGGGCTTGTTCGCGAGATCGATGTAGTTGCGCTCGAACGCCAGCCCTTTCTCGATCAACTGGATCGCGGCGCGCTGCGTGTAGGGACAAAGATGGTTGCTGACCAATTCGAAAACCGCCATTCGTGGGCTCCATGCTTGGTGGATGGGCGCCCCGCGGCGCCCGGGCCTGCACGGTAGCCCGCGCCCCTGCGGCAGAACATCGAAAGTTTTTTCAGGCGGCTGTGCGGGGATGTTCAGGCGCTGCGCGGGGCCGCGAGCTGCGCCTCGAGCAGGTCCATCACCCCCTCGAGCGGCGGCACCTGCCCCACGCCACCGATGCTGGCCACCGGGCCGTTGCCGGTGATGCCGGCGTGGCCGGGCTCATGGTCGCAGTAGATGCCGATGGTCGGGCGGCCGAGTGCGGCGCCCAGGTGCGAGAAGCCGGTGTCCAGGCCGACGATGCATTCGGCGCGGCCCAACACGGCGGCGCTGTCCTTCACGCTGAGGAACGGCGGCACGAAGCCGCCGCAGCCGGCCGCGATGCGTTCGGCCAGCTGGCGCTCGGCGTCGGTGCCCCACATCACCACCGGCTGCCAGCCCTGGCGCTGCAGGCGTCGGCCCACCGCGATCCAGCGGTCTTCGGGCCACAGCTTCTCGATGCGGCTGGCGCAGGGGATCAGCACCGCGAAGCGCCCCGGCGGCAGCCAGCCCGGCTCGGGCGGCACGATGCCGAAGTCGGGCGCGCTGGCGGGCAGGGCATAGCCGAGGTGATGGGCCGCCGAGCGGCGGCAGCGCTCCACCGCCTGCAGATCTGGCGACACCGCAGCCGTGCGCTTGTAGAGCAGCGTGGCCAGCGGTTCCCAGGCGCTACGCCAGTCGTAGCCCACCACCGGCCCGCGCGCCTGCGCGCCCCACAGCGCGCTCTTCAGCAGGCCTTGCAGGTCGAGCACCAGGTCGTAGGGTTCGGCGCGCAGCTCGCGCCGCAGGCCGCCGATGGCCTGCCAGGTGTCGCGCGAGAACAGCTGCTTGCGCCACTTGCGCCAGCGGATCGGCAGCACGCGGCGCACACCAGGGTGCATGGCCGGAATGGCCGCGAACGGCGCCTCCACCAGCCAGTCGACCACCAGGCCGGGCACATGTCGATGCATGTCCGACAGGGCCGGCAGCGCATGGACCACGTCGCCCATGGACGTGGTCTTCACGATCAGAACGCGCATGCTCTACCGCTTGGCGGCGGCCCGCTGCTCTGCGACCAGCACCGGGTTGAAGCGCGGGTCGTTGTACATCTTGAATTGGCGGTAGACCTTGAAGTAGGCCCGGCCGGCCTGCGCATCGGCCAGCAGCGCATCGAGGCAGCCGGCAAGGTCGTCGCGCTGCTGCAGCAGGCGCTGCAGCTTGATCTTGCTGGATTCGATGTGCGCCGCATCGGCATCGGTGCGCAGCGTCTGCTGGCGCATCGCGTGAATCTTCAGCGCCATGATCGACAGGCGGTCGATCATGCTGCCGGCCGTCTCGCTGTTGAGCCGCGCGCCGGCCGGCACGGTGGACACCGGCGCGTCGCTGCGCGCCGATTGCGCATCGACCAGCCCCAGCGCGATCAGCAGCAGTTCGTCGACGCGCTCGGTGGCGTCGTTGCGGGCCTGGTTGAACTTGTCGATCGCGCGCTTGTTGGCGGCGATGTCGGCATCGCTCACCGTGGTGCGGCGCGCCAGGTCTTCCTCGGCCCAGAGGCGGCTGTTGAACAGGTGGTTGGTCGTGATCCAGTGCCACACGTCCTGCTCGTTGGTGCCGGCAGGGGCGGCTTGGGGCCAATCGGAGCGGGCGAGGCAGCGGTCGTGCAGCTCCAGTACAGCGTTGGCGGTGGGAATCATCGGGCAGCAGAGGGACGAAAACCGCGAGGATAACCGCAGGGATAATCCCGCCCGTCTCCGCCTCCGCCCTGGTTGCCCCTTGTCAATCCCACCCCGGCTCATCGTCCGCCTGCACAACTGGATCGGCGACGTGATCGTCGGCCTGCCGGTGCTCCAGTTGCTCGAATCGCGCGGCGTGGCCTTCGAGGCGGTGGGCCGGCCCTGGGCGGCCTCGCTGCTCGCAGGCCACGGCTGGACCATCCACACCCGGCCCGACGCGCTGCGCGAGCGCGTGCGGCAGATGCGCACGCTGGGCCGGCGCCTCTCGCCCGACCGGCTGCAGGTGGACGGCAAGCCGATCGATGCGCTGCTGCTGGCCACGGCCTTCTCGGCCGCGCTCGATGCCCGGCTGGGCGGCCTGCGCGCGATGGGCTACGACACCGACCACCGCCGCTGGCTGCTCGCGCGCAGTCTGCCGCGCCCGCACCCCGACGAGGGCCACAACCTCGAGGAGCATTGGAAGCTCGGCTGCGCACTGCTGGGCCTGAGCCTGCCCGCGCCGCGCGAGATCGGACTGAAGATCACCCCTGCCGACCAGGCGGCCGCCGACGAACGCCTGCGCGAGCGCGGCATCACCGGCCGCTTCGTGATGCTGTGCCCGTTCGCCACCGGCCGCTCCAGCGGCCAGAGCAAGGTGTGGCCGCAGTTCCGCGCCTTCGCAGACGCGCTGCGCGCCCAGGGCGTGACGGTCGCGATCTGCCCCGGCCCGGGCGAGACCGAGTGGGCGCAGCGCGACTATCCCGACCTGATCGACCTCGGCCCGGTGAAGATCGGCCAGTTCGCCGGCCTGCTCAGGCGTGCAGCGGTGGTGGTGGCCAACGACACCGGCCCGGGCCACATGACCGCCGCGATCGGCTCGCCGCTGGTCAGCGTGTTCGGCCCCGGCAGCACCCAGCGCTGGCGCCCCTGGGGCCCGAACGTGACGATCGTTCAAGGCGCCGACGGCGGCTGGCCCACGCTCGAGGCCGTGCTCGAGCGCTCGAGCAGCCACATCTTCAGGTAGCGGTAGTAGGTGCCTTCGGCGATGCTGAAGGCCACGATGAAGCCCATGCGGCCATCGAGGAAGCCGCGCCGTATCACATAGCTGCGGATGAAGGCCCACAGCCCGTGGCCGATGGCCGTGCCCAGCCCGCCGCGCTTGCCGGCCCGGTGCTGTTGCGCAGCGCGATCGGTCGAGTAGCGGTCCATCTTCTGCAGCAGGCTCTCGTAGCTGGGAATGCTCTCGTGCAGCAGGTGCGCATCGAGCTTGCCGATGCGGCCCTGGCAGATCACGCGCTCGTGCACGAGGTCGTCGCTGAAGCGGCCGGCGCTGCGCTTGAACAGGCGCAGGATGTCGTCGGGAAACCAGTCGCCATGGCGGATCCACTCGCCGCACATCGACGACAGCCGCGACACGGTGTAGCCCTCCGCCGCGGGCTGCGCGATGGCAGCGCGGATCTGCTGGGCCAGCTCCGGCGTCACGCGCTCGTCGGCATCGATGCTCAGCACCCAGTCGCCGGTGGCGGCGGCCAGCGCGCGGTTCTTCTGCGGGCCGAAGCCGGGCCAGTCGTCGGTCTGGATCACGCGGGCGCCGGCCGCGGCCGCCAGCTCGGGCGTGCCGTCGGTGCTGCGCGAATCGACCACGATCCATTCGTCGGCAAAGGCCACCGAGGCCAGGCAGTCGCGGATGTGGCGCGCCTCGTTCTTGACGATCAGCACGACCGACAGGCGCGGGGTAGCGGAAGCTGGGATGGCGGAAGCAGGGGTTTGACGTTCCATCAGGGCGCGATTAGAACCGAACCCATGAACAAGCTGATCGCCGTGCTGCTCTCGCTGTGGCTGACCACCCCTGCCTTCGCAGCGGTCGACGTCAACACCGGCACACAAGCCGAGCTCGAGCAGTTGAAAGGCATCGGGCCCGATCTCTCGCAGCGGCTGCTCGACGAGCGGGCGAAGGCGCCGTTCATCGATTGGGACGACCTGATGAAGCGGGTACCAGGGATGAAGAAGCGGCTGGCGCTGCGACTATCCGAGCAGGGTCTCACGGTGGGCGGCCGGGGATACGCCGACCCCGCCCGGTAACCGGCCTCGACCCGCCTCAGCCGACCTCGGTTTCGGTCGCTGCCGGAACCATCCCTCGCGGTGCGGCTCGCCGATCCCAGCCGAAGAACCGCGCCACCTCGTCGCGCCGGCTGAGCGTGTCGGCCTCGCCCAGCGCCATCAGCTCGCGTGTATAGGGCGCCTCGAACAGCAGGTAGCTCGCGAGCGCCGCGCCCCGGGCCTCCTGCCCATGGTTGGGCCCCGAGACGCCCACGCCGCGCAGCAGCGCACGCATCGCGGGCGGCAGGCTGCCGATGTGGCGGGCGGCGATGTCGTCGAGCCGCTGGCTCGGGGCGATCACCAGCACGTCGATCGGCCGCAGCGCCGTGTGCGCCCGCGCCTCGGGCGGCAGCAGCGACAGCGTGTTGTTGATGCGCTGCAGCCGCTCCACGTCGACCGCCAAGGCGTCGAGGAAGATGTTCGACAGCGCATGGCCCGCGATCTGCGCGAGCGAGGGGTATTCGGTGGCAGCGCGGCGCTGCCCGGGCGGCTCATGCATGCGGCCGGCACCGATCACCAGCACCTTCTCGGCCCCCAGGTGCACCGCCGGCGAGATGGGCGCAGCTTGGCGCATCGAGCCGTCGCCGAAGTATTCGCTCTGGCCTTCCACCGTGAGCGGCGTGGCCGGGAACACGAACGGAATGGCCGACGAGGCCAGCAGGTGCGACAGCGTGATCTCGCTCTTGACCGCGATGCGCTGCGAGCGCGTCCACGGCGTGAAGTCGCGCTCGGAGTCGTAGAAGGTCACATGAAAGCCCGAGCTGTAGCTCGAGGCGGTGACGGCCAGCGCCTGCAGGTGGCCGCCGCGCATCACCTCGTGCAGGCGGTCGAGGTGGATCATGCGCTTGAGCAGGTCGTGCAGCGGCGAGTTGTCGAGCAGCGAGCGCGGCCGCATGCGGCGCCAGCGGGCGATGATCCAGCCGATGGACCAGAGCGTGAGCCAGCGCGCGCCGGTGCGGATCACGCCCAGCGAATCGGCGCGGTAGACCTGCTCGGCACTGAAGTTGGCCCAGACATCGGCCAGGCCCGACACCGCGAGGTCGAAGTGATCGGCATGGCAGGCCAGCGCGGCCGCGTTGATCGCGCCGGCCGAGGTGCCGGCGATCACCGGAAAGGGGTTGCCGTAGGGCGCCTTGCAGTCGCGGCGGATGCGGGCCACCGCCTTCAGCACACCCACCTGGTAGGCGGCGCGCGCGCCGCCGCCGGTGAGGATCAGGCCGGTGAGCGACGGCGCAAGCGACGAAGGGGATGCAGGCTGCATGCCTGCCAGTGTGTCAGTGCGCGCGGCGGGGCGTGATCGGGATCAGCCCCTGCCCGGCGGCACAAATCGATGGATGGGCCAGCTTCAGTCGTCGTGCTTGCCATGGCCCTTTCCATGGCCCTTGCCGTGGCCGTGGCCATGCCCGTGGCCATGGTCGTCGTCATCGCGCTCACGGACGACGATGACCTGCTGGCCCTGCACCACGCGCGGCGGCTGCTGCACCACGTAGTGCTGCTGGTAGTAGGTGTCCCTCACGAAGTACACCGGCTGGCCGCAGGCGTTGTACTTGGCGCAGTGCTTGGCCCAGTGCTTCTCGTGGCCGGGCGGCACCCGCAGGTAGATCGGCTGCTGCACCACCGCCACCGGCTGCTGCTGGATGATCACCGGCTGCGGGTAGACCAGCGCCACCGGCGGCGGCGGCTGGTTGATGTCGATGCGGCCGTAGAAGCCGGGCTGGTTGACCGAGACCGAGACGCCGACATCGGCTGCGAAGGCGGGAGCGGAGAAGGCGATGCCGCACAGGACGGCCAGCACGGTATTGCGTCGGATGCTTGTCATGGAAAACTCCTGGAGGGCTCCCTGGCATGGAATTGCGGCAAGGGTAATACCCGCTCAACGCCGCACGCCTGCAACTAGTCGACAGAATGGGTTTTTTTCACATTCTCTAACCGTTTTCATACACCAGCTGCACGCGGCCCTGCACCGCCTGCTGCCAGCGCTGCAAGGCCGCATCGCTGGGGAAGAACCGGCCGTCGTCGCCCAGGTCGAGCTCGCCCACGGCTCCGCTGCGCTGCAGCATCAGCCGCACCGCTACACCCTGCACGAGATCGCCCTGCTCGGTGCTCTCGCGCTTGGGCGGAAACTCCTTGACCAGCTGCTGCACCGGCGGCACATGGCCGTTGACGGCCACCTTCAGGTAGCGCGCGAAACGGCAGCGCGCGGTCGCCAGGTCCCACACCTGCTGCACGTTGAGCCGCAGGCCGCCCGAGAAGCGGTCGGGCTGCACCTTGCCCTGCACGATCAGCAGTTCGTCGTCCTTCAGCAGATCGCGGTTGGCATCGAGCAGTTTCTCGTCGGCCACCGCCTCGATCGATTCCGACTTGTCGTCGAGCTTGAAGATCGCCACGCGGCCGCGCTGGCCGTTGATGATGCGCAGGTCGCTCACGATGCCGGCCAGCATCTGCGGCTCGCGGCTGTCGACCAGGTCGGCGATCTTGCGGCGCGCGAACTGCCGCACTTCGCCCTCGCTCTGGTCGAACAGGTGGCCCGACAGGTAGAAGCCGATCGCGGTCTTCTCGAGCGTGAGCCGCTCCTTGATGCTCCAGGGCTCCACCTCCACCAGCGCCGGCTCCTGGTGCGACGCGGCATGCGAATCGCCGAAGTCGAACAGCCCGCCCTGGTCGGCATGCGCAGCCTGCGAGTCGGCCCACTCGAAAGCGAGCGACACGCTGGCCAGCGTGGCCGCGCGATCGGGGTGCAGGCTGTCGAAGGCACCGGCCTTGATCAGCGCTTCGACCACGCGCTTGTTGACGCTGCGGCGGTCGACCCGCGCGCAGAAATCGAACAGGCTCCGGAACGGCCCGCCACCCTTGCCGTCGCTGCCCTCGCGCGCCGCGACGATGGCCTCGATCGCGCCCTGGCCGGTGCCCTTGATCGCACCCAGGCCGTAGCGGATCTGCTTCTTGCTCACCGGCTCGAAGCGGTAGACGCCGGCATTGACGTTGGGCGGATCGAACTTGATGCCGAAGTTCTGCGCATCGGCCAACAACACCTTCAGCTTGTCGGTGTCGTCCATTTCGATGGTCATGTTCGCGGCGAAGAACTCCGCCGTGAAATGCACCTTCAGCCAGGCCGTGTGGTAGGCCAGCAGCGAGTACGCGGCCGCATGCGACTTGTTGAAGCCGTAGCCCGCGAACTTCTCCATCAGGTCGAAGACCTCGTCGGCCTTGGCTTGGTCGATGCCCTTCTTGGCCGCGCCCTCGCGGAAGATCTCGCGGTGCTTGGCCATCTCCTCGGGCTTCTTCTTGCCCATGGCCCGGCGCAGCATGTCGGCGCCGCCGAGCGAGTAGCCGCCCAGCACCTGCGCGGTCTGCATCACCTGCTCCTGATAGACCATGATCCCGTAGGTCTCGGCCAGCACGGCCTCGGCCAGCGGATGCGGGTACTCCACCTCTTCCTTGCCGTGCTTGCGCGCGACGAAGGTCGGGATCAGGTCCATCGGGCCCGGCCGGTACAGCGCGTTCAACGCGATCAGGTCTTCGAGCCGGCTCGGCTTGGCGTCGCGCAGCATGCCCTGCATGCCGCGGCTTTCAAACTGGAACACCGCCTCGGTCAGGCCGTCGGAGAAGAGCTTGTAGACCTTGGGGTCGTCGAGCGGGATGGTCTCGAACGCGAAGTCCTTCTGCTCGGGATAGCGCGCGACGATGAAGTCCTTGGCCAGCTCCAGGATGGTCAGCGTGGCCAGGCCCAGGAAGTCGAACTTCACCAAGCCAATGGCTTCGACGTCGTCCTTGTCGTACTGGCTCACCGCCGAGTCGCTGCCGGGCTGCTGGTATTGGGGGCAGAAATCGGTGATCTTGCCGGGCGCGATCAGCACGCCCCCTGCGTGCATGCCGATGTTGCGCACCATGCCTTCGACGCGCGCGGCCAGCTCCAGCAGCGCCGCCACTTCTTCCTCGGCGGCCTCTCGCTGCTCGAGTTCGGGGGCTTCCTTGCGAGCGTAGATGATGCCGGGGTCAGGGTTCTCCGGCACCTTGGCCAGCGTCACCGTCTTGCCCGGCGGCGCAGGGATCAGCTTGGCGATGGAGTCGACCTGGCCGTAGCCCATGCCGAGCACGCGGCCCACGTCGCGCAGCGCCGCCTTGGCCGCCATCGTGCCGAAGGTGGCGATCTGGCTCACGGCCGGACGGCCGTACTTCTCCTTCACGTAGTCGATCACGCGGTCGCGGTTGCCCTGGCAGAAGTCGACGTCGAAGTCGGGCATCGACACCCGCTCGGGGTTCAGGAAGCGCTCGAACAGCAGGTTGTATTTCAGCGGATCGAGGTCGGTGATCTTCAGCACGTAGGCCACCAGCGAGCCGGCGCCCGAGCCCCGGCCCGGGCCCACCGGGCAGCCGTTGCTCTTGGCCCAGGTGATGAAGTCCGACACGATCAGGAAGTAGCCCGGGAAGCCCATCTTCAGGATCGTGCCGATCTCGAACTCGAGCCGCTCGACGTAGCGCGGCCGCTCCTTGTCGCGCTCGGCCG
Source organism: uncultured bacterium (assembly GCA_966212505.1). Taxonomy (GTDB): domain Bacteria; phylum Pseudomonadota; class Gammaproteobacteria; order Burkholderiales; family Burkholderiaceae_C; genus CAMLIZ01. The sequence goes on from CBIHRS010000020.1 coordinate 32,980, forward strand.
CATCGGGATAGAGCAGTTGCAGGCGCTCTTCGAGGCCTTCGAACGAGAGCTGGCGGAAATACTGCTCGATCGGCATGCGCGAGCCGTCTTCGAGCACCGGCGTCGGGAAATCGGGCAGGCGCGGCTTGCCCAGCACCAGCGTCAGGTTGCAGCGCTTCGCGATCTCGACGGTATTCGTCACCGCCGAGGGCACGTCGGCGAACAACGCCTTCATCTGCTCCTGCGTCTTGAAGTACTGCTCGCGCGTGAAGCGCTTGATGCGGCGCGGATCGGCCAGCGTCTCGCCCTGCGCGATGCACACGCGCGCCTCGTGCGCCTCGAAGTCCTCGGGCGCGAGGAACTGGATCGGATGCGTGGCCACCACCGGCAACTGCAGCTCCGCGGCCAGCGGCACCGCGGCGCGCACATGGGCTTCGTTGGTGGGCAGGCCCGCGCGCTGCAGTTCGAGGTAGAAGCGCTGCGGGAACAACCCGCCGATGTATTGCGCCGACGCGGCCGCACGCTTGCGGTCACCGGCCAGCAGCGCCTGGCCCACCGCGCCGCCATCGGCACCCGACAGCGCGATCAGCCCGCCACCCAGTTCCTTCAGCCAGTCCCACTTGATCCAGGCCTGCGCGCGCTGCACGTTGGTGGTCCAGCCACGCGCGAGGATCTCGCAGAGGTTGAGGTAGCCCTGCCGGTCCTGCACCAGCAGCGCCAGCCGGCTCGGCTGCTTCTCGCCGGGGTTGACCTCGAGCATCGGCTCCATCCACACGTCGGCGCCGAGGATCGGCTTCACGCCCTTCTTGCGGCAGGCGTTGTAGAACTTCACGCCGCCGAACAGGTTGTTCAGGTCGGTGATCGCGAGCGCAGCCTGCGCATCGCCTTTCGCGGCGCCGGCCGCATCGTCGATGCGCAGCGTGCCGTCGACGACGGAGAACTCGGTGTGGGTGCGGAGGTGGACGAAGGACATCGGCGGATTGTAGGCAGCCACCCCTGCGGCGGCGGGCGGCGGCTCCCTACAATTCGGCCCGTCATGCCCGTGCTGCCCATCCTCAACCTCTCCGCCTACAAATTCGTCACGATCGACGACCTGCCTGCCGTGCGCGAACGGCTGTTGAACGCAGCCATAGAGCGCGGGCTCAAGGGCACGGTGCTGCTGGCCGAAGAGGGCATCAACCTCTTCGTCGCCGGGCCCGAGATCGCGGTGCGCAGCTGGGTCGCCATCCTCCATGCCGATGCTCGCTTCGCCGGCATCGTGCCGAAGGAAAGCTTCAGTGCCGAGGTTCCGTTCAAGCGCATGCTGGTGAAGATCAAGCGCGAGATCATCCGCATGAACATGCCCGCCATCCGGCCCGAGCAGGGCCGCGCCCCGTCGGTCGCGCCGCGCACCCTAGCGCGCTGGCTCGCGCAGGGCCATGACGACGAAGGCCGGCCGGTGGTCACGCTCGACACGCGCAATGCCTTCGAGGTCGATGCCGGCGCATTCGACAACGCGATCGACTGGCGCATCGGCAAGTTCAGCGAGTTCCCCGCTGCATTGCAGGCGCATCGCGACGAACTGAAGGGCAAGACGGTGGTGAGCTACTGCACCGGCGGCATCCGCTGCGAGAAGGCCGCCATCGTGATGCAGGCGGCCGGGCTCGACAGCGTCTACCAGCTCGAAGGCGGCATCCTCAAGTACTTCGAGGAGACCGACGGCGCGCCGCACTGGCGCGGTGGCTGCTTCGTGTTCGATGAGCGCGTTGCGCTCGACCCCGCGCTGAAGCCCGCTGCGGCCGACGCATGATCCATCCGCTGCAAAAAATCTTCGGGCTGCTGCTGGTCATCGCAGCGCTCGGCGTGGGCCTGAGCTATGCGCCCGACCGGCCGGTGCAGACGCTGGTCGCGCGCTGGGCGCCGCCGCCGTCCGACTTTCTCGAGCTCGACGGCCAGCTGGTGCACTACCGCGACGAAGGCCCGCGCAGCGACCCGCTGCCGGTGGTGCTGGTCCATGGCACCGGCGACAGCCTGCACACCTGGCAGGGCTGGGCCGCGGCGCTGCGCGGTCAGCGGCGCGTGATCAGCTTCGACCTGCCCGGCTTCGGTCTCACCGGCCCCAGCCCGGCGGGCGACTACCGCGGCGACACCTATGCCCGCTTCGTGCTGGCACTGATGGATGCGCTGAAGGTGCAGCGCTTCGTCATCGGCGGCTGCTCGCTGGGCGGCGAAGTGGCCTGGCGCACCGCGGCGATGGCGCCGCAGCGTGTCGACCGGTTGATCCTGGTCGATGCTTCGGGCTACCCCTTCGTGCCGGAGCACATTCCCCTCGCCTTCCGGCTCGCGCGCATGCCGGTGGTCAAGCTGCTGGCCGGCTCGCTCACGCCGCGCAGCCTGGTCGACAGCAGCGCCCGCTCGGTGTTCGGCGATCCGGCCAAGGTGACACCGGCGCTGGTCGACCGCTACTACGAGCTGTCGCTGCGCGAAGGCAACCGCCATGCGCTGGTGCAGCGGCTGGAGTTGCTGGACAACGACTTCGCCACCGAACGCATCCGCACGCTGAAGCTGCCGACGCTGATCCTCTGGGGCGGGCGCGACCACCTGATTCCGCCGGCCAGCGCGCAGCGCTTCCATGCCGACATCGCCGGCAGCTCGCTGGTGATGTTCGACACGCTGGGCCACGTGCCGCAGGAAGAAGACCCGCAGGCCTCTGTGCAGCCGGTGAAGGCTTTTCTCGGGCTGAGGTGATCAGGCCTTCCTGATCAGGCCTTCCTGTTGAGCACGCTCAGCACGTCGGAGTGGAACTCGCGCTGGTACAGCACGTAGACCACCGCGGCGGTGCCCAGCGCGAAGGCCAGCGGCGAGAAGAACCATGCGATCGCCGCGAACGACATGTAGTAGGCCCGCAACCCGTCGTTGAAGGTCTCGGCGGCCATCGCCATCACGCCGCCGGCCCGGTCGGCGAAGGCCTCGCGCGGCATCACGCCAGCGTCGAACTCATGCGGCTCCGGCGCGGCACCGATCAGCAGCGCGCCGAAGGTGTACTGCCGCATGCTCCAGGTGAAGCGGAAGAACGCGTAGATGAAGACCAGCAGCAGCAACAGCAGCTTCAGGTCGAACACCAGCGTGGTCGTGCGTGCAGCGAACGGCAGGTCGCGCACCAGCTCGGTGGCGCGCTCGGTGGCGCTCAGCAACGCCAGCAGGCCGCCGATGATCAGGATGGTGGTGGAGGCGAAGAAGCTCGGGCTGCTCGAGAGGTTTTGCACCACCACGCCGTCGACCACCCGCACCTCGCGCTTGGTGGTCTGCAGCATCCACTCCCAGCGGATGCGGTTGGTCGACGCGAGGATCGACGGCTTCACCGCCGCGCGCCGATGCGCGAAGGTGGCATAGCCGATCCAGCCGACGAAGAACCACACCACCGCTGCCCAGTCGTACCAGGGCAGCAGCCGCATCAGATCGAGCGCCTTGTCCATGGGCCGCGACTTTAGCGCGGCGCCATGATCGGGTCAGCGGTTCCAGCGCGCCGACGCTTCCTTGACCCGCCGGCCGAACTGTTTCGCCGTCTCGATGTCGCCCGGCACCATCTCCTCGGCCGAGGCGTCGACCGGCGTGGTCGTCATCAGCCCGGCAAAGCCGCCCACGTAGTTGAGGTCGTTGCGCGTCGAGGCCTTGAGGTTGGACGGCATCATGCCGCTGCCGACCCAGGCCATGCTCAGCTGCTGCGACAGCGTGAACAGGTAGTGGATGGTCGAGAGCTTGTCGCCGTTCATCGTGCCGGAGTTGGTGAAGCCGGCGGCCAGCTTGTCTTTCCAGCCCTGCTGCATCCACACCTTGGAGGTGGCATCGGCAAACTTCTTGAACTGCCACGACGGGCCGCCCATGTAGGTCGGCGTGCCGAACACGATGGTGCCGGCCGCGGCCAGCTTGTCCCATGCGCCATCGGGCAGGTTGCCTTCGGCGTCGATCGCCAGCAACTCGCCGCCCGAGGTCTCGGCGACCGCCTCGGCGATCTTCTTCGTGTGGCCGTAGCCGCTGTGGTAGACGATGACGATGGAGGAGCTCATGGTCGGGTCTTTCCTTCCTGGGGTTGAGGCTGAAGATCAGGGCGCGAGGTCGAACACCAGCACCTCGGCCGAACGGCCGCCGTCGAGCACGAGGCGGGATTCCTTCGCGAGCTGCGCCGCATCGCCGGCGCGAAGCAGTTCACCGTTGGCGCGCAGGCTGCCGCGCACCACGTGCACATAGGCCAGCCGCGCCGGGTCGAGCGCGAGCTCGGCACGCTCGTCGCCATCGAACAGGCCGGCGCGGATGGCGGCATCGGCATGCAGCCGCAGCGAGCCTTCGCGCCCGTCCGGCGAGGCCACCAGGCACAGCCGGCCGCGCTTTGTCGCTTCCTCGAAATGCTTCTGCTCATAGCCCGGCGCAATGCCCTCCTCGTCGGGCAGGATCCAGATCTGCAGGAAATGCGTGGTCTGGTCGGGCGCGTGGTTGAACTCGCTGTGGCGCACGCCGGTGCCGGCGCTCATGCGCTGCACGTCGCCCGGCACGATGGCGGTGCCGTTGCCCATGCTGTCCTTGTGGGCGAGCGCGCCTTCCAGCACGTAGCTGACGATCTCCATGTCGCGATGGCCGTGCGTGCCGAAGCCAGTGCCCGGCGCGATGCGGTCCTCGTTGATCACACGCAGGTTGCCGAAGCCCATGCGCGACGGCGCGTAGTAGTCGGCGAACGAGAAGCTGTGGTACGACTTGAGCCAGCCATGATCGGCAAAGCCCCGGTCTTCGGCGCGGTGGATGTGAAGCATCGTGATCTCCTTGCCGATCCACTGTAGGCAAGCAGGCCACCCGGCATGGCGCGCCCGCTTGAAACGAGCATTCAAATAAGATGAAGCCATGCCCGACCGCCACCATGCCCTCACGCCCGAAGCGCTCGCGATGATGGACACCATCGCTCGTACCGGCAGCTTCGCCGCCGCCGCGCGCGAGCTCGGCAAGGTGCCCTCGGCGCTGACCTACAGCGTGCGCCAGCTCGAGGATGCACTCGACGTGCTGCTGTTCGACCGGCGCTCGCGCCAGGCCCAGCTCACCGCGGCCGGCGAAGAGTTGCTCAACGAGGGCCGGCGCCTGCTGGCCGAGATGGAAGCGGTGGCCAACCGCGTCAAGCGCGTGTCCACCGGCTGGGAGACGCAGCTGACCATCGCCTACGACGGCGCGCTGTCGCGGCTGACGATGTTCGAGCTGTGCGAAGCCTTCTTCGCGCTGCGGCCCGAAGGCCACGAGAACGGCCCCGGCACGCGGCTGCGCCTGCGCACCGAGATCATGACCGGCGTGTGGGATGCACTGCTGTCGGGCCATGCCGACCTCGCGATCGGCGCGTTCACCGATGTGCAGGTGCCGGCCGGCTTCGAGGCGCGCCCGCTCGGCGAGGTCGACTTCGTGTTCGCCGTGGCGCCGCATCATCCGCTGGCCTCGCATGAAGGCCCGATCACCGACACCGAGCTGCTGAAGCACCGGGCGGTGGCGGTGGCCGACAGCACCCAGCGCCTCTCGCCGCGCACCGTGAACCTGCTCCCGGGACAGGACGTGTTCACCGTCGGCAGCGTGCAGGCCAAGATCGAGGCGCAGGTGCGTTGCCTGGGCTGCGGCTTCGTGCCGGAGCCGGTGGCGCGCGAGCACATCCGGGCCGGCCGGCTGGTGGTCAAAGACATCGCCCGGCCGCGGCTGCAGGCCCGGATGGCCTATGCCTGGCGCGCATCGGCCGCGCCTCAGCCGCGCAAGGCGCCGCAAGGCCTGGCGCTGCAGTGGTGGCTGCAGCAGCTGGAAAGCCCGGCCACGCAGCGCGCGCTGCTGGAGCATCACAGCGGCCTGCCGGCGGCGATCGATTGATGAATCACCGGCCCACCGGGCGCTTCGCGCCCTCGCCCACCGGTCCGCTGCACCGGGGCTCGCTGGTCGCCGCGCTGGCGAGCTGGCTCGACGCGCGCGCCCAAGGCGGCCGCTGGCTGGTGCGCATCGAGGACGTCGACACGCCGCGCTGCGTGCCCGGTGCCGACCACGAGATCCTGCGCCAGCTCGAGGTGCTGGGCCTGCAGCCCGATGAGCCGCCGGTGTGGCAATCGGCTCGCAGCGCCCTCTACGAGCGAGCCCTCGCACAACTGCAGGCCCAGGGCGATGCCTATGGCTGCGCCTGCACCCGCAAGGAGATCGAGCTGGCGCTGCTGGCCGCAGGCCATCCGCACGAACGGCACCATGAGCTGGTGTACCCCGGCACCTGCCGCGACGGTCTGAATGGAAAGCCGGCGCGCGCATGGCGCGTGCGCTGCGGCGACGAAGCCCATCCGGTCGTCATCGACTGGCACGACCGTCGGCTCGGCCAGCAGCGGCAGGACGTGACGCACGAGGTCGGCGATTTCGTCATCCGCCGCGCCGACGGCCTCTGGGCCTACCAGCTCGCGGTGGTGGTCGACGATGCCGAGCAGCACGTCACCCACGTCGTGCGCGGCGAGGACCTGGCCGACAACACCGCACGCCAGATCCACCTGCAGCACCGGCTCGGCCTGCCGACGCCGAGCTACCTGCACACGCCGCTGGTACTCGACGAGCGCGGCGACAAGCTCTCGAAGCAGCATGGCGCGCCGCCGCTCGATCTTGCCGACCCGCTGGCGGCGCTGCGCGAGGCGGCCATCGTGCTGTCGCTGCCCGACCTGCCCGCCGCGAGCCTCCCCGACTGGCTGGCACAGGCCGTCACAGCTTGGGCAAAGCGATGGGTGGCATGATGCGCGGCTTCTCTCTACCCAGAACAGGAGCGCACGCATGACCACCACCACGCCCTCGGGCCTGCAATACGAAGACACCACCGTCGGCCAGGGCGCCGAGGCCAAGGCCGGCCGCGACGTGCGCGTGCACTACACCGGCTGGCTGCACGATGCCGCAGCGCCCAATCAGCGCGGCCGCAAGTTCGATTCGAGCAAGGATCGCAACGACCCCTTCGAGTTCTCGCTCGGCGCCGGCATGGTGATCAAGGGCTGGGACGAAGGCGTGCAGGGCATGAAGGTCGGCGGCACCCGCGTGCTGACGATTCCGCCGCAGCTGGGCTACGGCGCACGCGGCGCCGGCGGCGTGATCCCGCCGAATGCGACGCTCGTGTTCGAAGTGGAGCTGCTGCAGGCCTGATCGGCGTCGCTTCGCCAAGAAAAAAGGGCCTGCGACTGCAGGCCCTTTTCATTGGCTGAACGGGAGGCTCAGCGACCGAAGCCGCCCTGGCGCGGACGCTGCGGCTTACCGAAACCGCCGCCACTCTTGCGCGGGCCGTTGTTGGCCTTGCGCTCGAACGGTGCGCGGTCATGGCGCGGCGCGAACCCCTCGCCGCTGCGGGGCGCAAAGCCCTCGCGGCGACGCTCGCCGAAGCCGCCGCCCTCCTGCGGGCGATGGCCCTGGCCGAAGCCTTCACCCTGGCGAGGCGCGAAGCCTTCCTTGTGGCGCGGCGCGAAACCGTCGTCGCGACGCGGCGGGAAGCCATCGTGGCGCGGCGCAAAGCTCTTGCCACCATGCGCGGGCTTGCCGCCGCGGTAGCCCGGCTTGCCGCCGAACGACTTGCCGTTGCCGCCACGGCCCTGCGGCGGGCCGGCGAAGATGCGCGGCTCGGGCTGCTTGGGCTCCAGGCCGGTGACCTGCGCCACCGGGATCTGCTGCGTGGTGAACTGCTGGATGCGCTTGATCATCAGCAGGTCGCGGCGCTCGGCCAGCGTCACCGCCAGGCCCGAGCGGCCGGCGCGGCCGGTGCGGCCGATGCGGTGCACGTAGTCCTCGGCCTTCATCGGCAGGCCGTAGTTGATCACGTGGCTGATGGTCGGCACGTCGATGCCGCGGGCGGCCACGTCGGTGGCCACCAGCACGCGCAGCTGCTTCATGCGCAGGCCCTGCAGCACGCGGTTGCGGCGGCCCTGCGGCATGCCGCCGTGCAGCGAGGCCACGGCATGGCCCATGTCGGCCAGGCGGTCGGCCAGCCAGTCGGCATCGCGCTGGGTGCTGGTGAACACCACCGCCTGCTCCATGTCCTTCTCGGTCAGCAGGTGGTCAAGCAGCGCATCCTTGTGGCGGGCGTCGTCGGCCCAGTGCAGGCGCTGCTCGATGTTCTCGTGCGTGTCGGTATGGGATGCGACGGCGATGGTCTTCGCGGTGTCCTTCAGCAGCTCCTCGGCAAGGCGGCCGACATGGCCGGCGAAGGTGGCGCTGTACATCACGGTCTGGCGCGCTTGCGGCGTCTGTTCGGCGATGTGGTGGATGTCTTCGATGAAGCCCATGTCCAGCATGCGGTCGGCCTCGTCGAGCACCAGCATCTCGATGTTGTCGAGCACGGCCTTGCCGCTGCCGAGGTGGTCGATCAGGCGACCGGGCGTGGCGATCAGCACGTCGAGCGGGCCGCGCAGCGCCTTCAGTTGCGCGCCGTAGGGCACGCCGCCGACGACGGTGGCCACGCGCAGGCCCTGCACATGGCGGCCGTAGGTCATCGTGGCCTTGGCCACCTGCAGCGCCAGTTCACGGGTGGGCGTCAGCACCAGCACGCGCGGGCCGTGCACCACGCCCTTCTCGCGGCGCTTGCTGTTGTCGCCGCGGGCGGCGAGCACGCGGTGCAGTGCCGGCAGCACGAACGAGGCGGTCTTGCCGCTGCCGGTGGACGAGGACACGCGCAGGTCGTGGCCCTCGAGCGCCGGCGGAATGGCCTGCGACTGCACTTCGGTGGCGTTCTCGTAGCCGGCATCGGCAACGGCGCGCACCAGCGCGGGATTCAGGCCCAGTGATTCGAAACTCATGACTCTCTTCTCTCGAACAAGGCGGGGCCGGCACGCCGAAGGCACGCCATATGGCACCCGCAGGCGAACACAACAGGTTCACCAGGGTGAAGTCGCTTTGAAAGGAATGCGCTGTCCCGTGCGCAGCACGGGGGTGGAACGGTCCTCGCGACGGCATCGCCGCCAACCGGTTCCACAGGGGAATTCGAGACAAGCCGCGCGGCAGGATCCGCGGGAAGCATCGAAGAGGTCAGAGGGGATGAACGAACCGGCTTTGAAAGCCAGCCCGCGATTGTAGCCCGGATCCCGGAAAAACCCTAATCGGCGCTGGACGCGCTACACTGCGCGCCCGGTCGGCAGTTCACCCAGGCGTTGCCGCGCGGCCAGTCCGCGAGCTAAACCTGCCTTCATACCCACCATCGAAGTTCACGTTGATGCGTGCGCCTTCGCTGGAAGACGGCAACCCCCAGCGCCCTCTCACCGAGGAGCCAGGCCCACGCGAGACGGAGATCTTCGATGACTCGTGAATCGGTGCCGTTCATCGCACCCGACCTGTCCCAGTTCGCCCGCGCGCTCGGACGCTCGCTGCAGGAGCGTCATGCCCTGCGTGCCGAGCCGCCCGGCCATGTGGAACTGCTCAACATGCTGGCCCGCGCCGCCGGCCATCGCAACCTGCAGAGCCTGCGCGCGGCAGCGCTGCGCCCGCTGCCCAAGCCGGCACCATCGCCCGGCGACGCCGCTCCCGCGCTGCCGCTCACACCGAACGCCCGCAAGGCGCTGACGCAGTTCGATGCCCAGGGGCGCCTCGCTCGCTGGCCGCACAAGTTCTCGGTGCAGCGGCTGGCGATGTGGATCCTGTGGACGCATTTCGATAGCCGACGCGTCTACACCGAGCGCGAGGTCAACGAGATCCTGAAGGCGTGGCACACCTACGGCGACCACGTGACGCTGCGGCGCGAGCTGATCAACCACAAGCTACTGACGCGCAAGAGCGACTGCTCGGAGTACCGCAAGCTGCCGGTGCGGCCCGACGACGAGGCGCGCTGGCTGCTGCACGCCTGGCGGCATGCCACGGTGGCCGCCCGGCGCGAACGCCCGCGCGCGCCGACACCCGCGGCCGACGCCGCCCGTGCACGCCGCGCCGAGCTGCAGGGCGATCAGGCCTGAAGGAAGTGCTGCCGGTAGTACAGCAGCTCGTCGATCGACTCGTGGATGTCGGCCAGCGCGGTGTGCGCCTGGGCCTTCGAGAAGCCGGCCAGCAGGTCGGGCTTCCAGCGCCGCGCCAGCTCCTTCAGCGTGCTGACGTCGAGGTTGCGGTAGTGGAAGAAGGCTTCCAGCTTGGGCATGTAGTTGGCCAGGAAGCGGCGGTCCTGGCAGATCGAGTTGCCGCACATCGGCGACTTTCCCTTGGGCACGAAGGTCTTCAGCCATTCGATGGTCGCCGCCTCGGCGGCGGCCTCGTCGATGGTGGAGGCCTTCACGCGGTCGATCAGGCCGCTCTTGCCGTGCGTGCCCTTGTTCCAGGCGTCCATACCGTCTAGCGTGGCGTCGGTCTGGTGGATCGCGAACACCGGGCCCTCGACGCGCTTGGTCATCTGGGCATCCGTCACCACCACGGCGATCTCGATGATGCGGTCCTTCTCGGGGAACAGGCCGGTCATCTCGAGGTCGATCCAGATCAGGTTTTGCTCGTGCAGCGGCAGCGAAGTGACGGTCTCGGCCATCGGAAAGTCCTTGCGTCTTGAAATGGGGGAATCGGCGGGCATTGTCGCAGGGCGGCCCCTGCAGGCCCGAGCCTTCTACACTCCCGCCCATGCAAAACGCCTCGCAGTTGTCCTTGTTGTTCGCCGCCGCGCTCGTCGCCTCGCTGCTGGTGAAGCTCTGGCTGGCCACCCGGCAGATGCGCCACGTGGCGCAGCACCGGCACGAGGTGCCCGCGGCGTTCAAGGGCGTGGTGAGCCTGGAGGCACACCAGAAGGCGGCCGACTACACGCTGGCGCGCGGCCGCTTCGGCCTGCTGTCGATGGCGTTCGAGACCGCGGTGCTGCTCGGCTGGACGCTGCTGGGCGGGCTGGATGCGCTGAACATCGCGATCCGCGATGCGGTGCTGCCGCCGGTGCCCGTGCGCTGGGCGGGCATGACGTACCAATTGGCGCTGCTGGCGGCGTTCGGCGTGATCTCGTCGCTGCTCGACCTGCCTTTCGAGCTCTACCGCATCTTCCGTCTGGAGGCGAAGTTCGGCTTCAACCGGATGACGTGGCGCCTGTACCTGAAGGACGCGCTGAAGATGACGGTCCTCACGATCGCCATCGGCCTGCCGTTGGCGGCGTTGATCCTGTGGGTCATGGCCAAGAGCGGCGGGCTGTGGTGGCTGTGGGCCTGGGGCGTGTGGACCGCGTTCCAGCTGCTGGCGATGCTGATCTACCCGATCTGGATCGCGCCGCTGTTCAACAAGTTCGAGCCGCTGAACGACGCCACGCTGCAGACCCGCGTGCAATCGCTGATGCAGCGCTGCGGTTTCACCGCCAAGGGTTTCTTCGTGATGGACGGCAGCCTGCGTTCGGCTCACTCCAACGCGTATTTCACCGGCCTGGGCCGATCCAAGCGCGTGGTGTTCTACGACACGCTGCTGGCCTCGCTGACGCCCGAGGAAATGGAAGCCGTGCTCGCGCACGAGCTGGGTCACTTCAAGTACCGGCATGTGCTCAAGCGCATGCTCGGTCTGTTCGCGCTCAGCCTGCTGGCGCTCGCGCTGCTCGGCTGGCTGGCGGGCCAGAGCTGGTTCTACCTGGGCCTGGGCGTGCAGCCCAACGTGGGCTCTGCGCCCAACGATGCACTGGCCTTACTGCTGCTGATGCTGGCGGTGCCGGTGTTCGGCTTCTTCGTCGTGCCGCTGCTGGCCCAGTTCTCGCGTCGTGATGAATTCGAGGCCGACGCCTATGCCTGCGCGCAAGCCGACGGCCGCGACCTGAAGAATGCGCTGCTGAAGCTCTACGACGGCAACTCGTCGACGCTGACGCCCGATCCTCTCTACGTGCGCTTCTACTACTCGCATCCGCCGGCCTCCGAGCGCCTGGCCGCGATCGAAGCGAAGGCCACCGCTTGAACAAGCCCGTCGAACTCGACCTCGGCCTCGTGGTGACGGCGCATGGCCGCCATTTCATCGTCGAATCACCCGACGGCCAGCGGCTGATCTGCCATCCGCGCGGCAAGAAGAGCGATTGCGTGGTCGGCGACCGGGTGCGCTGGCAGCCGGCCGGCGACGAGGGGGTCATCGAACACATCGAGCCGCGCCGCAACCTGCTGTTCCGGCAGGACGAATGGCGCACCAAGTCGTTCGCCGCCAATCTCGACCAGTTGATGGTGCTGGTCGCCGGCGAACCGATGTTCAGCGAAAGCCAGCTGAGCCGGGCGCTGATCGCCGCCGAGAGTGCCGGCATTCCCGCCGTCATCGTGCTGAACAAGATCGACCTGCCCGCGGCCGACCTCGCGCGGGAGCGGCTCGCGCCCTATCGCACGATGGGCCAGGAGGTCATGGAGCTGTCGCTCAAGGGCGACCGCGACGGCGCGATGGCGCTGCTCGCGCCCAGGCTGCAGGGCCGCACGACGCTGGTGCTGGGCCCCAGCGGCACCGGCAAGAGCACGCTGATCAACCGCATGGTGCCGAATGCAGCCGCCGAGGTCGGCGAGATCTCGCAGGCCCTCAACTCCGGCCGCCACACGACGACGACCACCCGCTGGTACTGGATCGACGAGGCCCGCACCAGCGCGCTGATCGACTCACCGGGTTTCCAGGAATTCGGCATGCGACACATCGAAGCCCAGCAACTGCCGATGTTGATGCCCGACCTGCGCGCCCACGTGGGCGACTGCCGCTTCTACAACTGCACCCACCGGCAGGAGCCGAACTGCGGCGTGCGTGCCGCGGTGGAACGCGGCGAGGTCAGCGCGTCGCGCTACCGGATCTACAACGAGATCCTCGACGAGCTGACGCAGAAGCGCTGGTAGCGCCAGTCAGCCGACCAGGTGCGCCAGCCACAGCAGCGCCACCAGCATCATCCACAGCACCACCGAGCGCCAGACCAGGCCAACGATGCTTTGCAGGTGACCCTGCTGCGGCGGAATGCCAGAGGTCGAGCCCGTGGAGCCGACAGTCTCCGGCATGACACCGGCCTCGAAGGTCTTGGAGCGGTCGGGCGTTACGCCCGGTGCTGCAGCGCCACCCAGCTGCACGCCCACCGCGCCGGCGGCGGCGGCGAGGATCACGCCTTCGTTCTCGTGCTTCCACAGGCTGGCGTCACGGCGCCAGCCGTTGATCGCCTCTTCGAAATTGCCGACGACCGCGAAGCCGAAGGCGGTGAGCCGGGCCGGGATGTGATCGACCAGGCTGAACAGCCGTTGCGACAGCGCCATCAGCCGCTCGTTGGCCGGCGCCTGCAGCGCCCGGCTCTTGAAGGCCCAGTAGCGGCTCGCGAATTCGGCCATGCGGTACAGCACCGCACCCGCCGGCCCCATGCCGACCGACGACAGCACGACGAACCAGAAGAACACCCCGAACACATGGCGGTGCGCTGCGAGCAGCGAATGCTCGATCACATGGCGCAGCAGCTCGGTGCGCGGCAGCTCGCTGGCATCGAGGTGACGCCATTCGGCCAGCAGGCGGCGGGCTTCCAGCTCATCGCCACCATCGAGCGCATCGCGGATGTCGGTGAAGTAGTGGCTGAACTGGCGGAAGCCCAGCGTGAGGTAGAGCACCGCCACGTCGAAGGCCAGCCCGCCGAAGATCGTGAAGTGCGCGATCAGCAGGTAGACGGCAAAGGTCACCAGCGCGGGAAACAGCACCGTCACGCACCAGACCACCCAGGCGTGGCGCTCCTTGCCGGCGTCGAAGTTGCGCCCGGTCCAGCCGACCCAGGAGATCAGGGAATCATGGACCCAGTTGTCGCGCGGCAGCGGCTTCAGCTGCTCGATCATCAGGGCCAGCAGAACGGCGAAGAAGCTCATCGGCGCGGATGATACCGATGGCTTGCGTCAGGCCGAGAGGAATCGGTAAAGGTTGCGCAGCATGCCGGCGGTGGCGCCCCAGATGAAGTAGCGGCGCGCGCTGCCCTGCTCGTCGGGCGCGTCCCATGGCATCGAGAGGAATTCGCGCCTGACGCCGCCGAACTCCACCGCGTGGCGGCGGTGATGGCGCGGGTTCATCAGGAAGGCCAGCGGCACCTCGAACACCTCGGCCACCTCGAAGGGATCGGGCTGCAGCGGCAAGTCCGGCGGCACGAGGCCGACGACCGGCGTCACGATGAAGCCGGTGCCGGTGGTGTAGGTGGGCAGTGTGCCGAGCACGTCGACCTGCTCGGACGGCAGACCGATCTCTTCCCGCGCCTCGCGCAGCGCCGTGGCGATGGCATCGGCGTCGTAGTCTTCGGCGCGTCCGCCGGGGAAGCTGATCTGGCCGGGATGATCGGTCAGGTGGTCGGTGCGCTGGGTCAGCAGCACGGTGAGCTCGTCGCGCAGCACCAGCGGCACCAGCACGCTGGCATGGGCAGGCTCCCGGTCGTTGAAACGTCGCTCGGCCGCGATCTCGGGCGCCCACTGCGGCGGCGCGGCGAAACGCTGCCGCAGCGCCGTGGGATGCAGTTCGCCATGGCCGACCGGCGGCAGGTGTTCGTCGATGCCGATCACCGGCAGCTTTTGAGGATCGAAGCTCTGGGGCATGGGTTGAAAACGACAAAGCCGCCTGGGCGGTTGGCCTCAGGCGGCTTGTTGCTGGCGCAGGCCGAGGCCTTAAGCGAGCTTTTCCTTGATGCGGGCCGACTTGCCGCTGCGCTGACGCAGGTAGTACAGCTTGGCACGGCGGACGTCGCCGCGGCGCTTGACCTCGATCGAGGCGATCAGCGGGCTGTACAGCTGGAACGTACGCTCCACGCCTTCGCCGCTGGAGATCTTGCGGACGATGAAGCTGCTGTTGAGGCCGCGGTTGCGCTTGGCGATCACGACGCCTTCGTAGGCCTGCACGCGCTTGCGGGTGCCTTCGACGACGTTGACGTTGACGATCACCGTGTCGCCGGGGGCGAAGGCGGGAATCGTCTTGTTCAGGCGAGCAATCTCTTCCTGCTCGAGGGTTTGGATCAGATCCACTGGTTTCTCCTGTGATCGTGCCGGCATGACTTGTCGACTTGGATGGCGCCTCAACACGCCTGCAGCCGGGAAGGTTCCCGCTGCTCCCATTCCATCCGGCAGAGGATCGAAAAGCCGATCATTATAGCCCAAGTCCGGCCAGAAACTTCTCGTCGGCCTGGCTCAGCTTTCCCGCAGCGCGCGCCGCCGTGATCAGGTCCGGCCGGCGGCGGGCGGTCAGCTCCAGCGAGCGCTCGCGGCGCCAGCGGGCGATCTGCGCATGATGGCCCGACAGCAGCACCGGCGGCACCGGCTGCGGACCGGCAGGCGTCTCGAGCACCTCGGGCCGGCTGTAGTGCGGGCAGTCGAGCAGGCCGTCGGAAAAGCTGTCCTGCTCGTGCGACTGGGCGTCGTTCAGCACGCCGGGCTGCAGCCGGGCCACGGCATCGAGCAGCGCCAGGGCCGGCAGTTCGCCGCCGGACAACACGAAATCGCCCAGGCTCAGCTCCAGGTCGACTTCGGCATCGAGAAAGCGCTGGTCCACGCCCTCGTAGCGGCCGCACAGCAGCACCGCGCCGGGGCTGGCCGCCAGTTCCTGGACCAGGGCCTGGTCGATGCGGCGGCCGGTGGGCGTGAAATGCACGAGCGGCGCCGGCTGCGCCTCGGCACGGGCGGCGCGAACCGCGGCCAGCGCCTTCTGCAGCGGCTCGACCAGCATCACCATGCCGGGGCCGCCGCCGTAGGGCCGGTCATCGACGCGGCGATAGGCGTCTTCAGCGAAATCACGCAGGGGCCACAGCTGTACGTCGACCTGCCGGCTCTCGAAGGCACGGCGCGTCACGCCGAGCTGCAGGTGCGGCGTGAACAGGTCGGGAAACAGCGTGATGACATCGAAGCGCATAGCGCGCCACTGGACATCAGTAGTCCAGCCCCCAGTCGACGGTGATGCGGCGCTCGGGCAGGCTGACGTCGTCGACATAGACTGACACGAACGGGATCAGCCGCTCGACCGGCTCGGCATCGGCCGACACGACGCGCAGCACGCAATGCGGGCCGGTATCGACCAGGCCGCTCACCTCGCCGAGCGATTCACCCTGGCGATTGACCACCGACAGGCCGATCAGGTCGACCCAATAGAACTCGTCGTCGGAGCCCGCGCGCGGAAAGCTGCTGCGGGAAACGAAGATTCGCGCGCCTTTCAGGGCCTCGGCCGCATTGCGGTCGGGCACTTCCTCGGCACTGGCGACCACGCCATCGCCATGGCGGCGCGAACTGGAAATCTGGAGCTTCGACGGCAGCGAAGCCGCTCGGGCTCCGGGCCGGACGGCACCGTCACCCTCGGGCGGCTGCAGAAACCACTCGCGCGAGGCGAGCAGTGCCTGGGGCTCGGCAGCGTAGGGCTGGACCTTGATCCAGCCCTTGACGCCCCAGGCATCGGCAATGCGGCCGACCTCGACCGCATCGTCGGGCCAGCCGGGCTCGCTCGCATGGGAGACCATGGATCGAACGATCGGCTGGCGGGGCGACCTCAGGCGGCAGCCTTGGCCTGGTCGACCAGGCGGGCCACCGTGGGCGACAGCTGGGCGCCGACGCCTGCCCAGTAGGTCACGCGGTCCATCGCGACGCGCAGCGGCTGCTCGCCACCCGAAGCCATCGGGTTGTAGAAGCCCACGCGCTCGATGAAGCGGCCGTCGCGGCGCTCGCGCGAGTCAGCGACGACGATGTTGTAGAACGGGCGCTTCTTGGCGCCGCCACGAGCCAGTCGAATCACGACCATGATCTTTTCCTTGAGTCTTTGAAGCGACCGCCGCACCAGGGAGACACCGCGAGGCTGGCAGTTCGGGAAGATTCGGCCCCGTAGATACGCCCCATCCCATGGGACCAGCGCCGAAAACTCTCCATTATAAACTCCTGGCGCCCGGACTTTGCACCCTGCCCGAAAGAGAATCCATGCACTACCGCTCGAAGACGCTGGCCACCTGGATCGCGGTGATCGGCGGCAGCCTCGGCCTGCACCGGTTCTACCTCTTCGGTTTCCGTGACGCACTGGGCTGGCTGCATCCGTGGCCGACGCTGCTCGGGCTCTACGGCGTGCAGCGGGTGCTCGACCTCGGGCAGGACGACCGCCTTTCGTGGTTGCTGATCCCGCTGCTCGGCCTGATGATCGCCCAGGCGATGCTGATGGCCATCCTCTATGGCCTGACGCCCGACGAGAAATGGGACGCCCGCCACAACCCCGCCTCGGCGGTGCATGCCACGCGCTGGGCGCCGGTGCTCGGCGCCATTGCAGCGCTGATGTTGGGCGCCGGCGTGTTGATGGCCACCATCGCGTTCAGCGGGCAGCGCTTCTTCGAATGGCAGATCGAAGAAGCGCACAAGATCAGCCAATAGGGCCGACCGCTCAGGCGAACAGCGTCAGGCTCACCCAGTAGAACACCGCGGCGACGAAGGCCGAGGCCGGGATCGTGAAGATCCAGGCCCAGACGATGTTGCCGGCCACGCCCCAGCGCACCGCGGAGGCGCGGCGCGTGGAACCGACACCGACGATGGCCCCGGTGATCGTGTGCGTGGTCGACACCGGCACGCCCAGCGCGGTGGCGATGAACAGCGTCATCGCGCCGCCGGTCTCGGCGCAGAAGCCGCCCACCGGCTTCAGCTTGGTGATCTTCTGGCCCATGGTCTTGACGATGCGCCAGCCGCCGAACATCGTGCCCAGCGCGATCGCGATATAGCAGGTCCAGATCGTCCACAGCGGCGGCAGCTTGTCAGAGGCGCTGGAGTAGCCGGCGGCGATCAGCAGCATCCAGATGATGCCGATGGTCTTCTGAGCATCGTTGCCGCCATGGCCGAGGGAATAGAGCCCGGCCGACAGCAGCTGCAGCCGGCGGAACCAGTTGTCGACCTTCAGCGGCGAAGTGCGGCGGAACAGCCAGGCCACCACGACCATCAGCAGCGAGCCGAGCACGAAGCCCAGCAGCGGCGACAGGAAGATGAAGACCACCGTCTTCACGATCCCGCCGGCGATCAGCTTGCTGGCACCGGACTTGGCAATGGTCGCGCCGACGATGCCGCCGATCAGCGCATGCGACGAGCTCGACGGGATGCCGTACCACCAGGTGACGACGTTCCAGGTGATGGCGCCGATCAACGCGCCGAACACCACGTGATGGTCGACCACCCCCGGCTCGACGATGCCCTTGCCGACGGTGGCGGCCACCTTGAGCTGGAAGATGAACAGCGCGATGAAATTGAAGCAGGCGGCAAAGATGATCGCCTGCTGCGGCTTCAGCACGCCGGTGGACACGACCGTCGCGATCGAGTTGGCCGCGTCGTGGAAGCCGTTCATGAAGTCGAAGACGACCGCCAGCACGACCAGCGTCGCCACGACCCAGAAGCTGATCTGGAGGGTTTCCATCAGGAGTTCTCGAGGACCACGCCCTCGATCAGGTTGGCCACGTCCTCGCAGCGGTCGGTGATCGATTCGAGTTGCTCGTAGATCGCCTTCAGCTTGATCAGCTCGCGCACGTCGGGCTGCTCGCGGAACAGCTTCGACATGGCTGCGCGCATCACGCGGTCGGCGTCGGACTCGAGGCGGTCGATCTCCTCGCAGGTCTTGATCGCGGCTTCGGCCACTTCATGCTGGCTCAGCTTGGGCAGCAGCGACACCGCGTGCTGCACGCGCTCGCAGCACTTGACGCTGAGGTCGGTCAGGCGCAGCACCTCTTCGGTCATCGCCTTCACGTCGTAGAGCGACATGGTCTCGCTGGCGTCCTGCAGCAGGTCGAGGATGTCGTCCATCGCGTTGATCAGGCCGTGGATCTGCTCGCGGTCGATCGGCGTGATGAAGGTCTTGTGCAGCAGGCGGTTCACCTCGGCGGTGACCTTGTCGGCCTGGCGCTCGGCGTTGTCGACGCCGGCCGCGTATTTCTCGCGCAGGCTCTGGTCGGCGTAGTTCTGCACCATCGCCATGAACGCCTGGGCGCCTTCGACGATCTTGTTGCCGTGTTCGTTGAACAGCTCGAAGAAATTGCCTTCGCGCGGCAGCAGCTTGCCGAACAGCATGGGGAGTCTCCTGGGGGAAGCGGCCACCGCCCGGGCGCGGCCGCCGTCAAAGTGTCATGGAATGCCAGGGCGCGATTCTAGAGGTCCTCTACAACGCGGCCAGCCGGGCCAGCAGTGCCTCGAAGTCGGGCTCGCGCGCCGCAGGATGGAAATCCTCGGTGTCCAGCGGCAGCACGAGCAGACCCCGCTCCCGCTCGAAGTAGTCGCCGTAGGCATCGGACAGGCGCTGCAGGTAGCCGGCGTCGATGCCCTGCTCCATGCCGATGCCGCGCCGCTGAATGCGCTGCAGCAGCGTCGGCGGCTCGGCGCGCAGCCAGATCACCACGTCCGGCGGCGGCAGCTGCGGCGCCACCTGCTGGTGGATCTGCAGGTAGAGCCGGTATTCGTCGTCCGACAGCGTCAGGCGGGCGAACAGCGCATCCTTGGCGAACATGAAATCGCTGACGATGCGCGGCGTGAACATGCCCGGCTGCGCCAGCTCCCGGTACTGCTCGACGCGCTGGAACAGGAAGAACAGCTGGGTCTGCAACGCATAGCGGCTGCCGTCGTCATAGAAGCGCGCAAGGAACGGGTTCTCCTCCGGCTTCTCGAGCAGCAGTTCGGCGCCGAAGTGCGCCGCGAGCTTGCGCGCCAGCGTGCTCTTGCCGGCGCCGATCGGCCCTTCGATCGCGATGTGGCGAAAACGGTCGAGCACGCCCGGTCAGCCCCGGAAGATGAAGTACACCGCCCCCACGAGGCACAGGCCGGCCCACAGGTAGTCGAGCTTCAGCGGCTGGTTCATGAAGACCACCGCGAACGGTACGAACACGCCCAGCGTGATCACCTCCTGGGCGATCTTCAGCTGGGCCAGCGAATAGCCGCCGTTGTAGCCGAG
Organism: uncultured bacterium; assembly: GCA_966212505.1. GTDB lineage: Bacteria > Pseudomonadota > Gammaproteobacteria > Burkholderiales > Burkholderiaceae_C > CAMLIZ01. The sequence goes on from CBIHRS010000020.1 coordinate 52,783, forward strand.
GCGGTTGGCCGGCACCTGCAGCAGGTATTCGAACAGCGCGATGCCCCAGCTGATGAGGGCGGCGATGTACCACGGGCGGTCGGCCAGGTTCTTCAGGTGGCCGTACCACGCGAAGGTCATGAAGACGTTGGAAGCGATCAGCAGGCCGAAGGTCTGGAGTGGAAGAGGCAGCGTCATGGGCCGATTGTAAAAATCGGCCCACTCGGCGCAGCGCTACAGCCGCTCGATCGGCTGGTCGGTGCTCGCGGCGAGCCAGGGACCGAGAGGGCCACGGCCGGGAATCAGCAGGTTGGGCGCCAGCTCGGCCAGGGGCCGCAGCACAAAGGCGCGCTGATGCAGCCTCGGATGCGGCAGCTGCAGGTCTGGCGTATCGGTCTGCTCGTCGCCCACGAGCAGCAGGTCGAGGTCCAGCGTGCGCGGTGCGTGGCGATAGGGCCGCTGCCGGCCATGCTGCTGCTCGAGGGCGAGCAAGACGGCGAGCAGCGCATGAGGATCCAGCGCGGTGCGCAGTTCCGCCACCGCGTTGATGAAATCGGGGCCACCGGCATCGACCGGTGCCGACCGATAGAACGACGACGTGCGCAGCAGCTCCACGCCCGGCTGCGCGGCAAGGTCTTGCAGCGTCTGCTTCAGCGTGCCGGCCGCGTCGCCCAGGTTGGCGCCGAGGCCGATGTAGGCGATACGGCCCTCGTCCATCTCAGTCGGTGCCACCCTCGCCACCGGCCGCGGGCGCATCGGCACGAGCCGCGGCATTGGGTTTGCGACGGCGGCGGCGCTTCTTCTTCGCCAGAGCCGCGTCACCCTCGGCGCCCACCGGGCCCGCACGCCGCGGGGCAGGCGCCTCTCGCGCCGCGGTGACCAGCGCCTCGCGCTCCTCGGGCGTGCCGAGCGAGAAGTCTTCCCACCAGTCGGCCAGCTCGGCAGCGATTTCGCCGGCATCGGCGCGCAGGCGCAGGAAATCGAAGCCGGCGCGGAAGCGCGGCTGCTCCACCAGCGTGAACGGTGTGCTGCCGGTGCGGCGCTCGAAGCGCGGCTGCATCATCCAGATCTCGCGCATGTCGGCGGCCAGCTTGCCACGGCCCGAGATGTCGCCGATGCGCGCATCGAACACCGCATCGATCGCCTGCTGCAGCGCCGGGAAGGGATGCTCACCCTGCTTGCGCGCGGCATTCCAGCGGTCGAGCACGTCGTGCCACAGCATCGTGGCCAGCAGGAAGCTCGGCGCCACCGCCTTGCCTTCGTCGACGCGCCGGTCGGTGTCGGCCAGCGCCAGCTGCACGAACTGCTCCCGGCCGTCGTGGCGATGCGCCTCGTCGAGCACCACGTCGAGGATGGGGAACACGCCGCGATGCAGGCCCTGCTTGCGCAGCTGCTCCAAGCTCGACAGCGCATGGCCGGTCTGCAGCAGCTTGATCATCTCGTCGAACATGCGGCTCTGCGGCACGTTCTCGAGCAGCGCGGCCATGCGCTGGATCGGCTCCTGCGTCTTGGGCTCGATCTCGAAGCCCAGCTTCGCCGCGAAGCGGATCACGCGGATGATGCGTACCGGATCCTCGCGGTAGCGCGTCTCGGGGTCACCGATCATGCGCAGCACGCGCTTCTTCGCGTCCTTGATGCCGCCGTGGTAGTCGACCACGATCTGCGTCTGCGGGTCGTAGTACATCGCGTTGACCGTGAAGTCGCGGCGCGCCGCATCCTCGATCTGCGGGCCCCACACGTTGTCGCGCAGCACGCGGCCGCTGGCATCGACCACATGGCTCTTGCCGGCGATCTCGTCCTTCGAGGTCTTCTCGTTGCCGCCCACCTCATGGGCATCGGCCGAGTCGAGGTGGGCACGGAAGGTCGAGACCTCGATCACCTCGTGGTCGCGGCCGCGGCCGAACACCACGTGCACGATGCGGAAGCGCCGGCCGATGATGAAGGCGCGGCGGAACAGGTTCTTCACCTGCTCGGGCGTGGCGTTGGTGGCGACGTCGAAGTCCTTCGGACGCCGGCCGACCAGCAGGTCGCGCACCGCGCCGCCGACGATGTAGGCCTCGAAGCCGGCCTCCTGCAGCGTGCGCACGACGCGCACCGCGCGCTCGTCCACCAGCTCGGGGTCGATGCCGTGTTCGGCCACCGGCACCTCGACGCGCTGGCCCAGCGGCAGCTTGGGCGGTGCGCTCTTCTTGCCGTTCTCGGACGTCGACTTGCCGAGCAGTTTGTCGATGAGTTTCTTGATCATTCGAAGAGCTTCAGGATGGGCCAGCCGCGCTCGCGGGCGATCTGCTCGAGTGCAGGGGCGGGATTGGTGGCCACCGGGTGGCTCACGCGTTCGAGCAGCGGCAGGTCGTTGGTCGAGTCGCTGTAGAAGGTGATGCGATCGAACTGGTCCCACGCATGCTCGCGGTCGGAGAGCCAGTCCATCACGCGCTGGATCTTGCCTTCGCGGAAGGTGGGTTCGCCCTTGATCGCGCCGGTGACGCGACCTTCGTCGTCGCGGTGCAGCTCGACCGCCAGCAGCTCGGGCACGCCGAAGGCATCGGCGATCGGCCGCGTGACGAATTCGTTGGTTGCGGTGACGATGGCCACCAGGTCGCCAGCGTCTTGATGGCGCTTGACCAGCGCCCTCGCCTGCGGCAGCAGCATCGGCGCCATCACCTCGCGCATGAAGCGCTCGCGCATCGCCTGCGCCTCCGCGGGATGGCGGGTGCGCCAGGCCGAGGTCGCGAAGTCGATGTACGCGTCGATGTCGAGCGTGCCGGCAAGGTAGTGCTGGTAGAACTCGTCGTTGCGGCGCTTGAACACATCGGCATCGGCCCAGCCCACGCGCACCAGGAAGTCGCCGAAGGCATGGTCGGAATCGGTGGGGATCAGCGTGCCGTCGAGGTCGAACAGCGTCAGGTTCCTGGAATGGCTCATACGCCTTCCTCGGCGAGCATGGTTTTCAGAAGCGGCACGGTGACGCCGCGGTGCTGCGCCAGCGCGAACTGGTCGAGCCGGTCGAGCAGGCGCATCAGGTGCTTGAGGTCGCGTGCAAAACGTGTGAGCAGGTAGTCCATCACCTCGTCCGACAGGAAGATGCCGCGCCGGTCGGCCTCGCGCCGCAGCGCGGCCCGCACCTCGGATTCGCCCAGCGGCTGCAGCGCGAAGATGTGGCCCCAGCCGAGGCGGGTGCGCAGGTCGTCGCGCACCGGCAGGTCGACCGGTGGCACACGGCCGGCGGCCACCACCTGCACCGCCGAGGTGGCCGCCTCGACGAAGACGGTGAACGCGGCCTGCTGGCGCAGCGCGTCGAAGTCCTGGCAGTCGTCCATGATGACCAGCGACCAGCCTTCGTCGACCGGCCACGGCGCATCGCTGCGCGCATCGAACCAGCCGACGCGGTGCCCCTGCTGCTGGCGCTCATGGGCCAGCGCCCGCAGCAGATGGGTCTTGCCGCTGCCCGACGGGCCCCACAGGTACACCGGCGCGGCCACTGCCTCGAGGCTGCGCAGGTGCTGCAGCGCGGCCGCGTTCGACCCGACCATGAAGGTGTCGAAGCTGGGCGCCGTCTCCGGCAGGATCGCGAGCGGGATCTGCTTCATCCGAGGTACAGCGCGCTGCGGAGGTACAGGTGCTTCAGGCGCCGCGCGGCGACGAGCAGCACCGCGCTGAGCGGCAGCGCGATCAGCACGCCGACGAAGCCGAACAGCTGGCCGAAGGCCAGCAGCGCGAAGATGACGGTGAGCGGGCTGAGGCCGATGCGCTCGCCCACGAGCCGGGGCGTGAGATAGAAGCTTTCGAGCAACTGGCCAAAACCGTAGACCACCGCCACCGCGACCAGCCCATACCAGCTGGCGAACTGCAGCACCGCTGCCAGCAGCGCCAGCACCAGCCCCAGCCCGAAGCCGAGGTAGGGGATGAACACCGCCAGGCCGGTGAACACGCCGACCGGCACCGCGAGGTCGAAGCCGAACAGCCGCAGCCCGATCGCGTAGTACATCGCCAGCACCAGCATCACCAGCATCTGGCCGCGCAGGTACTGGCCCAGCACCACGTCGCATTCGACCAGGAAGGAGTCGGTCTGCTCGTGCAGCCGAGGCGGCACCAGCTCGCGCACGCGGCCGAGCAGCTTGGGCCAGTCCATCAGCAGGTAGAACAGCACCAGCGGCACCAGCACCGCGTTGCCGACGATCGCCAGCACGTAGCTGCCGCCGATGCGCGCCGAGCTCAACGCGCGGCGCAGCCAGTCTTCGACGTTGGCATCGAGCACCTTCAGCGCCATCGCCTTGATACTCGCGCTGTCGAGCGTGACATGGATGCCGAACTGCGCCAGCCAGGGCGACAGCGTGGCGTCCAGCTTGTCGGCCAGCAGCGGCACCTGCTGCTTCAGTTGCGGCAGCTCCTTGGAGAGGATCGGCACGATCAGCAGCGCCAGCGCCAGCACCGCGACGATGGCCGCCACCTCCACCAGCACCACCGCCGCGGCCCGCGGCCAGCGGCGCGCGACCAGCCGCTCCACCGCCGGCCCGAGCGCATAGGCCAGCCCCGCACCGATCAGGAAGGGCGTGAGCACCGGCGCGAGCAGCCACAACAGCACCGCCGCCGCGATGGCGAGCACGGTCCAGGTCAGGGTCTTGCGTTGAGCGGAGGTGAGGGTCATGGGGCGGGAGGCCGCTGGGGCGCCGCCATGGCGGAGCGCGCTTCGAAAGAAGGGGGAAGGCGGCGCAACAACGGCCGCCATTCTATGTGGGCCGCCGGCCCTTCCCTCCAGTTCAGTGCAGGCGGGGGCTGCCGGACAGCCGCCATTCGGCGGCGCGCGCCGACAGCGACAGCACGTCGTCGGCTTCCGGGCAATGGCGCAGATACGCCTCGACATCGTCGAGCGCCAGCAGGTACTGCCCCAGCTCGGCATAGGCCAGGCCACGGTCGCGCCGCTCCTCCCAGGCCTCGGGCAGCAGGATCACCAGACGCTGCTGCACCGCGAGCAGGCGCGGCCAGTCGGCGGCGCTGCGGTGGATTTCCTTCAGGTTGCGCAGCAGGCGGGCCAGCACGTCGCGCGCCGACGCGGCCTGCAGGAACAGCCCCAGCGGCACGTCGAAATCGCCCACCAGGCCCTGCTGCCGGCGGTAGGGCGCCAGGCGCTCGTCGAGCTCCTCGCGCGACAGCGAGCGGCCGCTGAACGGATCGATCACCACCTCGCCCTGCGGCATGCGCAGCTTGACGAGGAAATGCCCCGGGAACGAGATGCCGCGCGCCTGCAGGCCGACCTGAGTGGCGAATTCGATGTACAGCAGCGCCAGCGAGATCGGGATGCCGCGACGCGTCTGCAGCACCCGGTGCAGGTAGCTGTTGTGCGGGTCGTAGTAGTTGTTGACGTTGCCGGCGAAGCCCAGCTCGGTGAAGAAGTAGTGGTTCAGCAGGCGCAGGCGCTGCATGGGCATCGCATCGGCGGCGAGGCGGCGCCTGAGCTTGTCGGCCAGCGCATCGATCTCGGCGAGCACGCCCTGCGGATCGAGGCCGGGCTCGTCGTCCTGCGCCACTGCGATGGCCGCTTCCGTGAGGGCCAGCCCGGCGTCCTCGGCCACGAGGCTCGCGAAATACTGCAGCGGGGTGACGACCTCGAACTCCATGAAGCCAGTGTATGCCGCGCCCCCGGCGCCACCAAGGCGGGAGCTCAGCCCCGGCGCAGGAATTCGCGCAGGTTCAGGCCGCTGGCGGCCAGCGCGCCGAAGTAGATGATGCCGGCCCCGGCCAGCACCAGCGCCATCGCGCCGGCACGCTGCAGCTCATGGGCACCGAGGCGCAGCCAGTCGATGCGGGTGGCGGCGAAGTGAAGGCCGACGCCCATGGCGGCACTCGCCACCCCCACGCGCAGCAGGTAGACACCCCATCCCGCAGCGGGCGTGTAGCTGCCCCGGCGATGAAGCCCCACCAGCAGCGTGCCCGCGTTGACCACCGCGCCGAGGCCGGTCGACAGCGCCAGCCCGGCCACGCCGAGCAGCGGCACGAACAGCGCGTTCATCAGCTGCGTCAGGCACAGCACCACGATGGCGATGCGCACCGGCGTCTTCATGTCCTGCTGGGCGAAGAAGCCGGGCGCAAGGATGCGGATCGAGACGATGCCGATCAGCCCGGCGCCATAACCCATCACCGCCGACGAGGTGGTGTGCACCGCGTCGGCATGGAAGGTGCCACGGTGGAACAGCACCGCCACCAGCGGCGTGGAAAACACCAGCAGCGCCACAGCGCAGGGCACCGCCAGCAGCAGCACCTGGCGCAGGCCGGTCTCGATGAGGTTGGAATACGCCGCCGCGTCGGCACGCGCCTTGGCCGCGGCGAGCTGCGGCGTCAGCACCACGCCCAGGGCCACGCCGAGCAGCGCCGACGGGAATTCCATCAACCGGTCGGCATAGCTCAGGCACGACACCGCGCCGGCGCCCAGGTGGGTTGCGATCTGGGTGTTGATGAGCTGCGAGATCTGCGCCACCGACACGCCCAGCAGCGCCGGCGCCATCTGCCGCAGCACGGTATGCACCCCCTCGTGCGTCCAGGCATCGCGGAAACCGCGCCACGTGAGCGCGAAGCGCGGCCAGGCGTTGATGCGCTTCAGCGCCGGCACCTGCACGGCCAGTTGCAGCACGCCACCCAGCATCACGCCCGCGGCGAGTGAATAGATCGGCTCGATGCCCCAGCGCTTGAACAAGGGCGCCAGCCCCAGCACCGCCGCGATGAAGGCCAGGTTCAGCAGCACCGGCGTGGCGGCCGGCACCACGAAGCGGCGCCAGGTGTTGAGGATGCCCGCCGACAGCGCGACCAGCGACATGCAGGCGATGTACGGGAACATCCAGCGCGTCATCACGACGGCAGGCTGGAAACCGCCGCTGTCGCGCAGGCCCTCGCCCATCAGCCACACCAGCAGCGGCGCCCCGATCACGCCGATGGCGGTGATCACGATCAGGCTCCACAGCAGCACGGTGGCCACCGCGTCGATCAGCCGGTGTGTGGCTTCCGCCCCGTCGCGCTCGTGCGAAGCCGCCAGCAGCGGCACGAAGGCCTGCGAGAACGCGCCCTCGCCCACCAGCCGGCGCAGCAGGTTGGGGATGCGGAAGGCGACGTTGAACGCATCGGTCAGCGCGTTGGCGCCGAAGGCGGCGGCGACCAGCATGTCGCGCACCATGCCGGTGATGCGCGACGCGAGCGTCAGCAGCGAGATGGTGGAGGCGGCCTTCAGCAGGTTCATTCTGGGAATTGCGGGCCGCGGACGACGACAACCGGGCGACGGAGGGGCGATGACAGGGCGCGCGATTATAGGTAGCGCCCGCTCACATCCGCCCACCCTTGACAAGCAGATTGCCGCATGCGTAATACAGATGCTATACTGATCGACTTTCCACCTGGACACCCCTTTACAGCATGGCCACCTCTTCCAAAGCCAAGAAGAAGACCGTCCGCCTCGCGTCGGGCCGCAAGCGCGCCCGCCAGGACGTCAAGCTGAACGCCGCCAACACGGCGCTGCGCTCCAAATTCCGCACGGTCATCAAGAACGTGCAAAAGGCCGTTGTCGCTGGCGACAAGGACAAGGCCGCTGACCTGTTCAAGACCGCCCAGAGCGTGATCGATTCGGTCGCCGACAAGGGCATCTTCCACAAGAACAAGGCCGCTCGCCACAAGAGCCGCCTGTCGGCCAAGATCAAGGCGCTGGGCGCCGCTGCCGCCGCCTGAAGCCACCCGTCCAGGTGAAACGAAAAGGGCCCGCAATCGCGGGCCCTTTGCTTTTGGTGCGGCGCCTTCGGCTCAGCCCTTCTTCGGGAGCTCGGGGCGGTCTTCCGGCATCAGGCAGGCTTCGGCCACCTGCAGGTTGTTGTCGCGGGCGAAGTTCATCACGAAGTCCCAGGCCATCGGCTCGATGTCCTTCAGCGCCTCGTTGACGATCACGTACTTCACACCGTTGATCACCCGCGGCACGCAATACGGCGAATAGCCGATGTAGGCGCCCTTGCCGCCCGCCGAGTCCCCCGGCCGGAAGCACGACATCGCGCCGGCGAGGCGTTCGGCCCAATCGCTGGGACGGAAGGTTCGGCCATCCTTGGTGATCCCCTGGATGAAGACTTCGCGGGGTTTGGGGGACGTCATGCGGGGGAGCGATAGAGACAGCCCTCTATTGTGCCCTGCAACCACCGCACCGCAGCATACGGGATCACCACACGCAGGGCTCACCCGGGTCTGCGCCGGAGCCCGGAAGGCCAGCCCGTAGAATCGTTCACGGTCGGCGCGTGATCCGCCACGCTGCCGGCCCTTTCTTTTTCTCCGGAGCCCTTGCCGATGAACGCCCCTGTCGCCCCCGAACCGCATGTGATGAAGACCTACGGCCGCCTGCCGATCGCTTTGTCGCACGGCCGAGGCTGCTGGCTGTGGGACACCAACGGCAAGAAATACCTCGACGGGCTGGGCGGCATCGCCGTCAACACGCTGGGCCATGCGCACCCCAAGCTGGTGCCGGCGCTGCAGGACCAGGTGTCCAAGCTGATCCACAGCTCCAACTACTACCACGTGCCGCTGCAGGAGCAGCTTGCCGCCAAGCTGTGCGAGCTCTCGGGCCTGAGCAACGTCTTCTTCTGCAACAGCGGCCTCGAGGCCAATGAAGGCGCGCTGAAGATCGCGCGCAAGTTCGGCCATGACAAGGGCATTGACCGCCCCGAGGTCATCGTCTACGAGAAGGCCTTCCACGGCCGCTCGATCGCCACGCTGTCGGCCACCGGCAACCCCAAGGTGCAGGCCGGCTTCGGCCCGCTGGTCGAAGGCTTCGTGCGCGTGCCGCTGAACGACCTTGCCGCGCTGGAGGAAGCCGCGCGCACGCGCCCCAACGTCGTCGCGGTGTTCCTGGAGGTGATCCAGGGCGAAGGCGGCATCAACCCGGTGCAGCTCGACTACCTGCGCGCGGTGCGCAAGCTGTGCGACGAGCGTGACTGGCTGCTGATGCTCGATGAAGTGCAGTGCGGCATCGGCCGCACCGGCAAGTGGTTCGCGCACCAGTGGGCCGGCATCCAGCCCGACGTGATGCCGCTGGCCAAGGGCCTGGGCTCGGGCGTGCCGGTGGGCGCCATCGTCTGCGGTCCACGCGCGGCCAACGTGCTGCAGCCGGGCAACCATGGCACCACCTTCGGCGGCAACCCGCTGGCGATGCGCGCCGGCGTCGAGACGCTGCGCATCATGGAAGAAGAGAAGCTGCTCGACAACGCGGCCAAGGTCGGCGCCGAAATCAAGGCGGCGCTGCAGCGCGAGCTGGGCAGCCTGCCCGGTGTGGTCGACATCCGCGGCCAGGGCCTGATGCTCGGCGTGGAGCTCGACCGCCCCTGCGGCGAGCTGCTGGGCCGTGCGGCCGATGCGGGCCTGTTCATCAGCGTGACGGCCGACAAGGTGATCCGCCTCGTGCCCTCGCTGATCCTCAGCAGCGACGAAGCGGCGCAGATCGTGGCCATCCTGGCGCCGCTGGTGAAAGAATTCCTCTCGTCTCCGCAATCATGAAACCCGGCATGAGCCTCATGAAGCACTACCTTCAGTTCAAGGACTTCCGCGCCGAGGAATACGCCTACCTCTTCGAGCGCACCGCGATCATCAAGAAGCGCTTCAAGAACTACGAGAAATACCAGCCGCTGGTCGACCGCACGCTGGCGATGATCTTCGAGAAGGCCAGCACCCGCACCCGCGTGAGCTTCGAGGCCGGCATGTACCAGATGGGCGGCTCGGTGGTGCACCTGACCACCGGCGACAGCCAGCTCGGCCGCGCCGAGCCGGTGGAGGATTCGGCCCGCGTGATCAGCCGCATGGTCGACATCGTGATGATCCGCACCTTCGAGCAGGCCAAGCTCGAGACCTTTGCGGCCCATTCGCGCGTGCCGGTGATCAACGGCCTCACCAACGAATACCACCCCTGCCAGATCCTGGCCGACATCTTCACCTTCATCGAACACCGCGGCTCGATCCAGGGCAAGGTCGTGGCGTGGGTGGGCGACGGCAACAACATGGCCAACACCTGGCTGCAGGCCGCCGAGATCCTCGGCTTCACGGTGCACGTGAGCACGCCCAGCGGCTACGAGATCGATCCGGCGGTGGCCGGCATCCGCGACACCGGCTGCTACAAGGTCTTCAAGGACCCGATGGACGCCTGCCGCGGCGCGCACCTGGTGACCACCGACGTGTGGACCAGCATGGGCTACGAGGCCGAGAACGAAGCCCGCCAGAAGGCCTTTGCCGACTGGTGCGTCGATGCCGAGATGATGGCCGCGGCCCAGCCCGATGCGCTGTTCATGCACTGCCTGCCCGCCCACCGCGGCGAGGAAGTGGAGGCCGCGGTGATCGACGGTCCGCAGTCGGTGGTGTGGGAAGAGGCCGAGAACCGCATGCATGTGCAGAAGGCCTTGATGGAGTACCTGCTGCTGGGCCGCATCGGCTGATGAAGATCGCGCTGGTGACCGACCTGCACGCCAACCGCGAGGCGGTGGAGGCGGTGCTGGCGCATGCGCGCGGCCAAGGGGCCCAGCGCTTCGTGTTCCTCGGCGACTACGTGGGCTACGGCGCCGACCCCGGCTGGGTGGTCGACCTGATCCGCGAACACGTGGCGGCCGGCGCGGTGGCGATCGTCGGCAATCACGATGCCGCGGTGGTGCGCGGCCCCTCGCCCTCGATGCGGCCCGAGCCGCGCGAAGCGGTGGCCTGGACCCGCATGCAACTCAGCGACGAGCAACTGGCCTTCCTCGAGAGCCTGCCGCTGCAGGTGACCGAGGAGAATCGGCTCTACGTGCATGCCAATGCCTATGCCCCGGCCGAATGGGGCTACGTGGTGGCGCGGGCCGATGCCGCGCGCAGCCTACAGGCCACGCACTGCCGCTACACCTTCTGCGGCCATGTGCACGAGCCCAGGCTCTACCACCTGTCGGGCACCGGCAAGACGCTCGACTTCACGCCGACCTCGGGCGTCGCCATCCCGGTGGCGCCGCACCGGCAGTGGCTGGTGCTGCCGGGTTCGGCCGGCCAGCCGCGCGACGGCAACCCCGCTGCCTGCTACGCGATGTTCGACACAGCGCAAGCCCTGCTCACCTTCCACCGCGTACCGTACGACCACGACACCGCCGCCGACAAGATCCGCGCGGCGGGGCTGCCTGTCTCGTTTGCCGACCGCCTGATCCATGGTGCCTGACGAAATCATCGATCCACCCGCAGGCCCCTTGCAGGCCGGGCAGGTGATCGATGGTTTCCGGCTCGAGACGCACCTGCACCAGGGCGGCATGGCCAACCTGTGGCGCGTGACCCGTGCCGATAGCGGCGGCGATGCGATGCCGCTGATCATGAAGGTGCCGCGCATCAAGGGCGGCGAGGACCCGGCCACGATCGTCGGCTTCGAGGTCGAGCAGATGATCATGCCGATGCTCAAGGGTCGGCACGTGCCATGCTTCGTGGCCAAGGGCGACTTCACGCGCCAGCCCTACATCGTGATGGAGTACGTGCCCGGCCCTTCGCTGCGGCCGCGGCTCGACGACGCTCCGCTGCCTGCCGACGAAGTGGCGCGCATCGGCGCCGCGGTGGCGGCCGCGCTGCACGACCTGCACAGGCAGCACGTGGTGCACCTCGACGTGAAGCCGAGCAACATCCTCTTCCGCGACAACGGCGATGCGGTGCTGGTCGACTTCGGCCTCTCGCGCCACGACCACCTGCCCGACCTGCTCGACGAGGAATTCACGCTGCCGATGGGCACCGGGCCCTACATGTCGCCCGAGCAGGTGCAGTTCGTGCGCAACGATCCGCGCAGCGACCTGTTCGCGCTCGGCGTGATGCTCTATCACCTGGCCACCGGGCACCGCCCCTTCGGCCAGCCGAGCAGCGTGGCCGGGCTGCGCAAGCGCCTCTACCAGGAACCCACGCCGCCGCGCGCGCTGCGACCCGACTGCCCGCCATGGCTGCAGGAGGTGATCCTGCGCTGCCTGGAGGTATTGCCCGAGCGGCGCTACCAGAGCGCGGCGCAGCTGGTGCTCGACCTGCAGCATCCCGAGCAGGTGCCGCTGACCCAGCGTGCGCAGCGCATGCAGGGCAGCGGCCGCATCCAGGCGCTCAAGCGCTGGTTCGCCGCGCTGGGGGCCGAACCTGCGGGCGGCGGCAGCGCGGCCGTGCAGGTCTCGCGCAGCCCGATCCTGATGGTCGCGGTCGACCTCGAGAGCGCCAGCGCCCCGCTGCTCGAGCAGCTGTGCGACACGGTGCGACGCCTGCTGCTCACCGACCCCGGCGCGCGCCTGGCCTGCGTGAGCGTGCTGAAGACCGCCCGCATCGGCATGGACGAGCTGGTCGACGCCCAAGGCCGCAGCCTGCACGTGAAGCAGTTGGTCGGGCTGAAGCACTGGGTGCGGCCGATCACACGGGCCCTGCCGCTCGACGAAGGCCGGCTGACCTTCCACGTGCTCGAGGCACCCGACCCTGCGGCCGCGATCATCGAGTTCGCGCAGCGCAACGAGGTCGACCACATCGTGATGGGCGCACGCGGCAACTCGGCGCTGCGCCGCTACCTGGGCAGCGTGTCGTCTCAAGTGGTGGCCGAGAGCCCCTGCACGGTGACGGTGGTGCGCGCCGCCGCCGGCTGAACAGCGAGCAGCCGCTTCGACTCGAACACGCCGGGCGCAAAGCCCCGGCCCTGCCACTGCAAACACCGCTTCAGCACGAAGTCGAAGGCCAGCGGGTTCAACGACTGCAGCCGCTTCAGCGGCATGACATCGTCCGCGGCCAGCAGGCCCGCATCGGCCAGTCGAGGCACCGAGGTGAGCCATGCCAGCCCGGGCAACGGATAGTCCGATCCGTAGAGCAGCCGCCCATGCCAGTCGGTTCGCTGCAGCAGCGCCTGCACGTCGGCCGTGCTGCGGTTGACCTGCGTGATGGCCGAGATGTCGCCATGGAAACGCGAGCCCAGGCTCGCATCGTCCATCAGCCGCGCAAAGAGCTCGAAGGCCGGCACGCGGCCGCGACCGGGATGGTCGAGGTCCTGCGCCTGCCCGAGCGTGGCGCAGTGGGCGACGATCACCCGCACGCCCTCGCCGGCGGGGTGGCGCAGCAGCAGCGGGTTGACCGCCTCGTGGGCGTTGGCCCCCGTCACCGCCTTCTCTTCGCCGGCATGGCTGAGCAGCGGCAGGCCGAGCCGGGCCATCTCGGCATGGAAGCGGCCATGGCGCCGTTCGGAAGGATCGATGCCCATGGCCGACGGCAGCCACTTGACCGCCCGCGCGCCCTGTGCGGCCGCGGCCTGCAGCAAGTCGACCGCATCGGGCCGGCCGGGGTGGATGGACGCGATCCATCCCCAGCCGCGCTGCGTGGCCGCGCGCTGTGCGTAGCCATTGCCGGTGCGAAACATCGTGCGGCCCGCATCGACAGCACCCTGCCCGTCCACCGCCGCGTCGAAGGCCAGCAGCATCGGCTGCGCGCCGGCGGGAAACGCCGACCACAACGCGGCGAGCCGGTCGAGGTAGACGGCCGACAGTTCGGCGCGCCGGCCCGAGACACCGCTCGCATGCTCGATCGCAAGACGCCGCACCCAGTCGCCAAGGGCCAGCGGGTTGAGCGTGCGCGGATGGATCCAGGCGCCATCGTCCTGGTCGGGCCCGGCCGCGGTGTGGCCCAGCAGGTGCACGTGTACGTCGGCCATGGCCGTGGCATCGACGCCCTGCCAGGAACGCTGCCACAAGGCCTGCACGTCGGCGGGCCATGGCTCGGCGGCCGGCGCGGCAGCCGAGGGTGAATCGAAGAGGCCGAGCGCGATGCCGAGGCCGCAGCAGGCGGCATTGCCGAGGAAGCGGCGACGCGCGGTCCACGGCAGGCCGAGGTCGTCGGGCGTCGAAGAAGAAGGTGCAGCAGAAGTCATGGGGCGCGATGCTGGCCGGCACCCGCCGACGACGCCAGCATCGCGAGGCAGGTGGATGCTTCGCGCGACGCGAGGTATCGGGCTGCGATACCCCGCTCAACCCATCTCAGCGCTCGCTGCGCCGGACCATCAGCTTCAGCCCCGACCACACCGCATCCACCGCGCAGACCTTCACGTCGACCCAGCCCAGCGGCAGCGCCAGCGCGCGGATCACGTCCTCGGTCACGTCGGTGGGCACCTTGGCGGCCTTCTTCGGCCACGAGACCCACAGCACCGCGTCGGGCCGCATCGCATGGCGCAGGCGCTCGAGCTCACGGCCGAGCACGGCGGCCTCGGTGACGAACAGGTGGGCGAGATCGGTGGCGGCATCGGCTTGGTCCACCAGCACGATGTCGGCAGGCAGGTCGGCCACGAGCCGTGCATACGGCACGGGCGCCTGCAGCGGCGCGACCCGCATGCCGGGCTTCAGGCCCAGCTTCTTCGACAATGGCGTGCCCGAGTAGCCCGCGTTCGACATCCTTCCGCCCTCCCCCGTTCCGACCATGAGCACCGACAACCCCTGCACCCGCTGCGGCGCCTGCTGTGCCAGCTTCCGCGTCGATTTTGCAGTGGAGGAACTGGAGGGCGAAGGCGGGTCGGTGCCTGCAGGCCTGGCGGTGCAGATCACGGACACGCTGTGCCGCATGCGCGGCACCGACCATGCGAGCCCGCGATGCGCGGCGCTGGTCGGCAAGGTGGGCGAGAAGGCGGCCTGCGGCATCTACGAATGGCGGCCCTCGCCCTGCCGCGAGTTCGGCCAGCTCGCGCCGCTGGGCCGCGGCGACGAGGCCTGCAACCGGGCGCGGGCGCGGCACGGGCTGCCGCCGCTGGAAGCCTGACCGTCAGGCCTCGTTCTTCATCATCTCGTCGTAGCGGCGCTGCATCTCCTCGTACGAGACCTTCTCGATCTCGTGGCCGATCAGCCATTCGTGCCCGAACGGATCGCGCACGCGGCCGCTGCGCTCGCCATAGAACTGGTCGCGCGGCGCCATGACCAGCTCGGCGCCGGCGGCGACCGCGCGCTGCACCAACGCGTCGGCATCGTCGACATGCAAGTGCATGCGGAAGCCGGCGCCGCCCAGCGTGCGCGGCCCCTGGATGCCGTATTCGGGGTATTCGTCGGCCAGCATCAGCACCGTGGGCCCGAGCTTCAGCTGCGCATGGCCGATGCGGCCGTTGGGCTCCGTGAGACGGAAGATCTCTTCGGCCTCGAAGACCTTCTTGTAGAACTCGATGGCGGCGGCGCAGTCGTGCACCGTGAGGTAGGCGAAGACTTCATGGATCGAGTTCATTGCGGCAACTCTCCTGCGTGTTGGATGGCTGGCAGCGTAGGCCCGTGCATCCGCCCGGTCTTGGAAAAAATTACGCCGCCTCGGCCAGCGACACGGTGTTGGGATAGCGCCGGGCCTGCAGGTACTCGCCCGGCGTGAGCCCGGCGAAGCCGCGGAACTCGGCCTGGAAATGCGGCTGGTCGGCATAGCCGGCCTCGAGCGCCAGCTCGGCCAGCGGCGGCGGTTCGTCGCTGCCCAGGCGCGCCAGCGCGTGGCGGAAGCGGGCCATGCGCGCGAAGTGCTTGGGCGTGACGCCGACTTGGGCGCGAAAGCGCGCCGGCAGCCGCGTGGGCGACACGCCGGCCTGCTCGCACAGTGTGCGCATCGCGACGCGGCCCTGCGTCTCGGTGATGCGCCGGCAGATCCACGCGATCAACGGATCGGGCAGCGGCGCCTCGCGCAGTCGCGTTGCCACCCAGCGGCCGGCGGCCAGCACACGCGCGACAGGATCGCTCTCCTCGTCGACCGCATCGGCCAGCTCGCGCGCCGCCGCGCCCAGCGCCTCTTCGAGATCGAGCGTGCAGCCGCAGGCCTCGGTCTGCGCGCCGCGCAGCAGCGCATGCGCGCCCAGCGGCGTGAGCCGAACGCCAAGCACCGTGGTGCGGCCTTGCGGCGCTTCGATCACCTCGGCCGAGAGCCGCAGGCCCGCAAGGCACAGCGCGGGAAAGCCCTGCGCATGCCGATCGTCGAGCACGCTGCGGTAGCGCCGGCCCAGGTGCACGATCAGCTCGACCGCGCCATCGGGAAACACGCGCTCGCGCGCCAGGGTCAGCACGCCGTCGAAATACCAGATGCGGCTGAGATGGGCCGCCAGCGACGGCGGCTGCCAGTCGGCACACAGCCAGCGGCCGAGCGGGCCGTCTTCGCTGAAGACGGTGGGCAGCGTGCGCACGGCGGCATCCATGCGGCCGATTCTGCCGACGCCCCGCGGCGCGAGGCCAAGCCCCTGCGCGCGAAGCAGGCTCTCAGCCTGCGCAGAGCCGCCTCAAGCCGGCTGAGCACCCCCTCGGGGGGCAGGAGCGAAGCGACGTGGGGCCGATATCAGCCCGGCACGACCGCGGTGACCTCGATCTCGACCTTGGCGCGGTCTTCGATCAGCGCGCTCACTTCCACCGCCGTCATCGCCACACCGTAGTGGCCGATCAGTTCACGGTACACGCGGCCGATCTCCTTGCCGCGGGCCATGTACTCGCGCTTGTCGGTCACGTACCAGGTCATGCGCACGATGTGCTGCGGCTGCGCGCCGGCCTCGGCCAGCACTGCGCGCACGTTGAGCAGCGCCTGCCGCACCTGGGCCACGAAGTCGTCGCTCTCGAAGCGGCCATCGGGCGTCCAGCCGATCTGGCCGGCCACGAACACCGGCATGCCGCGCGCGGCCACGCCGTTGGCATAGCCGCGCGGCTGCGGCCATTCGGGCGGTTGCAGGATCTGGTGGGTCGGTGAGGTCAAGCGTCGTTCTCCATGAAGGCGGGCACCGCGGCGCGCACGTCGGCGGGCAGCGGCCGGGGGCGATGATCGTCGAGCGAGGTGCACACCAGCACCTGCCGCGCACGCAGCCGCAGCTCGCCATCGGCACCCAGGTAGGTGGCCGCCAGCTGCAGCGAGCTGCGGCCCAGGTGCAGCACCTGCAGGCGCTGCACCAGCACATCGCCGATGCGGCTGACCGCGGTGAAATCGACCTCGAGCCGCACGCTGGGCAGGCCGAGCCGGCGGCCGGTGATGAAGCCGGCATACGGGATCTTCAGCCCGCGGTCGAACCAGTCTTCGACCAGCGTGTTGAGCATCACGAGGTATTGCGGAAAGAAGACGATGCCGGCCGGATCGCAATGCGCGAAGCGGACGGTCTCGGTGCGTTCGAAATGGCTCACGTCGCCTGAGCCTCCTGCCGCAGCCTGAAGCGCTGCAGCTTGCCGGTTTCGGTGCGCGGCAGGCTGGCGCGGAACTCGACCGCGCGCGGGTACTTGTAGGGTGCGATGCTTTGCTTCACGAAAGCCTGCAGCGTGCGCACCAGCGCCTCGCCAGGCTCATGGCCGGGCTTCAGCACGACGAAGGCCTTGACGATCTGGCCGCGCTCTTCGTCCGGCACGCCGACCACCGCGCACTCGGCCACCGCCGGATGCAGCAGCAGCGCACCTTCCACCTCAGGCCCAGCGATGTTGTAGCCGCCCGAGATGATCATGTCGTCGGTGCGCGCCTGGTAGACATACTGGCCGTCGTCGTCGACGAGGTAGGCGTCGCCGGTGAGGTTCCAGCCGTGCTGCACGTACTGCCGCTGGCGATCGTCGGCCAGGTAGCGGCAGCCGGTGGGCCCCTTCACCGCGAGCCGGCCCACCTGGCCCGGCGGCAGCGGCCGGCCTTCATCGTCGAGCACGCAGGCGCGGTAGCCCGGCACCGGCACGCCGGTGGCGCCCGGCTTCGCATGCGCCTCGTCGGCGGAGATGAAGATGTGCAGCATTTCGGTGGAGCCGATGCCGTCGATCGTCTCGATGCCGGTGGCCTGCTTCCACAGCTGTCGCGTGGCCGCGGGCAGTGCCTCGCCGGCCGACACGCATTTGCGCAGCGACGACAGGTCGTGCTGCGCCACCTGCCCCGCCATCGCGCGGTAGGAGGTGGGCGCGGTGAAGCTCACGGTGGCGCGGTATTGCGCGATCGCGGGCAGCAGCAGGTCGGGCGTGGCCTTCTCGATCAGCACGGTCGAGGCACCGATGGCCAGCGGAAACAGCAGCAGCCCGCCGAGCCCGAAGGTGAAGGCCAGCGGCGGGCTGCCGATGAACACGTCGCTCGGCTCGGCGCGCAGCACGTGGCGCGGCCAGCAGGCGCAGGCCGCCATCACGTCGCGGTGGAAATGCATCGTGCCCTTAGGCACGCCGGTGGTGCCGGAGGTGAAGGCGATCAGGCAGGTGTCGTCGGCGGCGGTGTCGACATTGGCAAAGCCCGCCGGCTTGGCATGCATCGCTGCCTCGAGGCCGCCGCTCGCATCGGTGTTGAAGCAGCGCAGCTGCCTGAGGCTCGGGCATTGCGCCTGCGCCTTCAGCAGCTCGTCGGCCAGGCGCGCATCGCACAGCGCATGGCTGACCTCGGCCTTGTCGATGATCTGCGCCAGCTCCTTCGCGCGCAGCAGCGGCATGCTGCCCACCGCGATGCCGCCCGCCTTGATCACACCGAACCAGCAGGCCGCCAGCATCGGATGGTTGGCGCCCCGCAGCAGCACGCGGTTGCCCGGCACCAGGCCCATGTCGTCGACCAGCACGCGGGCGATGCGGTTGGCCTGGGCCTGCAGGTCGGCATAGGTCCAGCAGAGGCCGGCACCTTGTATGCACAAGCGGTCGCCCTGCCCTTGCTCGACCCAGCGGTCGAGCAGTGCGTGGGCGCAGTTCAGGCGCTCGGGGAACTGCAGCTCCGGCAGCTCGAACAGCAGCTCCGGCCATTGCTCGTGCGGCGGCAGATGGTCGCGCGCAAAGGTGTCGACGTGGGCGCTGCGGCTCATCGGAAATCCTCCGTGCATGGGGTCAATCTAGGTCGATATACTTTAGTTGTCAACTATTTCGGCGAACGGGTCTTGAAAGCCTATGATGGTCCGATGAAGCGTCTCTGGGACATCTCTCCACCGGTGCATGCCGGCTCGCCGGTGTTTCCCGGCGACACCGCCTACCAGCAGCAATGGAGCGCGACGCTGGGGCCCGGCTGCCCCGTGAACGTGAGCGCGCTGACGCTCTCGCCGCACGTGGGCGCGCATGCGGATGCACCGCTGCACTACGACCCTCAAGGCACCAGTGCCGGCCTGCTGGGCCTCGAACCATACCTTGGCCCCTGCCGGGTGATTCACGCGATCGGATGCGGTCCGCTGGTGCTTTGGTCGCATTTGGAGCATGCGCTCCGAAAAATTCCCGCCCGCGTGCTGGTACGCACCTACGAACGCATGCCGGTCGACCGCTGGGACGGCAACCTCGCCGCCTATGCGCCCGACACGATCGAGCGCCTCGCCGACCTGGGCGTGAAGCTGATCGGCATCGACACCGCGAGCATCGACCCCGCCGACAGCAAGACGCTCGACAGCCACCAGGTGATCCGCCGCCGCGACCTCCGGGTGCTCGAAAACCTGGTGCTCGACGACGTGCCCGAAGGCGATTACGAGCTGATCGCCCTGCCCTTGAAGCTGGTGACGGCCGATGCGAGCCCCGTGCGCGCCGTGCTCAGAGAACTGCAGGAACACCCATGACGTCATTGACCCGTGCCGATTGCCTGGCACTCGACGCGCAAGATCCGCTCGCGCCGCTGCGCGAGCAGTTCGATCTGCCGCCCGGCCTGATCTACCTCGACGGCAACTCGCTGGGCGTGCTGCCGAAAGCCACGCCGGCCCGCGTGCAACAGGTGGTGCAGCAGGAATGGGGCCACGACCTGATCCGCAGCTGGAACACCGCCGGCTGGATCACGCTGCCGCAGCGCATCGGCGACAAGATCGCCTTCCTCGTCGGCGCGGGCGCCGGCGAGCTGGTGGTGGCCGATTCGACCAGCGTCAACCTCTACAAGGCGCTGAGCGCGGCGCTGTCCATCGCCGAGGTCGACGCGCCGGGCAAGCGCGTGGTCGTTTCCGAACGCCACAACTTCCCGACCGACCTCTACATCGCCGAAGGCCTGGCGCGCGAGCGCGGCTACGAGCTGGTGCTGTGCGACGACCCCGAGCAGATCGAGCCGCTGCTCGCCGAACACAACGTCGCGGTGCTGATGCTCACGCACGTGAACTACCGCAGCGGCCGCATGCACGACATGCAGGCGCTCAACCGCAAGGCCCATGCGGCGGGCACGCTGGTGCTGTGGGACCTGGCGCATTCGGCCGGCGCGGTGCCGGTCAACCTGAAGGGCAACGGCCCCGATGACGAAGCGGCCGACTTCGCGGTGGGCTGCGGCTACAAGTACCTGAATGGCGGCCCCGGCGCGCCGGCCTTCGTGTGGGCGCATCCGCGCCATGCCGAGCGCTTCTGGCAGCCGCTGTCGGGCTGGATGGGGCATGCGGCGCCGTTCGATTTCACGCCCAGCTACAAGCCCGCGGCCGGCATTGCGCGCTACCTGTGCGGCACGCCGGCGGTCATCTCGATGGCGGCGCTGGAATGTGGCGTCGACACGGTGCTGGCCGCCGAGAAGCTGCCGGACCAGGGCATGCCCGGGCTGCGCCGCAAGTCGCTGGCGCTGACGCGGCTGTTCATCGAGCTGGTGGAAGCACGCTGCGAAGGCCATGGCCTCACGCTGGCCTCGCCGCGCGACGATGCGCTGCGCGGCAGCCAGGTGTGCTTTGCGCATGCCGAGGCCGGCTATCCGATCATGCAGGCACTGATCGCGCGCAACGTGATCGGTGACTTCCGTGCGCCCGACATCCTGCGCTTCGGCTTCACGCCGCTGTACGTGCGCTTCGCCGACGTGTGGGATGCGGTCGAGCAACTGAAGCAGGTGCTCGAATCGGGCGAATGGCGCGAGGCGCGCTTCAACCAACGGGCCACCGTGACATGACCAACAGCACAGAAAAAATCGTCCACGAAGAGAAGGCGCAGCTCGACTTCTCCAAGGACATGAGCTACGGCGATTACCTGCACCTCGACCAGGTGCTGAGCGCGCAGCATCCGCTCTCGCCCGAGCACAACGAGATGCTCTTCATCGTGCAGCACCAGACCAGCGAGCTGTGGATGAAGCTGATGCTGCACGAGCTGCGCGCGGCGATCGGCTGCGTTGCGAACGATGAGCTCGGCAGCGCGTTCAAGATGCTGGCGCGCGTCTCGAAGATCATGGAGCAGCTGGTCCATGCCTGGGACGTGCTGGCCACGATGACGCCGCCGGAGTATTCGGCGATCCGGCCGTATCTGTCGAACAGCAGCGGCTTCCAGAGCTGGCAGTACCGCTGCATCGAGTTCCTGCTGGGCAACAAGAACGCGGCGATGCTCAAGCCGCATTCGCACCGGCCCGAGCGGCTGGCCGAGGTGCAGACCGCGTATGAATCGCCCTCGCTGTACGACGAATCGCTGCGCCTGCTGGCGCGGCGCGGGCTGCCGGTGCCACCAGGCCATGTGGAGCGCGACTGGACGCAGCCCTATGCAGAGAGCAACGACGTGGAGCAGGCCTGGCTCACCGTGTACCGCGACCCGAACCACCACTGGGACCTGTATCAACTCGGCGAAGAGCTCACCGACCTGGAAGACGCCTTCAGGCTCTGGCGCTTCCGCCATGTGACCACCGTGGAGCGCGTGATCGGCTTCAAGCGCGGCACCGGCGGCACGTCCGGCGTGGGCTACCTGCGCAAGATGCTCGACGTGGTGCTGTTCCCCGAGATCTGGAAGCTGCGCACCGACCTCTGACGGGCACCCACGCAACGCTCCATCAACCGGCAGCCGCCACCTTGTCGACCGCCAGCTCGACCACGTTGTCGGCCGCTGCCACAGCCTCCATGCGCAGCAACTGCCCCTGCACCGAGGCGCCCACATCCATCTGCAGCTGCTTGTAGCGGATGGTGCCGCAGATGCGCGCGTTGGATTGCAGCTCCAGGAAGTGATCCACCTCGAGGTCGCCGGTCACCGTGCCGTTGATCACCGCATCGCCGCAGCGCACGCTGCCTTCGATGTGCCCCTTGTCGGACAGCACCAGCAGCGCCTGGCCCTTGCCGTCGGCGCGCCGGCCGATCACGTTGCCCTTGACGCGCCCGTCGATGCGCATGCCATCGGCGAACACGATGTCGCCGGTGATCTCGACGCCCTCGGCGATCAGGCTCGAGAGCTTGGTGACCTCGATGAAGGTCTGCGGTTTGCGTTTGCCGAACATCTGTATCCCTCCTACGACGACGGCCGCTTGCCGTCCTTGGCCTGGCGGAAGAACGTGAGCTCTTCCTGGCATTCGCGCAGGCGCTGGTTGAGCGCATCGATCTGGCGCTCCAGCTCCTTGCTGCGCGCCTCCGAGAGGCGCAGCGTCATCAGGCTCTGCTCCAGCCGCTGCTGCAGCTGCTGCCGCTCATGCAGCGCCTCGCCCAGCTGCTGCCCGCCGATCGGGTTCTGCAGCCAGTAGACATAGCTGCCGGCCGCACCGATGGCCAGCGCCCCCAGCACGATCAACGCGGCGGTGAGCTGCCGCCGGCGACCGCGCGGCGCCGACAGCACGAGGCCCGCATGCGTGAGCTGCCGCGTCGCCTGACGCCCGAGACGGATCGACATGCGGCCGCCGTGCTCACAGGCCTGCGAGGTAGCGCCGCGGATCGGCATGCTCGCCGCCGCGCAGCACCTCGAAGTGCAGGTGCGGCCCGGTCGAGCGGCCGCTGGTGCCGACCAGCGCGATGCGTTCGCCCGGCGCCACCACCGCGCCGGCCTGCACCAGCAGGCGCGAGGCATGGGCATAGCGCGTGGTCAGGCCGTTGCCGTGCTCGATCTCGACCAACCGGCCGAACTCGGGGTGGAAGCCGGCGAAGACCACCACGCCGCCGGCCGCCGCATGGATCGGCGTGCCGACTTCCGCTGCGAAATCGAGGCCGGCATGGAAGGCCTTGCGGTGCGTGATCGGATCCTCGCGGTTGCCGAAGCTCGACACCAGCTCGGCCTCCTCGATCGGCAGCCGCGTGGGCAGGCGCATGAAGTCGAGGTTGCGCAGCGCGGCCGCATCGGCCACCAGCGCGATCTGTTCTTCGATGCGTGCCAGCCGCGCATCGAAGCTGCCAATGTCGTCGAGGGCCGCGGCGGGCTGCGGCGGCAGCATCGGGCCGCCAGAGCCTGCAGGCTTCTTGCTGCTGCCCGTCGGCGCCGCGGCATCGTCTTTCTGCAACCTGCCGATGCGCCGGCTCAACTGCGCCGCATCGCTCTCCAGCTTGAACAGCCGCGCCGACAGCGTGCCCAACTGCTCCAGCGCGAAAGGCAGCGCGGCGTGCGGCCGCTCGGGCGCCGCCGCCTGCTGCGTGGCCGGCGCCGCCAGCCAATATCCCAGGCCCGCTCCAAGGCCCACGAGCGCCAGCGCCGCGAAGGCGACGCCCAGCACCAGATGCCGAACCGACAAGGTCCGCACACGCGAGCGGCTGGCCGCTCCTGTGGCGATCATGACGAACGACATCCTTTGTCTTCCTGTAGTTATGAAACTTCATCCTACGTGCGAAGACATTCGCGAATCAACGCAGCCGGTGCAACGGTTTGTTCAATTGAAACCGCGCGGACTTAATTCACGTCGATCGATATTGAATGCGTACAAAAGCTGGACTGACCGTGCGGCCTCATGCTTGCCACAGCATCTTGTGGGCGGTCTCGCTCGAGCCGACGACGCGGAAGCCCAGCCGCTCATAGAGCCGCCGCGCCGAGCTGCCCTTCAGCACGCTGAGGCTTACCGCCGCGCCGCTGCGCAGCGCCTCGTCGAGCACCGCTTCGATCAATCGCCGCCCCAGCCCCTGGCCCTGCAGCGCAGGGCTGAGCTGGATCTGCACCAGCTCCCACACCGGGCCTTCGCGCACCAGCTTGAGCAGGCCCACGGCCTGCCCCTGCTGCATCACGATGCGGGCGCAATCGAATCGCACTCGCACGCGGGCCAGCATGTCAGCCTCGGTGGCAGGAGCACCGGCCGCGACGAGATGGCCGAGCATGGTCTGCTGCCGCAACCCGAGCAGGAACGGAAGATCCTCCTCGGTGGCAGAGCGAAGCTGAAGTGGGCCCGCCATGCTCAGGCCCGCGAGAGCCGGCGCCATGCACTCGGCGTGACACCATGCCGGCGGCGGAATGCGCGCGCGAAATGCGAGCTGTCCTTGAAGCCCACGGCGTGGGCGATCTCGGTGATGCCGGGCGCGCCCGGCCGGCGCAGTTGCTCGGCCGCCAGCACAAGGCGCCGCTCCCACAGATGTTCCCCCAGCGTGCGGCCGCTGCGGCTGAACACGCTGTCGAGATGACGCCGGCTCACGCCGAGGCGCGCAGCCAGGCCCTCGGCGTCGGCATCGGCGATGTCCAGTTCGATCAAGGCCTGTGCACGCTGCAGCAGTTCAGCGTGCGGATCCTGCGCCTCGGGCCGGGGCGCCAGGCCGCCGAGCAGGGCCGCCAGCGCAGCCTGGGCCTGCCACAGCGCAGCGGCCGGCAGCCGCGGCGCCTGCCTTGCCAGCGACAGCACGAAGTCGAGCACCATGCGCTCCTCGGCGCGTTCGCCATGAAGGGATGCCGTGCACGAGCCCAAGCCCGGATGGCGCGCCAGCACCGCCGATCTCGGCAAGCTGACCAGCACCTGTTCGAAACCCTGATCCGTCGACATCTCGAACGGCTGCGCACCATCGATCAGGCTGAACTGCCCCGGGGCCAGCTCGATGCGTCGACCCGCCTGCTGCAAGCGGGCGCGGCCCCGTTGCTGCAGCAGCAGCTTGAACGGCGCCGAGCCGGCGGGCCGCGTCATCGCCACCTCGTGCGAGGCGCCACGCAGCGTCCACACACCGGGCGGGCTGGCCGCGATGGCTTCGGCCGAGGGCAGCGGGGGCACAGGCGTTTCCATGTCAGCCGATTCTGCCTGCCGGCTCAGGCCTGCGCCGGCCGCGGGCCATCGGTAGCGTCACGGGTCTCGTCGCTTCGTCACTTCAAGAGAGCTTCCGAATGACCGTGTCCCTTCGTCCCGAGCTGTATTGGCTGGCCGTCTGCTGCGCGATGACCGGCCTGATGTGGGTGCCTTACGTGGCCAACCGTTTCCGCGAACTCGGGCCGCCGGGCTGGGCCTGGTTCCCGCCGGCGGATCCGCCGCCGCGTGCACCCTGGGCCGCGCGCGCGATGCGGGCCCATCTGAACGCGGTGGAAAACCTGGTGGTGTTCGCACCACTGGCATTGGCCGTGGCCGCAGCGGGCCTGGGCAGTCCGGCGACTGCCGCGGCCTGCAAGGTGTATGTGCTGGCGCGGGCTGCGCACTATGCCGTCTGCGTGGCCGGCCTGCCGATCGTGCCGCGCACGATCGCGTTCCTGGCCGGCGTGGGGGCGCAGATGACGCTGGCCTGGGCCCTGCTCGCGGCATGACCCACACGAAAAGGGCCGGCCGCGAGAGGATCGCGGCCGGCCCGTTCAGGGGATCGGCGATGCCGCTACTTCAGCAGCAGGTTCGGCAGCGCCGTGGACAGCGCCGGCCAGTAGGTGACCACGCCGAGGAAGATCAGCATCGTCAGCAGCCACGGCCACACCGCCACCGTGAGCTCGGTGATGCCCATCTTCGTGATGCCCGAGGCCACGTAGAGGTTCAGGCCCACCGGCGGGTGGCACATGCCGACCTCCATGTTCACGGTGATCAGGATGCCGAAGTGGATCGGGTCGATGCCCAGCTTCATCGCCACCGGGAACAGGATGGGCGCCATGATCAGGATGATCGAGCTGGGCTCCATCACGTTGCCGGCCAGCAGCAGCAGGATGTTGACCACCAGCAGGAAGACCACCGGCCCGAAGCCCTGCCCCACCATCCAGTCGGCCATGGCCTGCGGGATGTTCTCGCTGGTCATCAGGAAGCTGAACAGCACCGCGTTGGTGATGATGTACAGCAGCATCGCGCTCATGCTGGCCGAATCCAGCAGCACCTTGGGCACCTTCTTCAGCGGCATGTCCTTGTAGATGAACACCGCCACGATGAAGGCATACACCGCCGCCATCGCCGCCGCTTCGGTGGGCGTGAAGATGCCGGAGTAGATGCCGCCGATCACCACCACGATCAGCAGCAGGCCCCAGATGCTGTCCTTGAACGCGATCGCGCGCTCGCGGAGGCTGGCCTTGGGCAGGCGCGGGTAGTTGTGCTTGCGCGCCAGGTACCAGGTGGTGAAGCCGAGCGCGGTGGCGAGCACGAGGCCCGGCACGATGCCGGCGATGAACAGCGTGCCGACCGAGGTGCTGGTCGAGACGGAGTACATCACCATCGCGATCGACGGCGGGATCAGGATGCCCAGCGCGCCCGACGTGGTGATGATCCCCGCACCGAACTTGTTGGGGAAGCCCTGCTTCACCATCGCCGGCAGGATCACCGAGCCGATGGCCACCACCGTGGCGGGCGACGAGCCCGACACCGCGGCGAACAGCGCGCAGGCCATCACGCCCGCCAGGCCGAGGCCGCCGTGCCAGTGGCCGATCATGGCCGTGGCGAAGCGGATCATGCGCCGGGCGACGCCGCCGTGCGTGAGGAAGTTGCCGGCCAGGATGAAGAACGGGATCGCCATGATCTCGAACTTCTCGATGCCGGTGAACAGCTTCAGGGCGACCGATTCGATCGGCACCTGCGTCATCGTGAACAGGAAGGTCAGCACCGTCAGGCCGAGCGAGATGCTGATCGGCATCCCGGTCAGCATCAGGCCGATCAGGAGCACGAAGATGATCGCGGTGTTCATTTGTGCACTCCTTTGCGGCCGCCCTCGCGGCTGATTTCCTCGCCTTCTTCCATGGCCTCGCCGATCAGCATGGGCTCCACCTCGTCCATGCCCTCGACGTGGCCGTGGTCGTGGTGCGGCAGTTCACCGGTCTTGAGGAAACCCCAGGCCACCTGCAGGAAGCGGAAGCTCATCAGCGACGATCCCAGCGGCACGCACATGTACACCCACCACATCGGGATCTCGAGGTCCGCCGAGACCTGGTCGGTGTGCGCGATCGCCCACACGAACTTGCCGCCCAGCGTGGCGACGATGCCAGTGAACAGCGCCCCGGACAGCAGGCCGAACAGGATGACCGGCTTGCGCTTGCGCTCGTCGAGCTTGCGGATGATGACGTCGACGCCCACGTGGATGCCGGTGCGCACGCCGTAGGCGGCGCCGAACTTGGCCATCCACACGAACATGTAGATGCACAGCTCCTGAGCCCAGCCCAGATTGATGCGCACCATGGTGTCCTGGATGCCGGGCACGCCGGAGAGGAAGCGATGGGTCACCGCGACGAAGATGACCAGCGTGGCCGCCCCCATCAGGAAGGCGATCAGCCATTCCTCCAGGTGATTGAGTATTCGATTGAGCACGAGACCTCCTTGCGTACCCGCCCGGCCGCAGAAAGCACTTGGAAAAACGGCGCCCCTCGTGCGCCGTTCAGGGGATGCCGCCGCGAAGGCGGCAGATCATCACTTCGGCGCCACGAAGCCGGCCGCCTTGTAGACCGCCTCGATGGTCTCCTTGCCGACGCGGGACTCCATTTCCTTGTGGACCGGCATCAGCGCCTTCTTCCACTCGTTGGTCTCTTCGGGGGTCAGCGTGTAGATGGTGGTCTTGCCGCTGGCCTTGATCTTCTCGAACGCCTGCGTGTTCTCGGTGGCGGCGATCGCGTTGGCGTACACCGTGGCATCGCGGATCGACAGCTCGAGGATCTTGCGCGCTTCCGGCGGCAGGCCTTCCCAGAACTTCTTGTTGACGATCACTGCATAGGCCAGGTGGCCGTGGTTGGAGATCGTCATGTGCTTCTGCACTTCGTAGATCTTCTGGGTGTAGAAGTTCGAAGGCACGCCTTCGGTGCCGTCGACCACGCCCGACTGCAGGCCCTGGTACAGCTCGGAGAAGGCCATCACCTGCGGGATCGCGCCCAGTGCGCGCATCTGCGCGTCGAGCACCTTGCTCGACTGGATGCGCATCTTCAGGCCCTTGAAGTCCGCCACATGGTGCAGCGGCTTGTTGGCGCTCATGATGTGGAAGCCGTTGTCCCAATAGGCCAGGCCCTTGATGCCCTTGGGCTCCAGCTTGGAGAACAGGTTCCAGCCCACCGGGCCGCCGGTGACGTTGCGGAAGGCCTCGGTGTCCTTGAACACGAAGGGCAGATCGAAGACCTCGAACTCCTTCACGCCCAGCGGGCCGAACTTGGCCAGCGACGGGGCCAGCATCTGCACCGAGCCGAGCTGCAGCGCCTCGAGTTCTTCCTTGTCCTTGTAGAGCTGGCTGTTGGGGTACACCTCCACCTTGATCGTGCCCTTGCTGCGCTCTTCGACCAGCTCCTTGAAGCGCTGTGCGCCCTTGCCCTTGGGCGTGTCGGGCGCCACCACGTGGCTGAACTTGATGACGATCGGCGATTGGGCCATCACGATGGCGGGCGCGGCCAGCAGGGCGGCGGCCAGGGCAACGGCAGAACGGCGAGTGAGTTTGGACACGTTGTCTCCTTGTAGGTGGGGTATGTACTACGGGCCGGATTCTGGGCATCGACCCCCTCGCGCGAAAGTTGTGGAGTTCCACATTTGTGCGTCTTCACCGGGGAACGCCCCAGTCCGGGGCGCCTAGACTGCTCGCCATGCCGCCCGAGGTTTCCGCCCCGCCCCTGCCCGACCTGGCGCTGCCGGCCCACCCGGCGCGCTGGAGCGGGCTGTGGCTGCTGCCGCTGATCCTGTCGCTGCTGCTGGTGGCCGCAGTGCTGCTGTGGCTGCGCCAAGCCGAGCAGCACGATCGCGAAGAGCAGCGCCAGGAGCTGATCTCCGATGCGCTGTCGCTCGAGTCGCAGATCGAGAGCCGCATCGACGCCGAGCGCCAGCGCCTGCTCGACCTGGCCAAGCGGGTGGACACCACCGCCATCAGCGCCGGCGGCTTCGTCGGCATGCCCGAGGTGCTGCAGGGGCTGCACCGCTTCTGGGTCAGCATCACCTGGCTGGATGCCGACAACCGCCTGGTGGCCCAGTTGCCCGACCAGCGCCCGTTGCCCGATGCCGCGCGGCGCCCCAACGCACCGTCCACCGGGCTCTCGAGCCACATGTCGGCACCGCTGGCCTCCGGCGGGGCCCTGGTGGCCCGCTACTCGCCCACCGACATGCTGCGGCAGAACGTGCCCTGGTGGCTGGCCCGCAAGTACGACGTGCGCCTGGTCGACAGCATCGGCAACGTCATCGCGACCAGCTTCGAGGGGCCGGAGCCGGCCAACCGCGAGGCCTACCGCGTCAGCATGGCGCCGACCATCAACGACACCTACCTGGAGCTGATCGCGCGCGACCGCATCAAGCCGTGGTACCGCACGCTGCCGGTCGCGCTGATCGGCGGCTTCGTGGTGCTGATCGTGCTGAGCACCGCGATGCTGCGGCGCCAGATGCGCGAGGTGTCGCATGCCGAGGAGGCCTGGCGCACCGAGGCTGCCTGGCGCAGCGCGATGGAGGATTCGCTCACCGTGGGCCTGCGCGCGCGCGACCTCGAGGGCCGGCTGGTCTACGTGAACCGCACGCTGGCCGACATGGTGGGCTACAAGCCCGAGGAACTGGTCGGCCTGATGCCGCCCATGCCCTACTGGCCGCCCGACTCCATCGAGACCACGATGCAGCGCCACCTGCGCAACATGGCCGGCCATGCCCCGCGCGAAGGCTACGAGGCCACCTGGTGCCACCGCGACGGCCACCGCTTCGAGGTGATGATCTTCGAGGCGCCGCTGGTCGACGCGCATGGCACGCACATCGGCTGGATGGGCAGCATCCTCGACATCACCGAGCGCAAGCGGCTCGAGGAGCGCGAGCGCCGGCAGACCGAGACCATGGCCCACCATGCGCGGCTGACGATGCTGGGCGAGGTGGCGTCCACGCTGGCGCACGAGCTCAACCAGCCGCTCACCGCCATCGCCAGCTACAACGCCGGCGTGCTCAATTCCATCCAGCGCCAGCCCGAGCCCGACCCGGTGGTGCTGCGCGCGCTGCAGCGCCTGGGCGAGCAGGCGGCGCACGCCGGCGCGATCGTGCAGCGCATCCGTGAATTCCTCACACGGCGCGAGCCGCGGCTCGAAGACTGCGACCTCAACGCGGTGGTGCGCGGCGCGCTCGACATCCTGCGCCGCGAGCTCGACCGCCATGCGGTCGACGTGCAGCTGCGGCTCGACGAGCGGCTGGGCCACATCGTCGCCGACCGCATCCTGATCGAGCAGGTGGCGGTGAACCTGATCCGCAACGCGACGGATGCGCTCGCCGGCCCTGGCGGCCGCCCGGCCGAGCGCCGCATCGACATCGTCACCTCGCGCAGCGCCGACGACCGCTTCGTGCGGCTCGACGTGCGCGACAACGGCCCCGGCCTGCAGGGCCAGCGCATCGATGCGCTGTGCGCGCCCTTCTACTCCACCAAGAGCGAGGGCATGGGCATGGGGCTGGCGATCTGCCGCTCGATCATCGAGGCCCACCATGGCGTGTTCGATGCCAGCGACGCGCGCGGCGGCGGCGCATGCTTCTCGCTCACGCTGCCGGTAGATTTGCAGCCTGTGGACCTGGCAGACGAAGAGTCGGAGGCAACATGAGCCGTATCGTGTATCTGGTCGACGACGAAGCCGCCGTGCTGGACGCGCTGTCGTTCATGCTCGGCTCGCGCGGCCTCGAGGTGCGCGCCTTCGACAACGGCCCGGCGCTGCTGGCCGCGCTGGATGCGGCGCCCAAGCCGGTGCGCGGCGTGATCATGCTCGACATCCGCATGGAGCCGATGTCGGGCCTGCGCGTGCACGACGAGCTGGTGGCCCGGCAGGTGCGCAACCCGGTGCTCTTTCTTTCCGGCCATGGCGACATCCCGATGGCGGTGGATGCGCTGAAGAAAGGCGCCTTCGACTTCCTCGAGAAGCCCTACAGCGACAACGCGCTGGTCGACCGCATCGAGCAGGCGCTGGCGGTGGAGGCCGCCATGCACCAGGGCGACGCCGAAGCAGCCGAGCGCCGTGCGCGCCTGGGCAGCCTCACCGAACGCGAGCGCGAGGTGATGCTGCGCGTGGCCGCCGGCAAGCTCAACAAGGTGATCGCCGACGAACTGCATGTGTCGGTGCGCACGGTGGAGGTCCATCGCGCCCGCGTGTACGCCAAGCTGGGCGTGCGCTCGGCCGCCGAAGTGGCCACCGTGCTGGCCGCAACGTGACGCACTGCGCACGCCCCGCCTCCGACATGTGACACGCGCTCAAGCGCGGCCCCCGCCCTCCCGATACCTCAAGGACAACACGTCGCGACGCCAGTGCTCGGTCGCGGTATCCGCTGTCCTTGTCGATCGGAAAGGGGCGCAACATGCACACCCTCTCTCTGCTGCGCGGCGCCGCGCTCTCCGGCGCTTGTGCCCTCGGCCTCGCCGCCAATGTGTCGGCCGAGGAATTCCAGCGCGAGCTGTGGGTCACCAGCGGCTTCCTCTCGCACCACACCCAGCACGCCTCGCGCTACAACCAGCACAACGACGGCCTCGGCCTCGAATGGCGCTGGGCCCAAGACTTCCAGCTCAACACCGGCCACTACCGCAACTCGCTGCGCCACGGCAGCACCTATGCCCAGCTTGGCTGGACCCCGTTCGACCACCAGCTCTCGCCCGACCTCAAATGGCAGGCCGGCGCCAGCGTCGGCGTGATCAACGGCTATCCGAAAGTGCGCCACGGCGGCTACTTCGCGACGCTGGTGCCCGCGATGACCCTCGAATGGGGGCGCGTGGGGGTGAACCTGCTCTACATCCCGTCGGTGGGAAAGCGGGTGGATGGGGCGTATGCGGTGCAGCTGAAGTTCAAGGCGTTCTGACGAGCGGCTTCGCCGTCGTCAGACTTGCATGTTCATGATGTCCGAATAAGCCTGCACCAGCCGGTTGCGTACCTGCAACG
>CBIHRS010000021.1:0-84271 GCA_966212505.1 uncultured bacterium
GCCGCACCAGCGTCTTGCGGTAGTTGTCGGGCATCCAGTCCTTGGCTTCGATGAAATCGCCCGCATCGATACGGGCGTCGAAACGCTGTTGGAGCTGCAGTTCCTCGGCGGAGCGCAGCAGCGGCGGGGCGCTGCCGTCCTCCCTGCCCATGGTGTCCATTGCCTGTGTGTACATGGTTCCTTTTCCACAAATTCGACCGACCGGTCGGTAAATAATAAGATGGAATCTTCGTTGAGGCAAATCAACTGTTCACATGACTGCATCCACACCCCTGTCCCGGCCCTCGCATCCGCTGTTCGAGGCCCACCGTGCGCTGCTCGACGGCGCGCTCACCGCGCTGGCCACGCGCGGCCACTGGTCGCCGTTTCCCGAGGTCCCGTCGCCCAAGGTCTACGGCGAACATGCCCAGGCCGAAGGCACTGCGGCGGCCGAGGCACTGATCGGCCGCGACTTCCCGCTGCAGCAGCCCGGCGAGCGGGCCCGCGTGGCCACCGAGCGCTCGCCCTGGCGCGTCGACCTGGCGATCCGCTATCCCGATTGCGACCCGGCCGCGCTGCTCGCAGCGGCCGAAGAGGCCGAGCCCGCCTGGCAGGCGCTCGGCCCCGCAGGCCGTGTCGGCGTGTTGCTGGAAGGGCTGATGCGCATCCACCGCCGCAGCCACGAGATCGCGCATGCGGTGATGCTCACGACGGGGCAGGGGCCGATGATGGCCTTCCAGGCCGGCGGCCCGCATGCACAGGACCGCGCGCTCGAAGCCATCGCCTGGGCATGGAAGGCCATGTCCGACATCCCGGCCGACGCCGTGTGGGACAAGCCGCAGGGCAAGCACCCCGCGCTGCGCATGCAGAAGCACTTCGAGATCGTCGGCCGCGGCGTCGCGCTGGTGATCGGCTGCGCGACCTTTCCGACCTGGAACACCTATCCCGGCCTCTTCGCCGCGCTGGCCACCGGCAACCCGGTGATCGTGAAGCCGCATCCCAACGCGGTGCTGCCCGCGGCCATCACCGTGCAGGTGCTGCGCGAGCTGCTGGCCGAACAGGGGCTGCCGCATGACATCGTGAGCCTGGCGCTGTGTCCGGACGAGGCCGACACGCGCTGCCTGGCCACCGACGGGCGCGTGGCCTCGATCGACTTCACCGGCAGCACCGCGTTCGGCCGCTGGCTGCACGACAACGCGCGCCAGGCGCGGCTCTATGCCGAGCTGTCCGGCGTGAACACGGTGATCATCGAGTCGACGGCCGACTACGCCGGCATGCTGCGCAACCTGGCGTTCTCGCTGTGCCTCTACAGCGGCCAGATGTGCACCACGCCGCAGAACCTGCTGGTGCCGCGCGATGGCATCGCCACCGACCAGGGCCACAAGACCTTCGAGCAACTGGGCCAGGACCTGGCCGCGGCGATCGACCAGCTGCTGGCCGACGAGCGGGTGGCCACCACGGTGCTCGGCGCCATCGGCTCGCCGGCCACCGCGGCACGCGTCGATGCCGCGCAGCAGCTCGGCCGGGTGGTGCGACCCTCGCGTGCGATGGTCCATCCGCAGTACCCCACCGCGACGATGCGCACGCCGCTGCTGGTGGCGCTGGAGCGCTCGCAGGCCCAGGCCTGCGAGCAGGAATGCTTCGGGCCGGTGGCGTTTCTGGTGGCGACCGATTCGGCCGACGACAGCGCCGCGCTGGCCGAGGCCACCATCCGCCGCCATGGCGCGCTGACGCTGGGCCTGCATTCGTCCGACCGCGCCTTCGTCGACCGCGTGGTGGCCGCGAGCCGCCGTGCACGCGTGGCGCTCTCGATCAACCTGACACAGGGCGTCTACGTCAACCAGTCGGCGGCCTTCTCCGACTTCCACGGCAGCGGCGGCAACCCGGCCGCCAACGCCAGCTACACCAACGCGGCCTTCGTGGCCGACCGCTTCGTCGTCGTGCAGCGGCGCGAACACCTCTGAGCCAGGAGACACGGCAATGGACGACACCCCCCTGCTGATCGACACCGACGCACGCGGCGTGGCCCGCGTGACCCTCAACCGCCCCGAGGTGCGCAACGCCTTCGACGAAGCGCTGATCGCACGCATCCGCGATGCCTTCGAGCGCCTGGGCCAGGACCCGGCCGTGCGCGTGATCGTGCTGGCCGCGAGCGGCAAGCTGTTCTGCGCCGGTGCCGACATCGGCTGGATGCGGCGCGCCGCGGCCAATGGCGTCGACGAGAACCTGGCCGATGCACGCGGCTTCGCCGCGATGATGGCCGCGGTCGACACCTGCCCGAAGCCCGTGGTGGCCCGGATCCAGGGCGCGGCCTATGGCGGCGGCGTGGGTCTGGCCTGTGCCGCCGACATCGCGATCTGCAGCGCCGGCGCGAGCTTCTCGGTCAGCGAGGCGCGCTTCGGCATCCTGCCCGCGGTGATCGGGCCCTACGTGGTCAATGCGGTGGGCGTGCGGCAGGCACGTCGCCTGGCCTTGAGCTGTGCGGTGATCGGCGCGGCCGAGGCGCAGGCCATCGGCCTGGTGCACGAGGTGTCGGCCGACGAGGCGGCGCTCGATGCCGCGGTGGAGCGCTGCGTGCAGCAGCTGCTGGCCGCCGGGCCGAAGGCGCAGGGCCACATCAAGGCCTTGTTCGCGCAGCTGCAGGTGGGGCCGGTGACGCCCGCGGTGCAGGAGCTCACGGCGCAGACGATCAGCCGCGTGCGGGCGACCGACGAAGCCCGCGGTGGCTTCGAGGCCTTCGTCGGGAAGCGGCTGCCGCCCTGGGCGCCAGCGGCCTGAAGGTGGTGACAATCGGTCCCGCGGGTCACGCAAAGACACAAGACCGAGAGAGCAGACGACATGGGCCGAGGGCGAGCCGCCGGATACGACGAGCAACGAGAGACCATCCTGGCGCGGGCCGCCGAGCTGTTTGCGCAGCGCGGCTATTCGGCCACCACGATGAACCAGGTGGCCGAGGCCTGCGGGCTCTCCAAGCCCGCGCTCTACCACTACTACAAGGACAAGTACGCGCTGCTGGTCAGCATTGCCGACACGCACGTCTCGCGCCTCGAAGCCCTGGTCGGCGGCGTGCTGGCGCGCAAGGCGGCGCCGCGGGCGCAGATGCGCGCGCTGGTGACCGGCCTGGTGGGCGAATACGCCTTCGCCCAGCATGCGCACCGCGTGCTCACCGAGGAGGTCAAGTTCCTCGAGCCCGACGACCAGCGGCGCATCCTCGAGAAGGAGCGCGCCATCGTCAGCGGCTTCGCGAAGGTGGTCACCGCGATCCGCCCCGATCTGGCCGGCACGCCGATGGGCAAGCCGCTGACCATGCTGCTGTTCGGCATGATCAACTGGATGTTCACCTGGATGCGGCCCGACGGCGAGCTGGGCTACGACGAGATGGGGCCGATGGTGGCCGATCTCTTCCTCAACGGGCTGTCGCGCGTGGCGGCACCGGGAGAAAAGAAGAAGCTTCCTGATTGAGCTTCAAAGAAAGAAGCGTGTTCTTCGATCGACGAAGGATCGGGGAAAAGAAAGAAGCAATTTCGCGGGTCTCCGGCATAAGCTCCCCGGCGTTCAACTCGGAGACCGATCGTGGCTTTCTCTCGCTTCGCGCCCTATGCCGGCGACCCCATCCTCACGCTCAACGAGGAGTTCCGCCGCGACCCGCGGCCTCACAAGATCAACCTCGGCATCGGGGTCTACACGTCGGAAGACGGCACGCTGCCGGTGATGTCGGGCGTGCGTGAGACGGCGCCCGAGGTCGTGCAGGCGACCACCGCCTGGGGCTACCTGCCGATGGCCGGCCACGAGGTCTACCGCCTCGCGGTGCAGTCGCTGCTCTTCGGCAGCACGGCCTCGGCCGACCGCCTCGCCACGATCCAGACGCTGGGCGGCTCGGGCGCGTTGAAGGTGGGGGCCGACGTGCTGCGGCGCCACTTCCCCGACGCGATGGTGTGGATCAGCGACCCCACCTGGGACAACCACCGCGCGATCTTCGAGGGCGCGGGCTTCGAGGTGCGCACCTATCCGTATTTCGATGCGGCCACCGGCGGCGTGGACTTCGGCCGCATGCTCGACACGCTGCGCACGCTGCCGCCGCAGAGCATCGTGGTGCTGCATGCGTGCTGCCACAACCCGACGGGCGCCGATCTCTCGGCGGCGCAGTGGGTGGAGCTGATCGGCCTGCTGAAGCGGCGCGCGCTGATCCCGTTCGTCGACGCGGCCTACCTGGGCTTCGGCAGCTCTCTGGAAGACGATGCGTTCGCGATCCGCGAGCTGGCGCGCCAGGGCGTGGAGGCTTTCGTGGCCGTATCGTTCTCGAAGAACTTCGCGCTCTACGGCGAGCGCTGCGGCGCGCTCAGCGTGCTGTGCACCGACCCGGCCGACCGGGCGCTGGCCTTCGGTCAGCTGCAGCTGGCGGTGCGCCGCATCTATTCGAGCCCGCCGATGTTCGGCGCGCAGGTGGTGGCCGGCATCCTGGGCTCGCCCGCACGCCGCGAGCGCTGGGCGCAGGAGCTCGAGGCGCAGCGGCAACGCATCGTGGCGATGCGGGGTGCGCTGCATGCCGCATTGGCGCAGCGGCTCCCGGAGGCCGACTTCGGCAACCTGCTCAGGCAGCGCGGCATGTTCAGCTACACCGGCCTCTCGGGCAGCGAGGTCGATGCGCTGCGGGAGGAGCACGGCGTGTACCTTGTGCGCTCGGGGCGCTTGTGCATCGCGGGGCTGAACCCGTCGAACGTCGGAGCTGCGGCGGATGCGATCGCGCAGGTGTTGGCGTTGCGGAGCGCCGTGGTGCAAGCGGCCTGACTGCTGCCCACGGCCTTGCCGAACCGGTGATGGCAGGCAAAGAAGAATTTCCGTGCACTACCTCCAACCGTGCCGCAAGGCTGCGAGGGGGCGGCGCTGCGCCGGGGCGCATCAGACGATGCCGAGGAGCGCAGGAGGCATGGCCGCGCGCTTTAGCGCGCATCAAGCACTGACTCGTGGGGACTGTTTGAGCGGAGAGCGCAACGCGCTCGCAGCGAGTTTCCCCACGCAGGCCATGTCTTCGAGCACCGCAGGGAAGCCTCGACCCGCAAGGGGCGAGGCCGAGTCTGCAGCGCCCCGGCGCAGCGCCGCCCCCTCGCAGCCTTGCAACGCTCCACCCCCCTCAAATCGGCAACTCGGACGATTCCTTCACCGGCGACATCACCGCAAACGTCCGCACCTGCTTGATCCCCGGCACCCCTCTGAGCGCCGAGCTCACCACGTCCTGGCAGGTCACCATGTCCTGCGTGCGCACCTTGAGCAGGAAGTCGAACTCCCCGGCCATCGCATAGCAGTCGAGGATCTCGGCCCGGCTCGCGATGGCGATGCGCATCGCGCCGATCGCATCGTGCCGCGTGCGGTCGAGCGTGACCTGCACGAAGGCGATCTGGCCGGCGCCGATCTTCTCGGGGTTGAGGCGCGCCTGGAAGCCGAGGATGAAGCCGCTCTTCGAGAGCCGCTTCACGCGCTCGAACACCGTGGACGGCGACAGGTTCACCGCATCGGAGAGCTCGCGGTTGGAGATGCGGGCGTTGGCCTGCAGCAGGCGCAGGATCGTCCGGTCGTAGCGGTCGAGGCCCGCGATGTCGGGAGACGGGGAAAGGCTCATCTCGAGGATCAATGCGCGATGTAGCGGCCGGGCTTGTGGTTCACGGCCAGCACGGTGTTCACGACCAGGGCGCCGGCCACCGAATACAGCACCCGGCGCAGGTCGAGCGCGGCCAGCGCGAAGGCGACGATGGTGCAGTCCACCGCCAGTTGCACCCAGCCGGCACGCCAGCCATAGCGGTCCTGCAGGTAGAACGCGAGGATGCCCACGCCGCCCAGGCTCGCGCGGTGCCGGAACAGCGCGATGAAGCCCGCGCCCACCAGCAGCCCGCCGCACAGCGCGGCATACAGCGGATCGAGCCGCTCGAAGCGCAGCACCGCCGGCAGGCCGTCGGTGGCGGCCGAGAGCATGGCCACCGCGGCAAAGGTCTTCAGCGTGAAGGCCGGGCCCATGCGGCGCCAGGCCAGCCAGTAGAACGGCAGGTTCAGCACGAAGAAGCCGATGCCGAAGCTCAGGCCGGTGGCGTAGTGCAGCAGGAAGGCCGCGCCCGCCATGCCGCCGGTGAGCAGGCCCGTGTGCTTGAACATCGCCACGCCGAGCGAGACCAGCATCACGCCGGCGATCAGGCCCTGCGCATCCTCGACCGGCGTGTGCCGGTCAACCGCGTCATCGGACGACATGGCCCTCGTCCGCGATGATGGCAGTGTCGACGAAGGAGCCGCCTTCGTGCGAACGCTCGCCGAACGTGATCGTGTAGCCGCCCAGGTCCAGCGCCTTGATCGACTCCAGCGCGTCCATCAGCGCCGTGGGGCTCGCACCATTGGAGCGGCGCAGGCCCTCCACCAGCACCCGCGCCTGGATGTAGCCCTCGAGTGCATAGGCGTTGGGCTGCACCTTGCCGCCCGAGCGGTCGACCAGGCGCAGGAAGTCGCTCACCATCGGCCGCTTGCGGCTGGTGGGGTCGGGCAGCGACTGCGACAGCACCACGCCCTTGGCCGCCAGACCCACGTCCTTGAACAGGCCCACGGGATCGAGGTCGGAGGTCGAGGCGATCAGGATGTTGCCGGTCTGCCCGCGCAGCTGGCGCACGAAGCTCGCGGTGGCCGCCGGCGTGGTGGCCAGCAGCACGGCGCGCACGTTGCCGGCGGCCACCCTGGGCGCGAGGCCCGCGATGTCCTGCTGCTTGCGGTCGTGCTTGAAGACCAGCGGGGTGGGCTGCTTCAGCTCGGCCAGCTTGGCGACTGCGGCGGCGAGGCAGTTTCGGCCGAACTCGTCATCCTGGTAGACCACCGCGAAGCTGCTCACGCCGGTGGTGGCGAGGATGTCGATCAGCTTGGCGAACTCGGCCGAGTAGCTGGCCCGTACGTGGAACAGGTTGCGGTCGAAGGGCTGCCGCAGCGAGGCCGAGCCGGTGCCGGTGGGAAACACCGGCAGGCGCAGCTTGCGCTTGTCGAGCTCGGCGGCCACGGCATGCGTGCTCGCGGTGCCGAAGGTCAGCAGCGCCAGCGGCGTCTCGGTGCCCGACAGCGCGGTATTGAGCGACGCGAGGCTGGTGTCCACGTCGTACTTGTCGTCGATCACCTGATGGCGGATGCGCTGGCCGTTGATGCCGCCGGTGCTGTTGACGTGGTCGAAGTACATCGAGGCGCCGGCGGCGAACATCGAGCCCGGGCCGCCCACCGGGCCGCTCAGGGGCACCAGCTGGGTGACCAGCAGGTCCTTCGCGTGGAGGGCGGCGCAGGCGCACGACAGCAGCGCCCAGGCGAGCATGCGGACAAAGGTTTTCATCGGGAGTCTCGCAAGACAGGTGTCGACTGTAGGAGCTCCCTGTGCTCTTCGCTTGACGGATTTCTGACCATCGTCTTCGCGCGATGGGTCATGCAGGTTCCGTACCCGCGTGATGTCAGTGCGTGCTGCTCGTGATCGCGATGCCGCGGATCTGCCCCGCGGTGCGCTGCGTGGCCGGCAGCGGATAGCGCTGCTTGTCGAGCCGGTGCAGCAGCTCGGCCTCGCGCACGCGGGCCAGCGCCACGTTGGCCAGCTTCACGTGGCCGTAGCCGCGCATCTGCAGCGGCAGCGCCGCGATGCTGGTGGCCACCGCCAGGTTGCTGGCCGAGAGCTGCGGCAGCAGCTCTTCCACGCGCGCGCCGAAGCTCGCGATCAGCTCGCGCTCCATCCTGCGCTCCTCGGTCTTGCCGAACACGTCGAGCGCGGTGCCACGCAGGCTGCGGGCCCTGGCCAGCAGCTTCATCGCCGGCAGCATCCAGCCGCCGAGTCGGATCTTCTTCGGCGCGGCGCCGTTCTTCGAGCGGCTGAGCGCCGGCGGCGCCATGTAGAACTCGAGCGCGAAGTCGCCATCGAACTGCTGCTTCAGCTGCTGCTGGAAGCGGCCGTCGGTGTACAGGCGCGCGACCTCGTACTCGTCCTTGTAGGCCATCAGCTTCAGCAGGCTCTGCGCCACCGCGCGGGTGAAAGGCAGCGAGGCATCGGCGCCCAGCTGCATCTCGCGCAGCTTCACCTTGTTGATGGTCTCGGCATAGCGCTGCGCATAGGCCGCGTTCTGGTAGCCGGTGAGGTGGGCCACGGCGCGCGCGACCAAGGCGTCGAGCGATTCGTGCTGCGGGTCGGGCACGGTGTCGTGCGCCTCGAGCAACTGGGCGCAGGCCTCGGGGTTACCGGCGGCCAGGCGGCCGAGCGAGAAGGCGAGCTTGTTGTTGTCGACCGCCACGTTGTTGAGCTCGATCGCGCGCAGCATCGCTTGCAGGCTCACCGGCACCAGGCCGCGCTGCCAGGCATAGCCCAGCGCGATGATGTTCGAGACGATCGAATCGCCGAGGAAATCTTCGGCCAGCGCCTGCGCGTCCAGCGTCTCCACCCGCTCGCTGCCGGCGGCGAAGCGCAGCTTCTCCAGCAGCTGCGGCACCTTGAGGCTGGCATCGGGGTTGTGCAGGCTCTCGGCCACCGGCACCTCGTGCGTGTTGGCGAGGATGCGGGTGCGGCCATGGCGCACCGTCTGCAGCGCATCGGCCGAGGCGCCCACCACGAGGTCGCAGGCCAGCAGGGCATCGGCCTGCTGGGTGTCGATGCGCACCTGGTTCAGGCGCGAGGGCACGTCGGCCAGGCGCACGAAGCTCAGCACCGAGCCGCCCTTCTGCGCGAAGCCCATGAAGTCGAGCACGCTGGCGCTCTTGCCCTCGAGGTGCGCCGCCATCGCGATCAGCGCGCCCACGGTGACCACGCCGGTACCGCCCACGCCGGTGACCAGCAGGTCGTAGGGGCCGGTCCACGCGTGCGGCGCGGGCTGCGGCAGCGCATCGACGCGCTGCATGAAGTCGCCCGAACCGCCCGACAAGGCTCCGACCTTCTTGCGCAGCTTGCCGCCCACCACGCCGACGAAGCTGGGGCAGAAGCCCTTGGCGCAGGAGTAGTCCTTGTTGCAGCTGCTCTGGTCGATCTTGCGCTTGCGGCCGAACTCGGTCTCGTGCGGCAGCACCGCCACGCAGTTGCTCTGCACCGAGCAGTCGCCGCAGCCTTCGCAGACCTGCTCGTTGATGAACAGGCGCCGCGCCGGGTCGACCATCTCCCCCTTCTTGCGGCGGCGGCGCTTCTCGGCGGCACAGGTCTGCTCGTAGATCAGCACGGTCACGCCGGGCATCTCGCGCAGGCAGCGCTGCACCGCATCGAGCTCGCTGCGGTCGTGGAACTCGGTGCCGGCCGGGAAGCGGTGCTTCTGCGCGTCGTACTTGGCGATGTCGTCGCTCAGCACCACCACCTGCTTCACGCCCTCGGCTTCCACCTGGCGCGCGATGCCGTCCACCGTGATGATGCCGTCGACCGGCTGGCCGCCGGTCATGGCCACCGCGTCGTTGAACAGGATCTTGTAGGTCAGCGTCGCCTTGGCGGCCACCGCCTGGCGGATCGCGAGGTAGCCCGAGTGGTAGTAGGTGCCGTCGCCCAGGTTCTGGAACACGTGCGGCACCTTGGTGAACATCGCGTGCGACACCCAGTCGACGCCTTCGCCGCCCATCTGGATCAGGCCTTCGGTGTCGCGGTTCATCCAGCTGGCCATGAAGTGGCAGCCGATGCCGGCCTGCGCATGCGAGCCTTCGGGCACCTTGGTGCTGGTGTTGTGCGGGCAGCCGGCGCAGAAGTAGGGCAGGCGCTTGACGCTGTCGCTGGCGTTGCTCAGCAGGCTGGGCAGCGTGAAGTCGCGCACCAGGTGGCGGCGGTCAAGGTCTGCGAAATGCTTCACCAGCCAGTTCGCGACGATCTCGATCAGGCGCGAGGGCCGCAGCTCGCCCAGCTCGGACACCAGCGGCTGGCCCTGCGCGTCGTGCTTGCCGACGATGACGGGCCGCACCGGCGCGTTGTAGAACATCGAGCGCATCTGCTCCTCGACGACCCCGCCCTTCTCCTCGATCACCAGCACCTCGGCCAGGCCTTCGACGAAGGCCCGCATGCGCGTGGGCTCGATCGGATAGGTGAGGCCGAGCTTGTACACGCGCACGCCATGGCGCTCGAGCGCCTCCGGCGTGATGTCGAGGCGGCGCAGCACCTCCATGAAGTCGAAGTGCGCCTTGCCTGCGGTGACGATGCCCACCGTGGCCCGCGGCGCGTCGACGATCATGCGGTCGATGCTGTTGACGCGGGCGAAGGCGCGCACCGCCTCCAGCTTGGCATGCAGGCGCTGCTCGATCTTCAGCGAGGGCAGGTCGGGCCAGCGGTAGTGCAGGCCGTCGGCCGGCGGCACGTAGCCGGTGACTTGGCGCACCGTCTCGGCGTCCTGCCACATCGCGACGCGGGCGTTGACGAGGTCGAGGTCCACCGTGGAGCCGCTCTCCACCACCTCCGACAGCGCGGTGAAGCCCACCCAGTTGCCCGAGAAGCGCGAGAGCGCCCAGCCATACAGGCCGAACTCCAGGTACTCGGCCACCGAGGCCGGCGACACGATGGGCGCATGCCAGGCCTGGAAGGCCTGGTCGCTCTGGTGCGGCATCGATGACGAGACGCAGCCATGGTCGTCGCCCGCCACCATCAGCACGCCGCCGTGCGGCGAGGCGCCGTAGGCGTTGCCATGCTTCAGCGCATCGGCCGCGCGGTCGACGCCGGGGCCCTTGCCGTACCACATCGCGAACACGCCCTGGGCGGTGCGGTCGGGGTCGGCCTCGACGCGCTGCGTGCCCAGCACCGCGGTGGCGCCCAGCTCCTCGTTGATCGCGGGCAGGAAGCGCAGGCCCTGCTCCTCGAACTTCTTGCCGGCCTTCCACACCGCCTGGTCGACCATGCCCAGCGGCGAGCCGCGGTAGCCGCTGATGAAGCCGCGGGTGTCGAGGCCGGCGGCCGCATCGCGCTGGCGCTGCATCAGCATCAGGCGGATCAGCGCCTGCGTGCCGGTGAGGAAGATCTGGCCGCTCTTGGCCCACAGGCTGTCGCTCAGCTTGTAGTCGGGGCGAACGATGGTGGAGGAGGTGTTT
Source organism: uncultured bacterium (assembly GCA_966212505.1). Taxonomy (GTDB): domain Bacteria; phylum Pseudomonadota; class Gammaproteobacteria; order Burkholderiales; family Burkholderiaceae_C; genus CAMLIZ01. The sequence continues at coordinate 11,011 of CBIHRS010000021.1, forward strand.
GTCTCGGGCATGGCGACGCTCTGGCTGCTCGTCTTTGAGGTGGGTCAAGTGTGCGCAAGATGCCGGGAAATTTGCTTCTTCTTTTCTACGGATTGAGAATCACGGGAGAAAACTGTTCTTCAATCAATCGACGGAAAAGAATGGAATCACTTGACCGCCATGATGTGGTGTTGCTCACCGAGCTGCAGCGCGACTCGCGCCAGACCGTGCAGCAGCTGGCCGAGCGGGTCGGCCTGTCGAGCACGCCGTGCTGGAAGCGGGTCAAAGAGATGGAGTCGGCCGGCATCATCCGCGGCTACACCGCGCTGATCGACCGCGAGAAGGTGGGCCTGTCGCTGTGCGTGATCGCCGAGCTCAACCTCACGCGCCACAGCGAAGACGAGGTGCGCCGCTTCGAGAAGGCGGTGGCCGAATCGCCGCAGATCGTGAGCTGCTACTCCACCACCGGCCAGGCCGACTACGTGATCAAGGTGCTGGTGCGCGACATCAAGGACTACGAGCAGTTCCTGCACGAGACCGCGTTCAAGCTGCCCGGCGTGACCCACGTGCGCTCGAGCGTGGTGCTCAAGGAGGTGAAGTCGGAAGTGCGGCTGCCGATCGAGCCGCCGCCGCGCAAGGTGGAAGAGGCGAAGCCGAAGCGGCGGCGCTGAACCGCTGGCAGACTCGCCACACGACGGAGGAGACACCATGGCCCGGCAGAGCGCTGCACCCGGCGCCGACGACAAGATCGGCAAGAAGATCGACCACATCGCCAAGCGGCTCGGCGCCGCGCTGGCGCCGCGAGGCTTTGCATGCCAGGCGCGCACGCTGTATGGCCAGCAGGGCCAGGGCGTGCAGCGATGCTGGCAGATCGTCAACCTGCAGGGCAACAAGTGGAATGCCGGCAGCACCGGTTCGTTCTACGTCAACGTGGCGCTGCAGTTCCCCGCCATCCATGAGCTGCTGGGGCGCATGCCGGGGCAGGAGTGGCGGCTGGCCGGCGCCGACAGGCCCGAAGAGGCCGCGGGCCAGTTGCGCGAGCGCGTCGAGAACCTGCTGCCTGCAGGCTTCGCCCAGCGCTGGCCGGCGCTGGCGTCGCTGGCCAAGGACGGCAGGGTGCAGATCGATCGAGGCACCGACCTCGACGGCCTGGCCGCCGAACTGTCCGAGGCGCTGCAGTCAGCGGCCTTGCCCTGGATGCAGGAGCGCAGTCGCCTGGACTGCCTTTACGGCCCCGAAGCCAACCATGCAGGCGGCCTGGCCTGCGCGGATGCGCTGACCCGTGTGGCCGCCGCCGCGCTGCTGGAAGATCGCGAGGCCGGCAACCGCCTCGTCGCGGCGCGGCCGGAGGGGCTGACGCGCTTCGTCGGTGACAAGCGCGCGCAGCTCTGCCAGTGGCTGTCGAGCCTGGGCCTCGACGACACGCCGCTGCGCGAAGCGCCTCCGCCGGAACCCCTGGTGGACCGCTACTTCGCTCGCAAGGCCGAGCAGGAGCGGGCCGCGGGAGCGGCCAAGGCTGCCGAAGCGGCGGCGTTTCAGGCCGCCGAGGGCGACTGGCAACGGCGCCTGCCGGAGTTCGCGGGCGCATGGCGGGCCGAGCACGAGTCGCGCTGGCGCCAGGAGCCGCATCCGCTTCAAGATCTGGCGCTCGGCCGCTGGCTCGCCGCGCAAACAGACGCGGTGCGCCTGCAGGTCGTGCTCGAGCTGTTGCGGCCGCTCGCCGCGCGCACCGGCACCACCGCCGACGTGGATGTGGACAGCACGGTCTCGGCCTTGTGCGCGCCCTTGCTGCCGACACTGGCCTCGGCCTCTGAAGACGATGGCCGTGCGGTTTTCGCGGTGATGGAGCCCTTGGTCGACCGGTTCGATGCCGGCCTGGTGACGGTGGGATACGCATGGCCGTTCAAGCCCCTGGTTGCCTGGCTCGACGAGGTGGGCGTGCCGCACAGGGCGGCGCTGAAGCCGGCCGTGCAGCGCTGGCTCGATGTGTGGAGTGAGGCGATGCTGCGGCGCCATGAGGAGCAGTCCAGGCAGATCGATGAATGGCTGAACAAGCCGCTCGACCCCAGCGACCCTTTGTACGACGTGCGGCAGCGCAGCCGCGAGGAAATGCTGGCACGGCAGGCCGCGCACCCGATTGATCCGGCCGACGTGCGGCGGCGGCTGCGCGAGTATCCCGAGCAGAGCCTGAACGCCGCCGACCGCGAGGCGGTGAAGCGGCTGCGGCGCTGGCTGCTGCGCGACCCGGCGACCGACAAGGTGCCGTTCGCGTTCGATGCCGACGACTGGGGCCGTCAGACGCGGGCGGCCGTCGATGCATTGCCGTCGGGTCGGCGCGAGGCGTTGATGCCGTTGCTCGACTGGCTGGCCGAAGGCGTGGCGAGCAAGCCCACGCAGCGCTGGTTCAAGCAGCTCGACCAGCATCGGGCCGCGCTGGCGCCGGCCGGCCCGTGGGCCGGCTGGCTGTGCGACAGGTTGGCGGAGTTCGAGCACACCGAAGGCCGCACCGAATGGGCGACCACCGGCGCTCGCCCGGGTGTCGGCGCCAGGCTCGGCGAAGCGAGCGAGGCGGTGCTGTTGGGCTGGATGTGGTGGGCGCAGCGCGAGCACGCTGCCGGCGCCGGCGCTGCGTACGAAGACGCGCTGCAGCGCGTGGCCCAGGCGGCGTGGGCGCAGTTGCCCGAGATCGGCGCCCGCGCGGCCGGCGTCGGCACGCTGGCCTTGCAACTGCTCGCGGCCAGCGAGTCGGGCCGCGAGTGGGTGCGGCGCTTCGGCGCCGGGTCGAAGAAGAAGCAGCTGAAGCGCGCGGTCGACCAGGCGCTGGCCGCCGGCTGAGCTCAAGCCTCCAGCGTCCCCAGCCGCACCACGGTGGCGCCCGGTTGCAGGTGCCGCAGCGAAGGCTGCAGCAGTACGCAGTGGTCGTAGGGCGTGACGATGCGGCCGCCGCCGTCGGTCGCGATCAGCGTGCCGGCCTGGGGAATCACCTCCAGCCCGCGGTAGTCGGTCGCGAAGCGGAAGCCTTCGGTCCGGGCCGTGACCGCATGCGTCACGCGGAAGCACTTCGGATCGGCCGGCCAGTACACGCCGATCCAGCGCTTCACTGCGTCGGCGTCCACCACGCCGAGCGCCACCAGGAAGCGGCAGGCCGTGTCCAACGCCACGTCGGCGCTCGCGGCCTCGAAATGCTGGCCGCATTCGATCAACAGCGCGTTGCGGTGGCTGTGCTCGTTGCCAAAGGCGCCGTAGTCGCGCAGCCGGCGGCCGGCCGCGTGGCCGGCGTCGATCATCCGGTGGGCCGGGATGCCCGTCTCGCGGGCGAAGGCGGTGCCCTTGGCCAGCGGGCCGGGCAGCAGCAGCGGCGCCGACTTCTCGTGCATCGAGTGGATGTCGAACAGGAAGTCGACGCTGTCGATCACCGGCCGCATCGCACGGGCGCGGCGCAGCTCGGCGCTGTCGCCGGGCCCGTCGAGCCGGTCGGCCGACCAGAGGCGGTTCATGTCTTCGTCGACACAGCGGGCGGCATCGGGCTCGCGCGGATCGAAGCGGTCGTAGGCCTGCACGTTGGCGAACGAGAGCGTGAGCCGGCCGCGCCGCGGGCGCAGCCCGGCGCGCAGCAGCGTGTCGACCGCGATCGCGCCGCAGATCTCGTTGCCGTGCGTCAGCGCGTTGATCATCACGTGCGGGCCGGGCCGTTCGCTGTCGAAGCTGTTGACGTAGTCGAGGCCGGTGTTGCTGTATTGCCAGCGCCGGATGTCGGGTGGCTCCAGCTCGATCGGATAGCGCGGAAGGGTGGCGCGCAGCGCGGCCAGCGAAGAGGTGGGGGTGGTGATCGTCATCGGGCCAGTCTAGAAACCGGTCGCCGCAGATCGGTGCCGTCTTGGCACGCAGCCGTGCCGGCTGTGTTGCCGCCGACGTGCACAATCGGTGCATGGACCTGAAGCTGCTCGAAGACCTGATCGCCCTCGCGCGCGAGCGCAGCTTCGTGCGCGCCGCCGAGGCGCGGCACGTGACCCACCCCGCCTTCGGCCGGCGTATCCGCATGCTCGAGGCCTGGGTCGGTGCGCCGCTGGTCGACCGCAGCCGCAACCCGGTGCAGCTCACCGAGGCGGGCCTGGCCTTCCTGCCGCAGGCCCAGGCCGCGCTCGACGGCCTGAGCCAGACGCGCGAGCAGCTGCGCAGCCGGCATGGCGCGGTGGGCGGCCAGGTGCTGCGCATCGGCACCGGCCGCACGCTGGCGCGCACGCTGGTGGCCGACTGGATCGCCGGCCTCGTGCGGCCGCGCCAGCCGCTGCATGAGCACCAGGTCGAGATCTTCACGCGCTCGATGACCGACGTGGTGCTGCTGATGGAGCGCGGCGAGGTCGACCTGCTGTGCTGCTACGAGCATCCGGCCACCTCGGTGCGGCTGAGCGGCCAGCGTTTTCGCCACATCACGCTGGCGCACGACCGGCTGGTGCCGGTGTCGCGCGCCAATGCCGGCGGCCGCCCGCTGCACGAGTTGCATAACGGGCCGCTGGTGGCCTATGCCGCATCGCTCTCGCTGGGCGCGCTGCTGCACGACCACTGGCGCCGCAGCCTGCCCGATGCCGGGCAGCGCACGCGCTACGTCTGCGATTCGCCCGATGCGATCCAGGAGTTCGTGCTCAAGGGGCTGGGCATCGCCTGGCTGCCATGGTCGATGGTGGCGGCCGACTGCAAGAGCAAGGTGCTGGCCGCGCTGGGCAGCCGCAGCGACGAGGTGCACTTCGACGTGCGGCTGTACCGGCCCCGGGCGCGGCAGAGCGCGCTGGTCGAGGCGGTGTGGGCTGCGACCGATACCTGAGGCATCGGCTCATTCGCGCAGTCGCGCGGCCTCGATCACCTGCCCGAACTTCTGCAGCTCGGCCCGCAGGAACGGGCCGAACTCGCGCTCCGGCATCAGCGTGATGCCGGCCTGCTGCAGCGGCCGCTTCACTTCCGCCTCGGCAAGCGCCGCGCGCAGCGCACCACGCAGCTCGGCCAGCGTCTGCGGCGGCAGCCGGGCGGGTCCTGCCAGCCCGAACCACACGCCCATGTCCACGCTCGCCAGCCGTGAATGCTCAGCCAGCGCCGGCACCTCGGGCGCCGCCGGCGAGCGCTGCGCCTCGGTGATGCCCAACGCCTGCAACCGGCCGTCGCGCAGCGCGGGCAGCGCGCTGGAGAGCACCATCACCGCGAACTCCACGCGGCCGGCCAACAGATCGGGCAGCATCAGCGAGGCGCCGCGGTAGGGCGTGTGGCGGATGTCGAGGCCGGCGCGCTGCCGGATCATCTCGCCGGCCAGGTGCAGCGGCGTGCCCGCGCCCGAGCTGGCGTAGCGGTCCTGCCCCGCGTGCTGCTGCGCGTGGCGCAGGAAGTCGTCGACGGTGCGCACGCCGGTCTGCCGGCTGGCCACCAGCACCATCGGCTGGCTGCCGACGAGGCCGATCGGCGTCAGTTCGCGCAGCGGATCGAGCCGAGCCTGCGCGCCGGTCAGGTGGTTGATGCCCAGCTCGCTCGGCGAACCGAGCAGCAGCGTGCGGCCGTCGGGCTCGGCGAGCGCCACCTTCACCGCGGCGATCGCGCCGCTGGCGCCGGCCACGTTCTCCACCTGCACAGGCCGCCCGAGCTGGCGTGAGAGCGCAGGCGCGATGGCACGGGCCACCAGGTCGGCGCTGCCGCCCGGCGCATAGCCCACCACCAGCGTCACGCCACCGGCCTGCGCACGCGCGGCGCCGCATGCCAGCGCCAGAGCCGACAGCGCGGCGGCGCAGAGCGCGCGCCGCCATGTGAACCGTGTCTCCATATCGATGCTCCTCGGGTGCCGGCGTCCAGTGTCGGCGGAGGGCGGGGATGACCTGTGCCGTGTCAGCACGGATATGTGCCGACACGGCACGCTTTCCAGGCGGTCGCCTCTGCACACTGGCCAGGACCGTCACACCACTGGAGGGATCTCATGCCGCGACGTCACCTGCTTGCCACCCTGTCCGCGCTGTTGGCCGGGAGCCTGTGCCTGCCGGCGCTGGCCCAGGCCGACTACCCATCGCGCCCGATCACCCTCGTCGTCGGCTATCCGCCGGGCGGCAGCGTCGACCTGGCGGCGCGCATCGTCAGCCCCGAGCTCGGCAAGCAGCTGGGCCAGGCGGTGGTGGTCGAGAACGCGGGCGGCGCCGGCGGCACCATCGGTGCGCAGCGCGTGGCCAGCGCCTCGGCCGACGGCTACACGCTGCTGGTCGGCTCGAGCAACGAGATCGCGATCGCGAAGCTGGTGAACCCCAAGCTGCGCTACGAGAGCCAGCGTGATTTCACGCCCATCGGCCTGATCGATTCGCAGCCGCTGGTGCTGGTGGCCGCGCCCCACACCGGCGTGAAGACCATCGACGACTTCATCAAGGCGGTGAAGGCCAAGCCGGGCAAGTTCACCTACGGCTCCTCCGGCATCGGCACCGCGCTGCATCTGGCCGGCGAGATGGTCAAGGAATCGGCCGGCCTGTTCATGGTGCACGTGCCCTATCGCGGCGTCGGGCCGCTGACCACCGACCTGCTCGGCGGCCAGGTCGACTTCGGCGTGTTCGTGCTGTCGAGCGCGCTGCCGCAGATCCGCGCCGGCAAGCTCATTGCGCTGGGCACCACCGAGGCGCGTCGCTCGCAGGCGGCGCCCGACATCCCCGCGCTGTCGGAGCATCCCGCGCTGCGCAAGGTCAACATCGCAAGCTGGGTCGGCCTGTACGGGCCGGCGAAGCTGCCGCCTGCGGTGGCGCAGCGCCTGGGCCGGGCGCTCCAGGCGACGATGGTCTCGCCTGCCGTGCGCAAGCAGATCGAGGAGGCGGGCGCCCGACCGACCGCCAACGAAGGCAAGGCCGACGAGATGCTGGCCGCGTACCTGAAGGTGGAGCAGGAGAAATACGCCCGCATCGTCGACTTCGCGAAGATCCACGAGTGAGCGGCGTGCCCGGCAGGAGACAACAGTGCAGTTCCTCAAACGACTCAACAAGGACCGCATCGGCGCCGCGCTGATCCTCGCGCTCGGCATCGCCGTGACGGTGCAGGGCAGCAGCTACCGCGTCGGCGAGCTCACCCGCATGGGGGCCGGCTACATGCCGGTGGTCTACGGCGTGCTGCTCACCGCAGTGGGCCTGCTGATGGCGCTGACCGCCAAGCGCGAACCCGACGAGGCCGGGCCACCGTCCGAGTGGCGCGGCTGGCTCTGCATCGTGGGCGGCGTGTGCGCCTTCGTGCTGCTGGGCCGCCATGGCGGGCTGGCGCCGGCCACCTTCAGTGCGGTGTTCGTCTCGGCGATGGGCGACCGCAGCAACTCGCCGCGCGATGCGGCGCTGCTCGGCCTGCTGATGGTGGCTGCGGCGTACTTCATCTTCGTGCTGGGCCTGCGCATGCAGTTCCCGCTGTTCGCCTGGGGAGACTGAAGCCATGCACCAGACCTGGATGGACCTGTGGTTCGGCTTCGGCGTGGCGCTGCAGCCGCACAACCTGATGTGGTCGGTGTTCGGCGTGCTGATCGGCAACCTGATCGGCGTGCTGCCGGGCATGGGCGCGCTCACCACGATCTCGATGCTGTTGCCGCTCACCTACGTGATCGCGCCGGTGCCAGCGATCCTGATGCTGGCCGGCATCTTCTACGGCTCGCAATATGGCGGCGCCATCGGCGCGATCCTGCTCAACCTGCCCACGCATCCGCCGCATGCGGTGACCTGCCTCGACGGCTATCCGCTCACGCGGCAGGGCCGCGGCGGCGCGGCGCTGGGCATCACGATGATGGCCTCGTTCTTCGCGGCCTCGGTGGGCATCGTGGTGATGATCTTCCTGTCGCCGGTGCTGGTGACGATGGCGTTCAAGTTCGGGCCGGCCGAGATCTGCTCGATCATGCTGCTGGGCCTGCTGGCCGGGGCGACCATGTCGCGCGGCTCGCCGCTCAAGGGCGTGGCGATGACGCTGTTCGGCCTGCTGTGCGGCGTGGTGGGCACCGACGTGACCAGCGGCACGCTGCGCTTCACCTTCGACCTGCACGAGCTGTCCGACGGCGTCGAGCTGGGCGCCTTGTGCATGGGCCTGTTCGGCATCGCCGACTTCCTGCTCGGCATCAACCGCCACGCGGTGAGCCCGAGCAACGCGAAGGTGCGCATGCGCGACATGCGGCCGACGAAGGCCGAGGTGAAACAGGCCTTCTGGCCGATGGTGCGCGGCACGCTGGTGGGCACACTGTTCGGCGCGATGCCGGGCACCGGGCCCACCATCACCACCTTCATCGCCTATGCGCTGGAGCGCAAGGTGGCCAGGCAGCCCGAGCGCTTCGGCAAGGGCGCGATCGAGGGCGTGGCCGCGCCCGAGGCGGCCTCGCATTCAAAGACGCAGGTCGACTTCATCCCCACGATGTCGCTCGGCATCCCGGGCGATGCGGTGATGGCGCTGATCCTCGGCGCGCTGGTGCTCAAGGGCATCCAGCCGGGGCCGCAGCTGATCGGCGAGCACCCGGACATCTTCTGGGGCCTGATCGCGAGCTTCTGGATCGGCAACGTGCTGCTGGTGATCCTCAACGTGCCGCTGATCGGCGTGTGGGTGAAGATGCTGCAGGTGCCCTACCGGCTGCTCTATCCGGCCGCGGTGTTCTTCATCGCGATCGGCGTGTACAGCACGCGCAACAGCCTGTTCGACGTGGCCGAGGTGGCGGTGTTCGGCGTGATCGGCGCGGTACTGATGGCGCTGGAGTTTCCGGTGTCGCCGATCGTGCTGGGCTACGTGCTGGGCCCGATGCTGGAGGAGAACTTCCGGCGCGCGCTGATCATCTCGCACGGCGAGCTGTCGGTGTTCATCGCGCATCCGATCAGCGCAGGCTTCCTCGCTGCCTGCGCGCTGCTCGTCGCAGCCCGCGTGCTGTCGTACCTGCGAGGCATGGCGGCGCGGCCCCCGCTGCCGGCAGAGCCGCTTCAGGCGGCCGGCTGAAGCCCCCGGGCGCGCATGCGCGCGTCGTCGAGGAAACGACGCACCGCGGCCGCCTGCGGGCCCACATGCTGGATCGCGTAGCGCAGCTCGGCGTGGCTCACATCGAACAGGCGGCACCAGTACGCGGAATCGAGCTCATGGCGGAGCTCGATGCGCGTCTGGGTGTCGAGCTGGGGATCGGGCGTGGCTTCCATGGCGAACTCCTTGGGCCCGCCTGATGCGAGTCCTGGCGCAAAGATGCGCCCGGCCTTGCCGTTGCGCAACAACGGCATCGGCGGCGAGAGGGTTATCCGCGCTCAGTCACCAGCGGCCGGTAGGCCGCGGGCGTGACACCGAACAGGCGCTTGAACCAGCGCGAGAAATGCGCTTGGTCGGCGAAGCCGCAGGCGTGCGCGGTGTCGCTGATCGGCTGGCCCTGCCGGAGCATCCGCTTGGCCTGGTGGATGCGCGCGCAGCGCGAATACTCGCGCGGCGACAGGCCCACCGCTTCGCGGAACAGGCGGTGCAGGTGTTCACGGGTGATGCCGATGCGCGCGGCGAGTGCGGCCAGGTCGAGGTCGGTGGCGTCGAGCTGCGCGAGTTCGTCGCACAACGACTGCACGCGGGCCTCGCGCGGCACGCCGTGGCCGGCGTCCACGAGCTCGGACGACGCAGCGGCCCTCAGGGCCTGGATCACCAACGGACGCAGCGCGGCGTCGTCGCGCCGGTCGACCGCATCGCACAGCGCGGCGGCCAGCGTGGGGTCATGCCATGCGGTGCGCACCTGCGCCGGCTGCTGGCCGGCAGGCCAGCCCATCGCGGCATGCACCCAGCCCGGTGCCAGGTAGAGCATGCGCATCGCAAAGCCCTGCACGCTGACGCCGGCGGTGTGGATCGTGTCGGGCGGCATCACGACGATGTCGCCGGCCATCGCGTGATGGCGCTTGCCCTGGCAGGTGAAGTCGCAGTGGCCGGTCTCGATGGCGCCCACGCTCCACTCCGCATGCCAGTGGACCGCGAAGCGCGCGTCGGGCTCGCGGGCCACCAGCACCTCGGCCTGGCCGCCGTCGAGTGGCAACGCTTCGAGTCGCGAGGGCAGGGGCTTCATGCGCGCCGATGATGTCACAGGCGTTCAAGACCGGCAGGCCGCGGCGGCCTACGCTGCCGGCCCATGAACATGCCCACCTCCACGGCCTGGCACCTCGCGCAGGTCAACATCGGCCGGCTGCTCGCGCCGCTGGATTCGCCGCAGCTCGCCGGCTTCGTCGCCCGCCTCGACGAGATCAACGCGCTGGCCGACGGCAGCCCCGGCTTCGTGTGGCGGCTGCAGACGCCCGAAGGAGACGCGACGCAGCTGCGCGTGTTCCCGGACGAGAGCATCCTCGTGAACCTCTCGGTGTGGACCTCGATCGAGGCGCTGCAGGACTTCGCCTACCGCAGCCGCCATGTGGAGCTGCTGCGCCAGCGTTCCGACTGGTTCCACCGCCTGCCTACGCCGGCCTATGCGCTGTGGTGGATTCCGGCCGGTACGCTGCCGACGGTGGACGATGCGCGGCAGCGGCTGGAGCACCTGGCCGCGCACGGACCCACGCGCGAGGCCTTTGTGTTCCATCGTCCGTTCTCAGCGGCGTGAGGTGCGCGCCGCCTGCGCGGCCAGCTGCGCCGCGCGCAGGTAGCGGTCGCGCGCCAGCGGTGCCCAGGCCGCCGGATCGGCCGAGGCGGCCGCGGCTTCGTCGACGGGCGGGCTGAATGCGGCCTCGCGCGCCTGCTTCAGCTGTGCGGCGGACTCGGCGCTGGCCGTGCCCCCGGCGAGCGTGCGCTGGGCCTCATGGATCGCGCGGGCCGCGGCCTTGAGCTCGGCATGCGGCGCGACGATGGCCTGGTCGAACAGCGCGGCCACCGTGCGCCGGCGCCGCTCGTACAGCGCGAGGTCGAAGCCCAGGCCCGACTTGCGGGCCACCGCATAGACGTTGGGAAAGTTGCCCGGCACCTTCAGCGAGGCCACCGCATACGGCGAGGCCGGCATGCGGCTGATCTGCGGCGTGAACAGCAGCTCCTGCCCGGCATTGCTGAGCGTGAAGCGGGCGAAGCGTTCGCCGGCGGACGGGTTGCGCGCGCCGGCCACCACGGCCACCGAGGCCGGCAGGATCGCGGTGTTGGCCGGATATGCGAACTCCACCGCCGCGCCGCGCGCATGCGCCGAGAACGCGAGGAAGTCCACCACCAGCCCCGCGCCATGCCGGCCTTCGGCGATGCCGGCCGGCACGTCGCCGCTCTGCTCGGCGATGGTGGCGCAGTTGGCCGCGATCTGCATCAGCTGCGACCAGCCCTGCTGCCAGCCTTGCGATTGCAGGATCACCTCGACGTTGAGCTGCGTGGTGCCCGAATGCGACGGCGAGGCCATCGCCACATGGCCGAAGTATTCGGGCCGCGCGAGGTCGGACCAGTCGCGCGGAAAGACGATGCCGCGCGACTGCAGGTAGCGCGTGTTCCACATCAGCCCGTAGCCCGAGAGCGCCTGGCCGAAGTAGCGCTCGTCGATGTCGTTCATCGGGTACATGCCCACGCGCTCGGGGATGCCGGCGTTGCGCACCTGCGGAGCACGCTGCAGCAGGCCTTCGCGGGCCAGCACCGCGAAGGCGCCTGCATCGGAGGCCCACACCACGTCGGGCCGCTGGCCTGCCGGTGCGCGGCGCACCGCCTCGATCAGTTCGGCGGTGTTCTTGCGGATGACCTCCAGCTTCGTGCCCGGCTGCGCGGCCTCGAAGGCCTGCTGGTAGACCGCCACCATCTCGGGCGGAAACGAGGTGAGCAGGCTCACCGTGTCGGCCCGGGCCGGGCCCAGCGTGCACAGCCATGCAGCGATGCCGGTGGCGATCGATCGGGTGGTGTTCATGAGGGCGCCCTCGTCGAGTTGCGGTGCTGCCATTGGGGCAGCACGGCGGCGGGGCGTCCAATCACACCTTGTGATGCGCGCGATCAGCTTGCTGCACTGCGGCGCAGGCAGCACGGGCTACAGCCCCCAGAGGTCCTTGAGGGTGGACAGCGCGCCGATGATCGCGGGGTCGGACTCGGCCGACTTCGGGTACACGAAGGCCAGCCGCGCGAGCGGCCGCGCGTGCGGCCAGATCGAGACCTCCTGCCGCTCGGCGGCCTGGGTCGCGATGTCTTCGCGCAGCAGCGTCACGCCGACGCCCGAGCGCACCAGGCTCTGCGTGGAGGCCATCTCGTCCGACTCGAGCACGAAGTTGGGCGTGATGCCCTGACGCGCGAACAGCTCCTTCACCAGCGTGTGCAGGTGACTGCGCGACGGCGCGCCGATCCAGGGCAGGGCGCCGATGTCCTTCCAGCCCGCGCCGGCCAGCCGCGGCGCCATCTCGAACGGCGCGACGATGCGGTAGGGGATGGTCTGCAGCGGCATCGACAGCAGCGAGGGCGGCAGCGCGGCGGCCTGCGGCCCGATGTGGAAGGCCGCCGAGAGCGAGCCGTTGTGCACGTCTTCTACCAGCTCTTCGGCCTGCCCCGTGCGCGTCTTCAGCTCGAGCAGCGGCAGCATCGCGATCAGGCCCGAGAGGAACGAGCCCAGGCGCAGCAGGTCGGGGTCGGCCAGCGTGCCCAGCACCAGCGTGCCGGTGACCTGGCCGCGCAGCTGCTGCGCCGTGTGCATCACCGACTGCACGACGGCCAGCACCTCCTCCACCTTGGGCAGCACGATCTCGCCGGCGCGGGTGAGCGTGATCTTGCCCGGCTTGCGGTCGAACAGCGCGATGCCCAGCGCCTCTTCCACCGCCTTGATCTGGGCGGTGACGGCGGGCTGCGTCAGGTGCAGGATCTCGGCCGCGCGCGTCAGGTGGCCGGTCTTGGCCACCGTGACGAAGGCGCGCAGCTGGTAGATCTCCATGGGCGGTATCTGGCTCACATCGGCCGATCAGTCAGCGAGATAACGCACCTGCGTGGGCTGGATGCCAAGTTTTACCGCCGCGCCCTGCGGGAACATCGGCAGGCCGCTGAAGTGCGACTGGTCGGCCACGATGCGGGTCTTGCCCACGCGCACGCGGTAGCGCGCGAACTCGCCGAGGAATTCCGAGCTCTCCACCGTGCCGCGCAGCCACAGGTGGCTCTGGTCGTCGGCCTGGTCGGCCACCGCCAGCTGCACCGTGTGCGGCCGGAAGGCCAGCGCCGCCGGGCCGCGCGCCACCGGCTCCACGCCGCGCGGCAGAGTGAGCGGGCCCACGCCCTCGGCGTTGAACACCACCGCATCGCCGCCGCTGGCCGTCACCTCGCCGGGCAGCAGGTTGGCGGTGCCGACGAAGCCGGCCACGAAGCGGTTGGCCGGAAAGTCGAACAGCGCCGCCGGCGTGCCCACCTGCTGCAGCACGCCCTTGTCGAGCACCGCCATGCGGTCGGCGGTGGTCATCGCCTCTTCCTGGTCGTGCGTGACGAAGATGGTGGTGATGCCGAGCTTGCGCTGCAGGTGCCTGAGCTCCTCACGCATCTGCACGCGCAGCTTCTTGTCGAGGTTGGACAGCGGCTCGTCGAGCAGCAGCACCTTGGGCTCGATCACGATGGTGCGGGCCAGCGCCACGCGCTGCTGCTGGCCGCCCGAGAGCTGGCTCGGCCGGCGCTGCGCATAGGCCGTGAGGCCCACGGTCTCGAGCGCGGCGCCCACCTTCTCCTTGATCACCGCCTTGGGCATCTTGCGCTCGACCAGGCCGAAGGCCACGTTGTCCCACACCGTCATGTGCGGCCACAGCGCGTAGTTCTGGAACACCATGCCCACGTTGCGCGCCCAGGGCGGCACGCCGGTCACGTCCTGCCCGTCGATCAGCAGCTCGCCGTGCTGGTGCTGGTTGAAACCGGCGATCAGCCGCAACAGCGTCGACTTGCCCGACCCCGAGGGGCCGAGCAGCGCGAAGAACTCGCCCGGCTCGATCGTCAGGTCGATGTCCTTCAGGATCTCGACCGCATTGGCGCCGCTGCCGTAGCTCAGCGAGATGTGGCGGGCCTGTACAGAAACCTTCTTCATCGTCGTTCTCCGAAAACTCATGCGTCCGCGCCAGTGGCGGCCGCGGGGCGGCTGCGCTCGGCGATGCGGTGCGACCAGTAGGTGCCCAGCGCGACCACGATCACCGCGATCACGCCCAGTGCCGCACCCGGGCCGCGGCCCGAGACGCTCTGCATGTAGAGGTAGATGCCGTAGCTCATCGGCGCGTTGCTCTCCTGCGCACTGAGCAGCAGCGTGGCCGAGAGCTCCACCGCGGCGGTGATGAAGCTGGTGACGAAGCCGGCGACGATGCCGCCCATCATCAGCGGCACCACGATGCGCCGGATGGTGCGCAGCCGGGTGGCGCCCAGGCTCTGCGCACTTTCTTCCAGCGATACGTGCACCTGCTGCAGCGAGGCCATGCACGAGCGCAGCGCATAGGGCAGGCGGCGCACCGCATAGGCCAGCATCAGCAGCACCCAGGTGGCGGTGACCGGCGTGTCGGTGAAGGGCAGCTCCACGCCGCGGAAGGCACGCAGGTAGCCGATGGCCAGCACCAGCCCGGGGATGGCCAGCGCGGCCGACGACAGGTAGTCGAGCCACTGCATCGCCGGCACCCGGGTGCGCAGGATCAGGTAGGCGATGGCGGTGCCGATCAGCACGTCGACGCCGGCCGACAGCCCGCAGTACAGCAGCGTGTTGCCCATCATGCGGTGCGCATCGCTGAACACGGTGGCGTAGTGGTCGAGCGTCCAGGCGTCGGGCAGCACCGAGTAGCTCCAGGCCTGGGCGAAGCTCATCAGCAGCAGGCCGAGGTGCGGCGCCAGCACCACCAGCAGCACCATCGTGATCCAGCCATAGGCCAGCAGGGCCTGCAGCGGCGTGAGGCGCCGGCGCTGGATCGAGTTGCCCCCCTTCTGCAGCGTGGAGTAGTCCTTGCCCTTCAGCACGCGGGCGCTCAGCCACAGCGCGAGGATCGAGAAGGCGATCATGATCACGCTGATCACATAGCCCAGCGGATCGTCGACGCCGGCGCTGGTGATGCGCAGGTAGGCCTGCGGCGCCAGCATGTTGGTCATGCCCAGCACCAGCGGCGTGCCGAGATCGTCGAACACCTTCACGAACACCAGCGCGGTGCCAGCGATGAAGCCCGGCATCGTGAGCGGGAAGATCACGCGGGCGAAGAGCCGCCAGCCGCGCGCGCCGAGGTTCAGCGCCGACTCTTCCATCGCGCCGTCGATGTTGCGCAGCGAGGCCACGAGGTTGAGCAGGATGAACGGGAAGTAGTGGATCGATTCGACGAACACCACGCCGGCCAGCCCGTCCATGAACGGCACCGAGAGGCCGAAGTGCTGCTGCAGCAGCAGGTTGATCGAGCCGCTGCGGCCGAAGATGGTCTGCATGGCCACCGCGCCCACGAAAGGCGGCATCACCAGCGGCAGCACGCCCAGCGTCTGGATCAGCGGCGCGCCGCGGAACTCGAAGCGCACCGTCAGGTAGGCCAGCGGCACCGCGATGAAGGTGGCGCACAGCGCCGACAGCAGTGCGACGACCAGGCTGTTGAAGAAGCTCTCGCGGAACAGCGATTGCGCGAAGAAGTTGGCGAAGTGTCCCGCTGTCAGTTCGCCATTGGCATTGACGAAGGCGGTGTGGATCACCAGCCCGACCGGCACGATCAGGAACACCGCGAGGAACAGCAGGATCAGCCCGCCGGCCAGCCAGGGGCCGGCATCGGCCAGCCGTTTGGCCGCGCGCGGCGTGCCCTGCGGAGCCTGCAGCTCCGCAGAAGAGAGTGCGTGCGTCATGGGGCGGGCCTTACTTCGCGAGGGTGGCGGCCTGCTCGGCCAGTTGGCGCGCCTTGAGGTAGTTGCTCATGGCCTTGGAGTTCCACAGCTCTTCGAGGCCGGTCATCTTCTGCGCCACCTCGGCATCCTTCTTGTTCTTGCGGAACAGCTGCGTGAAGCCGTGGGTCATGATGTTCTTCTCGCTCACCAGCGGCGTGTAGGCCAGGCTGCGCGCCTGCTTCACCAGTTCGGTGCCCTGCGCATTGGGCTTGGCCTGCAGCGCCGCCTCGGCCTCGTGGATCGCCTTGGTGGCGGCCTGCAGCTCCTTGAGCCGGAACGTGACCATCTGGTCGAACATGCTGATCACCACGTGGTAGCGCTCTTCGCTCAAGGCCGAGTCGAACTGCACCTTGCTCTTGCGTGCCACCTCGTAGATGTTGGGGTAGCCGGCCGGCACCTTGAGCCCCGCGCCCGAGTAGGGCAGCACCGGCATGCGGCTGACCTTGGGATCGAACAGCACCTGCTGGCCGTCGATCGAGAGGGCGTACTGCACGAACTTGCGTGCCTCCGGCGAATTCTTGCCGCCTTCGATCACGCCGATGCTGGCCGGCACCACGGAGGTGATGGCCGGGTAGACGAAATCGACCGGGAAGCCTGCGGCCTTGCCCGCCAGGCCGAAGAAGTCGATCACCAGGCCCACGCCGAACTGGCCGTTGTTCACGCCGTCGGGCGTGCCGAAGCTGCGCTCGGTCACCGCGGCGCAGTTGCCGGCGATCTCGAGCAGCTGGTTCCAGCCCTTCTCCCAGCCTTCGCCCTGCAGGATGGTCTCCACCGTGAGGTGGGTGGTGCCGGAGCGTGAGGGCGAGCTCATCGCCACATGGCCGAAGTAGGCCGGCTTGGTCAGGTCGGCCCATTCATGCGGCTCGGGCAGCTTGTGCGCCTGCAGGTAGCGCTTGTTCCACATGATCCCGTAGCCCGACAGGGCCTGGCCGAGGTAGAGGCCTTCGGGATCGTTGATCGGGTAGTTGCCCACCTTCTCCGGCACCGCCGCATTGCGCAGGTCGGCCACCGAGCTGAGCAGTTTGTCACGCGAGAGCACCTCGAACGCATCGGGCGCCGAGGCCCAGAACACATCGGGCCGCTGGCCGGCGGGCAGCTCCTTGAGATAAGCCAAGGCGGCGGTGTGGTTCTTGTTCAGGATCTCGAGCCTGATGTCCGGGTACTTTTTCTCGAAGGCCTTCTTGTAGGCCTCGGTCAGCTCCTTGGGGAACGAGGTCAGGACCGTGACCGTGCCGGCCTGGGCCGCCATCGACAAGGCCATGCCGAGGCCGATGATCGAGAGCTTGAAGACGGATGCCATGTGCGTCACCTTTCTTGCGGGGTGGGGCTGTCAACGTGGAGCTCAGTGTGGGCACGGGGCCGGAGCCGGTCCAATCACATTTCGTGATTCCCGGCCGAGGCTTGAGGCCTACGAGGGTTTGCCCCTACGAAAACTCGTAGCCCCGTTCCCATTGCGGTGCGCGAAGCGCTGTGCCTGAATCGCAGCGCATGGAGCCGTCATCGATGCAGCAAGCCAACCCCTGCCCTCACGCGGCGGGCTGGCAGCGCATCAAGGGCCTGCTGGCCGAGGCGCTGGAGCTGCCGCCATCGGAACAGGCGGCCTTCGTCGAGCGCCGGGCCGGCCACGACGGCGCGCTGCACGACGAGTTGATGACGCTGCTGGCCGCGGCGGCGCCCGAGGCCAGCGTGCTCGACAGCGTGCCGGCCGAGCTGGCGCTCGATGCGCTGCTGGCGCATGGCCAGCGGCCCTGGATCGGCCGCCGCGTCGGCCCCTACCGGCTGCTGCAGCTGATCGGCCGCGGCGGCATGGGGCAGGTCTACCTCGCCGAGCGGGCGGACGGGCAGTTCGAGCAGCAGGTGGCGATCAAGCTGATGCGCGACGGCCTCGAAGACAGCGCGCTGGCCGCCCGCTTCAAGGCCGAGCGCCAGATCCTCGCCAGCCTCGACCATCCGCACCTCGCCAAGGTGCTCGACGGCGGGCTCACCGAAGAAGGCGTGCCCTACTTCGTGATGGAGCGCGTGGTCGGCGAGGCCATCGATGCCTATTGCCGGCGCCTCGCGCTCGGGGTGGAGCAGCGGCTCAGGCTCTTCCGCACCGTCTGCCAGGTGGTGCACTACGCGCACACGCGCGGCGTGGTGCATCGGGATCTCAAGCCGGCCAACATCCTCGTCACCGAAGACGGCGTGGTGAAGCTGGTCGACTTCGGCATCGCCAAGCGCTTTGCGTCGCCCGAGCCGGCCACCGCCACCGCGCAGCGCGTGATGACGCTCGAATACGCCAGCCCCGAGCAGGTGCGCGGCGCCGAGGTCACGCCGGCCAGCGATGTGTATTCGCTCGGCGTGGTGCTCTACCGGCTGCTCACCGATGCCAGCCCCTATCCGGCCGAGACCATGGCCAGCGACTTCGAGCTGCGCTTGGCGATCTGCGACACCGAGCCGCTGCCGCCCAGCCGTACTGCGGAGCGGCCGCTGCGCCGGCGCCTCAACGGCGACCTCGATGCGGTGGTGATGATGGCGCTGCGCAAGCAGCCGCAGCACCGTTATGCGAGCGCCGAGGCGCTGTCGGACGATGTGTTCCGCCATCTCGAAGGCCTGCCGGTGCAGGCGCGGCGCGGCGCATGGAGCTACCGCGCCGGCCGCTTCGTGCTGCGCCACCGCGCGGCGATGGGCGCGGCGCTGGTGGCCAACCTCGCGCTGGTGGCCGGCCTGGCGCTGGCCGCGCACGAGGCCTACCAGGCCAACCTGCAGAAGCAGCGCGCCGAGCATCACTTCGCCGGCGTGCGCCAGCTGGCCAACGTGTTCATCTTCAACGTCGACAAGGCGATCGCGCGCCTGCCCGGCTCGCTGGAGGCGCGGCGCATGCTGGTGGACACCGCGCTCGTCTACCTGCAGCAGCTGGGCGCCGAGGCCGGCGGCGACCCCACGCTGCAGCTCGAGATCGCGGCCGGCTACCGCCAGATCGGCGACATCCAGGGCGCCTCGGCGATGTCGAACCTGGGCGACGTGGCCGGCGCGCTGGCCAACTACGAGCGTGCGCTGCGGCTCACGCGGCCGCTCGCCGCATCGGAGGGGCCGCAGCAGCGTGCGGCCCAGCTGGAGCTGGTGCTGCTGGACACGCGGCTGTGCGGCCTGCTCGACCAGGCCGCGCGCTATGCCGAGGCCGAGAAGGTGGCCAACGAAGGCCTGCAGACCGCGCGCGCGCTCGTGGCCACTGATCCCGGCAGCTATCCGTACCAGCGCGCGCTGGCCAACCAGACGATCTACCTCGCGCAGCTGTACATGCACAGCGGCAAGCCGGATGCGTTCGACAGGACCTCGACGCTGGCCGAGCAGCAGATGCGCACCGTGCTGGCGCTGAAGCCCGACGACACCGACATCGTCGCCAACCTCGCCGCGTCGTACGGGCAGCGCGGCATGCATGCGCTCGACGGCACGGCGGAGGGCGCGAAGCGCGCGCTGGTGGAGTTCAAGCGCTCGCTCGAGGTGATGCGGCCGGCCTACGAGAAGCAGCCGCTGCACCTGGTGCTGGCGCCCAACTACGGCAAGACCTATGCGCTGGTCGGCGAAGCGCTTCGCCAGCTGCACCGGCTGCCGGAGGCCATCGACCACCAGCGCCGCGCGATCGCCATCGCCGAATCGCTGGTGGCCAACAACGTCAACGACGTGCGGGCGCGCGAAGGCCTGGGCGATGCGCAGCACCAGCTCGGCGAGACGCTGCTGGCCGCAGGCGACGTGGCCGGCGCGGTGCGGGCCGGCAGCGAGGCCGTGCGCTGGTATGAAGAGCTGCCCGCCTCGGTGCGCGAGCGCATGACCACGCAATACGGGCAGGGCACCGCCTACTTCGGCCTTGCGAAGGCGCTGCAGGCGCAGGGCCAGCTGCCGGTGGCTTGCCGGCGCTACCGGCAGGCGCTGGAGCTGCTGGAAGAGAACAACCGGCGCGAGCCGATCGAGCCGGGCAATGACGGGCCGGAGGCGGTGCGTGTGGCGATGGGCCGTGCGCAGTGCGCCGCGCCTTCATGAGGAGGGCGGCTCACGCCCGCTCGCGGGGTGCCATGCGCCGGATCGCCTGCGGTGGGTGCCCGTACACGCGGACGAAGGCGCGCCGCATGCGCTCGGCGTCGCCGAACCCAGCCGACCGGGCGATCGCCTCGATCGTGCCGCTGCTGCCTTCGAGGAGGGCGCGCGCAGCCTCGGTGCGGATGCGCTCCACCGCCTTGGCGGGTGTCTGTCCCGTGTCGGCCTTGAAGGCGCGGATGAACTGCCGCGGGCTCAGACAGGCCACCTCCGCAAGGTGTTCGATCGTCAGCTCGGCGGTGAGGTGCTCGCCGATGTAGGCCAGCACCTTGCGCATGCGGTCGCCCTGCCGCGTCAGGTCCTGCAGCGCCGAGAACTGCGACTGGCCCCCCATGCGGCGGTGGTAGACGACCATGTCGCGCGCGACCTCGGCGGCGACGCCGCTGCCGAGGTCGGCCTCGACCATCGCGAGCGCGAGGTCGATGCCTGCGGCGATGCCGGCCGACGTCCACACGTTGCCGTCGCGCACGAAGATCCGGTCGCTGTCTACCGCGACGTCGGGGTGCGCGCGCTGCAGGGCGTGGGCATGGCGCCAATGGGTGGTGGCCCGGCGCCCGTTCAGCACGCTGGCCTGGGCGAGCACGAAGGCGCCGGTGCACACGCCGGCCACTCGGCGGCGCGCGGCCAACGCCGCCTGGAGGTAGCGGCACAGGGCGGGCGTGGCCGCGCCGGGCTGCATCGCGCCTGCGCCGCCGGCCACCATGACGGTGCCGGCGCGCACGCCGCGCCACGGCCGCGTCACCACCTCCACGCCCGACGTGCTCGCGATGCGGCCGCCGCGCTCGGACACCAGCTCGATCCGGTAGGCGGGCCTGCCCGGCTGCACGAGCGTCGCGGCGAGCTGGAACACGGTGGCCGGACCGGCCATGTCCAGCAGCTGGAAACCCGGGACCAGCACGAAGGCGATCGATCGGCTCATGTCGTTTATCGAGGGAAATAGGTCATTCCTGCCATGGAGTCTATGCGTAGAGTCCTGCCGTCCATCACCCACCCCTCAGGAGAATGAATGTCGCTGTCCTCCGAACTCGATGCAATGAAGGCCGCGCTGAGCGCGAAGGCCCCGGCCGACGTGTTGTCCGCCGTCAGGACCGCCAACCGGCAACTGGCCGCCTCGGGCATCGCCGAGAAGGCCTTGAAGGCCGGCGCGCAGGCACCGGGCTTCGAACTGCCGGACGCGGCGGGCCGTCCGGTGCGGCTGGACGACCTGCTGGAACGGGGCGCGGTCGTGCTCAGCTTCTACCGCGGCTCGTGGTGCCCGTTCTGCAACCTGACGCTGGCGGCGCTGCAGCGCGAGCTGCCCCGCATCGTGCAGGCCGGTGCCACGCTGGTCGCCGTGTCGCCGCAAACGCCGGAGGCCACGGCCGCGACCGTGCAGCACCTGGGGACGGCCTTTCCCGTGCTGAGCGACGCGGGCAACGCCGTCGCACGCGCCTACGGCCTGGTCTTCACCGTGGCGGAAGAGGTGCGTCCGATGTACCGCGCGCTCGGCTCGGACCTGCCGAAAGCCAACGGCGACGACAGCCATGAGCTGCCGATCAGCGCCACCTACATCATCGGCAGGGACCGCAGGATCCTCTACGCATTCGTCGACAGCGACCACACGCGCAGGATGGAGCCGGCGGAGATCGTCCGCGTGCTCCGCAGCGGCACGCACCCCTGATGTTCGCGACGGCCCAGGACGACAACGTCAGTTCGACGCCACCAGCTGCACGTCCGGCGGCATCAACCCGTACTGCAGCAGCGCATCGTCGAAGCGCCGCACGTTCTCGCGCATCGGGTGCTGCTTCCATTCGTCGCCGAACACCTTGATCGCGCTGGCCATGTCGTCGGCCTGCTTGGGCGTCAGCAGGTTGAGCCAGTCGACCATCTTCTGCTGCGACAGCTTGTTGTGCGCGCAGTAGGCGCTGAGGAAGGGGCCGGCGGTGGGTGCGTCGCCGTCGAGGCTGGTCGCGTGCTTCGAGAGCGGGTCGGCGATCTCGGGCTTGACGCCGATCGCCTCCAGCCATTGCCGGCTCGCGCCGTCGTACTGGTGCGAATGGCTGTAGGCGGTGGCGCCGGTGTAGATCGCCGAGCCCGCCAGCACCAGCGCCGCGCCGATGCCGGTCCAGGCGGTGGCGCCCATGCCCATCAGCGTGGCGTCGCCGATGAACACCGCCTCGTCGATGCCGGCGCCGGTGAGCATGAAGCCGTAGCCCACCGTGTTGAGCGTCTGCCCCACGCCTTCGAGCGTCTTGCCCTCGCTGAAGGCTTGGGCCGCGCTTACCGCGCCGAGGATGGCCGACGCGAAGTCGGAGGTGTCCTGCAGCACCAGCCGCAGGCCCTGCTTCATCGTGAACTTGGCGCTCTCGGGCACGCCGAGCTGGTCGATGCGCTCGGCCCAGTTGGCATAGCCGTTGGCCAGCGGCGTGGCGCCCGAGCCGGGGCGAATGGCAGCCAGCCGGTCGGCCGGAATGCCGGCCGACAGCGCATACGACACGCCCGCCAGCTCCTGCCGCACGCCCGAGGCGCCGTTGACGAGGCCGTTGACCAATGCGCCGCTGCGCGCCTTCTCGCCGAACTCGCCCAGCTCGTAGGCCGCGTTCTGGAAATACAGCACCGCGCCCAGCGTCTTGTTGCCGCGCTTCCAGAGGTTCTGCACGACCTTGGTGGCCTCGGGCGACATCAGCGCATCGCTGCCCTTGCCGAGCTGCGAGATGGTGCCTTTGCCCACCAGCTCCACCACCTTGCGCAGCGAGCGCTGGAACCACAGCGTGTTGGTCGGCGTGCCGTTCTCGGCCGTGAGCTGCTGCGGCTTGGGAATCGAGCCGAAGCTGTCGGTCACGCCCTTGTCGTCCAGCCCCTGCCACAGGTAGCCGTCATGGCTCTGGTAGCCGCCGATCGGGGTGTCGAAGCCTTCCACGCCCTTCAGGCCGGGCGCGTAGGCCTCGATGCCGATGCGCGCGCTTTCGATACGCTCCTGCATCTCGAGAAGCTCCTGGCCATCGTCGGCCAGTGTCTTGGCCTTGCCGGGGTTCTGCGCGAGCAGCTTCTGCACCGCAGCCGATTGCTCGGCGAGTGAGCTGGCGGCGCCCCATTCGCTGGCGGGCACCGCGATGAAGGCCGCATCCTTGCTTGTCTCTTCGTTGAGCTCCTTCACATGGTCGGCCAGTGTGTGGAAGCCGGTGCGCACGCCATCGAGCGCCGCGCTGCCCATGCCGGGCACACCTTGCGCGCGGGCCTGGGCCGCATAGGCGAGGCCGAGCGCATCGTTGCCTTGCGCCGCCGCATCGCCGAACACCTGGCGCAGCCTGAAGGCCGATTGCATCAGCGAGCTGCCGTGCTCGGCGCCAGGGCCGGCGCTCAGGCGCGCCATCTCGGCCGCGATCTGGTCGACCGCCTGCTTGCCCAGGCCGGGCGTGGTGCCGTCGCTGTACACCGCATGCTGGCAGGCGGTGGAAAGGTCCTGCATCAGCTGGCCGGGGCCGCCACGCGCGTCGTGCCATTCATGCACGTCGTGCAGCGTGCGCTGCACCACGCGCTGGACGCGGGCGTCCGACATGATCTGGCCCACTTGGCCCGGCGTGGCCGTCTTCGGATCGGTCACCTCGGCCAGGCGCTTCATCGCGGCCTCGGCACCGCCCTCGCGCCAGGCCTTCTCCACGTCGGCCACCGGCCGGTCGACCAGCACCGTGTGCTCGGCCTCCTGGATGCCCTGCTTGATCGCCTCGGCCAGCCGAGGGTCGCCGCCCGCGTAGGTCATGTAGACGCTGCCGCGGCCGGTGAGCTTGCCCAGCGCCTCGCTACCCTGGCTGTCGCCGCAGAGCTTCACGAGCTGGTCGCGCGTGGCGGCACGTGCACCATCGAAGTCCTGCGCCGCGGCCTTCTGCGCGATCACGCCGAACTGATCGGCGGTGCGGCCTTGGGCCCCAAGCGTGTTCTGGTAGAGCGACATCGCCTGGTCGACCGCCGTGGTGAAGGTCTTGTCATCCGGCGCGCGGCTGCGGATCGTCTGCGCCAGCTGGTCGGGCTGCGGCACCGCCTGCTGCGTGCCCGCGTAGTCGAGCTCCTGGTAGATCGAGGTCACGAGGTCGGTGCGCAGGTCGTCCTGGTGCGTCACCTGCGAATCGGTGCTCGCCGAGGGCATGGCCTCGAGCGCCTTCAGCTCGGAGCGCTGCTGCTCCAGCAGCTGCAGCCGCGTGCCGTCGAGCACGGTGACCTGCTGGCCCGGCTGCAGATGGCGCACCGCTTCGGCAGGCTGCGCCGGCCGCGTGCCGAAGGCCTGAGGGTCGAGCGAGGGCGTGCCGGCGAGCTTGGCGTTCACCAGCCGGTCGGCGGCCGCGGTGTCCAGGTTCTTCAACGCGCCGGCATGGTCGAGCAGCTTCCACACCGTGTCGCCGTCGTGCACCGTGTAGTGCGCGGCGCCCAGCTCGGGCATGCCCGGCGTGAACACGCTGCCGAAGGGATTGGTCTGGTGCTGCGCATCCGGCGTCTCAACGGGCGCCGGCTTGGGCGGGGCCGGCGGTGGCGGCTTCCTGTGGAGCGCGAGCTCGGCATCGAGCAGCGGTCGGTTGAAGGCACTGAAGGCGGAAAGAAAGGTCGCGCCGATCGACATCGCGAAAGACTCCGGGGCAGTGTTGAACTGCGATCGAGTCTTGCGAGCGCGTGTGACGCTCCTGCGACAAGGCGCCCATGCGCCACCACGAGAATCCGTAGTCAGGCGAGGGCGCTGACGCCGAGCAGCCAGCGGCAGAACTCACGCGCCGGCGCCTCCTGCCCGCGCCCTTCGTTGAAGATCGCGCAGAAGGTGCGCGACGAGAGCGTCAGTTCGCCGAACGGCTGCACGAGCGCCCCCGTTTCGAGGGCCGACCCGGCCGAGACCTCGCTGGCGATCGCGAAGCCGATGCCGTGGATCGCGCCTTCGATGCACAGGTGGTGGTTGTCGAAGGTGAAGAACGGCTGCTCCAGCGGCACGCGCACGCCCACGTGGGCCAGCCAGTCGCGCCACGCCGGCGTGGCCGAGCGCGCGCGCAGCAGCACCTGCCCCACCAGGTCTTGCGGCGACGAGACCGCGTGCCGTTGCAGCAGCGCTGGTGAACACACCGGAAACTTGCGCTCGGTCGCGAACGGCACCACCTGGCCGGCCGCGATGCGCTCGCGCCATGCGGCCGATTCGAGCACCGCGTCGTCGAGGCAGCGCAGCAGCACGTCGAAGTTCTGCCCCTCGGGAGACGACGGCCCCGACACGATCTCGAGCCGCACGTCGATGTCTGGCCAGGCGCTGCTGAAGCCGCCCAGGCGCGGCATGAGCCAGCGCGACGCGAAGGTCATGCCGGATCGGATCACGATCGAGCGGCGCATCGGCCGCTGCGCGATCTCGCGGGTGGCGAAGGCGATGCGGTCGAGCGCGGCCTCCAGGTCGGGCTGGTAGCTGCTACCGGCCGCGGTGAGCGCCACGCCGCGACCCTGGCGCTGCGTCAGCGGCACGCCCACGTAGTCTTCCAGCGCTTTCACGTGGCGGCTGATCGCGCTCTGCGTGACGTTGAGCTCATGCGCGGCCTGCGTGATGCTGCCCAGCCGCGCCACGGCCTCGAACGCGCGCACGTGGTGCAGTGAGGGCAGGCGCCGCCTGCGCTGCCGCGCCTCGGGTCCGGAATCTTGCTCGTCGCTCATGTCAACACTTGAGAACAAGTCGATGGTGTGGTGGCGGGCCCATCCCTACAGTCCTCGCTTCCAACACGAGGATCCATTGCATGACCCGCCCGCTGAAAGCCCTGCTGTTCGACATGGACGGCACCATCGTCGACAACATGCCGTACCACCTGGCCGCCTGGAAGGAGCTGCTCGGCAAGCGCGGCTGCGCGATCGACATCGACGATTTCCACCTGCGCACCTCGGGCCGGCACTCGCGCGAAACCCTCCGCGATTACCTCGGCTCTTCGCTGTCCGACGACGAATGCCGCGCCCTCGACGACGAGAAGAACGCGATCTACCAGCGGCGCTATGCACCCGACATGGCGCCGATCGCCGGCCTCGAGGCCTTCATCAGCCATGCCCGCGGGCTCGGGCTGTCGATCGGCCTGTGCACCGCGGCGCCCGACAGCAACGTCCGCTTCGTGCTCGACGGCCTGGGCCTGCGCCATTGCTTCGACACTGTGGTCGACGCGGCCGCCGTGCCGCGCGGCAAGCCGGCGCCCGATGTGTTCCTGGCGGCGGCCCGGCGCTTCGGCATCGAGCCGGCGCACTGCCTCGTCTTCGAAGATGCACCGCTGGGTGTGCAGGCGGCAGCCAATGCCGGCATGCCCGCGGTGGCGATCACGACCCTGCTGTCACCTGCCGACTTCTCCTCCTGCTCCAACGTGATCGCCACCGCGCGCGACTATCTCGGCCAGGCGCTGTACGAACTGGTCGGCTCGCGCCGCCTCTGATCTCGCATTCATCATCGAGGAACACGCCATTGGCGACCATGGGACATCCGAGGCCGGATACAGAAAGCGAACCGAAAGAATCCCCGGCCGCGCCGTGAAGGGGCGATCGGCCCCGTAAGGCTCAGGCCGGCCCGGTCAGCGCTTCGGCCAGATGATCGAAGGTGCGGCGCAGCGGCGCCGAGTCCTTCAGCTCGCGGTGTGCGGTGAGCCACATCGGCAGCTGCGGCAGCTGCACCTGCGGCAACACGCGCACGAGCTCATTGCACGCATCGCCCACCTGCCGCAGCCCCATGCCGATGCCCAGGCCGGCGCGCACGGCTTCCCAGCCCACCAGCTGGCTGTCGCAGCGGAAGCCGAAGAACTCGCGGTCGACCGCGATGCCGCCCTGGCGGAAGCCGTTGACCAGCATCATCGACTTGTCGAGCCCGATCCAGTGGTGCATCTGCTGTCCGTCGGGCTGTGGCAGGCCGAAGCGCTCCACATAGCTGCGGTGCGCATAGAAGCCGAGCGCGCAGTGGCCCACGCGGCGCGTGATCAGGCTGCCCTGCGCCGGCTCGGCCATGCGCACCGCGATGTCGGCCTCGCGCTCGAGCAGGTTGTCGACCCGGTTGGTGGGCACCAGCTCGATCTGGATCTCGGGGTGTGCATGGCGCAGCCGCGCCAGGATGGCCGGCAGCACGTGGGCTGCCACCAGCTCGCTGGCGCTGATGCGCACCGTGCCGCCTTCGTCGCCGGCGCGCGCGGCCAGCGCCTTCACCGCACCGGCCACCGCCTCGCGCACGCGGCGCGCCGGCTCCAGCAGCGCGCGGCCCGCAGCGGTGGGCACCATGCCGCGGCCCGAGCGCTCGAACAGCGCCGCACCGGCCTCGGCCTCCAGCGCCGCGAGCTGGCGCGTCAGCGTGGGCTGGCTGGCCTGGGTTTCCTGCGCGGCCTTGCTCAGCGAGCCATGCTCGGCCACCGCGAGAAAGGTGCGCAGCAGGCTCCAGTCGAGCTCATCGGCATTCATCGGTGAATACCTCGTATGACGCGTTGTGGGTTCCGTCCACCGGGGCTGAAAAACACAATGAATCCATTCGCTGAACACCTCGGGAGACCCGCATGAAGCACCTGATCGACCGCCTGACCCGCTGCCCCTCCGGCACCTCGCTGGCCATCGGCACCGCCGCCGCCTTGGCCGGCAACCACTTCGCCACCGCCTGGCTCAACCAGAGTCAGGCCGCCTCGAAGCTGCCGGTGCCCTACTACGTGGCGCAATTGTCATTCAGCCCGTCGCAGCTCAAGGCCTGGTATGCCGGCATGCTGCAGCAGGGCACGCTCGACATCTACCTGCGCACGCAGCACATCGACTTCCTGTTCATCCTCTCGACGCTGGCCTTGCATGTGATCGCGCTGCTGTGGCTGTCGCGCGCCTTCGCGCCGGCCTCGCGGCTGCGCCGCTGGCTGGTGGCCGCCGCGTGCATCAGCGCGATCGCGCCGCTGGCCGATGCCTGCGAGAACCTGGTGTGCTACGCGATGCTCGCGCACCCGCTCGACTTCGCCGATCCGCTGGCCTATCTGTACTCCAGCTGCTCGACCGTGAAGTTCGCGTTCTTCGTGTTCGCCTATTTGGCGGGCATCGCCGGCGTGCTGGCCGCGGTGGGCGTGCGGGTCAGGAAGCTGCTGATGCGCGGCGCACCGGAACTCGTATAGTCGCTGCCCATGCTGCCGGCCACCCATCGCATCCTGGTCCTCGACGACGAGCCCGAGGTGCTGGCGTGGATCGGCGAGGTGCTGCGCGAAGGCGGCCTGCAGGTCACCGCGGTCGGCTCCGGCGAGGCCATGCGCCAGGCGCTGCGCGAGCGGCCGCATTCGCTGGTGCTGATGGACCTGCGGCTGCACGGTGAAGACGGCCTGGCGCTGGCCCGCGAGCTGCGCCGCGGCTCGACGATGCCGATCATCATGATGAGCGGCAAGGGCGACGAGACCGACCGCGTGCTCGGCCTCGAGCTGGCCGCCGACGATTACCTCTCGAAGCCGATCTCCGGCCGCGAGCTGCTGGCGCGTGTGCGCGCCACGCTGCGCCGCTGCACCGAGCTGTCGCAGCCGGCGCCGCATCCCGATGCGCTGGTGCACGAGCGCTACCGCTTCGACGACTGGGTGCTCGACCTCACCGAGCGCACGCTGGCGCGGGCCGATGGCGCGCCCTGCGAGCTCACGCGCGGCGAGTTCGCGCTGCTGGCCGCGATGGTGCGGCAGCCTTCGCGGGTGTGGACCCGCGAGGAGCTGCTGGCGCAGTTTCGCGGCAGCGAGGCCGAGGCCTACGACCGCAGCGTCGACGTGCTGGTGCTGCGCCTGCGCCGCAAGATCGAGCCCAACCCGCGGCAGCCGGTCTACATCCGCACCGAGCGCGGGCAGGGCTATGTGTTCGGCGTGGCGGTGAGCCGTGGCTGAGGCCGCGCAGGCGGCGCGCTATGCGATCCGCACCCGGCTGCTCGCGACATTCCTGATCCTGTTCGTGCTGACGATGCTGCTCACGCTGGTGGGCATTGCCGGCATGCGCCACAACCAGCGTGCGCTCGAGGAGTTCGAGGCCGGCGTGATGCCCGAGATCGCCCGCGTGCTCGAGCTGGCCGAGAAGGTCGCGCAGCTGGCCGCGGTGGCGCCCGGCATCGCCGATGCCGATTCGATCCCGCCCGACGAGCGCGACAGCCAGCTCGCGCGCACGCTGCTGGCCGAGATCCGCCGCCTGTCGACCCAGCTGCCGGCCCATGCCGACAGCCGGCTCGAGGCCTCGGCGGTGCTCGACGGCATCGACCGCGACCTGACCTCGCTGCTGGCCCAGTCCGACGAGCGGCGCCGCCTGAAGGCCCGGCTCTATGCGCTGCGCGAGCAGCTCGATGCACTGGGCGAGCGCCTGTTTCCCGAACGCGAGGCCGAGCGGCAGCGCAACACCACGCTGCAGGCCATCTGGAGCAGCATGGTCGCGGCCACGCTGGCCGATGCCGACACCAGCCTGGGCCGCCACGAGGCCGATGCAGAGGCGCTGTGGATCGAGGCGCAGCGCCAGCATGAAGACCGGCGCCTGCCCGCGGTGGCGGCCGCGCTGCAGGGCCTGTCGGAAGGCCCGCTGGGCGTGTTCCAGCTGCGTCGCGAGCTGCTGCGCACCGAGCGCGGCCTCAACACCGATGCGCAGCTGATGCGGGCCCATGCCACGCGCCTCGGCGAGCGCGCCGGCGCCTATGTGAGCGAGCTGCGCAAGGTGGCGGCCGAGCGGCGCGATGCGGTGCGCCAGTCGGTGTCGACCGGCGCGCTGGGCCTGATGCTGCTGGGTGGCGTGGCGGTGCTCACGGCACTGGCCGGCGCCGGCTATGGCCGCAGGGTGCTGCGCCAGCTGCAGGGCATGACCGGCGTGATGACGCGCCTGGCCGCCGGCGACACCGCCCAGGCCACGCCGGCCACCGAGCGGCGCGACGAGATCGGCGAGCTGGCGCGCGCCTTCCAGGTGTTCCGCGACAACCTGCTCGAGAAGCAGCGCCTCGCGCAGGGCCTGCAGGCGCAGGGCCGCCTGCTCGAGACCGTGTTCCAGAGCATGCACGATGGCCTGTCGGCCTACGATGCACACGGCCGCTTGATCGCCTGGAACCAGAAGTTCGCGAGCTTGCTGCCGTTGGCGCCGCAGCGCATCGGCAACGACGCCACCGTGACCGACCTGAACCATGCGCTGCCGGCCGGCGCGCAATGGCGCGCGGTGTCGGCCGAGACGGTCACGCGCGCGGCCGGTGCCCGCATCGCGGCCTCGGCCGAGCTGCACCTGCCCGATGGCCGCGTGCTCGAGTTCCTGAGCCATCCGATGCCCGAGGGCGGCTGGGTCGCCGTGTGCCGCGACCTCACCGCGCGCCTCGCGGTCGAGGCCCAGCTGCGGCAGGCGCAGCGCATGGAGGTGCTGGGCCAGCTCACCGGTGGCGTGGCGCACGACTTCAACAACTTCCTCTCCGCGATCCTCGGCAACCTGGAGCTGCTGCAGTCGCGGCTGCGCGAGGATGCCGCGCTCGCCGGCCTGGCGAGCCGTGCCTATCGCGCGGCCGATGCGGCGGCGGGCCTGTCGCGCCGGCTGCTCGCCTTCGCGCGGCGCGAGCCGCTGCAGGTGGAGGCGGTGCGCGTGGGCGACATGCTGGCCGAGATGCAGGACCTGATCGAGTTCAGCGTCGGCGCCGCGGTGGAGGTCGAGCTGCAGGGCGAGGACAGCGCGCTGTGGGTGCAGGCCGACCGCGGCCAGCTCGAGAACGCGGTGCTCAACCTGTCGCTCAACAGCGCTGCCGCGATGCCGCGCGGAGGCCGGCTCACGATCTCGGTGGCGCCAGCAGCGAGCGATGCGGTGCTGATCCGCGTGGCCGACACCGGCCACGGCATGCCGCCCGACGTGCAGGCCCGTGTGCTCGAGCCCTTCTTCACCACGCGGGCGCCGGGGCAGGGCAGCGGGCTCGGGCTGTCCATCGTCGACGGCTTCGTGCGGCAGTGCGGCGGCACGCTCGCGATCGACAGCGCCGAAGGCCGCGGCACGACGATCGAGCTGCGGCTGCCGGCCTGCGCGCCGCCGCAGCCCCGCACGGTGCCGGCGCTGGCCGATGCCTCGCGCAGGCGTGCCGCGCGCGTGCTGCTGGTCGAAGACGACGAAGCCGTGCGCGAGACGGCGCTGGCGCTGTTCGAAGACCTGGGCGTGCGGGCGCGCGCGGTGGCGGACGAAGCGGCGGCCCTCGAATGCCTGGCCGCCGAGGGGCCGTTCGACCTCGTGCTGTCCGACGTGATGCTGGGCGCCGGCGGCGATGGGCTGGGCCTGCTGCGGCAGGTGGCGCAGTGCTGGCCCGCGCAGCGCGTGGTGCTGGCTTCGGGCCTGCCGCTGGAGATCCATGCGCAGCGGCCCGACTGGCCGGCGGCGCAGGCCTTCGTGCAGAAGCCGTTCACGCGCAAGAGCCTGGCGGCGCTGCTGGATTGAATATTTCAACTGTTAACCGCCGCGCCGGCCACGAAATTCCGGGTTAACGCATGCGTCTTCTACTCGCGGCCGCAGGAGCCCCTGCATAGGAGACAAGACGATGCTGACAACGATGCGAATGATGCGATCGGCCGCGCTCGCGGCTGCCCTGGGCTGCGCCTTCGGCGCGCAGGCCGCCACCCTGAAGATCTCGTGCGGTGCCGGCGGCCTCGAGCTGCAGCTGTGCAAGGAAGCCACCGAGGCCTGGGCCCGCAAGACCGGCAACGAGGTGCAGGTGGTCAATGCGCCCAATGATTCCAACGAGCGCCTGGCGCTGGTGCAGCAGATCCTCGCCAGCGGCTCCGACAAGATCGACGTGTTCCAGATCGACGTGGTGTGGCCGGGCCTGTTGGCCAGCCACCTCGTCGACCTGAAGCCCTACACCGCGGGTGCCGAGAAGGAGCACTTTCCGTCGATGATCGCCAACGACACCGTGGGCGATCGCCTGGTCGCGATGCCGTGGTTCACCGATGCGGGGCTGCTGTTCTATCGCAAGGACCTGCTCGACAAATACAAGGTCGCGCCGCCGAAGACGTGGGACGAACTGGCCGCCGCCGCCAGGAAGATCCAGGAGGCCGAGCGGTCCGCCGGCAACGCCAAGATGTGGGGCTATGTGTGGCAGGGCCGCGCCTACGAAGGCCTGAGCTGCGATGCGATCGAGTGGGTGTCGAGCCTGGGCGGCGGCGCGATCGTCGATGCGGGCGGCAAGGTCACGGTGAACAACCCACAGGCCGCCAAGGCGCTCGAGATGGCGGCCGGCTGGGTCGGCAGCATCACGCCCAAGGCGGTGCTCAACTACGGCGAGGAAGACAGCCGCGGCGTGTTCCAGTCGGGCAACGCGGTGTTCCTGCGCAACTGGCCTTATGTGTGGGCGCTGGCCCAGCAGAAGGAGAGCAAGGTCAAGGACAAGGTCGGCGTGATGCCGCTGCCCGCGGGCAGCGCCGGCGGCCGCGGTGCCGCGGCGCTGGGCGGCTGGCAGCTGGCCGTGTCGAAGTATTCGCGCAACCCGAAGCTCGCGGCCGAGCTGGTGGCCTACCTCACCAGCCCCGAGGAGCAGAAGCGGCGTGCGATCCAGGCCGCGTTCAACCCGACCATCCCGGCGCTGTACAAGGATGCCGACGTGGTCAAGGCCAATCCGTTCATGGCCGAGCTGGGCAGCACCTTCGCCGCCACCGTCGCGCGGCCCTCGACCGTGACCGCCAGCAAGTACAACCAGGTGAGCAACCTGTTCTGGAACGCGGTGCACGACGTGATCTCCGGCAAGGCCAAGGCGGGTGAATCGCTCGCCGACCTCGACCACGCGCTGAACCGGCTCGCGCCGGGCGGCAAGTGGAACTGAGCGCGCAGGCGCCCACCGTCCACCCGGTTCGACACGAGGCGCCGCCGCGCGCCTCGTCGCTGGCGCGTGCGCGCCGGCGCCAGGCCTGGTGGCTGGTGCTGCCCACCCTGGTGGTGCTGGCGGCGGTGGCGGGCTGGCCGCTGGGGCGCACGATCTTCTTCAGCCTGACCGATGCCAACCTGTCCGACCTGGCGGCGCGCCGCTTCATCGGCCTGGCCAACTACCTCGGCCCCGACGGCGTGCTGCGTGATCCCGAGTGGTGGAATGCGGTGGCCAACACCCTGGTCTTCGCGCTGGCCTCGGTGGCGCTGGAGACGCTGCTGGGCCTGGGCGTGGCGCTGCTGCTCGACCATCCGTCGCGGCTGCGGGCGCTGCTGCGCGCGGCGGTGCTGGTGCCGTGGGCCATCCCCACCGTGGTGTCGGCCAGGATGTGGAGCTGGATGCTGCACGACCAGTTCGGCGTGATCAACACGCTGCTGCTGCGCGCCGGGCTGATCCATGAGCCGATCGCGTGGACGGCCGACCCGAGCATGGCCTTCGTCACCATCGTGATGGTCGACGTGTGGAAGACCACGCCCTTCATGGCGCTGCTGATCCTGGCCGCGCTGCAGTTGGTGCCACGCGATTGCTACGAGGCGGCCGAGGTCGACGGCATTCCGCGCTGGCGCGTGTTTTGCCGCATCACCTTGCCGCTG
Organism: uncultured bacterium; assembly: GCA_966212505.1. GTDB lineage: Bacteria > Pseudomonadota > Gammaproteobacteria > Burkholderiales > Burkholderiaceae_C > CAMLIZ01. Next base: position 44,275 of record CBIHRS010000021.1, read on the forward strand.
ATCATGCCGGGCGTGCTGGTGGCGATGATCTTCCGCGCGCTCGATGCGCTGCGCGTGTTCGACGTGATCTACGTGATGACCTCCAACAGCCGGGCGACCAAGAGCATGTCGATCTACGTGCGCGAGCAGCTCATCGACTTCCAGCACATCGGCCATGGCTCGGCGGCGGCCACGCTGCTGTTCCTCACGGTGGCGCTGATCACGGTGGCCTACGTGGGCCTGACCCGCTCGCACATGAAAGGAGTGGCCTGATGCGCGCCCGTGCTTCATGGTTCGGTCTCTTGGGCCGGCAGGCCGCCACGCTGATGGTGGTGGCGGTGTCGTTGTTCCCGATGCTGTATGCGGTGGGTACCTCGTTCAAGCAGGGCGGCGAGCTGTTCAGCGACGACATCTGGCCGCATCGGCCGGTGCTCGACAACTACCTGGTGCTGTTCCGCGAGCAGCCCTTCGGCGCCAACCTGATGAATTCGGTGCTGGTGGCGTGCGTGGTGGTGCTGGCCTCGGTGGGCTTGTCGCTGCTGTCGGCCTATGCGCTGGGGCGCATCCACTTCCGCGGCCGGCGCGCGTTGATGCTCACCATCCTCGGCGTGTCGATGTTCCCGCAGGTGGCGGTGCTGTCGGGCATGTTCGAGCTGGTCAGCGCGCTGGGGCTGTACGACAGCCTGGGCGCGCTGATGCTGTCGGACCTGCTGTTCACGCTGCCCTTCACCGTGTGGGTGCTGGTGACCTTCATGCGCGAGTTGCCGAAGGAGATCGAGGAGGCCGCGTTCATGGACGGCGTGGGCGTGTTCACGCTGATCTTCCGCGTCTTCATGCCGCTGCTGTGGCCGGCGGTGGCAGCCACCGCGCTGCTGGCCTTCATCGGCGCGTGGAACGAGTTCCTTTTCGCGCTGACCTTCTCGCTCTCGTCCGAGGTGCGCACCGTGCCGGTGGCCATTGCGCTGATCTCGGGCGCCAGCAGCTACGAGCTGCCGTGGGGAAACATCATGGCGGCGTCGGTGATCGTGACGCTGCCGCTCATCGCGCTGGTGATGGTGTTCCAGCGCCAGATCGTGTCGGGCCTGACGGCCGGCGCGGTCAAAGGATAAGGAGACATTCGAATGACGACGACGCTTTCCGGCGACCCGCTGTGGTGGCGCTATGCGGTGATCTACCAGGTCTATCCGCGCAGCTTCCAGGACAGCAACGGCGACGGCATCGGCGACCTGGCCGGCATCACCGCGCGCTTGCCCTACCTGAAAGGCCTGGGCGTGGATGCGGTGTGGATCGCGCCCTTCTTCACCAGCCCGATGCGCGACTTCGGCTACGACGTGTCCGACTACTGCGGCGTCGACCCGATGTTCGGCACGCTGGCCGACTACGACGCGCTGGTGGCCCGGGCCCATGCGCTCGGCCTGCGCGTGATGATCGACCTGGTGCTGAGCCACACCTCCGACCAGCACCCCTGGTTCCGCGAGAGCCGCGCGAGCCGCGACAACGCCAGGGCGGACTGGTACGTGTGGGCCGACCCCAAGCCCGACGGCACGCCGCCCAACAACTGGCTCAGCATCTTCGGCGGCTCGGCCTGGCAATGGGACACGCGGCGCGAGCAGTACTACCTGCACAACTTCCTCACCAGCCAGCCCGACCTCAACTTCCATTGCCCCGCGGTGCAGGACGCGCTGCTCGACGTGGCGCGCTTCTGGCTCGACCGCGGCACCGATGGCTTCCGCCTCGACACGGTCAACTTCTACACCCACGACCGCCAGCTGCGCGACAACCCGGCGCAGCCGCCGGGTCAGTTCGCCGGCGCGGTGGCGCGCAACAACCCCTACTCGCGCCAGCAGCATCTGCACGACAAGACCCAGCCCGAGAACCTGCGCTTCATCGAGCGCCTGCGCGCGCTGACCGACCGCTCCCCCGGCGCCGCGTTGCTCGGCGAGATCGGCGACGACCACCAGTACCGCACGCTCGCCGCCTACACGCTGGGCGACAAGCGGCTGCACATGGCCTATGTGTTCAAGCTGCTGGAGCGCGACTGCTCCGCCGCCTACCTGCATGCCGTGCTCGACGAATATCTGCACGAGGCGCGCGAGGCCTTCGTGTGCTGGTCGGTCGGCAACCACGACGTGGAGCGCGTGGCCAGCCGCTGGCGCGCACTCGGCGGCTCGGCGCGCGACCGGGCCGAGCTGGCGGCGCGCCTGCTGCTCGCGCTGCCCGGCGCCAAGTGCGTGTACCAGGGCGAGGAGCTCGGCCTCACCGAGGCCGACGTGCCCTACGAGCTGCTGCAGGACCCCTACGGCCTCACGATGTGGCCCGAGAACAAGGGCCGCGACGGCTGCCGCACGCCGATGCCCTGGACCGACGAGCCCGGTGCCGGCTTCAGCACCGGCACGCCGTGGCTGCCGGTGGCGCCCGAGCACCTGACGCAGGCCGCGGCGCGGCAACTGCGTGAGGCCGGTTCGCTGCACGCCCGCTATGTCGACCTGCTGCGCTGGCATCGCGAGGAGCCGGCGCTGGCCGGTGGCACGCTGCGCCTGCTGCCGGCCACCGATCAAGTGCTGGCCTTCGAGCGCGTGGCCGATGGCCGCACGATGCTGTGCCTGTTCAACCTGTCCGACCGGCCGGCACTGTATCCGCTGCCGGCCGCGGGCTTCGAGCCGCTGCCGCCGGCCTCGGTCGGCGCGCGCATCGAAGGGCAGGCCGCCGAGCTGGTGCCGCTGGGCGTGCTGTTCGCCCGCACCCAGGAGAACATGCGATGAGCGCGATCGAACTGCGCGGCGTGCAGAAGCGCTATGCCGATGTGAGCGTGCTGGCCGATGTGGACCTCGACATCGAGCAGGGCCAGTTCTGCGTGCTGCTCGGCCCCTCGGGCTGCGGCAAGTCGACGCTGCTGCGGTTGATCGCCGGGCTCGACGACCCGAGCGACGGCGACATCCGCATCGGCGGCCAGCGCGTCAACGACATGCCGCCCGCGCAGCGCGATGTCGGCATGGTGTTCCAGAGCTATGCGCTGTATCCGCACATGAGCGTGTACGAGAACATGGCCTTCGGGCTGCGGCACCGCAAGCTCGGCCGCGACGAGATCGACCACCGCGTGCGGCGTGCGGCCGAGTCGTTGCACCTGAGCGAGCTGCTGGCGCGCAAGCCGGCAGCGCTGTCGGGCGGGCAGCGCCAGCGCGTGGCGATCGGCCGCGCGGTGGTGCGCGAGCCGCGCGTGTTCCTGTTCGACGAGCCCCTGTCCAACCTCGATGCGGCGTTGCGCGTGAAGACCCGCGTCGAGATCGCGCGGCTGCACCGCGCGCTGGGCAACACCAGCATGGTCTACGTCACCCACGACCAGGTCGAGGCGATGACGCTGGCCACGCAGATCGTGCTGCTGCGGCCGTTGAAGCCCGGCAGCCGCGAGCTGAGCATCGCGCAGGTCGGCACGCCGATGGCGCTGTACCACGCGCCGGCCAACCTGTTCGTGGCCGGCTTCATCGGCTCGCCGCCGATGAACCTGTTCAGCGGCCGGCTGCTCGCCGGCGGGCCCTCGGGCGCGCGGCTGCAGGTGGCGGGGCAGGAGCTCGATGCGGCGGTGCAGGCCCCGGCCGCGCTCGACGGCAGCCGCATCACGCTGGGCATCCGGCCCGAGCATGTGGCGCTGGGCAGCGGCAGCTTCCACGGCGAGGTCAGCCATGTCGAGCAGCTGGGCGAGCTGGCCTATGTGTACCTGCACACGGCGTTGTCCGACCAGCCGATGGTGGTGAAGGTGGAGGCCACGCAGGCGCGCATCGGCGACCGGGTGGCGTTCGCGCTGCCGGCCGCGAGCGTGCATGTGTTCGACGAGCGGGGCGACGCGCTCGCCCGGCTGGCCGTCTAGGGGTGGACGCCGGCGAGCGGCATCGGGTACCGTTGCCGTCCCGGCTTCAACCCTCCGTGTTCACATGCGCTTCATCACTGCCTCGTTGCTCATGTCGGCCGCGCTCGCGGCGCCGTTCGCCGCCCTGGCGGCCGACGCTCCAAAGATCATCACCTTCGAGAAGGACAAGCCGCTGCCGGCCACCGTCTCGCTGCTGCCGCTCAACGGCAAGGTCGGGCGCGACAACCCGTTCTACGACGGCTACCGCCCGCAGCTCAAGTTCTCGGGCGAGCGCAGCGGCATCACCTGCAAGATCCAGCTGCCGAGCAAGGACGATGCGGTGCAGCCGGGCAAGTCGGCCGACGTGATGCTGAGTTGTCTGGACAACGTCCACATCATCGAAGGCCAGCCGCAGTTCGTGATGTACGAGGGCGGCCGCCGGGTTGGCGAAGGGCAGCTGACGCCGCCCTGAGCGGCCTCAGTGCCGCCCGGCGGCCTGCACGACGATCATCGTCAGCAGGCCCTGGCCGCCATTGGCCACGCGGTGCCAGCACTCGGCGGGAATGTCCACCGCCTGGCCGGCGCCGAGCAGCAGGCGCGTGCCTTCCACCTCGGCATCGGCCCGGCCTTCGACCACGTACCAGTGCTCGCGGAAAGGCCGGTGGCGCGGTGCGATGCCGCAGCCCGGCCGCACCGTCATGCGCTTGAGCGTGAAGGCCGCGTCTTCCGCGAGGATCTCGCAGCGACCCCACTCCGCGACGACGTGGAACGGCATGTCCGTCATGGCAGGTCTCCTGCAAAAAAAGGCACCGCCGGCCGGCGTGGGTGCCGCCGGTGCCAACCCCCTAACGACAGTGCACGATTGAGCTCAGCCACCGCCGGGCCGCCCCAAGGCGGCTGAGCGCCCCCGCGGGGGGCAGGAGCGGAGCGACGGGGGCTGACATTCCTCAGAAGTCGTACACCATCCCCACGACGAAGCCCGACGGGCTGGCGCCCTTGTCGGCCGCGGCCACATTCAAGGCATTCACCCCGAAGCGGTAGTTCGCGTTGGCCTGGTTCGACAGCTTGGTCCAGTAGGTGTAGAGCTGCGCGCCCTTGAACAGGGTGTGCTCGTAGCCCAGCGTGAACTGGCGCGCGCCGGAGTCCGGCCCCACCACCAGGTTGGCGCCGTCGGCACCGGCCACCGTGGTGCCAGCGGGCGCCGAGCCGCTGACGTTGCCGGCCTTGCCGTAGCGCAGGTTGATCGCGCCGTTGCCGATCGGCACGCCGGCGGTCACGGTGGCGTAGCTGCGGCGAGCGGTGCCGTTGGCCAGGTCGTAGCGCAGCTGGTTGAAGCCGGCGCCGATGTTCACCACCTTGAAGTCGTAGTTCACGCCCAGGCGGTAGGCGGTGTCGGTCTTGCCGGCGGTGAAGTTGCGGTGCTGCGCGATCACGGCACCGGCCTTCAGCGCGTCGTGCGCGAACTCGCCGCCCAGCTCCAGCACCTTCTTCTGCGTGCCGGTGCCGGTGTCCTCGTTCTCGACGCCGTATTGCGCGGCCAGCTTGAAGCCGCCGAACTCCGGGGAGTCGTAGCGCAGCGAGTTGTTCTGCCGGCGCGAGAAGCCGTTGCCGCTGCCGCCCAGGCCGCTGATGGAGCCGTCGTCCTGGATGCCGGTGCCCTTGAAGCGGTCGGTCAGGCCGCCCATCTCCTTGAAGGGCGTGTCCATCTTGCCCAGGCGCAGCTTGCCCCAGGGGCCCTCGAGGCCGGCGAAGGTGTCGCGGCCCGCGATGGTGTCGCCGCCCGCATCCCAGCTCACGCCCGTTTCCACCTGGGCGAAAACCTTCAGCCCTTCGAAGTCCTTGGCGGCGCGCAGGCCGAAGCGCGACGAGTTGCTCGACACGCGCTGGTTGCCACCGAACGCATCCGATGCGGCGGTGCCGCCGATGCTGATCTTCTCGAAGTCGATGTTGGCGCGGCCGTACAGCGTGACCTGGGCATGCGCACCGCCGGCGATCAGCGCGAGCGTGCACAGGGAGAGGGGACGGAGGATGGTGTTCATGAGTGCTGTCCGAGGAGATGGGGTCCGAGCGGGCTCTGTGGCCCGCCGCCTGGCGCGTTACTGCAGCGCTGCGGCGAAGTGTTCTCGTCGGGGCGTGCGGCTCAAATTCGTGTCTACGCCTGCGCTTCGCGAAAGACTTTTGACAGGTGGCCGTTCTTTCATCCAGCTTTCGCGCGCGCTTCGCATCAACCCTCGAAGCGCCGCAAATCGCTCGTGGAAACCGTGTGAAGTTGCACGCCGCGCCACGACAGGCGGGCGGATTTCAGACAGCTTTCCAACTCGTCACAGGGTTTCCCTGTAGCCGCCGATCGTGGGCCGATCCACCATCGGTGCCGTGAACATCCTGCTTGTCGAAGACGATCTGGACCTGTGCGGCGCACTGATGCGGGTGCTGGCCCCGCGCGGCTTCCAGCTCGTGTGCTGCGCCGATGGGCTCGAGGCCCTGCAGATGGCGCGCCGCCATGAGTTCGACGCGATCATGCTCGACCTCACGCTGCCCGGCATCGACGGCCTGCAGATGCTGCAGCGCCTGCGCGACGGCGCCTCGCGCACGCCGGTGCTGGTGGTCACGGCCCGCGGCTCGGTCGAAGACCGGGTGGCGGGCCTGAACATCGGCGCCGACGACTACCTCGCCAAGCCCTTCGACATCGAGGAGCTCGAAGCCCGGCTGCGCGCGCTGATCCGCCGCAGCAAGGGCGAGGAGGAGCTGCGCTGCGGCAGCCTGCGGCTCGATCGCGAAACGCAGATCTTCTTCAACGGCTTCAAGCCGCTGGACCTGTCGCCGCGCGAGAGCGCGCTGCTGAAGGCGCTGCTCGCGCACCGCGGCCAGGCGGTGACCAAGGAAGCGCTGCGCGAGGCGGTGTTCGGCGAGAACGCCGACACCTCGGCCGATGCGATCGAAGTGCTGGTGCACCGGTTGCGCAAGCGCATCGCCGGCGCGCAGGTCGAGCTGATGACGCTGCGCGGCGTGGGCTACCTGCTGATCGACGAAGCCATCGCGGGGCGCGACGAATGAACTTCGCGATGCCGTCGATGCGCCGCTTCATCGTGCTGGGGATCGCGCTGATCCTCTCGGCGCTGGCGCTGCTCGACGGCCTGCTGGCCTACGGCGCGGCCGAGAAGGCCCTGGACGAAACGCGCGACCGCGCGCTGGTGCGCATCGCGGCGGGCTACCTGCGGGCACTGCGCGCGCAGGATGCCGACACCTCCAGGATCCCGGCCTCGGTGTTCCGCGAGGAGACGGGTGACGACGACACGCCCGAGCTGCGCTTCCGGGTGAGCGACAGCCACGGTGTACTGATGGGCGGCGACCCGCAGCTGCGCTTCCCGGCCGACAAGGCGGTGCGCGACCGGCTGGTGCAGGCCGCGCTGTACGACGACGGCGCGCCCGGCGACCGCTGGCGCGTGGCGGCGGTGAAGGACTTCATCCTCACCCGCGCGCAGGCCGAGCCGGTGGTGGTGCAGGTGGCCGAGTCGCATGCGGCGCGCATCGCGAGCGCGCACATGCTGGGCGTGGCCATCGCCGGCCGGCAGGCGCTGCGGCTGGGCGTGGCGCTGGCGCTGGTGTATGCGGTGGTGATGCTGGGGCTGCGCCCGCTGGAGGCGCTGCGCGCCGAGCTCGCGCGGCGCAGCGAGCACGACTTCACGCCGGTGCCCGAGCAGCGCCCGCGCGAGCTCGTGCCGCTGGTGGGCTCGCTCAATGCGCTGCTGCTGGCACAGCAGAGCGCAGTCGACGAGCAGCGCAAGTTCCTGGCCGATGCCTCGCACCAGCTGCGCACGCCGATCGCGGTGCTGCGCACGCAGGTGCAGGGCCTGCTGCTGGGCCAGACCGACGCGGCCGACACGCTGCCCAAGATGCTGCGCACCATCGATCGCGCCACCGCGCTCACCAATCAACTGCTGGCGATGGCCAAGGTGGAGCAGCTGGTGCGCCGCGGCGACTGGACCGAGGTGCAGCTCGACCAGGTGGCGCGCGACGTGGCGCTGGAGTTCGCGCCGCTGATCGCGCGCAAGCGGCTCGACTTCTCGCTGCAGGCCGCGCCGATGCAGCTGCGCACCGATTCGTGGATGCTCGGCGAGCTGGTGAAGAACCTGCTCTCCAACGCGATCCACCACTCGAAGAAGGGCGGTGCCCTGGGCATCGTCGTGCGGCAGTTCAAGCACGAGACCGAGATGATCGTGTGGGACCACGGCGGCGGCGTCGACGAGAGCATGCTGGGCCGCCTGTTCGAGCCCTTCAATGCCTCCAAGAGCGGCACCGGCATCGGCCTGGGCCTGTCGATCTGCCGCCAGATCGCCGATTCGATGAATGCCACGGTCGACATCTTCAACCGCATCGAGGCGGGCGAGGTGGTGGGCGTGGATGCGGTGGTGCGCTGGCCTGCCGCGCAGGTGCAGCCGCTGCTGGAGCCGCGCGATGCTTGACGTCGAATTCCGCGCGGTCAGCCGGCGCTTCGACGACGGCAGCCATGCCGTGCGCGGCGTGAGCTTCACCGCGCCGGGCGGCAAGCTGACCTCGCTGCTGGGGCCCTCGGGCTGCGGCAAGTCGACGCTGCTGCGCATCGCCGCGGGGCTGGATGCGCCCACCGAAGGCTCGGTGTGGATCGGCGGTGTCGACGTGACCGGCCAGCCGCCGGAGTCGCGCAGCGTGAGCCTGCTGTTCCAGGACTATGCGCTGTTTCCGCACCTCGACGTGATCGGCAACGTGGGCTACGGGCTGCGCATGTCGGGCGCCGCGGCGGCCGAGGCCGAGTCGCGCGCGCAGGCCATGCTCGACCTCGTGGGCCTGCGCGGCCTCGAGCGGCGCATCGTCAGCGAGCTCTCGGGCGGGCAGCAGCAGCGCGTGGCGCTGGCGCGCGCGCTCGCGGTCGAGCCCTCGGTGGTGCTGCTCGACGAGCCGTTGTCCAACCTCGACGACCGGCTGCGCCGCAGCATGCGCGAGGAGATCCGCACGCTGCAGCAGCGCCTCGGCCTCACCGTGGCCTACGTGACGCACGACGAGACCGAGGCCATGGCGGTGAGCGACCAGGTGGTCGTGATCAATGAAGGCCGCGTGCAGCAGGTGGGCACGCCGCACGAGGTGTACCAGCATCCGGCCAGCGAATTCGTCGCCCGCTTCATGGGCGATGCCGCGATCTTCGAGCTGGTGCCCGATGCGCAGGGTCGCCTCGCGCTCGGCGCGCTGCCCTTGCCGCTGATGGTGCCGCCGGGCACCGCGCGGGCGCGCGTGATGGTGCGGCCCGAGGCCTGGCGCCTGCTGCCGGTGGGCAGCCAGGGCCTGTCCGGCCGCGTGCTGCGCCGCGCCTACCTCGGCCACGGCGCCGAATACACGATCGATACCGACCTCGGCGAGCTGCTGGTGACGACCACGCACGCCGAGGTGCTGCACCAACCGGGCGCGCCCGTCAGCCTTGGGCTGACCGCGCACGGCGTCAGCGTTCTAGCCCCCGGGCGGCCGCCGGCGCCGCCCGCCACATCACACGGACCGCAGCCCGTCGCCGGCCGGGCGGCGTCCGTGGCATAGCCCCTGGAGACATTCCTCATGAAACCTCGCTTCCTCGTCATCGCAACGGCGCTCGCCGCCGCTGCCGGCACCGCCTCGGCCCAGGAAAGCCGGCTCAATGTCATCTGCTCGGTGCAGGCCGACTGGTGCAACCTGATCCAGACCACCTTCGCCAAGACCACCGGCATCAAGGTCAACATGGTGCAGAAGGGCTCGGGCGAGGCGCTGGCGCAGATCCTCGCCGAGCGTGCCAACCCCAAGACCGACGTGTGGTTCGGCGGCACCGGCGATCCGCACCTGCTGGCCGCCGAGCAGGAGCTGACGATGGAATACAAGTCGCCCACGCTGCCGCAGCTGTACCCCTGGGCGCAGCAGCAGGCGCAGCAGTCGGGCTTCCGCACGGTGGGCATCTACTCCGGCCCGCTGGGCCTGGCCTACAACACCGAGATCCTGGCCAAGAAGAAGCTGCCGGCGCCCAAGAGCTGGGCCGACCTGCTGAAGCCCGAATACAAGGGCGAGATCCAGATGGCCAACCCCACCTCCAGCGGCACGGCCTACACGATGATCGCCACGCTGGTGCAGCTGATGGGCGAGGACAAGGCCTTCGACTACCTGGCCCAGCTGCACAAGAACATCTCGACCTACGCCCGCTCGGGCACCGGCCCGATCAAGGCGGTGGCGCGCGGCGAATCGGCCATCTCGGTGAGCTTCGTGCACGATGCGCCGCAGGAGCGCATGCAGGGCTTCCCGGTGCAGGCGATCACGCCGGCCGAAGGCACCGGCGCCGAGATCGGCTCCATGTCCATCGTCAAGGGCGCGCCCAACCTCGAGAGTGCGAAGAAGTTCTACGAATGGGCGCTCACGCCGCAGGCCCAGCAGTTCGGCGCCGCGGCCAAGCAGTACCAGGTGCCTTCGAACAAGGCCACGCCGGTCGACCCCAACGTGCCCGACTTCAAGAAGATCAAGCTGATCAACTACGACTACGCGAAGTACGGCAAGGCGGTGGAGCGCCGCCGCCTGATCCACCGCTGGGAACGCACCGTCAACGGCGCGACGAACTGAGAGCGGGCGATGGACAACCGTTTCACCCGACGCACCCAGCGCGCCATCCACGGCTGGGTGCTGCTGGGGCTGGTGGCCTACCTGCTGCTGCCCTGGTACTTCCAGCAGAACGGCAGCCTGTGGAGCGCGCTCGGCGGGCTGTTCGGCGCGGCCGACACCGCCAACGGCCTCACGCAGGCGGTGATGCACCGCCGCGGCTGGCTGTGGATCGGCCTGGCCGCGCTGCTGTGCGCCGGCGCTGCCTCGCTGGTGCCGGCGAGCCGGCGCCAGGGCGCGCTGCTGGTGGCCGCTTCGTTCTCGGGCCTGCTGGGCCTGGTGCTCAGTGGCTTCTTCATCGGCGGGGCCGGCTGGTCGCAGGCCTGGCTGGGCACGCTGCTGGGGCCCTTGTCGCAGGGGCAGCATGGCGTCGGCTGGGGCGGCTTCGTCGTGCTGCTGTCGCTGCTGATGCTGTTGGGCGCAGGGCTCGCGCGCCTGGGCGCCTTCCGCGGCGATGTGTTCGTGGCCGCGGCGGTGACGGGCTGCGCGGCGCTGATGCTGCTGTTCGTCGCGCTGCCGGTGGGCAAGACGCTGATCGCCGCGGTGCTCGATGAAGACGGCCGCTTCTCGCTGCAGGCCGCCTGGGAGCGCGTGGGCACCTCGCGTGTGTGGGGCCTGGCCTGCCTGGGCAGCGGCCGCAGCTGCGGGGTGGCGTGGAACACGCTGCTGCTCGCGTCGATCACCGCGGCCGGCACCACCGTGCTCGGCACCATGCTCGCGCTGATGGCCGAGCGCGGCTCGCGCAAGCTGGCCAAGCCGCTCAATGCGCTGGCGCTGCTGCCGATCATCACGCCGCCGTTCGTCGTCGGCCTGGGCCTGATCCTGCTGTTCGGCCGCGCCGGCATCGTCAACCAGGGGCTCGAATGGGCCTTCGGCATCGCGCCGTCGCGCTGGTTCTACGGCCTGTTCGGCGTGTGGCTGGCGCAGCTGTTCGCCTTCACGCCGATCGCGTTCATGATCATGCGCGGCGTGGTGCAGGGCATCAGCCCCTCGCTCGAAGAGGCGGCGCAGACGCTGCGCGCCAGCCGGCTCAAGACCTTTGCGTCGGTGACGCTGCCGCTGCTGAAGCCGGGCCTGGCCAATGCCTTCCTCGTCGGCTTCATCGAGAGCATTGCCGACTTCGGCAACCCGGTGGTGGTGGGCGGCCAGTATTCGGTGCTGTCGACCGAGACCTTCTTCGCGATCGTCGGCGCGCAGCTCGACCAGGGCATGGCCGCATCGCTCGCGCTGATCCTCACCGCGCTCGCATTGGGCGTGTTCGTCGTGCAGCGCAAGCTGCTGGGCAAGACCAGCTTCACCACCGTGTCGGGCAAGGGCGATGCGGGCTTGGCGATGCCGCTGCCCGCGCCGGTGCGCCGTGCCTGCAATGCGGTCGCGCTGCCGTGGCTGGCGTTCACGGTGATCGTGTACCTGTTCGCCTTCACCGGCGGTTTCGTGCAGACCTGGGGCCGCGACTACACGCCCACGCTGGCGCACTTCCGCACCGCGTTCGACCTGCAGTTCGGCGCGCACGGGCTGGTGTGGGCCGGCACCGCGTGGAACTCGCTGTTCACCACGATCGAGCTGGCGGCGCTGGCCGCGCCGGTGTGCGCCGGCATCGGCCTGCTGATCTCGTGGCTGCTGGCGCGCACGCAGTTCCGCGGGCAGGGTGCGTTCGAGTTCGCGTCGCTGCTGGCGTTTGCGATCCCCGGCACGGTGCTGGGCGTGAGCTATGTGCTCGCGTTCAACGTGCCGCCGTTCGAGCTCACCGGCACCGGGCTGATCATCGTGCTGTGCTTCGTGTTCCGCAGCCTGCCGGTGGGCGTGCGTGCCGGCACCGCGGCCTTCAAGCAGCTCGACCGCTCGCTCGACGAGGCCTCGGTGATGCTGCGCGCCGGCACCACCACCACGCTGCGCCGCGTGGTGCTGCCGCTGCTCAAGCCCGCGATGGTGGCGGCGCTGGTCTACAGCTTCGTGCGCTCGATGACCACCGTGTCGGCGGTGATCTTCCTCGTCACCGCCGAGAACGAACTGGCCACCACCTACATCATCGGCCGCGTCGGCAACGGCGACTACGGCGTGGCGCTGGCGTATTGCACGGTGCTGATCGTGCTGATGACGCTGGCCATCGCGCTGATCCAGCGACTGGTCGGCCAACGCCAACTCGGGCGGCGCGCGCCCTCGGCTCACTGAAAACGCAGTCCACCATGACTCAAGCAGGCATCGAATTCCACAACGTCACCAAGCACTACGGCGGGCCCGGCTCGCCGATGGTGGTCAAGGGCATCTCGTTCACCGTGCCCAAGGGCACGCTCACCACCATCCTCGGCCCCTCCGGCTGCGGCAAGACCACCACGCTGCGCATGATCGCGGGGCTGGAGCAGCCCAGCGCCGGCCGCATCCTGATCGACGGGCGCGAGGTCACCACGCTGGGGCCGGCCGAGCGCAACGTCAGCATGGTGTTCCAGAGCTATGCGTTGTTTCCGCACATGAGCGTGCTGCAGAACGTGGCCTACGGGCTGGAGGTCAGCGGCGTGCCGGCCGGCGAGATCACCGGCCGCTGCCATGCCGCGATGGAGACCGTGGGCCTGCGCGGCTTCGATGCGCGCCTGCCCAGCGAGCTCTCCGGCGGGCAGCAGCAGCGCGTGGCGCTGGCTCGCGCGCTGGTGCTCGAGCCGTCGGTGCTGCTGTTCGACGAGCCGCTGTCCAACCTCGACGCGCGGCTGCGCCGCTCGATGCGCGAGGAGATCCGCGCGCTGCAGCAGCGCCTGGGCCTCACGGTGGCCTACGTCACGCACGACCAGAGCGAGGCGCTGGCGGTGAGCGACCAGATCATCGTGATGGACCAGGGCACGATCGCGCAGGCCGGCACGCCGCAAGACCTGTACGAGCGGCCGGGCAGCGAGTTCGTGGCCGGCTTCATGGGCGAGGCGATGCTGTTTCCCGGCGAGTCGCGCGGCGACGGCTCGGTGCGAGTGGGCCCGCTGCGGCTGCAGCCGCGCGTGGCGGTGCCGCGCGGCCCGGTCAAGGCGGCCATCCGCCCCGAGGCCTGGACGCTGGCCGCGGCCGGCGGCGAAGGCCTGGCCGGCACCATCGCGAAGCAGGCCTACCTCGGCAGCTTCCATGAGCTCACCATCGAGACCGGGCTGGGCTCGATCTTCGTGGTGTCGCCCGATACCGAGCATCGCTGGCAGGTCGGCGATGCGGTGACGCTCGGCCTGTCGGGCCGCGGCGTGTCGGTCGTGCCGGGATAGCCGCTTCCGGGCACTCCTTCCATCGTCCACCCTCCACAAGGCGTCCTGGCGAAAGCCGGGATGGATAGCCATGCCCATCGTGATCCGTCATCTGCTTGCATCGGTGCTTCTCTTCGCCAGCTGGTGCTCGATGGCCGGGGCGCAGGAGCGGCTGACCTTCGGCCTGATCTCGCCCCGCGTCGCGGAGCAGACGCGCAGTGCCTGGCAGCCTTTCGCCGACCGGCTGGGCGCCTTTCTTCACCTTCCGGTCGAACTTCGCGTGTATGCCGAATCGAAGGACCTCGTCGGTGCCTTTCGCAAGGGGGAGGTGGACCTCGGCTGGATGGGCAATGCGCCGGCGCTCGACGTGGCGGAGTCCGGCGCGGGAAGTGTGTTCGCCCAGATGGTGAACAAGGATGGCGGGGTCGGCTACCACTCGGTGCTGGTCGTTGCTGCCGATTCGCCGATGAAGTCGCTGCAGGACGTGCTGGCGAAGGCGAAAGGGCTGCGCTTCGGCGACGGCGATCCCAAGAGCACCTCGGGCTACCTGGTGCCGTACTACTTCGCGTTCCAGAAGAACGGCATCAACGACCACCACGCCATCTTCAGATCGGTCACCCAGTCCAGCCACCAGAAGAACCTGACGATGACCGCCAACGGCGAGGTCGACGTGGCGACGGCCAACGACGAGGAGATGGCGCTGTTCCAGCGCGACTACCCGGCACTGGCGCCCAAGGTCCGCGTGGTGTGGACCTCGCCGCTGATCCCTCAATCGCCGCTGGTGTGGCGGCAGGCGCTGCCGCAGGAACTCCGGCGCCGCATCCTGCAGTTCACCGTGGGCTTCGGCCACAACGACGAGGAGCGCCGCATCCTCGAGCAGCTGAACAACCTGTCGGGCTTCCGCCAGTCGAACAACCGGCAGCTGGTGACGGTGGCCGATCTCGAGATGTTCAAGGCCCGGCAGGCGATCAACAACGACGCCAGCCTGTCGGCCGCCGAGCGGGCGCGACGCATCGACGAGACGATACGCCGCGCGTCGAAGCTCGACCTGATGCTCAAGCTGAGCGCGGCGTCGGCTCGCTGAGGTCTGCCGGCAGGCGGTCGCTGGAGGCCTGGGCGCGAGGCGCGGCCGGCATTGCCCTCAGCTCCACCTGGATGCCGCGCTCGCGCGCATGCCGCGCGAATTCTTCCAGCGCTTCGCGCACGTCGTCGTCGACGAAGGCGCAGCGGGAGCCGTCGACCGTGAGCTCGTCGCCGGGCTGCACGCGGTCGAGCAGGTGGCGCAGCCGCGACTTGCTGAAGAACGACACATCCTTGTTGAGCTTGAGCAGGTGTGCGTTGCCGTGCGATACCAGCGACAGCGCGCCGCGGGTGTTGGCATGCACCACGAACATCAGGCTGCAGCCCAGGCCGATGAAGATGCCGGTGAGCAGGTTGGTCGCGAGGATCGCGCCCAGCGTCACCGCAAACGGCAGCCAGGCCGCATGCCCCTGCCGCCACACCGCGGCGAACAGCGAGGGCCTGGCCAGCTTGAAGCCGGTGTGCAGCAGGATGGCCGACAGCGCGGCCAGCGGCAGCCACTTGAGCGCGCTGGCGAGGAACAGCACGCTGAGCAGCAGCAGCCCGCCATGCAGCACGGCCGACAGCCGCGAGCGCGCACCCGCCTGGATGTTGGCCGAGGTGCGCACGATCACCGCGGTGAGCGGCAGGCCGCCGAGCAGCCCGGCGACGATGTTGCCGATGCCTTGCGCCTTCAGCTCGCGGTTGGGCGGCGCCACGCGCTTCAGCGGGTCGAGCTTGTCGGCGGCTTCGAGGCTGAGCAGCGATTCGAGGCTGGCCACCACGGCCAGCGAGATCGCCACCGTGTAGAGCTCGGGCTTGGCCAGCGCACGCCAGTCGGGCGTGGCCAGCTGGCCCGCGAGTGCGGCGAGGCTGCCGGCCTCGGGCAGCATCACGCGCTGGTGCTCGGCAAACACCGAGGTGTCGCCGCCATTGGCCATCAGTGCGTGATAGCCGATGCCCCACAGCACGACGACCAGCGGGGCGGGGAGCTTGCCGAGCAGCGGCAGGCGCTTCACGTGCGGCAGCTCCCAGGCGGCCAGGATCGCCAGCGACACCAGCGTGACCAGCAGCGGATCGTCGGCCAGGCCGTCGAGCAGGCTGCGCCAGGCCTGCAGGCCGGCGGTGTCGCCCGGCAGCTGGTCGAGCGCATGCTGGGCCGATGCGAAGCCGAGCGCGATGGGCAACTGCTTGATGACCAGCATCAGCCCGATGGCGGCCAGCATGCCCTTGATCACTGATGATGGGAAACAGGCCGCCAGATCGCCGGCGCCGATGCGGCCGAACACGACCTGCAGCACGCCGGCCAGCACCACGGCACAAAGAAAGGCTTCGAAGCTGCCCAGCGTGGCCACCGACTGCAGCACGATCGCGACCAGCCCGGCCGCCGGGCCGCTGACGCTCAGCTGCGAGCCCGACAGCCATGCGACCACGAGGCCGCCGACGATGCCCGAGACCAGCCCGGACAGCAGCGGCACGCCGCTGGCCAGCGCGATGCCGAGGCACAGCGGCAGCGCGACGAAGAACACGACGATGCCCGAGGGCACGTCGTGCTTGAGGTTGTCGGCAAGTGAGGAGAAGGAGGGTTTTCGAAAGGAGGAGAGCGATGGCATGGCGGTGTTGTTCTGAGTGGCGGGAGAGAGGCGGGCGGCGTCAGGCCGCCTGGCGCTGGCGTTCGGTGTCGGCATCGATGGCCAGCACTTCGCGCAACCGGCCGTTCTGCAAGCCATACACCCAGCCATGCAGGCGCAGGGCCTGTCCGCGCTGCCAGGCATCGCGCACTACCTGTGCGCGGGCCAGCGATCGCACCTGCTCGGCCACGTTCAGCGTGACGAGACGATCTACACAGGCCGCGATGCCGTCGGTGGATGCGCCGCCGGCAGCACCATCGACCTCGGCGCGGTGGCGCCGGTACAGCTCGCGCAGCGGCCGGATGCGGCGTGCGAGGTAGCTGCCGTCGGCATCGGAGCCGGCACGAGGCGGCGGCACCAGCGCGGCCCTGACGCCGCCGCAGCCGTCGTGCCCGCAGACGATCACATTGCCGACCTTCAGCTCGTCGACCGCGTACTGCAGCGCGCTCATCAGGCTGTCGTCGTCGTGCAGCACGAGGTTGGCCACCGCGCGGTGGACGAACAGCTCGCCGGGCGCGGCGTTGGTGATGCGTTCGGCCGGAACGCGGCTGTCGGCGCAGCCGATCCAGAACACATCGGGCTGCTGGCCGCCGGCCAGGGCTTCGAAGAACAAGGGATCGCGCGAGCTCATTTCATCGGCCCAGGCACGGTTCTCGAGCATGAAGCGCGTTGGTAGATCCACCGGTGTGACTCCTGTTGTCGGTTGGATCTCCTCTGTTCGTTTTCTCGCGAAAGATTCCCTGGCCTTTCACTCCTTTGCAATCGCAACACCTGAACCGCAGTCGGCAGGACACGCGAGCGTCCACAACCCGGCTGCCAGCCGCTCGATCTCGTCGCGCATGTGCAGGCGTTCCAGCCAGCGCGCCGGGATGCCCGCCTTGCCGTAGAGCGCGCCGGCCAGTTGGCCCGCGATGGCCGCGGTGGTGTCGGCGTCGTCGCCGAGGTTGGCGGCCATCAGCACCGTGTCTTCGAAGCTGGTGCCGCGATGCACGCACCACAACGCGGCCTCGAGCGAGGCCACGCAGTAGCCGGTGCCGGCGATCTCGCCCTGCGTCTTGTTGCGCCAGGCGCCTGCCGCCAGCGCCTTCACCCTGGGCGTCTCGGGGCGCGCCGACCGGCACACGAGCGCCTCGGCCTTGTCCATGCCCTGCAGCGCGTTGGCGATCAGCTCGGCGAAGACCTCGCAGCACTCCAGCGCTTCGGGCGCGGCATGCGTGGTGGCCGAGCTGAGCCGCGCATGCTTCTGCAGCGCTGCCATGTCGGCGCCGTAGCGCAGCACCACCGGCGCCAGCCGCATCAGCGAGCCGTTGCCGGCGGTCGCCGGATCGGCGGACCCGGCATACGGATCCTGCGTGACCAGATAGCGCTGCAGTGCCTTGGCCACCGTCATGCCGATGTCGAAGCAGTCGCCGGTGGCGCTGAGGTAGCCCCATTGCCACCAGTTCACGTAGCGGTTCATCTGGTCGACGGGGTCGAAGCCGTTGCAATGCACGAGGCTGGTCGCGAGGCACAGCGCCATGCTGGTGTCGTCGGTCCACTGGCCGGGCTTCAGGCCGAAGGGGCCGCCGCCCACCATGTCGGTCACCGGCTCGAAGCTGCCGCGCGGGCTGAACTCCACGGTGGTGCCCACGGCATCGCCGCAGGCCAGGCCGAGCAGGCAGCCGAGGTATCGATCGAGCAGGGTGTCGTCGGGGGGCATCGTCGTCGTCTTCATGGCTGTGATCAGGGCAGTGCCGCGCGTTCGCGCAGCCGCTGCAGCATGCCCGCATCGGGATAGCCGCGCACACGGTACAGCGGCGGTGCCCAGTCGGTGGGCTCGAGCAGTGCGCCGGCCACGTCCAGCACATCGTGCCAGCGCACATGGAGGTAGTCGAGCCGGTCGCCGTCGAGGCGCGAGAAGACGATCTGCTCGGCCGGCGGCAGCAGGAACTCCATGTCGGGCACCCACATCGCGCAGCTGATCGGCGGCTCGCCGTTGCCCAGCTCGAAGCACTGGTAGGCCGACACCGGCGCATGCAGGCCGTGCGTGGCGTGCAGGCGTTCGATCAGGTCTTTCTGGCGCCGGTAGTCGGCCGACTTTTTCTGTTCCTGCAGCGCCTTGAACAGCGGCCGCGTCTGCGGCGTGTCGTGCGGCTGCCACGCGCGGCCCTCGAGCCGCAGCGGCTGGAACGAGCCGGTGGCGGCGTGCCTGTCGGCCAGCTGCTGCGCGAGCGCGGCCATCTGCGCCAGGCCCCCGGCATTGCGCGCGCTGGTGAGCAGCAGCGTGTCGCGCGTGGGCACCAGCGCCACCGGCTCCGGCACGCCGAGCCGGTGGATCACATCCGGCAGCAGCAGGCGAGAGCTCTTGTAGGCATCGGCCCAGGCGCCGGCCCACAGTCCGGGCGCGATCGGCTGCCAAGCCTGCTTCTCGGGCAGGCCGCGCAGGTTGTGCAGCGCATCGCCGAGCGCCGTGTCGAAATCCACCTCCCACTCGGCCAGCTGCCGCCAGCTCACATAGCTCATTGCGGACGGCGAGTCGCATACCAGCGCCACCGACAGGTCGGCCGCATGGGGCCGGTGGGCCGGGCCGGCCTGCATGTTGGGCATGCCCATCGAGAGCACCACCGCCGTGAGCTCGGCCGTGGGCCGCACCACCGGCATCAGCCTGGCGCGGGCTGCGTCGTAGCGCGCCGGCACCACCGCTGCGTCGCCGCTGGCCACCTGCTGCGCCACCTGCTGGATCACCGCATAGCGCTGCCGCCGCGGCGCACGCAGGCAGTCGCGGTAGACGTTCGCGAAGTTGAGATGGAACGAGCGCCCTTCATGCTCGCCGGTCATGTGGCCGCGCGGAAGATCAGCCTCCAGCGATTCGATGCCGCGGGCCCGCAGCGCGGCCTCCAGCCGCAGGGCCACCTCCTCGGGTTGGGGTGGCGGAAACAGCCAGTCGAGGCTGAGCCAGCGTTTCAGAGCGCGCATGTCTTCTTCTCCCTTGTGTGGGCGCCGCATCGTAGGAAGCGGGCCTGCGTGGCGACACCCCTTGAGGTGGGGGGCTGTTGATTTTCACGTTGCTTGGTTGTATTGTACAACTTATAAAGTTGCATTGTGCAACTATCTGACGAGGAGGGCCGCATGTTCGGCATTCGTTTCATCAAGTCGCAGCCCACCATGCACCTGATGCAGTTCCGTGGCGGCCGGCTCGTGCGAGAGGGCGCGGGGCAGTCGTTCTACTACTACGCGCCCACCACCACGCTGGTCGCGGTGCCGGTGGCCAGCCAGGACCGGCCCTTCATGCTCGAGCTGACCACCGCCGATTTCCAGAGCGTGACCGTGCAGGGGCAGGTGACCTACCGCGTCAGCGATCCGAAGCGCACCGCGGCGCTGATGGATTTCTCGCTCGCGCGCGATGGCCAGAGCTATGTGTCGGAAGACCCCACGCGGCTGGGCGACCGCGTCGTGATGCAGGTGGAGGTGATCGTGCAGCAGGCGGTGCAGGCGCTGGAGCTGAAGCAGGCGCTGCGCGCCTCGGCGCTGATCGCACGCAGCGCGCAGAAGGAGCTGGCCGCGCAGCCCGAGGTCCAGGCGCTGGGGCTCGAGATCCTCGGCGTGTCGATCATCGCGGTGAAGCCCACGCCCGACATCGCCCGCGCGCTGGAGGCCGAGGCGCGCGAGCAGAACCTGAAGGCGGCCGACGATGCGGTGTATTCGCGCCGCATGTCGGCGGTGGAGAACGAGCGCGCGATCCGGCAGAACGAGCTCGACACCGAGATCGCGGTGGAGCAGAAGAAGCGCCAGATCCGCGAGACGCAGATGGAGGCCAAGGCCGCGGTGATGCGCAAGGAGAACGGCCTGCGCGACGAGCAGATGGCCGCCGACATCGCGCTGGAGGCGCGCCGCAAGGACCTGGTCGACGGCCAGGCGCACAACAGCCGCACCCAGGCCGAGGCCGAGGCGCACCGCGTGGCGGCGGTGATGCAGGCGCTGGAGGCGGCCGATCCGCGCATCGTGCAGGCCCTGGCCGCGGCCGGCATGCAGCCGGGCCAGCTGATCGCGCAGGCCTTCGGCGGCATCGCCGAGAAGGCCGAGCGCATCGGCCAGTTCAACATGTCGCCCGACCTGCTGCAGACGCTGCTCGGCAGCGCCCCGTCGCGCCCGGCCAAGGGGTGACGGTGGGCAGCGATCGCAAGGTGGTGCTGGTCACCCGACGCACGCGGCTCGAGGAGCTGGTGGCGCGCCACCACACGCTGGCACAGGCGCGCTTCTACCTCGAGCACCTGGGCGCCGATTTCTCCGACTACCTGAAGGAGAACGCGGCCTATGCGCAAAGCCTCTCGGCCACGGTGGCCACGCTGCAGGCCTGGGGCCGCTACCAGGTGGTCGACCGGGCCTACCTGCCCAACTTCGTGTTCGCGCCCGACGACATCGTCGTCGCGCTCGGGCAGGACGGGCTGGTGGCCAACACGATGAAGTACCTCAGCGGCCAGCCGCTGATCGGCCTGAACCCGGAGCCCTCGCGCTGGGATGGCGTGCTGCTGCCCTTCGAGCCCGGCGACCTGCTGGCGCTGCTGCCCGAGGTGGCGCGCGACCGGCGCGAGGCCCGTGCGGTGACGATGGCCGAGGCCACCTTGTCGGACGGGCAGCGGCTGCGCGCGGTCAACGACCTGTTCATCGGCCCGCGCACGCACAGCTCGGCCTTGTACGAGATCGAGCTCGGCGAGCGGCGCGAATCGCAATCGTCGTCCGGCGTGATCGTGTCCACCGGGCTGGGCTCCACCGCCTGGATCAAGAGCGTGGTCACCGGCTCGCTGGGCATCGCCCGCGCGCTGCAGGCCGGCGCGGCCATCGACTACCGGCCGCTGCCGTGGGATGCCGCGCAGCTGACCTTCGCGGTGCGCGAGCCGTTTCCCTCACAGGCCTCGCGCACCGAGCTGGTCTACGGCAGCGTCACCGCGCGGCAGCCGCTGTTGCTGCGCTCGCGCATGCCCGACCACGGCGTGATCTTTTCCGATGGCATGGAGGCCGACTACCTGCGCTTCACTGCGGGCATGGAGGCGCGCATCACGGTGTCGGCGCAGCAGGGCTGCCTCGTCGTTTGAGCGCTTGCTGCATCCACCCGAGTCCTTGCGAGGTGCCACCGGGTTGCGCGCCCAGCGCGGGCCGGTATTCGCAGCCGACCCAGCCCTGCCAGCCGCACGCGGCCGACACCTCGTCGATCACGTCGAACAGGTAGGCGTGGTTCAGCTCGCCCACGTCGGGCTCATGCCGCTCGGGCACGCCGGCGATCTGCAGATGGCCGACGCGGCCGGTGGGCAGGTAGTGCCGCAGCTTCATCGCCACGTCGCCCTCGACGATCTGGCAGTGGTAGAGATCCATCTGCACCTGCAGGTGCGGTGCGCCGATGGCCTGCACGATGCGGTGAGCCTCGTCCTGCCGGTTGAGCAGGTAGCCGGGCATGTCGCGGGTGTTGATCGGCTCGATCAGCAGGCGCACACCGGAGCCTTGCGTGTGCGCTGCAGCCCAGGCGAGGTTGGCCTCGTAGCAGGCCTGCAGCGCGGCCCGGTCGGCATCTTGCGGCGCGAGGCCGGCCATCACGTGGATGCGCGAGCAGCGCAAGGCCTCGGCATAGCGCAGTGCTTCGTCGAGGCTGCGCTTGAACTCGTCTTCACGGCCGGGCAGGCAGGCCAGGCCGCGCTCGCCGGCTTCCCAATCGCCGGGCGGGGCGTTGAACAGGACCTGCTGCAGGCCGTGCTCGGCCAGCCGCGCGGCGAGCAGGGCGGGCTCATGGGCATAGGGGAACAGGTATTCCACCGCCTCGAAGCCATCGCGCGCGGCGGCGGCAAAGCGGTCGACGAAGGCGTGCTCGGGATAGAGCAGGCTGAGGTTGGCGGCGAAGCGGGGCATGGTGGCGTGAGGGTCAGTCGGGGCCGATGGCCGCGAGCAGGTCTTGCGGATGCAGCATCGCGTCGCGGACGATGCGTGCGGTGTCGTACTGGTGCAGCACGGCGCGCAGGCGCGAGGCGGTGCCGAGCTCGGTCCACACGCGGCCCAGTGCCTCGGGGTCGGGCGTGCCGCCGGCCTGCAGCTCGCCCGCGTAGGCCAAGCTCGCGCGCTCGGTCAGCAGCACGCCGCGGCTGGCGGCGCTGAGCATCGGCACGTGGGCGTCGGCCGGCGCGGTGCTGCAGTAGATCACCTGCGGTGGCAGCGCATCGTCGGCCGGCTGCAACTGCTGCAACGATCCACCATCGATGCGAGACGAGCCCTCGGCACAGCGGAAGTCGTAGGTGGCACTGGCCTCGGCGAGCGCCAGCCGCTGCAGCCCGGCGATCAATCGCCGGAAGTCGGACACCGCTGCATCCGGCGAGGCCTTGACCTCGACGAGCAGCGCGATCTCCGCCGCTGCGCCCGGTGGGGTGTCTGCACCGTGCAGCAGGGCGGCATCCCACTCGCTCTTCGCCTTGTCGGCCGAGCCGGGGTAGCCGGCGGGCACGAGCAGACGGCTCGCGACGCGATACCTGCGGCGGCTCGTGTCGTGCCGTTCGAGCGCATTGGCGAAGGTGCGCAGCGCCTGCACTACCTCGGCCTCGGCCGCATCGCCGCGGCGTCCGGCCGCAGCGCCCTTGGCGGCACCGGCCTCGGTGCCGGCGGCCGGGCCGCTGCGTGCGCACAGCGCTTCATAGCGCAGCACGGCCGGGGCCGACTGCAGCATGAGCCTGCGTTCGAGGCGCGCGAGGCCGGGCTGTTGCAGCAGCGCCTCGAGCGATGTCTGCAGCCGAGGATCGTCATCCAGCCCTTGCGCCTGCAGCGCACCTGCGGCCGCCCTCAGCGCGGGCCAGTCGTGAGCGGTGGCGAGCGCGTGCAGCGATGCCAGCGCTTCGCGACGCTCGCCCGGTGCCGCGTGCCGCAGCTTGCCGGGGTGTGCGATGGCATCCAACACCGCCATCACCGTGCGCCGGTCGGCCTCGGCCTGTGTTGCGAGCCCCACGTGCTCTTCGACCTCCGCATCCCGTGTCTTCAGCACCAGCGCCTGATACGCCGGGTCGCCACCGGCGGGCTGCAGCGCGCCGGCGATCAGTTGGGCCAATGCGTTGACGAACAGCGCACGCAACGAGGGGTCGGGTTCGGCGCCGCTCTGCAAGGCCAGGCGCGCGCGTTCGATCGCAAAGGCGGCGGCGGTGGCAGGGCTGCGCGCTGCCGCCGCCGGCACATCGGGCGGCAGCGCCGGCATGCGGTAGCGTCGCGGCGCATGGCGCAGCGTGCGCAGGAGAAGGGTGTCGGTGGATGGCACAGCGAGGCGTGCGGGGCTGCGGAGCCTGTCGAGGCTAGCAGATCCGCCCGGCGCGCCCGCCGCAGCGGTCAAGCCGGCATCGCACCCTGCAGATGGACCATCGCGCGTGCGACGTAGTCTTCTTTCTCGCCCACCGGTGCCACGTAGTGCAGCGCATCTCGCGCGGCCTCCAGCCCGGCCAGCCGTGCGATCACCCAGCCTGCCAGATAGGCCGAGGCAAGGCAGCCGCCGGCGGTGGCGACGTTGCCGCGCGAGATGAAGGGCTGGTTCCTGACCTCAACGCCCGCGGCCTCCACCCAGGGCTTGGTGGTGAGGTCGGTGCAGGCCGGCAGCCGCTGCAGCAGCCCCAGTCGCGCCAGGATCAGCGCGCCCGAGCATTGCGCGCCCACCAGCTGCCGCGCGGGATCGAGGCGCAGCTGTGCCATCAGCGCGCTGTCTTCCACGACGCGCCGCGTGCCCATGCCGCTGCCGACGATCACCGCATCGGCCGCGCAGGCCTCGGCGATCGAACACTGCGACTCGACCGCGAGCCCGTTCTTGGACACGATCTTCGGCCCGGTGCCGGCGATCGACACGCGCCAGCCGGGCCGCAGGGCGAAGCCGACGATGCCGAGCGCGATGAAGGAATCGAGTTCGTTGAACCCGTCGAAGGTGAGGATGGCGATGTGCATGGGGGCATCGTAGGAACCCCACTCAATACAATCAAAAAATTGTCATGGATACGCCGGGCAGACCATGGGGCGCGGGCACTACAAGCAGATCGTCGATCGGGTCGCGCACGACATCCGCAGCGGCCGGCTGCGGCCCGGCACGCGCCTGCCCACGCACCGCGACCTCGCGCGGCAGCATGGCCTGGCCCTGGCCACCGCGAGCCGCGCCTATGCCGAGCTGCAAGCGATGGGGCTGGTCGTCGGCGAGACGGGACGCGGCACCTTCGTGCGCGACACCTCCTATCCGCGCGAGATGGACATCGACCTGCGGATCGAGACCGGCCGGCAGGTCGACCTGAACTTCAACTACCCGTCGGTGCCGGGGCAGACCGCGCAGCTGCGCGAGGCGCTGCGCGGCGTCGCCGTGTCGGGCGACCTGGAACCCGCGCTGCACTACTACCCGCATGCCGGCCGCATGCACGAGCGCGAGATCGTCGGGCGCCACCTGCTGCGCCGCCAGTTGCGCGTCGATGCAGCGCAGGTGGCCCTCGTCGACGGCGCGCAGCATGGGCTGGCCGTCACCTTGATGGCGCTGCTGCGGCCGGGCGAGGTGGTGGCGGTGGATGCGCTCACCTATCCCGGCTTCCGCGTGCTGGCCGAGATGCTGGGGCTGGAGCTCGCGCCGCTGCCGCTGGCCGGCCACGAGACCGATGCCGATGCGCTGGCCGTGCTGTGCCGCAGGCGCAAGGTGCGCGCGGTGTACCTCATCCCCACCGTGCACAACCCGCTGGGCAGTGTGCTCGGCGACGCAGTGCGCGAGCGGCTGGTGGCCATCGCCCGCCGGCACGACCTGCTGGTCATCGAGGATGGCGCCTACGCGTACCTCGACAAGGCCCCGCCGCCGCCGCTGGCCGCGCGGGCGCCGGAGCGCACGGTCTACGTCTCGAGCCTGTCGAAGAGCGTGGCCACCGGGCTGCGCTTCGGCTTCGTCGCGGCACCTGCTGCATTCATCGCGCGGATCGAGCGCGCGATCCGCGCGACCACCTCCAACACCGCCGGCCTGATCACCGCGCTGGCCTGCCGCTGGATCGAAGACGGCACGGTCGACGCGCTGGAGGCGCAGAAGCGCAAGGATGCCCGCAGCCGCCAGGCCGCGGCGCGCAAGGCGCTGGCTGGGCTGGCGGTGGTGGGGCATCCGTCGTCGTACCTGCTGTGGCTGCCGCTGGCCGAAGACAACCGGGCCGAGCGCGTGGCCGCCGCGCTGTCGCGCGAGGGCATTTCGGTGGCCACTGCGGAGCCGTTCGCGACGACGCGCCACGTGCCGCAGGCGCTGCGCCTCGCCTTGGGCTCGGTCGACATCGACACGCTCAGGCGCGCATTGGCAGTGGTGAAAGAGGTGGTGGAACTCGACGCCCTCGAAGGCTGAGGGTGGTTCCGGCAGAAGGGGAGATGGAGCGGGAAACGAGGCTCGAACTCGCGACCTCAACCTTGGCAAGGTTGCGCTCTACCAACTGAGCTATTCCCGCGGTCGCTGCACACAGAACAGTGTGCGAGGGCCGCGAGTGTAGCAGCTTCCGCGCGCTCGGATATTCTTGCCGCTTGGCTCGCATCACCCTCGTCTCTCTCGGCAGCATGGGCGACGTGTTCCCCGTGCTCGGCATCGCGCGTGCGCTGAAGGCGCGCGGCCATCACACCACCGTCGTCACCACGCACAACTTCGCCGCGCAGGCGCGCGCGGCGGCGTCGGCATTCGTGCCGGTGGGCGAGCCGGGTGCGTTCGAGAGGGCGATCGAGGGCATGGACATGCAGGCGCCGGGCCGCGCCGCATCGGCCGGCGTGCGCAACCTGCTGGCCAAGGTGGAGCCGGTGTTCGATGCAGTGGCGGCGCAGCGGCCCGATGCGGTGGTGGCCAATTCGCTCAGCCTGGGCGCGCGGCTGGCCAGCGAGGTGCTCCGCATTCCGATGGCCAGCGTGGTCTCGCAGACGGTGATGATGCGATCCACGGTCGACGTTCCCGTCTATGGCTGGCTGCAGGGCCGCTGGGGACGCAGCCCTGCAGCCGCACGCCTGTTGTATGGCTTGGCAGACGGGGTGATCGACCACGTGCTCGGCCGGCCGCTGCGTTCGGTGTGCGCCCGTCGCGGCTGGCCGCAGAAGCGCTTCCGCCGCGAACCCTCGTGGTTCCTGTCGCCGGACCTGGTGCTGCTGACGTGGCCGGCGTGGTTCTCGCCGTCACGGCCCGATTGGCCGGCGCAGGCGCGCCATGCCGGCTTCGTGAAGTTCGACGATGCCGCGCAACCTGGCGACGGCTGGCGGCGCACGCTCGCCGCGCTGGACGGCCGGCCGGTGCTGTTCACGGCCGGCTCTTGGAACAAGCATGCGCGCCGCTTCTTCGAGGTGGCGGTGCAGGCGGCCGGGCAGCTCGGCATGCCGGCGATCCTGCTCACGCAATACCCGGGCGAACTGCCGGCCGCGCTGCCGCCGCAGGTGGTGCCGCTGTCGTATGCGCCCTTCAGCGAACTGCTGCCCGAGTGCGCCGCCCTGGTCCACCATGGCGGGCCGGGCAGTGCGGCGTCGGCGCTGGCCTGCGGCGTGCCGCAGCTGAGCCTGCCGCAGATGTTCGACCAGTTCGACAACACGCATCACCTGCTGCGGCTGGGCGTGGCGCGCAGCGTGGCCGATCCGCGCTATGCGCACATCGAGGCCGCGCCGCTCGCCCAGGCGCTGGCCGCGCTGCTTGCGAGCGACACCGTGCGCGAGCGCTGCCGCGTGTGGCAGGCGCGCATGCTCGACGAGGCTCCGTTCGCGGCTGCGCTCGATGCGATCGAAGGGCTGCTGCCGGGTAGCGGCTCAGCCGGCGCGCGCGAGCGAGAGCAGGGTGTCGGCCCAGGCTTCGAGGCGGGCCTGCGCGCCGCAGGGCGCGGTTGACGCGGGCTCGGCGCCCGCAGGCACCTGGACCAGGCTGGCCATCGCTTCGGCCAGCGCCGCAGCGAAGCGCGCGCCATCGCCCTGCCACTTGACCTGGCGATGCTGCAGCCCGAGTGCCGCGGCGCGCTCCGCATTGCGGGCCTGCTCCGGCTGGTCGGTCACGATCAGCACGATCGGCTTGCGGTACACCAGTGCGACCGACAGTGCGGCCATGCCGGGCGCCGAGACGATCACTGCGCTGTGCGCTGCCGTGTTCACCCAGTCCGGGTCGTGGGGTAGCCAGCCGGGTCGGCCGGCGAAGCCTTCACCGACGAGGTGGCCGGCGAGCCCCGCATGGCGCAGCCCGCGCTCGATCGCATCGGCCAGCGCGGCATCGCGGAAATGCGGATTCAGGTACACCGCGGCGCGCGGCTCGCCATCGGTGCGGGGTGCTGCCGAGGCCAGCGCTACCGGCGTGGGCAGGTGGTGGCTGCGCGCCGCCGTGGCGTGCGCGCCGGCCAGCGCGAAGTCGTGCTCGATGCGGCCCCAGGCGCGCTCGATGCAATGCGAGACCATGCGCTTGAACAGCGCGGCCAGCGGCCCCGGCGCGCGGCCTGCGAAGTTGTCTTCGAGCGCGCGACGCAGGCTCGCGCCGTACACATGCACCACCTTGCGCGGCCTCCCGGGCCATGCGCCCAGCATCAGCAGCGCCGGGTGGAACGAATCGTTGACGATCAGGTCATGGCCGCGCGTGAGACGGCGCAGCCGCAGCAGGTCGCGCGCCATGCGCGTGGGCAGGAACACATAGCGCGCCACGCGGCCATCGGTGCGGCCGCGCTGCATGTTCTGCTGTGCGTCGAACTCCACCGCGTACTTGCGCGAGAGCACGCCGGCCTCGATGCCGAAGGCCGCGAGGAAGCGCACGCCGTCGTCGGATGTCGTCATCACGTCAACCTCGGCGCCGCGCGCGCGCAGCGCATGCGTGAGCAGCTGCGCGCGCATCAGGTGGCCGCGGGCATCGGCCGTGGCCAGGTAGAGCAGGCGCGGCGCGCTCATCCGCCGGCGCGCCGCGCGCCGAGCCACCAGCCCGCCAGCAGCATGCCGATCGCGCCGGTGATCCCCCACGAGCGGTCGACAGCGCGCACCTCGTCGAGCAGCGCCTGCAGCCGCGGGCGCTCGGCGGCCCGCACGATGCGCTGCAGCGTGTGTGCGCACAGCCGCACATGGCGGTGCTCGTCGGCCAGCACGCGGGCCAGCAGCGTATGCATGGGATGGTGCGGGCCGATGGTGTCGCAATGCCGGGCCAGCACGCGTTCGGCCATCTGCTCGGCGCACAGGCCGATCGCATAGGCCGGCACGAGCAGCCCGTGCTCGAAATGCACGGCATGCGCCTGCGCGATGCGGCGCCAGCGGGCGATCTTGCGGCGGCTCAGCCAGTCGGGCTCGGAGAAACGGCCGGGGTGCGCGCCACGGGCCTCGATCTCGGCTGCGAAGGCGCGGGCATGAGCTTCCTCGTCGGCCAGGTGGCGTGCGATCTGCTGCGCGAGCCAGGCCGGCGCACCGGCCAGCAGCTCATGCTGCAGCGTGCGCTCGGTGGCTTCTTCGCCGGCGAGGTAGACCTGCAGCAGCAGCACCTCTCCGCGCGCGCTGCGGTGCAGCTGCCGCAGGGCCTGCCGCTTGATGCGGTCGACCGCGCGAGCCTGCCAGTGGCGCCAGCCGGCGTCGGACGGCGGCAACAGCAGCGGAGGCAGCGCCGCGTCGATTGCATTCGGGAGCATGGCCGGCCTATCGGTGCTGCTGCTGGTCGGCCAGGATGAGGCCGATGAAGCTGTCCTGCAGGAAGGCCAGCGCGGCGTCGGGCGCCTGCTCGAAATCGGCGCGCTGGCCGCCATAGCGCAGGTAGCGGCGGCCGTTGACGCTGCCCAGCGTGAGCGTGCCGCGCTTCGGAAAGCCGTGTGCCCGCAGCGGCTGCAACAGCGGATGCTGCTCGAGCCCGTACAGGAAGAGGTCGCGCTGCACCACCTCGAGCGGCACGTGGCTGCTCAGCGCCTCGAGGTCGAGCGCCCAGGTGCCGCGCTTCAGCGCCTCGGCCAACGGCAGACTGCTATCGGCCACCATCAGGCGGCTGTGCACCATCGGCTTGGCGACGCGGCCCAGCCCGAGCGCGATGGTGATGTCGGACACCGCGCCCTGGCTGCCGGCATGCGCCATGGCCGCTGCGGTGTTGTTGCGGACCTGCACGAATTCGTGCGCCAGCTGCGCCGCGAGCGACGGATCGGCCAGCACCTTGAGTCCGTCTTCGGGGCGATAGAGCACCTGTCCCGCATCGCCCTCCGCGACGATGCGGTAGGCATCGACGTTCACGTGGGTGAGCTTGCCGTCGACCGGCGTGTGGGCGTGTACGCTGCTGCTCCAGCGCGTGCCCGATCGCTGCACCAGCACATGCACGCTCACCGGCACGGTGCGGCCGTCGGCAGCCTGTGCGGTGCCGTGCAGCAGCACGTCGCCCACGAGGGTGGACGTACCGTAGCTGCGCCGGTTGTCGAAGCGGATGAGCCGGGTCTCGGGCGAGAGCGTGGCGTGGGTGTCGGCGTCGTCGAGCGCGATGCGGTTGCAGGCGTGCGTCGCGGTTTCCACCGGACAGCCGGTGCTGCTGTCGAAGCGATGGATGCCGCGGCCGGCGAGCTCCGCGCCCTCCGCCGTGAAGACGGCCAGGCCGAGCGCGGCGGCAAGCAGGCGCAGGAAGATGCGTGAGGGCATGACGGGTCAGCCTCGGTGATAGGACAGGGCCTGTGCATCGGCCGCGGCGCCATGGCGCCGGCCGAAGCCGAGGCCGCGATACAGCGCGCCGGCCATGTCCACCAGCGAGAAGCCGGCGATCAACACCGCAGCCCCGAGCCAGCGCAGGCCGCTCACCTTCGGCAGGTGCTGGTGGTTGAGCGCGCGCAGGCTCGCACCCAGGCGCACGGCCAGCACCACCAGCGGCGCCACCGGTCCGCTGCGCGCGAACCACTGCAGCCGCGTCGGCAGGTAGGCGCGCACCAGGTGCGGCGTGAGCCCCACGGTGTCCTGCCCGCGCCACCAGCGCAACGTGAGGCATTCGCGCCGCGTGTCGGGCAGGCGATGCACGGTGTGCGCCGCAGGCGCGTAGTGCACCGCGATGCCTTCGGCCTGCAGCCGCAGCCCCAGCACCTGGCAATGCGCGCGATACGCCTCGCCCATCGCCTGGTAGGCGTGGCGGGCGAACACCTCGCGGCGGAACAGCACGTTGTTGGCGTAGAAGTTGCGCGTGGCCTGCGGCCGCAGCGGGCTGGGGAAATACATGAAGTCGATCGTCGTCAGCGCCGTGCCCAGCATCCCTGCGGGATAGCTGGTGCGGCCTGCCACCACGGGTGGCGGCGCTTCGCAGGCCAGCGGTGCGATCAACTGCTCGAGCCAGTCGTCGGCGGGGATGCAGTCGGCATCGGCGAACGCCACGTGGTCGCAACGTGCCGGGTCGGTGGCCTCGAAGCCGCGGTTCTTGGCGTCGTAGTAGCCCACCGAGGTGTCGATGGCCACGTAGTCGACCGATCGGCCCGCGAGCTGCGTGATCGCCTCGCAGGCCTCGCGCGGCAGGCCGTCGTGCACCACGACCACCTGCGCGAGCATGCGCAGCGGCACCGTCTGCCGGGCCAGCCGTGCGAACAGCCGCTCCAGGCTGGCGACCGCGGCCGCCATGCCGCTGCCGCCGCGCAGGTTGTTGGTCTCGAGGACGAAGGCCGTCCGGGCGGCGATCTGCTGGGGTGTCATGGGGCGCGAGGATCGCATGAACGCCGCGGCAAGGCCATCCCCGATGGATGGCAGACTCCGGGCGCCCAGGGACATGACGAGGGAAAGGGAGATGGCAACGGTTTCGACAGCGACGAGCTACACCGCACGCGTGCGTGTGTCTCGTCTCGACGGGGGAGGATGGGAGATCTGGTGGGCGCTCGCCGGAATGATGCTGCCGATGGCGCCCTACCTCGTGATTCCGATGTTGCTGTCGGCGCCCGGCGGCGGCCAGGAGCGGTCGACGTTCGTCACGGTCCTGTGGGTCTCGCTCGCGATGCTGGCGTCGGTCGGCGGGGTGGTGCTGTGGTTCACGCTCGCGGCCCGATGGCCGCGCCTGGATGACACCCGCTGGTTCCATGCGCTCACGCGCATCCGCCTCGATGCCTCGGGGCTCGAATTGGAGGGCCTGGCGCCGATGCCGTGGGCCGCGGTGCGCAGCGTCATGCGCGAGTCGGTCGATGGCGATTCGGTGCTCGTCGACACGATCCCGTTCAAGGGCATCCGCGTCCACCTGCCGGTCGACGAGGCGCTGCCGGTGTTCGAGCATTTCCTGCGCATCCAGGCGCTTCACGGTGTGCCGTACCGCGAAGCGCCACGCTGGCGGCGCCGGTGTCGCAGCGAGCGGCGGCGCATCGCGCCGCTCCCGGCCTCCGACAAGGCGCTCTTCCTGGAGCCCGACACCGCCATCGCGCGGCGCGAGACGTCGCCCGCCACGCCGGCGGAGCTCAAGCAGCTCCAGCCTCTGGCCCGCGGGGAGATGGCGGGATGGTTCCTCCCCATGCTCGAGGCCTTCGTGCTCGTGCCCCTGCTCGCGACGACGGCCCTGCTGATCGAGCAGGCGATCGGCCACTGGGTCCTGCACGATGACTGGGACCAGCCCGGCACGATGCGACTCACGCTGTGGATCGCCGCGGTGGTGTTCGTGCTCTGGATCGGGCTGAGGCGTTGGATCGCGCAGAGGAGTGCGCGGCATCGGCATTGGCAGGCGGTGCTCGCCAAAGGTGAGGTCGAGCTCGAACGCCACCAGCTCGAGCAGGCCATCGTGCTGTGGGCGCCGCTGCCGCTCGGCGAAGACGAGCCCGAGCCGGTGAACCCCACACGAGGCATCGCGTGGATCGTGGCGCCCACCGCCGAGCAGCGCTGGCTGGTACTGCGCCATGACCAAGCCGGGCTGCCTTCGCATGTGGCACACGGTGCGAGCTGGCTCTCATCGAGCGGCAATCAGCTCGCGCCTCGCCAAAGCCTGGACCTCGTGTTCGCGCCGCGCACCCATCGGCGCATCGATACGCGGTGCGACGGCGAGCGCGTGCCGGTGCAGATCACGTTGCGCGTGATGCCGCGCGCAGAGGCCGAGCAGCTGGAGCGGGCCGCCAACGTGGAGGGCATCCTGCCGCCGAGCCGTTTCGGGCTGGTCGATGCCTCCGATGTGGCCTGGCTGACAGGCCTGCTGCGCAGGATGAGCAGCACCGACTCCCGCTAAAGTCGCGCCCTTCGTCCATCGACCGCCCCCTTTTGCCATGAGCCTTGCCGACCTGCGTGATGCGCTGAACGCAGAGCTCTCGGCCACGCCCGAGTACTACGACTTCAAGGTGCTGCGCACCGAGCGCGACGGCGCGCTGTGGCGCGTGACGCTGGAGCCGGGCTATGTGTATGCCGAAGGCCAGCGGCCGGGCCAGGCCTCGGCGCAGGCGCTGCTCGACGACAGCCTCGATGGCGCCTCCGCCTGGTGGGGCGCGCCGGCGAAGGGCGGGGCCAGCGTGCTGGCGGTGATGCCCGAAGACGACCAGCTCGTGCTGCAGAACGCGAGTGCACCGCCACCCGGGCCTGACCACCTGATCCGCCTGTATCCCACGCGCTACCTGAATGCCGTGGCCGATGCCTGGTGGGACACGCCGTGGGCCGAGCGCGCGATCGCCTGCCTGCCCGACCTGTCCCGGCCGCAGCAGGTGGACGACGGCCCCGCGCTCACCGGCGCGCCGTTCCGCTGGCTGCGCGACGCGCAGCGCGATGCACTCGCGCTGGTGCGGCACAGCAGCGCGTTCCTGTGGGGGCCGCCCGGCACCGGCAAGACCACCACGCTGGGCGTGCTGCTGGCCGAATACCTCGACAGCCGGCCCCATGCGCGCGTGCTGCTGCTGTCGACCACCAACCATGCGGTGGACCTGGCGACCATTGCGGTCGACAAGGCGCTGCAGAAGGGCCGGCGCGAGCAGTGGCGCAGCGCCGTGCAGCGGCTAGGCACGCGCTTCGATGCCGCGGCCTATGCGGGCCGCGAGCACCTGATCCCCACCGATGACCAGGGCCTGATCACGCAGCTGGCCCGTGCCGAGGCGGCGCGCCCGTCGTCGCGCGATGCCCTGGCGCTCAAGGCCTGGGCCGACCGCGTGGCCGCGCTGCGCGACCAGCTGCGTGCCGCATCGCTACAGGTGCTGCGCCGCTGCCGGCTGGCCTGCATGACCACCACCCGCGCCGCCTTCACGCTGAAGACGCTGCGCGAGCTGGCCGAGGATGATGAGCCGCCGTTCGACCTGGTCGTGTTCGACGAAGCCAGCCAGGTGAGCCTCGCGCATGCACTCGCGCTGATGCCGCTGGGCCGCGCGCGGTTGTTCGCCGGTGATCCGCAGCAGCTGTCGCCGGTGGTGCGCAGCACCGACCGCCTCGCACGCCGATGGCTCGGTCGATCGGCCTTTGGTGAGATGCCGAAGCGGGGCGCCTCAGTGCAGTTGCTCGACGAACAGTCGCGCATGGCCGGCCCGATCGGCGAGTTGGTGAGCGACCTGTTCTACGACGGCGCGCTGCGCGTGGCCGCCGACGCGCAGGCCTCGGCCGAGTGGCAGGCGAAGCGCCGCCGTGTGCTCGGCGACATCGATGCCGACACCCATGTGCACGTGCACCGCGTGAAGACCGATGGCGCATGGTCGGCAGCCGAGCGCGGCCCGGTGCGGCGCGAGTCGGCCGAGGCCATTGCCGCCCTGGTGGCTGCTGCGCTGGCCGGCGGCGATTGGCAGCCGCACGAGCTGATCGTGCTGACGCCGTTTCGCGCGCAGCGCGCGCTGATCCGCCAGCGCCTGCGCGCGCACGGCGTGAGCGAGGCGGTGAAGGTGAGCACCGTGCACCGCGCGCAGGGCAGCGAGGCGCCGGTGGTGCTGTTCGACCCCGCCGACGGCGCGCAGCCCTTCCTGCAGACCGAAGAGGCGCAGCGGCTCGTGAACGTGGCGCTGAGCCGCGCCGAGGCCAAGGTGGTGGTGTTCCTCTCGCCGGCCGATGCCGCCAACCCGATGCTCGCGCGCATCGTGCAGCGCCTGCGGCTGGCCGGCGATGCGCGTGCCGTGGTGCCGCTGCTCGATCTGGCGCGCGAGCCGGGCTTTCCGGCCAATGCGCTGGGCCGGCGCGTGAGCGCGGGCCGCCATACCGGCGAGGTGTTGCGGCTCAGCCCTGATCGCAAGCAGTTCTGGCTGGTGAACGAACGCACCGGCGCCGAGCAGCTGTTCGACGCGGAGTTCTGGCGTGCCAAGGCCCGCTGCTGATCCCATCTGCTGAACCGATCAGAAACGGCCCTCGCGCACATAGGGGTGGCTCCAGAGAATGCTCTGCAGCAGCACAGCCTTCACCCAGGCGGCATGCATCTTCTCGACGTCGGCGGCCGAAGCGCCCTTCTTCGCGAGAAAGGGCTTGAGGGTCGTGGTCACCGGGATGGTCAGCGCCGGCAGG
Source organism: uncultured bacterium (assembly GCA_966212505.1). Classification (GTDB taxonomy): domain Bacteria; phylum Pseudomonadota; class Gammaproteobacteria; order Burkholderiales; family Burkholderiaceae_C; genus CAMLIZ01. The sequence continues at coordinate 78,978 of CBIHRS010000021.1, forward strand.
TAGCGGAAGTTGACCGAGGGCACGCTGTCGGCGTGGTCGGTCTGGTTCTTCTTCGGCGCGGTGTGGCGAAGGCCGATCTCGTACTGGTAGTCGAGCCAGGCCTGGTCGTAGTGGGCCTCGGCGGTGTCGAGGATCCATTGGCCGAAACGCTTGCGCACCGCGTTGAGGTAGGCCGCGTCGGGCGCGCCGGTCTTGTTGTTCTGGAAGTACACCACCAGCTCCGGCGTCGCGGCGACGAATCCGTACCACACGTCGAGGATCGCGTCGGTCTGGTCGGCGAGGATGGCCTTGCTCATGCGCAGGTAGCGCACATCCTCGTCGGTGAAGAGCATCGCGCGCTTCAGCGACTCGAGGTCCTGCAGCGTGTAGGGCGCGCGGGCCAGCGACTTCTGGCCGTAGGCATAGCCGGGGATGGAAGACGTGGCCTGTGCATTGGCCATCGGGGCTGTCGTGAGCGAGACGGCGAGAACGGCAGCGGTGGCCAGCAGAGTGCGGTGCATGAGGGCTCCTGTGGAGGTCTTTGACAGGCCCTCAGTGTTCGCGACGCCGTGGCCGCTGGGGACACGCATCGTCCGCGGAACATTGCAGATCGTCCATCGCACCTACACTGCCGCGATCCGATGCACACGCCGATGAAGAAGACTGTTCTCGTGCTCGGTGCCGGCATGGTGGGCACCTGCAGCGCATTGCACCTGGCCCTGCGCGGCCATGAGGTGACGCTGGTCGACCGCGGCGCGCCCGGCCGCGAGACTTCGTATGGCAACGCCGGGCTGATCCAGCGCGAAGCCGTGGAGCCCTATGCGTTTCCAAGAGACTGGGGCACGCTGGCCCGCGTGGCCCTCCGGCGCGGGGCCGACGTCAACTACCACCTGAGCGCGATGCCGCGCCTCGCAGTGCCGCTGGCGCGCTACTGGGCCAACTCGCAATCGCAGCGGCATGCGCGCATCTCGCAGGCCTATGCGAAGCTGATCGCGCATTGCCTCACCGAGCACGAGGCGCTGATCGACGAGGCTGGTGCAGGCGACCTGGTGCGCCGCGAAGGCTACCTCTGGGTGTTCCGCAAGGAGGCGAGCCTGCAGGAGGGGGCTGAGCGTGCGCAACGCTTCGCGCAGACGCAGGGCGTGCGCCACACCCTGCTTGATGCCGATGCGCTCGCCGCGATGGAGCCCGCCTTGCGGCTGGCCGGCGGCATCCATTGGCCCGAGCCGTGGGCGGTGAGCGACCCCGCGGCGCTGGTGCAGCAATACGCCGCGCTGCTCTCGCGCCACGGCGCCCGGCTGGTGGCCGGCGATGCCTTCACGCTGCAGCAGACGGCCACCGGCTGGCGCGTGCACACCGCCGAGGGCGAGCTCGAGGCCGAGCAGGCCGTGGTGGCGCTGGGCCCCTGGTCGGACGCGCTGATCAGGCGGCTGGGCTATGCATTGCCGCTGTTCGTCAAGCGTGGCTACCACCGGCACTACACCGGCGGACCCACGCCCCGCCGCGCGCTGCTCGATGTGGATGGCGGCTTCGTGCTGGCGCCGATGCGCCAGGGCGTGCGGCTGACCACCGGCGCCGAGTTCGCGCGCATCGATGCGCCGCGCACGCCGGTGCAACTGGGGCGCGCCGAGATCCTGGCGCGCGAGCTGCTCGAGCTGCCGCAGCCGGTGGAGGCCGAGCCCTGGCTGGGCGCGCGGCCCTGCACGGCCGACATGCTGCCGGTGATCGGGCCCGCGCCGCGGCATCGCGGGCTGTGGTTCAACTTCGGCCATGCGCACCAGGGCTTCACGCTCGGGCCGGTGAGCGGGCGGCTGCTGGCGGAGATGGTCGAGGGTGCGGCGCCGCTGGTCGATCCGGCGCCTTATGCGCCTTCACGGTTCTGCCTTCATCCGGGTGCGTGACCGCCGGGATAAGGCGGCAGGAATTCCTCTTCGGGCGGCGGGTTCGCCGGCTGGCCGGATTGCGGTGCGTTGCTGAACATCCGCTCGGGTTCGCGGTTGAGCCGCTCGCCTGCGCGCCTGAACGCATGGCCCAGCGGGGAGACCACCACAGCGATGCCGGCGGTGGCCAGCAGCGTGGAGGCCGCACCGGCGCGGATGGCGTGGTCCCGCAGCCGGTCTTCGGTGGCCTGCCGCTTGATCTTCTTGCCGAAATCGGTCGACTCGCCGCGATCGTTGACGTAGAGCGACAGCGAGAAGCAGCCGGCCGCCTGGGCCTCGCCCTCGAGGCGCGGATACGCTCCAGGGCCTTCCCGCCGCAGGATGCCTTGCGCCTCCCTGATCTGGTCGGCAGACAGATGGCGAAGCCGCGGAGCCGAGACGCCTGTGGGCCTGGCCTCGCTCGACGGGCCGGTGCCGCTGGCGCCGCACTGCCGCAGGCCGCCCGGTGCCGGATACGCGGCCTGGGCAGAAGCGCTGGCCGAGGGTTGCCGGCCGACCGGTTGCTCGGCCGGTGCTCGGCTGAACCCCGCAGGGGTGGATGTCGAACTCGAGGTGCGTGTCACTGTGAAAGCTCGAAGGAATGCAATTTCCACGAGCTTGCCGCTGATGGCCGCAGGGCGTTGCCAGCGAAGCGAAGGCACGCCTGCGTCTACGAAGGTGCAACTACCCCCTCAGCACCAGAGACCCATCGGGGTACTGCCCGCACATGAACTCGACGAACGCACGCACCTTCGGCGCCGGCAGGCGCCGCGACGTATGCAGGACCCACAGGGCCACCTCCACGCCGGAGATCGTTCCCCACTGGACCAGCTCGCCTCGGCTCAGCTGGTTCCATGCGATGGACTGCGGCAGGAGCGCGGCGCCGGCCCCGGCAACGGCGGCATCGCGGATCATCAGGAACGATGACAGCCTCAACTTCGGAACCGGGTCGAGCACCAGCTGCCCTCCGTCGAGGTTCCAGTGGGTGGGTTGGAAGCTGGAGAACACGATGCCGGGCACCGGCCTGACCGCGCCGGGCTCGGGCATGGGCACGGAAGGCGCCGCCACCACCACCAGCCGGTCCTTGGCGAAGCACCGCCCCACGAGGCTGCTGTCGGGTGCCGGGTTGATCCGTATCGCGACATCGAACTGTTCTTCGACCAGGTCGACGATGCGGTCGTCGGACACCACCTCGCACGTGACGTCCGGATAGGCCACGCAGAACTCGGCGCAGATCCGCCCCATGGCGAGCTGCGAGAACAGCACGGGCGACGCCACCCGCAGGCGCCCGCGTGGCGCCGACAGCCCCTCGCGCGCGGCCGTCAGGGCCTCGACCATCTCGTGCATCGGTCCTTCGGTGCGGGCCGCGAGCATCTCGCCGGCCTCGGTGAGCTTGAGCCCGCGGGCGTTGCGCTCGACGAGGCGCACCCCCAGTGCCTCTTCCAGGTCGGCGATGCGGCGCGACAGCGTGGCCTTGGATCTGCCGCTGGCGCGGCTTGCCTTGCCAAGGCCGCCGTTCGCGGCCACCAGCGCGAAGTCGGCGAGGGCGTTGAGGTCCATGGTGTTCCAGATTCGAGACGATCTGTCTTGATTTTCTGGTCTTTGTTCTAGGTCTGCAACGACCTATCGTTCCCCCATCGCAACTTTGTTCAGGGGAACTGCCATGAGCACCCAACGCGCTGTACTGATCCGAGCCTATGGCGGCGCCGGCGCCGCCGAAGTGGCGCAGATCGCCACACCCGTCGCCGGGCCCGGCCAAGTCCTGGTGCGCGTTCGCGCCGCCGGGGTGAACGCCATCGACTGGAAGATCCGCGAGGGCTACGTCCGCAATGCCTTCCCGCTGCAACTGCCGGCCGTACTGGGCATCGAACTGGCGGGCGTCGTCGAGGCGGTCGGCCCGGGCGTGTCGCGCTGGCAGATCGGCGATCGTGTGATGGGGCCGCTGGGCGGCCCCGGCGCCTACGCAGAGCGCGTGGCCGTGAACGAGGCCAACCTGTCGCGCACGCCCGATGGCCTCGACGACGTCCGGGCGGCGGCCCTCCCCGTGGCGGCGGTGGCGGCCTGGCAGAGCCTGCACCACGCGGGCCCGATCCATCCCGGCCAGCGGATCCTGATCCATGGCGCCGCCGGCGGGTTGGGCGGCTATGCCGTGCAGTACGCGAGGCAGGCCGGGGCCGAAGTCTTCGCGACAGCCGCCACCGCCCACGTGGACTACGTGCGCAGCCTCGGCGCCGACCACGTGATCGACTACCAGACCGAGCGTTTCGAGGACGTGGCCCGCGACATCGACCTGGTGCTCGACTACGTGGGCGGCGAAGTGCTCGACCGCTCGTGGCAAGTGCTCGCGAAGACGGGCGCGATCGTCGGCACCTCGTCGCCCGACATCCTGGCGCGCACCCCCGACGGACGCCGCGGCCTGTGGTTCATGAACAAGCCCGACCCGTCACTGCTGGAGAAGCTGGCGGCCGACGTTGCCGAAGGCAGGCTGCTCTCCAACATCGAAGCGGTCGTCGGTTTCAGCGACATCCCCGCTGCGATCGAGCGCAACCGCATCGCATCGCACGCCGGCAAGACCGTGGCCGATTTCTCCCTCTGACTTTCCCTTTCCTCCCAACGCATCCTTCAAGGAGATCCCCATGAGCATCCTCGTCACTGGTGCCACCGGCACGATCGGTTCCCTCGTGGTTCAAGGCCTGGCCGCGGCAGGTGCCGACGTCAAGGCCCTCGTCCGCACGCCGGGCAAGAAGACCTTTCCCACCGGCGTTGCCGAAGTGGTGGGCGACCTGACCGACGTGGCCTCGCTGCGCGCGGCGTTCTCGTCGGTGCGCACGCTGTTCCTGCTGAACGCCGTCACCGCCGACGAAGTGACGCAAGCCCTCGTCGCGCTGAACCTGGCGCGTGAGGCGGGCATCGAGCGCATCGTCTACCTGTCGGTGATCCACGCCGAGCGCTACACCAACGTGCCGCACTTCACCGGCAAGCACACGGTGGAGCGCATGATCGAGAGCCTCGACATCCCCGCCACCATCCTGCGCCCTGCCTACTTCATGCAGAACGACCTGACGGTGCGGCAGGTCATCGAGGGCTACGGCCTCTATCCCATGCCGATCGGCTCGGCAGGTGTCGCGATGGTCGACACGCGCGACATCGCCGACATTGCCGTGGCCGAACTGCTGCGCCGCGACAAGGCGGCAGGCGCGCTGCCGCGCACGACGCTCGACCTCGTCGGCCCCGAAGTGCTCACCGGCGAATCGGCGGCCAGGACGTGGAGTGCAGCCCTGGGGCGCGAGATCGGCTACGGCGGCAACGACGTGGCGGCCTTCGAAGGCCAGATGGCGCAGTTCAGCCCGTCGTGGTTCGCCTATGACATGCGCCTGATGATGTCGGGCATCCAGA
>CBIHRS010000022.1:0-73921 GCA_966212505.1 uncultured bacterium
CGTCCTTCAGCGTGAGCCGGCCGATGCGCGCGGCCTCGGCGTCGGACAGCGCATCACCCTGCAACGCGATCCCCAGCGAGGGCGCCACCCGCACCAGCTCGTCGCGCAGGCGGTAGGAGGACCCGAGCATGCCGCCCGGCAGATCGTGGTCGTCGGACTCGTCGAAGAGCACGTCGGTGAAGTCGATCGGCAGGTAGAAGCCTTCGGCGTCCGAGTGGCAGAGCAGGTGGCTGCTGAACATCGTGACCTCGGCATCGAGCACCGGATCCTGCGCGGGATCGACGCCCTCGGGCAGCGGCGCCGCGATCCATCCCGGCGTGTTCACGCAGTGTGCATAGGCCCGCCGCAGGTGGTGGATGAACGAATAAGGCATGGAGCGCAGCGCGGCGCGATGGACCAGCGGCGGCAGCTGGCGCGGTTCGTCATGCGCCGGCAGGCCCGCGGCGGCGAGCACGCGATTGGCGGCCGCCAGATCCTCGGACATCCATTCGGCCCCTTCCGCATCGTGGATGAGCAGATCGGCAAGCACGCCGACGCTGATGGCCAAGCCCATGCAGGTTCTCCCGTTGGTGGAGCCGCCATGCTGCGCATCGAGCAGGCGGCCGGCAATCCCACGTTCTCAGGCGTCAGAACCGCCGGCAATGATCAGTCACCGCATTGGGCCGGGCCAGCGGCATGCTCAACAGGCCGATGCCGCCGCCGGGGTAGTCGCCCTTCTGACATTCGAGGAGGGCGTCTTTCGATGCCTTGACACCGAGCTCGATCAGACCCGGGTGGTAAGCCGATGCGATACCGCGCGCAAGCCGATCCTGTTCCGATGATGCGAGGGGTTGGACCGTCATGGCATTGGCCGGAGGCACATAGCGCAGGTCGAGCGCGCGCGCTTCTTCGTGAGCGTGCGCGTTCGCGAGCCATGGCATCGCGACTGCAGCGCGGATCAGCAGATGGAGAAGCGCGTGCCGCTTCATGCGTGAAGCTTCTGCTCGATGGCCTGCAGAAACGCCTCGGCATCGGCCGCCGGCCCATTGCCGAAGTTGCGGTGGTTGCCGTCGGCCCATTCGCACAGCACCGTACGGGCTGAGCCATCGAGATTGGTGCCATGCTCGAGCGTGAAGTAGCGGAAGCCGATCGTGTCAGACACATCGCCTTCTGCAGGGAGGCGGTCCAGCACGACCCCGACGAGATGGGCCTCCGCGACCGCCCGTGTCTCCGGCAGCGTGAAGACGATGGTCGGCGACTCGCCGAGCCGGCAGGTGGTGACCCGGATCTGGTCCACGCTCATGTCGGTGGCACGGTGTTTGGCATGTCGCCCCGCCAGGTCCCACATCCACGCCAGGAACTGGTCCCGTTCGGGCGACGCGATGACGGCAAAGAACCGCAGTGGATCGTCCGCACAGACTTCGCGCATCACATGGTGGGCCAGCACGTAGTGATGCGGCCGCGGCTCGCTCAGGAGCTCCGGCTTCTTGGGTTTGCGGTTCCAGAACATGGGTGGCTCCCGGGTCAAGCCACCACCGCAAACGGCGGTACCTTGGCGGCCGCCTCCACCGCCACCAGCAACTGCTCGGCCCTGAAGGGCTTGTGCAGCACCGGCAGGCCGGTGTCGATGAGCATCGCGATCTCCTGCGGCGCGGTGTCGCCGGTGACCACCAGGGCCGGCACGGGGCCGGCCTGCTGGCGGACCTGCTCCACGACCTGCAGTGCGCTGGCGCCGGGCAGGCGGTTGTCGGTGAGCACGAGGTCGATGCGGCGCGGCAGGTTGCGCAGCTGCTCGCGCAGCGCGGGCAGGCCATCGAAGGCGATCACCTCGGCGCCCCATTGCTGCAGCCGCAGCGTCAGGGCCTCGCGCACCGCGGGCTCGTCTTCGACCAGCACCACCTGCCAGTGCTGCAGGGGCCGGGCGGCAGCGCCTTCGGCCTGTGTGCCGTCGGCGGGCGCCTCGGCCAGCGGCAGCTCGATCGAGAAGCAGCTGCCACGGCCCGGCTCCGAGCGCAGCTGCAGGCTGCAGCCCAGCAGCCGCACGCAGCGCTTCACGATGGCCAGCCCCAGGCCGAGGCCGCGCTGGCGGTCGCGGGCCTCGTTGTCGAGCTGCACGAACTCCTCGAACACGGCGGCCTGCTGATCCCGCGGGATGCCGATGCCGGTGTCCCACACCTGCAGCAGCACGCGGTGGCCGCGGCACCGCGCTGTCACGAGCACGCCGCCGCGCTCGCTGTAGCGCAACCCGTTGCTCACGAGGTTGCGCACGATCTGCTCCAGCATCAGCCGGTCGGCCGTGACCGCCAGCTTGGTGGGGCGCAGGCGCAGCTTCAGGCCCTTGAGCTGCGCCGCCTCGCGCTCGTGCGTGGCGATGGCGTCGAACAGCGGCTGCAAGGCCACCTCCTCGATGCGCGGCTTCACGGTGCCCGAGTCGAGCCGCGACAGGTCGAGCAGGCCCTTGAGCAGGGCCTCCAGCGAGGCCACCGCGCCATCGACGCGATCGATCATCTGGCGCAGCGACGGCACGCTGATCTGCTCGCGCAGCAGGCCCACGAGCAGGCCGATGGTGACGACGGGCTGGCGAAGGTCATGGCTGGCGGCGGCGAGGAAGCGCGTCTTCGAGGCATTGGCGGCCTGCAGCGCCGCGGTGCGCTCGGCCACGCGATGCTCGAGCACGACGGCCCGGCGTTCCTCGTGGCCGAGCGCGCGCACCATGCGCTTGACCATGCTCCACGCAAACACCGCCAGCACCGGCGGCAGCACGAAGGTCTGCCACAGGTGTTCCATCACCGACACCTGCCCGCCGATCACCAGGGTGTCGTGCGTGTTGCTCACCAGCACCAGCCCGATGCCGATCACCGGCGCCATCAGCTCGCGGCCGCGCAGGCGCCGCGCCGCCTTGAACAGCAGCCACAGCACGACGACGGCCAGCACCAGCAGCGGCGGGTAGGCCCACTGCCGCAGCAGCACCGGCTGGCCGAGCGCGATCATCACCGCGCCCACGGCCGGCAGCACCACGCCTGCGATCAGTAGCGAGCGGCCCAGCCACTTCGAGCGCGTGCCCGACAGCGTCATCGCCAGCAGTCCGAGCAGCGCGGCGTTCCAGGCATGGATCGAGAAGAAGAACCAGTTGGCCAGGTCCGGCGGAAAGGGCGCGCCGCTGGGGTAGTAGTTGATGTTGCGGATCGACGAGAGCACCCACACCAGCCCGAAGGTGCCGATCGCCACCTCGCTGCGCCGCTGCCACCACACCAGCACCATGAACAGCGCCAGCCCGCCGCCGGCGAGGTTGAGCAGTTGCGGCAGCCCGACCGCGAGGTTCCAGTACCACGCGAAGCCCGGCTCCAGCGCTGCCTGCGGCCCCAGCACCACCGGCGACAGGCCGGCGCCGCTGCCCAGCGCGAGGTCGATCTCGAGCAGGTTGTCGCCTGCCTGCAGAAAGCCTTCGGGAATGGTGACCAGCTCGGGCAGCGGCCGGGTGTAGCGGGCGCGCGCTTCCGGCATGCTGCGGTCGGCCACCACGTGGCCGTTGACGCGCAGCACGCGGGCGGTGCTGAGCCGGTCGATGCGTGCGGCCCAGAGGCCGGCGGGCGCCGTGTCCAGCCTGAAGTGCATGCGGTAGCGGCCGGCGCCGCTGGGCGGCAGGCCGCGCGCATGCCAGGTGTCGGGCAGCGTCACGGTGGTCCAGGTGCTGGCGCCGGCGGCGGCGAATTCGGCCTGCGTCAGCGTAGTCCCCGCGGCTGCCGGCGCATCGGCGGCCTGCATGCGGCCGCGCCACAGCAGCCCGGCCGCGGAAGCCAGCACCACGAGGGCGAGCAGCGCCAGGATCCACCGGAATGGGGCCGGGGCGGGCGCGGGGAGGGTGCGTGATGCGTGCATGGGATTGCGGGGAGTCGTCAAGGGAAGCTAGCGTGCCGGGCTTCGGACACAGCAGCCCCGCGATGCTATCGGCCCGATGGCCCCAGCCGCGTGGGTGAAACCATGGGGAGACGAACGATGATGAGTGCTATCGCACACCGGGTGCGACGGCATGCCGGCATGGCGCTGGCGGCGGCCCTGCCGTGCGCCGTGCAGGCGATGAGCTTCGCGCCGCCGCAGCCTGGTTCGCTGGCCTGCGCGTCGCACAAGGACGACTGGTTTGCCGCCGACATGCGGCCCGCCTTCCAGCTGCAGGTGCTGCCGGGCGGGCGCTACCGCATCGATGGCGGCGAGTTCGCCGGCGAGGGGCGGCTGAGCGTGGGCGAGTGGCAGCGGCGGCCGGGCGACGAGGCGATCGTCTCGCTGTTCGACCGCGGCGCGCTGGTGATGTTTCTTGGCGCCGATGGGCAGCCGTTCCTTGGCGGTATCGTGGGCGACAAGGGGGGCAAGGCGAGTTGGCTGCTGCGGCGGATGCGCGGAGAAGGGCCGGTGTTGCGTTGCGGTGACCTGCCGTCTGCCCAGGAGCGCAAGACGAGCGGGCCGGTTCGCGGCATCGACCAGCCCACGCCACCGGTGCGCCTGCCTGCGGGCAGCAGGATCGGTGGCACCTTCGAGGCTGGCCGCTACGGATGCGTGACCACGCTGTATGGCGGCAAGACCATGGGCACGAAGACGTTCGACAACACCTACGACTTCTACGCCGATGGCAGCTGGCGCCATGGCACCGAGACCGGCAGTTATGCCGTGCGGCCCGACACCGGACGCTTCGACGCCTATACCCACAGCCTGAAGAACAACACCTACCACCCGGACGAGGAGTTCACGATCTACTACCGGGGCGCCGACGGCCGCTCGCGGCTCTATGGCGAAGAGGGCAGCGTGAGCCGCTCGGACACGCAATGCGTGCGCAGCGGCCCGGCGGTGGGCGAATCGCCGCTGCAGGCCAAGGCCCGCGAACAGCGTGAAGACGAAGCGGCCAGGCTCAAGCGCCAGCAGGAAGCCGCCGAGCGCGGCCGGCGCAACCTGCAGCCCCCGCCGCCCGGGCAGGCGCGCTGGACCGGCCTCTACGCCAAGGAAACCACGCAGCACCGCCAGACCTTCGATCCCGGGCCGCTCGGTGGTTTCTCGCGCCTGGTCGATGAGGTCACTTCGTCATGGGAGTTCCTCGATTTCCAGTCCAACGGCTATGTCTACCTTGGGCTGCGCAAGCCCGACACGCGCTGCGACAGGCCCGTGGTGGACGACCACGGCGACCCTCTGTGCACCACCTACAGCGTCGACGGCGGTCGCCTGCGCATCGGCCTCGACGATCGCGGCGCGGTGAAGCGCAGCGCCGACGCGCTGCAGGTGGGCGCCGAGGCCTTCCTCGCGGTGCCGCCGCTCACGCCGCTGCGCCTGGCCGGTGCCTACCAGGCCGGCAGCTGCTATGGCCCCACCTGCGAGGAGGCGAGCTGGGTGTTCGGTGCCGACGGCAGCTTCTCCGCCTTCGGCACCCACAAGGCCTTCGGCGTCGGTGCAGGCGTTGCCGGCACGCCGATGCCGCGCATGTGGACCAATGCCCAATCGCTCAAAGGCCGCTACCGCATCCAGGGCCAGGTGCTCGAGATCACCGACGAGCAGGGCCAGACCGGCGTGCTCTCGATCTTTCTCTATCCGCCGCGCGACACGGTGCTCAGCGTCAATGGCCGCGAATACCTGCGCGCCAAGCGCTGAGCGGCGTCAGCGCCCGAACAGCACGCGCCGCTCTTCGTCGCTGAACACCGCGTGCTCGCGGCCCAGCAGCGTGCGCGCCAACGCGTAGGCGCGCTGCACCGCCGGCCGCGCGGCGAGGGCCGCGAACCAGCGCGCGAGATCGGGAAAGTCCGCCAGGCTCTGCCGCTGCTTGGCGTGCTCCGCGATCCATGGATAGCACGCGATGTCGGCGATCGAATACGCATCGCCGGCGATGAACTCGCGCCCGGCCAACTGCCGGTTCAGCACACCATACAGCCGCGCCGTCTCCTTCACGTAGCGGTCGATCGCATAGGGGAGGGGCTCGGGCGCGTATTGCGTGAAGTGGTGGTTCTGCCCCGCCATCGGGCCCAGGCCGCCCACCTGCCAGTACAGCCACTTCAATACCTCGAAACGCTGCGCGCATGGCACGGGCAGCAGCCGGCCGTGCTTCTCGGCCAGGTATTGCAGGATCGCGCCGGATTCGAACAGCGCGATCGGCGCCTCGCCCGGTGCCGGCTCGGGGTCGACCAGCGCGGGGATCTTGTTGTTGGGCGAGATGCGCAGGTAGTCGGGCGCGAACTGCTCGCCGCGGCCGATGTTCACCGGCACCACGCGATACGGGCAGCCCAGCTCCTCGAGCGCGATCGTGATCTTGTGGCCGTTGGGCGTGGCCCAGTAGTAGAGGTCCATCGTCACAGCATCTGCAGCCGGTAGGCGGGCCGCCCCTCGAAGTGGCGCTTGCCCAGCGGTGCGCCGGCGGCGCGCAGCAGCGCGTAGACGATGGTGGCGTGGAAGTAGAGATTGGGCAGCAGGTAGCGGTCGACGAAGTCCTGCGCGGTGAACACGCGGGCTTGGCCGCCGCGGGCCACGCTGATGGTGGCTGCTGCGTCGGCAGCCATCGCGCCGGCAGACAACTGCTCGATGTCGCGCCGCGCTTCGGCCACGAGGTGGCGCAGTGCGTCGAAGTCCAGCGGCAATGGGCCGAAGGCGCCATCGTCGCCGCGGTTGAACACCGCGAAGGCTGGGCGTTCGTCGTCGGGTGCGAGCTGGCCGGCCAGGCGGGCCATCGCGCCGCGCACGCCATCGGCCGCGATCTCGACCTGGCGCGCCAGGCACAGCATGTCGGGGGCGAGGCGGTGTTGTACCAGCTCGCGCTCGTCGAGCGCGTGGCTGCGCGCAAAGGCTTGGCCGATCGCGAGCACGCCGTCGAGCGACGACAGCGCCTGGTCCAGAATCGAAGGCAGGTGGGTGAAAGGCATGGACGCGAGTCTAGGCAGCGGCGCGGCCGCTGCGTTCAACGCCGCATGGATCTGATTTCAACGAGACGTTGACGATGCACTACAAGCTGAGCGACCTGCGGGTCTTCGAGCGTGCGGCCCGCGCGGCCAGCCTCAGCGCGGCCGCGCGGCAGCTGCAGATCACGCCGGCCGCGGTGAGCGCGGTGGTCAAGCGGCTGGAGCAGGCGCTGGGCGCCAAGCTGTTCGAGCGCTCGGCGCGCATGCTGCGGCTCACGCCGGGCGGCGAAGCCTTTCTGCTGGCCTGCGACACCGCGCTGGAGGCGCTGGCCGATGGCGAGGCCAGCGTGCGGCAGGGCCAGCGCGAGGTGGGCGGCGTGGTGCACCTGGCCGCGCCTTCGGACCTGGCGCGCACCGTGCTCAACGAGCTGCTGCCGCGCTTTCTGGCGCGCCATCCGTCGCTGCGCATCGTGCTGCATGCCTCCGATGCGCTGCACGACCTGCCGCGCGATGCAGTCGACCTTGCGCTGCGCTACGGCATGCTCAAGGACTCAGGCCTCGTCGCGCGGCTGCTGGTCGACACGCAGCGGCTGGCCTGCGCCTCGCCCGACTATCTGCGCAGGCATGGCGTGCCGCAGCATCCGCACGAGCTGGCTCGTCACGACTGCCTGCTGTTCCAGGTGGGCGGCCGCCTCGATGCCACATGGCGCTTCGAACGCGATGGCGAGGTGGTGGAGGTGGAAGTGGCTGGCCCGCTCGCGGCCGACGACAGTGCGCTCGCGCGCCAGTGGGCGGTGGAGGGGCGCGGCATTGTCTGCAAGTCCGACATCGACCTCGCGGCCGACATCCGCCAGGGCCGGCTGGTGCCGCTGCTGCCCGAATGGCGCAGCACGCGCGTGCCGCTGCATGCGGTGCATGCCGGCGGGCGCCGGTTGCCGCAGCGGGTGAGGGCGCTGCTCGATTTCCTGGTGGCCGAGTTAGATCAGTTCAAGTCGAGCTGATACCGCCCCTGCGCATACGCGATGGCGGCGGCGCCGGGCTGCGGCGAGAGGCCGCGCCAGGCCTTCAGCAGGCCGGAGAGCGCGGCCAGGTGCTCGGCCAATGCCTGCTGCAGCGACGCGCTGTCGCACGCCAGCTCGACATCACTCGCCTGCTCCTGCAACGCGCAGCGGCCCGAGACGCCCTCCGGTTGGGGCAGCGCGCCGAGCTGCTGTTGCAGTGCCAGCGCGATCTGCTGCAGGCCCGCCTGGCGTGCTGCCTGGGCGAGGGCCTGCGGTGGCGGCATCACGCGTTGTGGCGGCGCAGCCGTGGTGTCGGTGGCGGAGGGCGGCGGCATTCCGCGTGTGGTGCCGGTGCCGCCGAAGCCGATGCGCGGCGGCGCGAAGGCCACGCCCGTCACCGTGGGCGCTGGGGCGGGCGCGGGCGGCGGCGCTTCGGCTTCTGCCGGCTTGGGCGCTGCAGTCTCGATCGGTTTGGCGACGGGCCTGGCCCGGGGCGAACGCTTGGCGGCCTGGGAGCGCGGCGCAGGCATCGTGCGTGCAAGCTCACGCGGTGCGGCTTCGGCCGCCGGCGTGCCGGCCGGCACCAGCCTGGCGGTGAGCCAGGTGATGCGGCCCGAGGGAGTTTCAGTGGCGCGATGCGGCCGGGCCTGCCAGCCGAGCATCGCGACCAGCGCGGCATGCACGAGCAGCGAGGCCGCCACGCCCCACGCCACGCGCCGCCCTGCGCATGAATCCCCCGTAGCCCAGGGACGCCGCGGATCCGGCTTTGCCGGGCCGCTGGCGTCGCCCCCTCGAGGGGGAGCGCCGAAGGCGCTACGGGGGTGGGTCACTTCAGTACTTCACTTCGCCCTGGATCACGCGCGGCGCGTCCGTCACCGTCGGCTTGTCGCCGACGTAGATGGACGAAGCCGGGTCGGTGGGGTCGGCCAGGCCGGCGGCGGTGGGCAGCGTCAGCCCGGTGGGCAGCGTGACGCCGGCGCCCGTGCACACCGACAGGTCCTTGCGCGCGAAGCGGATCTCGCGGTCCAGCCACTTGGCCAGCAGCGGGGTGGCGCCGTTCATCACCTGGCCCAGCGTCTGGTCGAAGGGGATCACGAAGGCCGGCACATAGCGCGAGTTCTGCGTGTCGCAGCTGACCGGATCGTTGGTGAGGTGCGAGACGCAATGGCCTGGGATGCCCCACAGCTCGCCGAAGCCGCCGTACTGCAGCACGAGGGACTTGCCGGCATACGGGCCATAGGCTGCGCCGCTCGGCACGCTGTAGCTCACCTGCAGCGGCGCATCGAAGGTGACCACGTTGCCGCCGCTGTCCTTCACCGCGGCGAACTGGTTCCACTGGTTGGGGCCGGTTTCCCACTGGTAGTAGGTGTCCATCTCCTCGACCTTGTAGTCGCAGTAGTGGGTGGCATCGTTCGCGCACTGGGCCGCGGCCAGCGAGGTGAAGAGCCGGCCGGTGCGCACGCCCCACTGGTATTGCGGGCGGCTCTGCAGCGCAGCGCTGTCGGTGAAGGTCACCGGCGCGCTGCTGGCATCGAGCAGCGCGGCCGAGGCGCTGTCGCTGCTGTAGCTGACGAGGCCGCTGGCCGCGGTGGGGTTCCAGTTGTTGTAGCTCGACGGGACGAAGGGCGACGCGTCGGCGGAGCCCGAGGCGAAGTACGAGGCCATGGTGGCTGCCGTCGGGCAGTCGCGCAGGCAGTACAGCGTGGCGGGCATGTCGGCCGGGTAGACCAGGTCCTGCACGCGGTAGATCACGTTGATGCTCGACGACGGCGTGCTCGGGCTCACGCCGGCCAGCGCCACGAACAGCTCGCCGCCCAGCGCCTGCGAGAAGCCCCGCGCGCCGCCTTGCGTCGAGAAGAACGCGGGCGCCACCGATTGCTCGGCATCGAGGTCCTTGGTCTGGCAGCCGTTGCCGCTGTTGCAGTCGACCATGCCGGTGACCTTGAACACGCCGGCGGTGTCGTCCCAGTACATCTCGTACTGCGTGTTGGGCGTGGCGCCCGAGAAGAAGCCGGTCACGTTGCCGACCCAGGTCTGGAACTTGATCTTGTCGATCTCGTTGAGCGTGCGGCTCTTCTTGGTGTATTTGGTGAGGCGGCCCTCGGCCTTGAGCAGCGTGTAGTTGGTCTTGGTCGGCTCCTGGCCGGCGCTGTACTGCACGCGCTGCACGGTGGCGCCGTTGGCAATGTTGGCGCTCGGCGGCATCCACAGGCCCCAGTAGCCCATGTGGCCGTGGTACACGGTGCCGTCGCCGGCGGTGTAGTCGACCGGGAAGCCCGAGTTGAGGTTCACGCGGTCGCCGTTGCTGTCGTACAGGCCGTAGCTCCACACCGACATGCCTGTCTCGGGGTCGCTCGCGTCGCGGCTGAAGCACTGGTCGTTGGTGCCGTCGGAGCGGCGGAAGTAGCTGGCGTTGTAGGCGAACGAATAGGCCACCGTGGTGCCCATCTCGCTCATCTGCAGCTTGCCGGCGCCGCTGTCGGCGCCCGAGGTGGTGAGCGTCAGCGCGCGGGTGTTGCTGCCGCCACCGCCGCCGCCTTCGATCTCGAAGTAGTCGATGCCGCTGGTGCTGCCCTGCAGGTAGCCGCGCATCATGCAGGGGCCGGTGCTGCCTTTGCCGCAGTAGTCGAGCCGGAACACGCCGTAGGGGTTGCTGCTCGAAGGTGCTTCGGTGGCCGTGGTGTGCACGAAGATCGTCGCGCTGTGGTCCTTCTCGACCTCGTCGATCCAGGTCTTCACCATCATCGGATCGCTGTTCGAGGCGCGCGTGGAGTTGACGATCGCGTTCATGTACGACGGCGCGCTGCTGGAGCCGGCGCTGTCGGAGCTGGAGTTGCTGGTCGACGAGCGTCCGCTCGCGTCGCACTTGTTCTTGTCGACCAGCGCGAGGTAGTTGCCCTGGTTGACCAGGGCGTCGGGGCGCAGCGAGGTCATGATGCAGGTGATCATGTTCACCTGGTTGACGCCTTCGGAGGTGGCGTCTTCGACGTGGGTGTTCTGCTTGTCGGTGTTGTAGGCCGAGGTGGTGCCGGGCGCGGCGAACACGGCGGCGGGCAGCGCGGCGGCCAGGGCGGCGGCGAGCGCGGTGCGGCGGATCGGATGGCGTGCCTTCATCGTGGGCTCCTTGCCGTGCTCAGTTGTCCGCGTTCTTGGCCGTGACGACCGACACGGTCGACGGCGTGGTCACGCCTTCGATCGTGGCAGTGGAGCCACCGCTGCCGCCCGTGCTGCCGCCGGTGCCGCCGCCCGAGTCCGTGGGCGTGGCGGACGAATCACCGCCACAGCCGGCCAGGGCGAGGGTCGAGAACACGGCCGCGAGTACGGCCCATCCGGTCATCCGAGTCATGAGGAAACCTCCATCTGCTGCAACGCAAAAAGCCTGGGTGGGGTACTGCAGCCGGCCCTGAACGGACACGGTTGCTTGGCCTATCGGCGGTGCGATCGGAGGTTTGAGCGGGGAAAGTCCCCGGCCGTGTGAGAAGTTGGCGGATTGCCGCGGCCGGCGTGCCGGCCTGCCTCGCCTACCACTCGGCCGGCAGCACGAAGTCGGGGTTGGTCAGCGCGGTCATCGCATGATCGCGCCAGGCGCCGTTGATGAACAGGTAGTCGCGCGCCAGGCCCTCAGTGCGGAAGCCCAGGCGGGCCAGCACCGCGGCGCTGCGGCTGTTGAGCGGGTCGTGGTTGGCCTGGATGCGGTGCAGGTTCACCCGCTCGGAAAACATCTCGGCGATGCCGACGCGCAGCGCCTCGGTCATCAGGCCGCGGCCGTGCAGCGACTGGTCGAGCGCATAGCCGAGCATCGCGTTCTGGAAGGCGCCGCGCACGATCTGCGAGAAGTGCATGGAACCGACGATGCGCTGCGGCTGGCCCTGCAGCGTGAGCCAGTAGCGATAGCCGGTGCCGCCGGTGAAGGCCTGTGCGGCGAGCCGCAGCCGCTCGGCCTGGAACTGCTCGGTGAGAAACGCCACCGGCATCGGCGGATCCCAGCGCGCGAAGCAGGCGTGGTTGCGCGCATGGAAGTCGCACACCTCGGCCGCCTGCGACGGATGCGGTGCGATGCAGATCAGGCGATCGGTCAGCAGTTCGGTGCGGGCAGGCATGCGTTCGAGTTTACTGAGCGGCCAGCAGGCCGGCCCCCGCGCCGAAGGCATACGCGTCCATCCCCAGCGCGCCGTGCGTCACGCTCTGGTGCAGGCGCACCGGCACATGCTCCCGCCCGCCCGCGCCTGCCGCGACGAACCAGGGCAGCAGGTGCTCGTCGGTGGGATGCATGTCGACGGCATAGGGTGCCCGTGCCCGGTAGTCGAGCAGCGCTTCCCAGTCGCGCGCCGCGCTGCGCTCGGCCATCCAGCCGCGGAAGCCCGCGCTCTCGGCGATCTCCGGCGCGTCCACCGCCGGCATGCCGCCGGCGCGGAACAGCCGGCGCAGGTTGTGTGTGATGCTGCCGCTGCCCATCACCAGCACGCCTTCGCGGTCCAGTCCTTGCAGCGCCTCGCCGAGTGCGAACTGCTGCGCCGGGCTTTGCGAGGGCACGAAGGCCAGCGGCAGGATCGGCACGTCGGCCTGCGGGTAGACGTGCCGCAGCACGGTCCAGATGCCGTGGTCGAGCCCGCCTTCGTCGGCCACCTGCGCGCGGATGCCGGCCTCGGCCAGGCGCTGCGCCACCTGCTGTGCCAGGGCCGGTGCGCCGGGCGCGTCGTAGCGCAGCCGATACAGCGCATCGGGGAAGCCGCCGAAGTCGTGGATGGTGTCGTGCCGCGCCGCGGCCAGCAGCACCGGCTCGCGCGTGAGCGTGTGGGCCGACACCGCGACGATGGCGCGCGGCCGGCCGAAGGCGGCGTCGATCGCCGGGCCCAGCCGCTGCAGGAAGGCGCCGGCCGCGCCGGGCTCCAGCGCGACCATCGGCGAGCCGTGCGACAGGAAGATCGAAGGCAGGGTGGCAGTGTCCATGCCCTCATTGCAGCACCCGGCGTGCCCTGCGGGATTCGATCGCTTTGCACGCCGCGTTCTGCAAATCCGTGCGGTCATCCGGTGTTCCACGTACGTGCTTTCCGCTGTGCATCTGCAAGCGATGCGCAAGCTTGCCCGCCTCGTCGCAAGCCATCTGCAAGCCGCAGCTTTCTAGCCTTGCGGCTCCCACAACACACGACGAGGAGACTTCCCGATGTCACGCCGCTCCACCCCCATCGCCCTGGCCGCCATGGCCCTGCTCGCCTGCAGCGCCGCGCAGGCCGAAGGCATCGCCTATGAATCGCCCAACTTCGACGTGCGGCTGTATGGCCTGATCGACGCCACGCTGGGCATGGTCGACCATGCCACCGCCGGCGGCGGCCACAAGGTCGGCTTCGGCGGCTCGGCCAGCGGCGCGCCCTGGTTCAGCGGCGCGCGCTGGGGCATCGCCGGCAAGCGCAAGTTCTCCGACGAGGGCCTCAGCGTGATCTTCAAGCTCGAGAACGAATACCTGATCAAGGACGGCTCGGCCGACGACAGCACCGCCGCCTTCGGCCGCGATGCGTGGATCGGCGTGGAGAACGGCACGATCGGCAAGCTGACCTTCGGCCGCCAGAACACCGTGGCGCGCGACTTCGCGCAGATCTACGGCGATGCCTACGGCAGCGCGAAGGTCGGCCTCGACGAAGGCGGTTGGACCAACGGCAACAACTTCAAGCAGCTGCTGTTCTACGCCGGCAGCGCCAGCGGCACGCGCTACAAGAGTGGCGTGGTCTGGAAGAAGGACTTCGGCATGGGCCTGGTGGCCGGCGCCGGCTTCCAGTTCGGCGAGACGGCGGGCGACATCAAGGCCGGCAGCACGCAGAGCCTGGCGCTCGGCTACAACGGCGGCGCCTTCAACGTGGCCGGCTTCGCGACGCATGCCAACGTCAACACGCACAACCACGATGCGTATTCGATCGGCGGCAACATGCAGTTCGGCATCGTGCGGGTGAACACCGGCTACTTCCACTACCGCGCCGACCAGGCCGCGCTCGGCACCCGCACCGACAACGCGTGGACCCTCTCGGCCAAGATCACGCCGCCGGGCAAGCTCGACTACGAGCTGGGCTACCAGGTGATGAAGGCCGAGAACGCCGGCGTCAACAAGGGCAGCGTGATCAATGCCTTTGCCGACGGCAGCGCCCTCACCGCCGCGGCCACCGGCAAGCGCAGCACGCTGTACACCTCGGTCTTCTACCACTTCGACAAATCGACCGAGGTCTACGTCGCGGCCGACTACCTCAAGCTCGACGGCGGCTACAAACAGGCCTCGACCAACGGATATTCCACACAAACCGAGTTGGGTGTGGGCCTGCGCTTCCGCTTCTGAGTTCCGCCGGGCGCCGACTCTGTGTATCGTTGCGCCCCATGCCCCGACTGGCCCTGTTGTGTCGCGCCTGGTGCCTGGCCGCCGCGCTGCTGCCGGGCCTGTGCGGCATGGCGGCGGCGCAATCGCACCTGAGCCTGATGGTGGGCGGCGCCGACAAGCAGATCTACCTGCCGGTGGTGCTGGCGCGCGAGCTCGGCTACTTCCAGGCCGAAGGTCTGGAGGTCGAGCTGCTCAGCGAGCCGGCCGGCGTGCATGCCGAAGACCAGCTGCTGGCCGGCGCCGTGCAGGGCGTGGTCGGCTTCTACGATCACACTGTCGACCTTCAGGCCAAGGGCACGCTGGTGATGTCGGTGGTGCAGCTGGGGCGCATTCCCGGCGAGGCGCTGCTGGTGGCGGCCCGGCATGCCGGCGAGATCCGGTCGCCGGCCGACCTGAAGGGCCGTCCGGTCGGTGTCACCGGCCTGGGCTCGTCGACCCATTTCCTCAGCAAGTACCTGCTGGCCAAGGCCGGGCTTCGGCCGGGCGAGTTCAAGCCGCAGGCGGTGGGCGCCGGCGACAGCTTCATCGCCGCGCTCAACGGCGGCCGCATCGTCGCGGGCATGACCACGGAACCCACCGCGTCGCGCCTGTTGCGCAGCGGCCAGGCGGGCGTGCTGGTCGACCTGCGCACGCTGGCCGGCACCGAGGCGGCCCTGGGCGGCCTGTATCCGGCGGCCTGCATCTACATGCGCGAGTCGTGGGTCGCTGCCCACAAGCCCCAGGTGCGCCAGCTCGCGGCCGCGCTGGTCAAGGCGCTGCGCTACATCCAGGCGCACAGCGCCGACGAGGTGGCCACGCTGGTGCCGCCCGCCTACTACGCCGGCGACCGCGACCTGTATGTGAAGGCGCTGGCTGCCGGCAAGGACATGTTCACCCCCGACGGCCGCATGCCGCCGGGCGGCCCCGAGACGGTGCTCAAGGTGCTGCAGGCGGTGAACCCGCGGCTGCACGGCAAGAGCATCGACCTGCGCCGCACCTACACCCACGAGTTCGTCGATGCGCATCCTGCTCGTTGAAGACAACGTCTCGCTCTCCAGCTGGCTCTCGCATGCCTTGCGCAAGGACGGCTACACGGTGGACTGCGTGGGCGACGGCGAGACGGCCACGCACCTGATGCTCGGCCAGCAGTTCGACGCGGTGATCCTCGACATGGGCCTGCCCCGCCTGTCGGGCCGCGAGGTGCTTGGGCGGGTGCGCGGCGGCGGCAGCAACGTGCCCATCCTCGTGCTCACCGCCGAGGGCGGGCTGCAGTCGCGCATCGCGGGGCTGGATGCCGGCGCCGACGACTACCTCTCGAAGCCCTTCGA
The DNA here is from genome assembly GCA_966212505.1 of uncultured bacterium. Taxonomy (GTDB): domain Bacteria; phylum Pseudomonadota; class Gammaproteobacteria; order Burkholderiales; family Burkholderiaceae_C; genus CAMLIZ01. Next base: position 15,515 of record CBIHRS010000022.1, read on the forward strand.
CCTCGGCGAGCTGGAGGCGCGGCTGCGCGCGATCGTGCGCCGCAAGTCGGAGCACAAGAACCCCGAGATCTGCTGCGGCACGCTGAGCTACAACACCAACACCCGCGAGTTCGCGATCGGCGCGGAGAAGCTGAAGCTCACGCCGCGCGAACACGCGGTGCTCGAGATCCTGATGCTCAACATCGGCAAGACGGTGAGCAAGACCTCGCTGGCCGACAGCGTGTTCTCGCTCGGCGACGAGACCGGGCCGACGACGATCGAGGTCTACATGTCGCGGCTGCGCAAGAAGCTGATGCCGTGCGACGCGCGCATCTTCACGCTGCGCGGCCTGGGCTACCTGCTCAAGCAGGCCACCGCCGGCGCCACGCTGCCGCACTGAACCGCATCGCCCCGCTGCCGTGCGCCGATCCCCCAGCCTGCGCACCCAGCTCTATGTGTGGCTGCTGGTGCCGATGCTGCTGCTGGTGGGCGTGAGCAGCTGGCTGGCGCATGGCAGCGCCACCGAGATGGCGCAGGCCGTGTCCGACCGCGTGCTGCTCGGCTCCGCGCGCATGATCGGCGAGGCCATCACCAGCGAGGAGGGCCGGCTGCATGCCGAGCTGCCGCCCTCGGCACTGGAGAACCTGCACACCGGCGAGCGCGACCATGCGTATTACCGGGTCGATGCGGGCCCGGACAACCTGCTGCTGGGCGTGGCCGACTTTCCGCGCCACGCGCAGCCGCTGCAGCCCGAGCAATCGCGCGGCTACGACACCACCTACCGCGGCGAGCGCGTGCGTGCGCTGGCCTATGCGCAGCCGGTGTATCCCTTCGGGCCCGGCAGCGTGGCCATCGTGCAGGTGGCCGTCACCCAGCGCGGGCTCGATGCGCTGGCGCGGCGCATCTGGCTGCGCTCGGTGTGGCCGCAGGCCGCGCTGCTGGCCGCGGTGGCGCTGCTCGGCTGGTTCTGGGTGCGCGTGGCGCTGCGGCCGGTCACCCGCATCAGCGCGCAGGTGCGCAATCGCGAGCTCGAATCGAGCGCACCCATCGTGGCCGACGATGCGCCGCAGGAGCTGCGCCCGCTGGTGCAGGCGATCAACGACTACATCGAACGCATCGGCCAATACGTGGGCGAGCGCGGCCGCTTCATCTCCAACGCCGCGCACCAGCTGAAGACGCCGATCACGGTGCTCAACACGCAGATCACCGTGGGCCTGCGCAGCGAGGGGCCCGAGCCCAAGCAGCAGGCCCTGGCCGGCAGCTACCAGACCGTGCAGCACTGCATCCGCCTGATCCACCAGCTGCTCACGCTGTCGTCGGCCGAACACACGCTGGTACCGCGCATCGAGCCTTCGGTGGTGCCGCTGGGCGACGTGGTGCGCGAGGTGCTGGAAGACTTTGCCGAGCGCGCGCACGGCAAGAACATCGACCTCGGCCTGGGGGCGGAGACCGAGGACGCGCAGGTGCGCGGCGTGCCGCTGATGCTGCGCGAGCTGGTGGCCAACCTGGTGGACAACGCGCTGCGCTACACGCCGGAGGAGGGCACCGTCACCGTGAGCGTGCTGCGGCGCGATGGCGAGGTGTGGCTGGAGGTGGAGGACAGCGGGCCGGGCATCCCTGCCGCGGAGCGCGAGCGGGTGTTCGAGCGGTTCTACCGCTTGGCGGACACGGCGCACGAAGAAGGCAGCGGGCTGGGGCTGGCGATCGTGCGGGAGATTGCGATGGCGTGCGGAGCGCGGATCGAGCTGGGGGATCGGGCCGATGGAGCGCCGGGCCTGCTGGTGCGGGTGGTGTTTTCCTGACCGACCCTCACCCCTCCCACGCCGGCGTCGTCCGCAGCACCTCGTCCAGCGTCGTCACGCCTTCGGCCACCTTCATCACCCCCGCGAGCCGCAGCGGATGCATGCCGTCGTGCAGCGCCTGACGGCGCAGCTTGGCCATGTCGAGCTGCGGATGCACCGCCTGCCTCGCGGGCTCGGTCATCACCAGCAGCTCGTACAGCCCCGCGCGACCGCGGAAGCCGGTCTTGCGGCATTCGAGGCAGCCCACCGGCTTGTAGGCGCGCACGGCGCCCTTCAGGCGCCAGGGCTTGGCCACGGCGTCCAGGTCTTCGCGGCCGGTGGCCTCGTCAGGCTGCTTGCAGGCCGGGCACAGCGTGCGTGCCAGGCGCTGGGCCAGCACGCCGATCACGGTGGCGCCGATCAGGTAGGGCGGCACGCCGAGGTCGATCAGTCGGGTGATGGCCGAGGCCGAGTCGTTGGTGTGCAGCGTGCTGAAGACGAGGTGGCCGGTGAGCGCGGCCTGGATCGCCATCTCGGCGGTGGGCAGGTCGCGGATCTCGCCGACCATGATGATGTCCGGGTCCTGCCGCATCAGCGCGCGCAGGCCCTCGGCAAAACCGAAGTCGAGCGCCGGCTGCACCTGGGTCTGGTTGAGCGCCGGCTCGATCATCTCGATCGGGTCTTCGATCGTGCTGACGTTGACCTCGTCGGTGGCCAGGCGCTTGAGCGTGGAATACAGCGTGGTGGTCTTGCCCGAGCCGGTGGGGCCGGTGACCAGGATGATGCCGTGCGGCCGCGCGATCAGCTCGCTCCAGCGCTGTCCGTCGTGCGCGCCGAAGCCCAGGCCGTCGGTGGTCTTCACCACGGTGTCGGGGTCGAAGATGCGCATCACCATCTTCTCGCCGAAGGCGGTGGGCAGGGTCGACAGGCGCATCTCCACCTCGCCGCCGGGCAGCCCGGCCATCTCGGGGCGGCGCGTCTTGATGCGGCCATCCTGCGGGCGGCGGCGCTCGACCACGTCCATGCGGCCGAGCAGCTTGATGCGCGCGGTCATCGCGTTCATCACGCCCAGCGGCACCTGGTAGACGGTGTGCAGCACGCCGTCGATGCGGAAGCGGATGGCGCCCATGTCGCGCCGCGGCTCCAGGTGGATGTCGCTCGCGCGCTGGTCGAAGGCGTATTGCCACAGCCAGTCGACCACCTGCACCACGCCCTGGTCGTTGGCGTCGAGCTGCTTGTTGGTCTTGCCCAGCTCCACCAGCTGCTCGAAGCTGGCCAGCGCCGAGCTTTCGCCGGTCTTCTGCGCGGCGCGCACCGACTTGGCCAGCGCGTAGAACTCGGTGGTGTAGCGCTGGATCTCGACCGGGTTGGCGATCACCAGCCGCACGAGCTTGCGGGTGTGGGCCTCGATCTCGCCCACCCAGCCGGTGTCGAATGGCTCGCAGGTGGCCACGGTCACATCGGCCGGCCCCACCAGCACCGGCAGCGCGCGCCGGGCCTCGGCGTAGTTGATCGACATCACCTCGGCCACGCGGCCGACGTCGACCTTCAGCGGATCGATGCGCAGATAGGGCAGCTTGGTCTTCTGCGCCAGCCATTCGGTCAGCGCCTCGGTGTCGAGCGGGCGCTGGGTCTGCGCGTGCGTGAGGTTGGCCGCGCCCAGGCGCACCAGCGGATGCAGGCTGGAATCGCCGGCGCCGAAGCGCCGCTTCACGCGCTCGGCATCCTCGGCGCTGACCACGCCGTCTTCGCGCAGCCAGTGCAGCAGCGCCCGCCATTCGAGCTTGCCCTTAGGACGGCCATGGCGCGGGGTGCCGGGCGTGCCGAGCGCGCCGGGGCCGGAGGGGGAGAAGGTGTCGGACATGGGGCGGCTCACTCCAGCGGCCGCACCATGCGCAGCCATTTGCGCGCCGGCAGGCCGAAGCGGTCTTCGATGGTAGCCGCGCGCGCCTGGAGCGTGTCGCGGTCGGGCACCTGCACACCGCGGCCGCCGATCAGCACGGTGTTGCCTTCCTTCGTGGGGCGCATGCTCCACACCTGGTCGCGCCCGAAGGCGGCGGCCACGCGGGCGCTGCTGCCGGCAAAGCTGGCATGCCGGCCGAAGAGGTTGACGGTCATGACGCCGCCGTCGGCCAGCAGCCCGCGGCAGTGGGCGTAGAAGGCCTCATCGTCGAGCACCGGGCCGGCGGCCTCGTGGTCGTAGAGGTCGACGCACAGCGCGTCCACCGTGCCCAGCCGGGCCGGGTCGGCGGCCACCTCGGCCGCATCGGCCTCGAGCACGGTGAGCCGCCTGTCGTCGGGGGGCAGGTTGAACCAGCCGCGGCAGATGGCGATCACCTCGGGGTTCAGCTCCACCGCGGTGGTGCGCATGCGCAGCTTCTTGTGGCAGAACTTGGTGATCGCCGCGGCGCCCAGGCCGAGCTGCATCGCATGCTTCTGCGGCAGCTCGTCGGGCCCGAGGAACAGCAGCCACACCATCATGCGCTGCACGTATTCGAGCTCGATCTCGAACGGCGCCTTGATGCGCATCGAGCCCTGGATCCAGGGGCTGTCGAGGTGGAGGTGGCGCACGCCGGCGCTCTCGGAAATGGTGACGGAGGGCAGCGCGCTCGCGGCGCTCTTCTTGGAGGGCATGCGGCCATGGTAGCGCCGCAGGGTGCGGGCCCGTTGCCCGTCTTGACTGGAGTATTGCTCCAGAGTAATACTCCAGTCCATGGCCGAATCTCCCGTCAAGTCCACCAAGGCCGCTGTGCTGGAGGCGGCCATGCGGCTCTTCCTGTCGCAAGGCTTCGAGGCCACCTCGATGGAGCAGGTGCGCCAGGCGGCGGGTGTCAGCAACGGCAGCCTCTACCACCACTACCCCACGAAGAACGATCTGGCGCGCGCCCTCTATGCCGAAGCGCTGCGTGACTTCCATGCGGCGCAGCTCGCGGTGATCGCCGAGGGCGAGGTCCCGGCCCAGGTGGGCGTGCAGGGCATGGTGTCGGCCTACATCGCGTGGGTGGTCAAGCATCCCGAGCGCGCGCGCGTGCTGCACGAGCTGCGCCGCACCAGCGCGGTCGCCCAGGCCGAGCCTGAGTGGGGCGGGCTCAATGCCGAGACCTTCGGCCGGCTGCGCGAGTGGGTGGCGGGGCGTGTCGAGGCCGGCGAGCTGCAACCGCTGCAGTTCTCGGCGTGGATGGCGCTGGTGTTCGCGCCGGTGCTGCAGCTCACGCCGCTGTGGCTGAAGAACCCCAGGCCATCGGTGCCGCCGAAGCTGCGTGCCGCGCTCGTCCGCGCGGCATGGCTGGCCGTGGCGCCGGGGTGACCGACAACGCAAGGAGCCGCAATGACCACCGATCTCTTCGCATTCGCCCATCGGGCACTGGGGCAGCAGGCCTTCAGCCAGCTGCTCGGCACCGAGCTCGAGGCCTTCTCGCCCGGCGAGGCGCGGCTGTCGCTGGCTGTCACCCCGCAACTGCTGCAGCAGCACGGCTTCGTGCACGGCGGCGTGCTCTCGTACCTGGCGGACAACGCGCTCACCTTCGCCGGCGGCTCGGTGCTGGGCGACAGCGTCACCGCCGAGTTCAAGATCAACTACCTGCGGCCCGCCAAGGATGCCGATCGGCTGCTCGCGGTGGCGAGCGTGCTGGGCAGCGGCAAGACGCAGGCGGTGTGCCGCTGCGATGTGTTCATGCTGCGCGGCGATGAGCGCATGCTGTGCGCCGCCGCCCAGGGCACCATCCGCAAGGCAGGCTGAGCATGGGCACCGCATTGGCCATCGCCGCCGGCCTGTTCGATGTGGGCATCGGCCTGTTCCACCTCGGCTTCTGGCGCCTGTTCCGCTGGCGCGAGCAACTGCCGCGGCTGTCGGCGCTGAATGCCGCGGTGATGCAGGCGCTGAACGTCAGCCTCACGCTGCTGGCCTTCATCCTCGGTGGCTTGCTGGTCGCGCATGCGAGCGAGCTGCCGCGCATTGCGCTGGGGCGTGATCTGCTGGTGCTGATGGCGGGTTTCTGGATCGCGCGGGCGGTGCAGCAGGCGGTGTTCTTCCGGCTGCGGCATGCCCGGTCGGCGGGCTTTGCGCTGCTGTGCGTGCTCGGCGCCGCCCTGCATGCGCTACCCGTGATTGTCTAGACAAGCCCGACGGTTTCGAATACCTCTCGCCACGCGGCCAGTTTGCGTTCGAAGCTCCACGAAGCATTGGCCGGGCTGGTCGACGGCAGCCGCCACACCGGCAGCCCGAGCTGCCTGGTGATGGCCATCGAGCGGGCCGATTCGCCGCCGTTGTGCGCAATGGCCTGCAGCTTCGGCGCGCGCCGCTTCAGGCTGGGCAGGTCGTTGAGCTGCGCCTCTTCGATCGCGCTGTCGAGGCTGCCTTCGCGCCGGCAGCTCGCATACACGTCCCACAGGCCCAGCCCCTTGTCGCGCACGAAGCCGATGCGCTCGGCATAGGGCAGGGCGCGCAGGTCGGTGCCCCACAGCGCCGAGAGGATGGGCCAGAAATGGTTGCGCGGATGGGCGTAATACTGCTGCGCCTTCAGCGAGGCCACGCCGGGAAAGCTGCCCAGCACCACGAGCCGGGTGTGGCGCGCGATCACCGGCCCCAGGCCCTGCAGCGGCGCGTCGTCGTCGCTCTCGTTCATACCAGGTGTTGCAGTCGCGGCAGCACGCGCCGCGCATTGGCGGCAGTGAGTGCGGCAATGTCTTCCAGGGTGCGGCCACGCAGCGCGGCCAGCGTTTGTGCAATGCGTGGCAGCTCGGCCGGCTCGTTGCGCGATGTTTCGCCCGCGGCACGCTGCGCGGCGGTGCGGTACAGCCAGTGCGGCGGGATGTCGGGGGCGTCGGTTTCGAGCACCGGGGCTTCGTCGGGCAACTGCGCGGCGAGCTCGCGGATCTGCAGCGCGCGTTCGAAGGTCATCGCGCCTCCGAAGCCGAGCGCGAAGCCGCGTTGCACGAAGGCATCGGCCTGCTGTCGGCTGCCGTTGAAGGCATGGGCAATGCCGCCCGGCACCTCGATGCGCCGCAGCCCCTTGAGCAGGCCGTCGGCCGAGCGGCGGCAGTGCAGCAGCACCGGCAGGCCGGCCTCGCGGGCCAGCCGGAGCTGGGCGGTATAGAAATGCGCCTGGCGGGCCGGGTCGATCGTCTTCACGAAATGGTCCAACCCGATCTCACCCACCGCCACCAGCCGCGGGTCGTCGCGGTGTCGCTGCAGCGCCTCGCGCAGGCGATCGAGGTCGGTGTCGGCGGCGCGGTCGACGTACAGCGGGTGGATGCCCAGCGCGTAGGCCAGGCCGTGGCGGTGGGCCAGTTCACGCACGGTATCGAAATTGCCTGCTTCCACCGCCGGCAGCACGAGGGTGCCGACGCCCGCGTCTATTGCGCGCTGCAGCACGGCTTCGCGGTCGATTGCAAATTCTGCTGCATCGAGGTGGCAGTGGGTGTCGATCCAGGTCGTCTGCATCGGCAGCAGGTTAACCGTTCGCAGGACGCAGTCGGCGCATGAGGTCTTGCTGCAGCTGCGGGCAACTGCACGCACAATGCATCGCAGCGCCGCGTCCGCCCACGCCGGCCATCAGGGAAGCCGTTTGCATGAACGAAACAACTCGAAGCCGACGCCTCGGCCGCCTGAATCGATGAGCGCTCACGACGCCTCAGCCGGACAGCACGGCATTGCAGACGGCCCGCCGGCCTGGCGCTGGGGGGCGGCGGCGGTGCTCGGCGTGGCCGGCATGGGCGTGCGTGCGGCGCTCGAGCCGTGGCTGCAAGGCACCGTGCCGTTCGTGTTCGCGTTTCCGGCGGTGGTGGCGGCCACCCTGCTCGCCGGTGCCGGGCCGGGGCTGCTGACGCTGGCAGTCTGCGCGGTGTTTCCGCTGGTGCCTGGCCTGCCGCCGATGATTCGCGGCGATTTCTTGTCGCAACTGCTGCCGTTCCTCGGATCGGGAAGCGCAGTGGTCGGGGTGTGCGGCTGGCTGCTGCGCCGCATGTCGCCGGCCGCTGCCTCGCCCGGTATGGCCGCAGTGCCTGCCGAGGGGATCAATGCCCAGGGCCGCCACGTGCAGCAGTGGCTGCGCATGCTGATGGCGCTGGCCCTGCTGCTGCCGGCGGCCTTTTTCGTCAGCGCCGCCTGGCAGGGGTATCGTGGGCAGGTCAAGGCTGCCGAGGAGCGTGTGCTGCGAACGGCCGCCATCGCGCGCGAGCATGCGCTCAAGGTGATGCGCACCAACGAGATGCTGTTCGATCGGATGGAAGAGCGCACCGCCGGACGCAGCGATGCCGAACTGCGCGCGGATCGCCCGTCGCTCGACGAGCAGCTGCGGCGCCTGATCCGCGCCACCCCCGAAGTGCAGTCGCTCGCGGTATGGGATGCCGATGGCCGGCCGTTGGCCATCACGGTGCCCTATCCGGTACCGCCCGACTTCAACGTGGCCGATCGCGATTACTTCTCGGTGCATCGCGAGGCCGACACGGGCTTGTTCGTCTCGACGCCCTTCCATGGCCGGCTCGACCCGAGCGAACTGCGCATCGTGATCAGCAAGCGCCGCAATGGCCCCCAGGGCGAATTCGCCGGCGTGTATGCGATTTCGCTGCATGCGTCGGCCTTCGAGGGCTTCTATCGAGAGCTCGTCCGTATCGAGCCCGGCGCAGCGGTGGCCTTCTTCCGCGACAACGGCACGATCATCACGCGGGAGCCGCCGCCTCCCGTGGCCGGCATCACCGCTCCGGCCTCCAGCGCGCTCATGGCCCGTGTACAGGCCGGTGAGGCGGCGGGGGTGATGACCATCCGCTCAGCGATCGACCAGAAGCGGCGCCTCACCGCCTTCCGGCGCATCGACAACTATCCGCTCTATGTCTCGGCGTCGATCGCCGACGATGCCATCCTGGCCTCGTGGTACAGCGAGGTCGCGCTGCTGGCGGCCTTCACCTTTCCCACCTCGCTCGCGCTGGCCTGGGTCTCCTGGGTGGCGCTCAAGCACACCCGGCGCGAGCGGCTGGCGCTCGAGCAGTGGCGCGCCGAGACCATCAAGCGCACACAGGTGGAAGACGTGCTGCGCCAGACGCAGCGGCTCGAGGCGCTGGGCCACCTCACCGGCGGCGTCGCGCACGACGTGAACAACCTGCTGATGGTCGTGAGCAACAACGCCTACCTGCTCAAGCGCCTGCCGCCGGGGCGCGACCTCAGCAAGCCGATCGACGCCATCCTGCGTGCGGTGGCCACCGGTGCAAGGCTGACGCGCCAGCTGCTCGCCTTTGCGCGGCGCCAGGCGCTGCGGCCCGAGGTCGTCAGCCTGCAGGAGAGGCTGCCGCTGCTGCTCGACCTGATGCGCCATTCGATCTCGGCCCTGGTCGCGCTGAAGGGCGAGGCCGCGCCCGACACCCGCAGCATACAGGTCGACCCCGCCGAGCTGGAGCTGGCCATGATCAACCTGGCCGTCAATGCCCGCGATGCCATGCCCGACGGCGGCTCGCTGCGCGTGGACATCCGCAACGCGCGCCCCGACGAGGCCGAAGCTGGCGGCGGCGAGTGGGTCAGCATCACCGTGACCGACAGCGGCGCGGGCATCCCGCCCGAGGTGCTCGAGCGCGTGTTCGAGCCCTTCTTCAGCACCAAGGAGCCGGGCAAGGGCACCGGCCTGGGCCTGAGCCAGGTCTACGGCTTCTGCCAGCAGGCCCGCGGCACCGTGCGCATCCGCAGCACCGTGGGCGAGGGCACTTCGGTGCAGATGCTGCTGCCCGCGGCCGAAGGCCTGCCCGAATACAAAAGCGAGCCCGCGCCGATTCCTTCGGCCGAGGGCCGCCTGCTGCTGGTGGAAGACAACGCCGAAGTGGCTGAAGCCACCGAGCCGATGCTCAGCAGTTGGGGCTACCAAGTGCACGGCGTGCGCTCAGGCGACGCGGCGCAACAGGTGCTGGAAGAGCGCAAGGGCGACTTCGACCTGCTGCTCACCGACATCGTGATGCCCGGCGCCACCGACGGCCTCGCGCTGGCGCGCCATGTGCGCGAGCGCTATCCGAAGATCGGCATCGTGCTGATGACCGGCCATGCCAGCGAAACCGGCAAGGCGATGAGCGATGGGTTCGTGGTGCTGCAGAAGCCGTGGACGCCGCATGCGCTGGCGCAGGCGTTGGTGGAGGCGCAGGGGGGGCGGCCCGGAACGGCCGGCGGCGCTTGAGCCACGCCGCTTTCAGCGGCTGGCTTTGTCGAGTGTTCTGGCCAGGCGGAACCCCAGGAAGTTCTCACGCGTGTGCCCGTCTGCCGAGCCGTACAACCTTGGGTCCATCGATTTGACGGGATACGACCACGCACCGCCTTTGTAGATGTAGGTCATGCAGGTATGGCTGCTACGCTCCCGTGTGGGAAAACAGCTCGAAGTCCATTCGCTCACATTGCCCGTCATGTCGTACATGCCGAAGCGATTCGCCTTGAAGGAAGCCACAGGCGCAGTCTGACGGCCATCCCACTTGCTGCCACAACCATCGCAGTTCGTCTTGTTTTTCCCGATGGCGTTGCCCCAGTCGAAGGTGGTGGAGGCGCCGGCCAGCGCCGCGTATTCCCACTCTTGGGCCGTTGGCAGCCGATAACTCTTGCCGGTCTTCCGATTCAGCCACGCGATGTATTGCTGAACATCGTCCCAGCTCACATGGATGACAGGGCGCCAGTCTCGGCCCCAGCCTTCGTCGAAGGGATATTGGCAGGCCTCATTTGGAGCGCATGGCGGGTGGACTGGCCGATTGAGAAAGGCCCAATCCGATTTTTCGCTCGCGCAGCTACCATCCTCGACACATGCGTCCCACTCCGCGAACGTCACTTCGGTGGTGCCGAGTTCGAAGGACGCGATGCTGACTTGGCGCTTCGCGTATTCGTGTTCGGGACACAGGACACCATCCTTCGGGCACGCGAGTGTTGTGATCCCGCCTTGTGGCACTATCGCCATTGGCGGTTCGGGAATACTGCGTGCGGCGAATGCCGGTGTCGCAATCAGCAGGCTGGCGTAAATAGCGAATTGAGGAAAAGCTAGGCGCATGGCGGCGGAACCGTGACCTACGGGCGGTTGGTGTAGTCGGCGAGCGAGACAACCAAGGCGCCGCTCTTTCGGAAGATGGGGGCGATGGATTCGTGTGCAATCACGAAGCTCGATAAGGCATTGAGCTGGAAAAGTAGCCTTTCTCGCAGAGGTATCCTGCTCATTACCTTGTCATCAAAGCTTACCCGGTAGACATCATATAAATATTCATCTGCCACCCTGACGCTGCCACCGACCTCCGAGCGTTTTCTGTCCCAATGGTCAAATTCTTGTGGAAAAGCCAAATACCAGAGGTCTTTATGCCATTCTCCCCAGTCGTCAACATAGATTGACGGCTGCAAGACTAGATTTTGGATTTTTAAATCTAATAGCTTTTCCTTGACGTCGCTGCGGACAATAGGATTGAAGCCATCGAAAAGAATCTCTGGAACCCTTCTGGTCGTGGTTCTTCCCCTTCTGTCTCGCATCGGTTTTGCCGCATTTGTGAAGACCAAGGGTTTGTGCCTCAAAGGCAAAGGCTCCGAATGATAAGGAATATTGACAGTGTCTTCGTCGGGGCCGAGAAAGGGAAGCAGATCTGATCGCTTGTCGTCTTCCCTTGGCTGGGAGATTATGAAATATTCGTCGTCAATCATAGAGAATCGCGCAGAATATTTGTCGACCTCGCGTGAGTTCCCGCTTCGGTCCGTTTTCGATCTTGGCGTCGCGGATGCCGCGATTTTCTGAAGTCGATTCTTATGGACGATTTGGATAGTCTGACAACGAGATGACCAGTGCGCCGCTGTCTTTTTTGCTAAAAATGCTCGCGACGGACTTGTGGGCTACTATGAGGCTGGGCATCGATTTCAATTGAAATAATAGCCGTTGCTTCAATGGAATTCTTGACATTTCATCGTCGTCGAAACTGACTCGATAGACTTCATAGAAGTACTCATCGACAATCCAAACTTTTTCGCCAATGTCCGAGGTTTTTCGATCCCACCCGTCGAAGTCGTTGAGAAAAGTGAGGTACCAATAGTCTTCGTGCCATTTCCCCCAATCGTCGATATAGATGGAGGGTTGTAAAACCAGGTCTGGAATGTCCAGTGCCAGGATTTTTTCGCGAATATTTCCCCGAACAAGAGGCGCGGAGCCTTCAAACAGAATATCCGGTGGATTCTTGATTGTGGTATAGCCGCGCCGCTGAAACATCTGCTTCGCGGCGTTGTCAAAGATGAGCGGCTTATGGCCGACAGGAAGAGGTTCTGTGCGATATCTTAATTTTGCTGTGTCTTCATCGGGCCCCAGAATGGGTAAGAGATCGTGCCGCTTGTCGTCTTCCCTTGGCTGGCAAATAATAAAATAATCGTCGTTTATCATGATTCGCTACTTTTTGGGCCGAGGAACATATGGCTTTCCATTGTCAAAGGCGATGTCTTCTTCGCGTTGACCTGGACCATGACGGCGAGACAGATGATTTCGCTTGCATGGACATGGGGTTTTTCCATCATGTTTATCGACGTTGTCGACTCCCCCACACCCTATAGCATTCCCAAGAACAAAAAAACCGGCGACGCGCGTAAGCCGTGCCTCAGTGGGTCGACCGTATATTTTCATTAGGATTTTTTGACTCAAGTCATGAAACGTCTTTACCGCGCTTTCGCTGATGGTCAGCGTTCCGCGGCACTTCTTCTCTAACTTCTTGACTGCGTCCTGGACTTCCCGCGCCACCATGGCGTGATAGCTAATCGGGTGGTCATCGTCATCATAAATTTCCTCACTGGTGTCTTCCTTTCCCTCCTTTCCCAGCAGATGGAACCCCCTCTCCGGGCCACGAGCAATAGGTACCGCGTGATCGCCGCGATGCGGTTGGATGCCCATGTGGCACGCTCCTTGGAGGGTGCATGGGAGGAAGGCGAGGTTCTCGAGAGAATCTATGTCGTATCCGAATTGAACTAACTTTGGGCCGTCCCGGGATACTGAAATTCCCTCCTGGGAAAGTAGATGATGCGCTTGCATCTTTACTCCCCGATGCTTTGGATGAGTCAAATCCGCAGCGATGTGCTTCTTAAGATTGCTGAGGTAGGTTGTGCCTTTTATGACGCCCATAAGAACCTTCGTTGAGCCTGTGCGGGTATGCCAAACCGCTGCCTTCCAATTTTTGGTCTATTTGTAAACCACGCTGCCCAGTCTGTGCCGCGGTGTTGTGTGATCCGTGCTGCCGCACAACTGGCATTTCTTATGGCGCTTGATCGCTTCCTTGCGCGCGGTGACCGTCGATTTGGTATTTCCGCGTAGCACCAGGCCTCGCTGTCTGGCCTGACGGAGCTTGTCTGCCAGGCCCCGTAGGTCGGTCACCGCGTTGTAGAAATCTTCAACAATGCGAATCACCGCATCGAGCGCCTGCTTCGCCTTCTGAATCTTCTTGGCGGCGTTGGCGAACCTTGCGCTGCTGGCCGCAAGCCTTGCCACGATAGATGCCACACGCGCCGCGGCTGCGGCACCTGCGGACAGGATGGCCGTCACCAGCAACATCACCAACTCGATGAGCAGGTAGACGCTTCCCTTGGCGGCGAGATACGACAGGAAGTTGGGCGGAATGGCTTCAACCACCAGTCCCACATACGCCAGATAGGCAAGGATGCTCTCGTGGTCGGCGATCAGTTCGAGCACCAGATAGAACATTGGGTCGTTCTTGATCTCCTTGGCCAACTCGGGATCGATGTCCATCAACACCGTGTCCACGAAGGCCTGGACCGGCTTCGGGTCGCCCTTCACCATCAACTCGGGCAACCCGAAGATCGCGTCGCGGTGCTTGTAGAACTTTCGCGCCCGCTCGATCACCTCGCTGGCGGCGTGAACCGTCGCCTTGGCCGACTGCACCTCTGCGTCAATGCGGCTGGAAACCGCCTGGCTGACGTCGTGAGCAGCCTCTTCAATGTTGCTCTGCCACCAACCCCAGCTGAAGACGGTCTTGTCGGGGTGCTCGAGCACTTTGCCCGCGCGCTCTGCGGCCTTGAGGGTGCTATCGGCAACATCGTTGTAGACCTTCTTGCTGTAGTCGACCGCCGCATCGAGAGCATGCCCGCCGATGTCCTTGACCTTGCTCCCCAGCTCTGTCCACGTTTCCTTTTTGAAGACATCGCCAAAGTCGTCGCCCCACGCCGATGCCCCGGCGGCGGCACCGCTTCGCAAGCTGGACGTGAGGGCTTCCATGGGGTCGGCGTCCCATTCCTGCTGGAATGGTCGCATGTGGTCCATGAGGTTCTGATAAGCGGCGTCAAGCCGCTGCAGGATGAGCTGGCGATCGTCCGCAATTTCCCTTTCAGTGACAGCGGGCTGAGCGACCACAAGCACCGACCCGTCGTCGGTTGTGGGCACCTTTCGTCCCAGGTTGGCCTGCGAGGCGCCCATCACCGAATCTCCTGCGTCATGTCCACATCCATTGCCTTGGCGATCGTCTTGCCGTTGAGATTGACCTTCAACTGATCCAGCGGCCACGCCGTGTTCCAGGCGTCGTCGTAGTAGCCCGCAAAGTTGACCCAGCTGTTCTCGGCCTTGGGCAGCACCGGCATGACGTAGCTGTCGCCGGATGCACTGGTCATGCTCTTCGTCGCCGCCTTCACCGTGATCTTCCCCGGGCACTGCGTGGTGATCCCGCCGCCCTCGATCGTGATGCTGGCCCCGCCGGAGGTCTGCAGCGTGATCTTCTTCGCGGCGGCCCAGTCGACGTGGCTGCTCGCGCTCTGCACGTTGACCAATCCCTTGGCTGCGATCTGCATCGTGGCGCTCTGGGCCTGCACGACGACGTCGCCGTGACCGGCGATCATCGTCAGGCCGGTGCCGGCGGCCTCGTCACCCGGCTGCACGGCGCCCGCGAGCACGCCGATGGCCTGGCCGGTGTGCAGCCGTGCGGCGCCGCCGATGGCCCGCGTGCCGTCCTGCCCTGCAGCGAAGTGGATGCCTTCGCCGGCGGTCATCAGGATGTCCTGCCCGGCCACTGCCGCGAGCCCCGCGCGCGCTGCGATGCCGATCACGGGATCGGTGGTGTGCGGCAGCTTCTTCGCGGGGCTGGTGTTCTTGTTGCCGGCATCGCCCAGCGCTTCATCGAAGCCGGCCGGGCTGACCATGCCATCGACCGCCTGTTGCAGCGCCTTCAGCGGCGCGAGTCGATCGGACAGGTGGCTCTTGTTCGGCTCGATGCTGCCGATGTGGCTTGCCAGTTGCACGGTCTGGTGTGTGCCTGCGGCCTGGCTGAAGGTGTCGGCCAGTTGCACCATCTGCTTGGCCAGTGCCTGGCCCGGCGCGTTGTCGCCCGCGGGGTCGGCCGGGTCGGTGCCGTAGCTGCTGATCAGCAGGCCTTGCTTGGCGCGTACCGCGCCCCAGGCGTCGGTGCGCAGTTCCCAGCCGGTGCCGCGGAAGCTGCCGCGGTGGTTGTCGGCCTGGTGCACCAAGTGGCCCAGGTTGAGCCAGCTGGCGTGCTGCGTGGTGCCCCATTGCACGCGCAGCTGGCCGTTGGTGTCGTCGAACACCAGCGCGTTGTAGCCGCTGCCGCCATATTCCTTGGTCTTGAAGCCGCTGAGCGCTGCGGGGTTGCTCTGCTCTTCGGCCGCGGCGCCATGCCATGCGGGCGAGTGGCCGCCGCTCAGGTTGCCCTGGCCGCTGGGCTGGTGATCGCTGCTGCGGGTGAAGACGCTGCGGTCGGATTCGGCGGCCTGGCCGCCGGGCGTGGCGGCAATGCCGCCTTCGCCGCGGCCGTTGTAGGTGCTGCCGCGCAGCATCGGCCGGTCGATGTTGCCTTCGACGAAGCCGACCAGCACCTCCTGCCCGACGCGCGGCAGGAAGTGGCTGCCGAAGCCGCCCCCGGCATAGGCTTGTGACACGCGCAGCCAGCAGGTGTTGCGGTCGTCGGGCCGCTTGCCGCGCTGCCAGTGGAAGGCCACGCGCACGCGGCCGAGCCGGTCGCAATGGATCTCGTTGGCGCCGCCGGGCGAGGTCTCGCCCTGGGGGCCGACGACGATGGCGCTTTGCACGCCGGGCGCTCGTGGCTTGGGCAGAGCGCGGGGGCGCCAGGGGGTGAGCTGCGGCAGCGCTTCGAAGGCATTGCCGAAGCCGCTGGCCTGCGCCTGGGCGACGACCTCGGGAGCGAGGTCGGCCGGCAGCAGGTCGGCACCGGCTGCGCCGCTGGCCCAGCGCCGCGCGATCGCTTCGATCATGCGGGCCGGCAGGTTGTTGATGCCCGCACTGCGCACGCGCGTGAGCACGAATTGCGTGTCTGCGCCGAGGCTGGCTTCGAGCGGGCCCTGGGCGAGCGTGAAATGCGTGCCCGGGCGGAAGGTGCGCACGGTGCTGCGGCCGATGTAGAGGCTGGCGCGGCATTCGAGCGCTTCGCGCCGCAGGCGTGCATGGTGCTCGGCGGCGCTGCCGTCGCCGTAGGCATAGGCGCCGGGCGCATCGTAGTCTTCGAGCCGCGGTGCGTTGGGGCCGAGCGGCTGTGCGGGGTTGGCTGCCACGCTGGTGGCCACCGAACGCTTGCCCTTGTAGTCCCAGCTCAGCACGGTGGTGGTGGCCGATTGCAACTCCACCCGCTTGCCGATGGCCTGGATGGCGTCCGATTCTTCCTGGCTGCTCGCGCGATGGAAGCGGATGCCGCCGTGCGCCGCGCTGGTTGGGTCTTCGGGGCAGGCTTCGGCCGAGGCGCTGTCGGTGAAGAACACAGCGCTGTGCAGGCCCGGCGCCTCGGCATCCTCCTCGATACGGAATGCGATGCCTTCGTGTGCCAGCTGCCGGCACAGGAAGGCCAGCGGCGTTTCACGGTACTGGGCGATGTAGCTGCGCTGGCCGGCGTTGTGGCTCTGGCCCAGGAAGCCGGCCACCTCGGCACTCCAGCGCCACTGGGCCAGCGGCTGCGCCGTGCCGGCCACGGCGTCAATCACCTCCGTGAAGGGGCGCTCCTGCCAGACGGCGCTGCCGCGCATCTGGCCCAGCAGCCACAGCCAGGGCACCAACGTGAGCCGGTGCCGATGCAGCCCGGCGTCGCTGTCGGTGGTCTCGGCAGCGCAGACGATGCCGCTGCGGGTGGCGCTGCCGCCATCGGCCAGCGCGATGCGCAGGCTCAGCGGCTGGCCCAGCAGCGCACCGAGATCGACGGGGGCGACCGACAGGCAGTCGATCGTCAGTTGAAAGGCTTCATCGAGCCCTTCGTCCATGGCCCAGGCTTCGACGAGCAACTGCTCGGCCGTGGCGGCCACCGAGCCGGAGGCTTCGAGGTGGAAGAGGCGCTGTTCGCTGGAGAAGAGAGAAGCAGGCAGGGTGATGCCAAGGGCTTCGGCCACGGCATGGAATACCGCTTCGCGGGACATCCGCAACTCCTCCTGAGGGATTGTTCGAGTGCGGTGATTCTCTCTGCGCCCGGCTGGCGGACAAGCCTCCGTTCATGGGGAAACGGAGGCAAAGTCGTAACGAGAAATTGCAGTTGCAGGCAGACGTGTCGCCGCGAGTCTTTCTCAGACGCCGAACACGCCCATGCGCAGCAGGTTGAGCACCCAGTGCAGCCCCACCGATGCCCAGATGCTGCCCCCAGCCGCCCAGTACACGGCGCCGTAGCCCAGGCCGGCCAGCGCCGCCAGCGCCATGAAGGCATGGTCACCGCCGAAATGCGCCAGACCGAAGAGCGCCGCGCTGACGATCAGCGCGGCGACGTTGCCGATGCCCGTGGCCAGCGGCTGCTGCACCCAGCGGCGGAAGAACCATTCCTCGGCGATCACGGTGAAGAGGTTGGCGGCCGCAAACAGCATCAGCCGCTGCGGCGAAGCCGGCGACCAGTGCACGAAGCCGATCGCCCAGGCGACCAGTGGCACCGCCGTGAGCGTGAGCAGCGCGATGGCGGTGCAGCGCCCGTTCCAGCGCCAGGGCGAGGGCCACATCAGCGCCGCGCCGATGCCCGCCAGCGCTTTGCCGGTGTTGACGCTCACCGGCCCCAGCGGCAGCCGCTCGAATCCGGGGATCTTGCCAAGCGCCACTACGAACACCAGCACGCCCGCCGCGATGAAGCAGGGGATCGCGACATCCCGCTTCGCGGCCACCGCGGCATAGAACAAGGCGCCGAGCAGCAGCGCCGACGCGATCGGCCAGGGGCCGTGTGCGCTGCCCAGCGCATAGGCCGCGCCGCACAGCGCGGGCGTGGCCGCGGCGCGCAGCGCCGGCAGGGCGGGCTGGCGCGCCGTCATGCGGCGGCGGCCTGCAGCTGCCCGGCCACCAGCCGCTGCACGCGGCCGCAGCGCGCGGCCAGCGATTCGTCGTGCGTGACCATCACGAAGGCGGTGCCGCTTTCGCGCGCCACCTCGAGCATCAGCTGGAACACGCCATCGGCCGTCTTGCGGTCGAGGTTGCCGGTGGGCTCGTCGGCCAGCACGCAGGCCGGCCGCGTGACCAGCGCCCGCGCGATCGCCACGCGCTGCCGCTCGCCGCCCGAGAGCTGCGACGGCCGGTGCATCACCCGCTCGGCCAGGCCCACGCGGGCCAGCATCTGCCGCGCAGCCTCGTGGGCCTGGGCCTCGGGCATGCGGCGGATGCGCAGCGGCATCGCCACGTTGTCGAGCGCGCTGAACTCCGGCAGCAGGTGGTGGAACTGGTACACGAAGCCGAGATGCCGGTTGCGCCACAGGCCTTGTTCGGCCGGGGCCATCTGCGCGAAGGCGCGGCCCTTGAGCGTGACGCTGCCGGCGGTGGGCGTGTCGAGCCCGCCCAGCAGGTGCAGCAGCGTGCTCTTGCCCGAACCCGAGGCGCCGACGACCGCCAGCGTCTCCTGCGCACGCACCGCGAAGTCCACGCCCTGCAGCACGCTCACGTCGACCTCGTCGCTTTCGTGGAAGCGCTTCTGCAGGCCTTGCGCCTGGAGAACGATCTCGTTCATGGTGTCATTCATAGCGGAGTGCCTCCGCCGGCTGCACGCGGCTGGCGCGCCAGCTCGGATAGAGCGTGGCCACGAAGGCCAGCAGCAGCGAGATCAGCACGATCGGCACGATGTCGGAGCGTTGGGGGTCGCTCGGCATGGTGCTGATCACGTAGATGCTGCTCGGCAGGAAGCGCGTGTTCAGCAGGTGCTCGATGAAGGGCACGATCACGTCGATGTTGAAGGCCACCAACAGGCCGAGCAGCGTGCCGCTGAGCGTGCCGATCACGCCGGATGCCGCGCCCTGCACAACGAAGATGCCCATCACCGAGCGCGGACTCGCGCCCAGCGTGCGCAGGATCGCGATGTCGGCCTGCTTGTCGGTCACCGTCATCACCAGCGTCGACACCAGGTTGAACGCAGCCACCGCGACGATCAGCGTGAGGATGATGAACATCATCCGCTTCTCGACCTGAACCGCCTCGTACCAGGCCTGGTTGGTGTGCGTCCAGTCGCGCACCACCACCTGCGTGCCCATGCTGTCGCGCAGTTGGAAGCCCACGGCGCGTGCCTCGTGCACGTCCTTCAGCCGCAGTTGCACGCCAGTGGGCCCGCCGGTGCGGAACAGCCGGGCGGCATCGTCGATGTGGATCAGCGCGAGCGTGCTGTCGTATTCGTAGTGGCCCGACTCGAACACGCCCGCGACGGTGAACTGCTTGAGCCGCGGCACCACGCCGGCCGGCGTGACGTTGCCGCTGGGCGCCACCAGCGTGACCTGGTCGCCCTCGCGCACCGCGAGCAGCCGCGCCAACTCAGCGCCGAGCACCACGCGGAACTCGCCGGGCTGCAGCTTGGCCAGCGTCGTGGTCCGCATCTTGGCGGCCAGCTCGGTGACGGTGGCTTCCTCGGGCGGTGAGATGCCGCGCACCACCGCGCCCCGCATCTGGTCGCCGCGCGCGATCAGCGCCTGCACCGCGACGAAGGGCGAGGCCGCGGCCACCTGCGGGTTCTGGCGCGCCTGCGCCGCGATCGTGTGCCAGTCGGCAAAGGCATTGCCTTGCGGCTCGAACAGCTCGATATGCGCGATGACCGAGAGCATGCGGTCGCGCACCTCTTTCTGGAAGCCGTTCATCACGCTGAGCACGATGATCAGCGCCGCGACGCCGAGCGCGATGCCCAGCATCGAGACGCCCGAGATGAAGGAGATGAAGCGATTGCGCCGGCCCGCCCGCCCGGCGCGCGTGTAGCGCCAGCCGACGATCAGCTCGTAGGGAAGGTTCATGGGGCTGCGATGCTACCGGAGCTGCCGATAATCGCCCCCCATGCACCTGATCGTCCCCTTTGCCGCGCCGCTCTCCGACGCCGGCCGCCAGGCCCTGCAGACCTTGCGCCTGCCGCAGCTCGATGCGCTGCTGTCGCGCCTGGACCAGACGCTGCGCGACGAAGGCGATGCGCTCTCGCTGAGCCCACCGCACGAGCGCGCGCTGGCGCGGGCGCTGGGCTTCGCCGGTGGCGACGGCGAGCTGCCCTGGGGCGCATGGCTGGCCGCGCAGGATGCGGTGGACACCGGCGACCTGGCCTGGGGTCTGTTGACGCCGGTGCACTGGGAGGTGGGCAGCGACCACGTGCGGCTCACCGACCCGGCCGCGCTGGCGCTCGACGAAGCCACCTCGCGCGAGCTGCTGGCCGCGGTGCACGAGCTGTTCGAGAGCGAGGGCCTGCTGCTGGTCTACGGCAGCGCCGAGCGCTGGTATGTTGCGCATGAATCATTGAAGGACCTGCCCACCGCGTCGCTCGACCGCGTGATCGGCCGCCATCTGGATGCGTGGCTGCCCGAAGGCCGGCAGGCGCGCCTGCTGCGCCGGCTGCAGAACGAGGTGCAGATGCTGCTCTACACCCACCCGATCAACGACGAGCGCGAGGCACGCGGCGCGCTGCCGGTCAATTCGTTCTGGCTCAGCGGCTGCGGCATGGCGCAGCCCGTGAAGACGGCGGAGCCGCCGGTGATCGACGATCGGCTGCGCGCCCCCGCGCTGGCCGAAGACTGGGCGGCGTGGGCCGATGCCTGGCGTGCGCTCGATGCCGGTCCGATCTCGGCAGCGTTGCGCAGCGGGCGCCCGCTCACGCTCACGCTGTGCGGCGAGCGCCATGCCGTGCAGTACGACACGCGCGAACGCTCGCTGTGGCAGCGTCTGCGAGGCACACTCCGCGGCGAGTCTGCGCTGCCGCTGCTCGAATCGCTGTAATCCTGATGACCGCCACCCATTCCCCGCTGATCGAAACCCGCGACATTCCGCCGCGCATCGCCTTCGCCCTCGAGCAGGCCGGCATCCATCCTTTGCTGGCCCGGCTGTTCGCCGCACGCGGTGTGCGCTCGCCCGAGGAGCTCGACGACAGCCTCGGCCACCTGCTGCCGCCCACCAGCCTGCGCGGCGCGGCGGAGGCGGCGCGTGTGCTGGCCGATGCGCTGCGCGACGGCCAGCGCCTCTGCGTGGTGGCCGACTACGACTGCGATGGCGCCACCGCCTGCGCGGTGGCCCTGCGCGGCCTGCGCATGCTCGGCGCCCGGCCCGACACGCTGCACTACGTGGTGCCCGATCGCGCGGTGCACGGCTACGGCCTCACGCCGGCCATCGTCGACCTGGCGCTGAGCAAGCAGCCGCAGCTGCTGCTGACGGTCGACAACGGCATCGCCAGCCATGCCGGCGTGGCCTATGCGCGCGAGCGCGGCCTGGGCGTGGTCGTCACCGACCATCACCTGCCGGCGCTGATCGATGGCGACACGCCGTTGCCCGACGCCACCGTGATCGTCAACCCCAACCAGCCGGGCTGCGGCTTCGAGAGCAAGCACCTCGCCGGTGTCGGCGTGATGTTCTACGTGCTGCTGGCCCTGCGCGCCGAGCTGCGCGCGCGCGGCGTGTTCGATGCGGCCACCCAGCCCAAGCTCGATGCGCTGCTCGACTTGGTGGCGCTCGGCACCGTGGCCGACGTGGTCAAGCTCGATGCCAACAACCGCCGCCTCGTGGCCCAGGGCCTCAAGCGCGTGCGCGCCGGCCGCATGCAGCCGGGCCTGGCGGCGCTGTTCTCGGCTGCGGCGCGCGATGCGCGCCGCGCCAGCGCCTTCGATTTCGGCTTCGCGCTGGGGCCGCGCATCAACGCCGCGGGCCGCCTGTCGGACATGACGATGGGCATCGAATGCCTGCTGTGCGACGACCCGATGCGCGCGGCCGAGCTCGCGAAGCAGCTCGACGCCATCAACCGCGAGCGGCGAGAGGTCGAGGCCGGCATGCGCGAGCAGGCCGAGATGCTGCTCGATTCGCTGATGCCCGAGGGCGAGCCGCCGAGCGCGGTGGTGCTGTTCGATCCCGACTTCCACGAAGGCGTGGTCGGCATCATCGCCGGCCGCGTGAAAGACCGGCTGCACCGCCCGACCTTCGTGTTCGCGCTCGGGCAGGACGGCCTGCTCAAGGGCTCGGGCCGCTCGATCCCCGGCTTCCACCTGCGCGATGCGCTCGACCTCGTGAGCAAGCGCCATCCCGGCGTGCTGAAGAAGTTCGGCGGCCATGCGATGGCGGCCGGCTGCACGCTGGAGGAAGAAGACTTCGACACCTTCGACGAAGCGCTGCAGCAGGTGGCCGCCGAATGGCTCGATGCCGCCACGCTGCAGCGCCGCCTGCGCACCGATGGCGGCCTGCCGGCCGAATACTTCGATGCGCTCACGGTGCAGACGCTCGAATCGCAGGTCTGGGGCCAGGCCTTCGAGCCGCCGCTGTTCTGCGACGAGGTCGACGTGATCGCACAGCGCCTGGTCGGCGAAAAGCACCTGAAGCTGCGCGTGCGCCACCAGGGCGCGTTGCGCGATGCCATCTGGTTCGGCCGCAGCGAGCCGGTGCCCGAGCGCACGCGGCTGGCCTATCGCGTCACGCTCGACGAATACCAGGGCCAGCAGCGCGTGCAGATGGTGGTCGAGGCGCTGGGCTAGCTCACGCTACGGCGCGCAGCTTCTGAAGCCGGTGAACAGCGCGTCGTCCTCGGGCGATGCGAAGCGCCGGCCCTTGGGATGGCGCAGCCGCTGCGCGGTGAGCCAAGAATTGCCGCGCAATGTGCGCAGCGGCCGGATGCTGTCGCCCGGCCACGGCAGCAGCAGCTCGCGGTGCGGCGAGGCCGGCCCGGCGGTGTGGCCCGGATACAGCCGCGCGCTGCCCAGCGTCCATTCATCGACGTCGCCCCAGGCGAAGCCGCGTGTGGAGCCCAGCTGCGCGGCAATCTCCCACTCGGCCTCGGTCGGCAGCCGCCGTCCGGCCCAGCGGCACCAGGCCTCGGCCTCGTGCACGCTCAGGTGCACAGCGGCCTGCTGGCCCGGCACGCGTTGCAAGCTGCCGCAGCGGTGCAGCAGCACGCCGTGGCGCAGCTGCTCCACGTAGCGCGGGCAGCGGCGTGCCGTGCGCTCCACCCACGCCCAGCCCTCGGGCGACCACCAGTGCGATTCGTCGTAGCCGCCGTCCTCGACGAACTCGCTGAACTGCGTCCAGCTCACCGCCTGCGCGTCGATCTCCAACTCGGCCACGTCCACCTCGTGTGCCCACTTCTCCGCATCGGGCACGAAGCCGCCGGCCGCGAGCGGCGTGCCCAGCGGCCAGCGCTGCGCGTGGAAGCGCAGCGGAGGCCGCGGCGCGCGCACCGCCAGCTCGGCCGGCCACATCGGCCGCTGCTGCCCGGCCGGCAGGTCCCAGGCCTGCGCCAGCGCAGCGAAGAGCTCCTGCAGCCGGTCTTCATGCCACAGCACGAGGCGGAAGAAGTACAGCGCGTCGTCGCTGTCGTCCTTCAGGCCCTCGAGCAGGTCTAGCGTGAGCTCGAGCGTTTGCGCGAGGTAGAGCCGCGCGGCGTCGTAGCCGGGTGCGCCGCCGGCACGCCAGCGCGGCGCACGCTCGCGAACGCCGGCGAACCAGCGGTCGGCCGAAGGCTCGATCGAGGGCAGGCGCGGCCGCGAGGCATCGGCCTGTTCGCCGCGCTGGCGCTGCACGTTGCGCGCGATCCAGCTCTCCTGCAGCCAGGCGGCCTGCGCGGCCAGCCAGGCCGGCGGATCGAACTCGCGCCGCACCGGCTCGGGCGCCGGTACGTCGGCGGCCTCGAAGGCCGAGAGCCAGCGCAGCGTGTGGTTGCGCGCATCCATCAGCGCGAGCGACAGCAGCTCGCGGCCGGCATGCCGCATGCGCAGCGGGTCGTGCACGGGCAGGGGAGAGGTCACGACGCGGCTTCTCCCGGTGGCAGATAGCGCTTCAGCCGAGCCGTTGGCGATGCCGCGCGATCTGCGCGCGCACCTGGGCCGGCGCGGTGCCGCCCAGCACGTTGCGCGCGTTCAGCGAGCCGCGCAGCGTGAGCACCTGGAACACGTCGTCGGTGATCGAGGCGTTGAAGGCCTGCAGCTCGGCCAGCGACAGCTCCGACAGGTCGACGCCGCGCTGCAGCGCGGTCTTGACGGCATGCGCCACCACCTCGTGCGCATCGCGGAAGGGCAGCCCCTTCTTGACCAGGTAGTCGGCGAGGTCGGTCGCCGTGGCGTAGCCCTTGAGCGCCGCGCGCTCCATCGCCTCGGGCTTGACGACGATGCCGCCCACCATCTCGGCCATGATGCGCAGCGTGTCGCGCACGGTGTCCACCGTGTCGAACAGCGGCTCCTTGTCTTCCTGGTTGTCCTTGTTGTAGGCCAGGGGCTGGCCCTTCATCAGCGTGATCAGGCCCATCAGGTGGCCCACCACGCGGCCGCTCTTGCCGCGCGCCAGCTCGGCGACATCGGGGTTGCGCTTCTGCGGCATGATCGACGAGCCGGTGCAGTAACGGTCGGCCAGGTCGATGAAGCCGAAGTTCTGGCTCATCCACAGCACGATCTCCTCGGCCAGGCGCGACACGTGCACCATCGTGATCGACGCGAAGCCGGCAAATTCGAGCGCGAAGTCGCGGTCGCTCACTGCATCGAGGCTGTTCTGGCAGACACCGTCGAAGCCCAGCGTGCGCGCCACGCGCTCGCGGTCGAGCGGGTAGCTGGTGCCGGCCAGCGCGGCCGCGCCCAGCGGCAGGCGGTTGACGCGCTTGCGCACACCGGCCAGGCGCTCGGCGTCGCGCGCGAACATCTCCACATAGGCCAGCAGGTGGTGCGCAAAGCTCACCGGCTGCGCCACCTGCATGTGCGTGAAGCCGGGCATCACCGTCTCGGTGTGTGATTCGGCCACGCCCAGCAGCGAGCGCTGCATCTCGGCCAGCAGCCCGGCCAGGCCGTCGATCTCGTCGCGCAGCCACAGCCGCACGTCGGTGGCCACCTGGTCGTTGCGCGAGCGGCCGGTGTGCAGCCGCTTGCCGGCATCGCCCACCAGCTGGGTCAGGCGGGCCTCGATGTTGAGGTGCACGTCTTCGAGGTCGAGCTTCCATTCGAAGCGGCCGGACTCGATCTCCTCGGTGATCTGCGCCATGCCGCGCTGGATGGCGGCGAGGTCTTCGGCGCCGATGATTCCCTGCGCGGCCAGCATCTCGGCATGTGCCAGCGAGCCCTGGATGTCGGCCCGCCACATGCGCTGGTCGAAGAAGACGCTCGAGGTGTAGCGCTTGACCAGCTCGCTCATCGGCTCGGAGAACAGGGCGGACCAGGCTTCGGACTTCTTGTCGAGTTGATTGGCGGACGACATGGCGGGATGAGAGGCGGTGAGGGCGCGGTGGGCTTGCCCCACAATCGCGCAAGGAGGATCTCCGATTCTATCGGTCGTGCCTGTGCAGCCCACCCCACCGCCCCCGTCGTCCACCGTCCCGGCTCCCAGCGGCTTCGGCGCGCTGCCCACCGGCTATCCCGCCTTCACCGACACGGTGCAGAGCGCGG
The DNA here is from genome assembly GCA_966212505.1 of uncultured bacterium. Lineage (GTDB taxonomy): Bacteria > Pseudomonadota > Gammaproteobacteria > Burkholderiales > Burkholderiaceae_C > CAMLIZ01. The sequence continues at coordinate 41,021 of CBIHRS010000022.1, forward strand.
CCAAGGCCCAGCCCGCCAGCCAGGGCTCGATCTTCGATGTCTGCCACCCTGGCCTCGCGCTGCGCGCGGTGCTGTACGTGCAGGCGGTGCTGTGCGTGGGCGTGCTGATGTGGTCGGGCAACTGGCTGCAGGCGCTGTCGCAATCGGGTCCGGCGGTGTTCGCCGGCCTGTTCGGCACGCTGACCTGGCTGCTGCTGGTGTGCGCCATCAAGCAGTTGCTCGGCCGCGCCGGGCGTGTGTGGCGGGCCCTGCTGGTGCTGGGCCTGGGCGCGGGGTGTGCGTTGCTGGGATTCGGCACGCTGGTGCCGTTCGACCTCGTCGCAGTGGCGCCCACGCGCGTGCTCGCGGTGGCGCTGGGCGGCATGCTGCTGGCCGGCAGCCTGTGGTCGTGGCTGGTGCTGCGCGTGCGCTCGCGCCTGCCGGCCGAAGCCGCTGCGCGGCTGGCCGAGCTGCAGTCGCGCATCCGGCCGCACTTTTTGTTCAATGCGCTCAACACCGCCGTCGCGCTGGTGCGCGTGGACCCCACGCGGGCCGAGGAGGTGCTGGAAGACCTGGCGCAGCTGTTCCGCGTCGCGCTCGAAGACCACGGCCAGGCCGTGACGCTCGACGAAGAGGTCGACCTCGCACGGCGCTATCTCGCGATCGAGGAGCTGCGCTTCGGCGACCGGCTGCGCGTGAGCTGGCAGCTCGACCCCGCGGCCGGCCAGGCCCAGGTGCCGCCGCTGCTGCTGCAGCCGCTGGTCGAGAACGCGGTGCGCCATGGCGTGGAGCCGTCGCCCGGCGGCGGCAAGATCGTCGTGAAGACCAAGGTGCGCCACGGCCAGGCGGTGATCAGCATCGTCAACACCGTGTCGCCGCATCCGTCGCGGCCGGGCCATGGCATCGCGCTGCAGAACGTGCGCGAACGGCTGCAGCTGCTGCACGACGTGGCCGGGCAGTTCCGCGTGCGGCAGGATGCCGACCACTACCACGTCCAGATCGAGATCCCGCTATGACCGACGTTTCCGCCGAAGCCGCGAACCCGCCGATCCGCGTGCTGCTCGTCGACGATGAGCCGCTCGCCCGCCTGCGGCTGCGCACGCTGCTGTCCGAATGCCGCGAGCCCGGCGTCGAGGTGCTGGGCGAGGCTGGCGATGCGGCCCAGGCCCAGGCCTGGCTCGACGTGCACGAATGCGACCTGCTGCTGCTCGACGTGCACATGCCGGGCCTCGACGGCACCGACTTCGCGGCCGAGCTGCGCCGCCGCCCGCGCCCGCCGGCGGTGGTGTTCGTCACCGCGCATGCCGAACATGCGCTCACCGCTTTCGAGCTCGACGCGGTCGACTACCTGACCAAGCCGGTGCGGCGCGAGCGGCTGCAGGCCGCGCTGCAGCGCGTGTCGCAGCGCCTGCAGGCCCGGCCGCCGGCGCCGCCGCTCGACGACAAGGACGTGCTGGTGATCAGCGACCGCGGACGCGTGCTGCGGCTGCCGCTGCACGAGGTGCTGTACCTGCGCGCCGAGCTCAAGTACGTGACGCTGCGCACGGTGAACCACAGCTACGTGCTCGACGAGCCGCTGAGCGAGCTGGAGCAGCGTCTGGGCGACCGCTTCCTGCGCGTGCACCGCAATGCGCTGGTGGCCAAGAGCGCAGTGCGCTCGCTCGAGCGCCGCGCGGTGTCGGGCGGTGACGACGAAGGCGGCGAGATCGGCTGGGCGGTGCAGGTGGCGCCGGTGGGCGAATGGCTGGCGGTGTCGCGGCGCCAGGCGAGCGCGGTGCGCGAAGCGCTGGCGGCGAGCAAGCGCTGAGCTATTTGCGCAGCAGCAGGCGGGTGCCGTTGACGACGATCCAGTCTTTCTCCGCGCTGGTGAACATGAACTGCCGGCGCTCGGTGCGCCCATCGTCGAAGCGCAGCTCGAGCAGCGTGCCCGAGAGCCGGTAGCTGCCCTGGCGGCTCCTGGCCTGCGTGGCGAGCACGCTGCCGCCGCTGCCTTCGTGGTTGCTGCTGCCGCCGCTGTTGGTCTCGAAGCGGCCGTCAGGCTGGAACACGATGCCGCTCCAGGCGGCCGAGAAGGTGCTGTTGCCGGGCACGCCGACACTCGCCGTGTCCACCTGGTAGAAGTAGCCGCGCAGCCGCTCGCCGGGGCGCGCCGGGACGGCAAAGCTCAGGGCGAGCTTTTCCTGTTCGCCGTTGTTCCAGGTCACGTCGTAGTAGCCGCCTTCACCGGGCTTCACCCGCGCCGCGTAGCGACCCCAGAGCTTCGGCTCTTCGCGCTTGGAGGCGGCGGCGTCGAAATCCTCGAGCGGCAGGTCTTGCGGCCAACCGTTGCGGATGCTGCCGTCGGCCAGCAGCAGGTAGTTCTCGACGCGGTGGCTGCCCTGCCATGAACCCGACAGCGGGCTGTAGCTCATGCCCTGGTATTCGATCTGCTGCGCGAAGCCGACCACCTGCTGCGGCTTGAGGCCCTGGCCGGGCGCGGTGGCGAAGCGCGGCGGCGGCGTCTCTTTCCTCACCGCTACCGACGGCTGGGTGCTTGCCGACTGCAGCGTCTCGGCTTCGCCGCAGCGCATGTAGACCTTTGGCAGCTCGGCATGCCGCATCATGAAGACCGCCTGACCGCCGGGGTCGAGCACATAGGTGCCGCTCAGGGCCGGCGTACGGTTGTCCTTGTCGAGCAGGGCGATGGTGCCGTCCGGCTGGGTGGCGTAGCGGCCGTCGATGGGCGGCTTGTCGCGCGTTGCAAAGCGATAACCGTTGCGGCCATCGATGTTCAGCGTCGCGAAGCGGATGGCCTTGGGGTCGGTCCAGCTCTTCTCGCTGAGGTAGCACTGATAGGTGCCGGCGGGCGGTGGGGCAATGCCAGCAGGTGCCTGTGCTGCTGCCAGGCCTGCGCTCGCGGCGAGCGCAAGAGCAGCGAAGAAAGCCTTCGTCATCGCGTCAGCATCGACCCATCGAACCAGATCGACTTGCGGTCGCTGTCGATGAAGAAAGGCTGGCGTTCGACCCGGCCGTTGTCGTAGCGCAGCGTGATCGCATAGCCGTCGATCTCGTAGCGGCCGCTGCGGTTGCCCTGCTCGGGGTTCTTGCGCTGCACGCCGATGGCCACGCCCGGGGCGCTCGTCGAGGTGACGGCGCCCTCGTTGTCGTACCGGGTCGAAGTGACCACCTCGGTGCCGGGCGCGCCGGCCGCGTACATGCCGCCGGCGTGCGACTTCTCGAAGCGGCCGTCGGGCTGCAGCTTCACGCCCCAGCGGCTCCAGGTGCTGGTGCCCATCGGCACGGCCGACGACGACGAGGCCGACCATTCGCCCTGCAGCGTCATGCCGCGCTGGCCCGGCAGCATCGCGCCGCCCTGCAGCTTCTTCCATTCCTGCGGCCTGCCGGGCCAGGCGAAGGCGTAGCCGTTGCCTTCACGGCGCCAGCGGCCCCATTTCTCGGGCTCGCGGCGGCGCGAGAGGCCGAGGTCCATGTCCTGCGGCGGCACCGGCACGCCGTCGTGCACCGTGCCGTCCTTCAGCAGCAGATAGGCCTCGTAGTCCATGCGGCTGCCGGCGCCCTGGTACACGAGCTGCCAGCTGTAGGCCACCGTCTCGATCTCCTGCGGCCGGATGCCCTGGCCCGGCGCGGTGACGTACTTGTAGCGCTTGGCTTCGGCCTCGGCGGCCTCCTCGGCCGCCTTGGCTTCCGTGGGGGCGAGGCGGTCGACATCGCCCACGCGGCGCAGCAGCACCTTGTGGGTGCTGGTGCCGTAGTCGTTCTCGGCGTAGATCACCGGTGAGCCCGAGGCATCCCGGCCGAAGATGCAGAAGTCGCCTTCGTCGTAGGAGCTGTTGTAGAGGATGTCCTCGATGTTCAGCTTGCCGCTGCCGGGCTGGTACTTGTAGTGGCCCTTGCGGTCGTTCCACTTCTTCTCGGCGGGCATCAGGTATTCGCCGTTGGGGAAGAGGTAGAGGTCGATCGCGTACATCAGCGTCTTGCCCGAGAGGCGGTTGCCGATGTAGTGGCCGGGCACCAGCGGGCCGCCGGGCTTGATGCCTTGCACGGCCGGCGGCTCCTTCTCGATCGCCACGCCGCGCTGCTCGGTGCTGGCCGCAGTCTTCTCGAGCAGCACCAGCTGCTTGCTCAGCTCGATCGCGCCGGCCTTGTAGTGGTTGCCCACGTCGGCCGAGCTGACATGCCAGCGCAGCAGCCGCACATACAGCTTGTCGACACTGAGGGCGGTGTAGGTCGCCACGCCGGCACTGCCGGAGGCGTCGCGGTATTCGCGCGTGGCCATCGCGATGTTCACCGTCTGCGACGAGACCTGGGCCGCGCCGGTCCAGCTGCCGCCGGCGGGCGGTGCGTCGCGGCTCACCGTGGCGTTGAGCCACTGCTCGATCGCCTGGTTCGACAGCGGCGCCCGCGGATAGAAGACGACCTCGGTGCGTTCGTTCGCGCCCAGCTGGTTCGGCGCGAAGGAGATCATGCCGGGGGCGGGATCCTTGATGCGGGACCAACCTGCTGGGGCTTGCTGGGCGTGGGCGTCGCACTGCCACCAGGCCGATATGCCGACGCAGGCTGCGAGGAGTACCGATCGAAGCATGTTCATGGGTTTCCTAGTGCCCCGTGAGAAGGGTGCCGCCGAACCAGATCATCTTTTGCGTGCCGTCGCTGATGAAGAAGGCCTGCCGTTCGACGGTGCCGTTGTCGAAGCGCAGCGTGATCGCGTAGGGTTCGATCTCGTAACGGCCGGTGCGATCGCCGCCATTGCGGCGTGGTGTGCCGGAGCCGATCGCCACGTTGGGGCCGGTGGTGCTGGTCACCGCGCCATCGTCGCCGTACCGGCTGGCCGTGAAGGTGCCGCCGGCGCCTCCACCCGCTGCGGCGCCTCCGGAGTGGAACTTCTCGAAGCGGCCGTCAGGTTTGAGTTGAACGCCCCAGGTGGCCCAGCTGCTGGCGCCGGGCATGCTGTAGCTGGCGCCCTTCATCCATTGCCCTTGCAGCAACTGGCCGCGGCGCCCGGGCTCCACGGCCCAGCCGTTCACACTGCGCCATTCGTTCGGTGCGTCGGGCCAGGTGAAGCTGTAGGTGTCGCCGTTCTTGCGCCAGCGGCCCCAGGTCTTGGGCTCCATGCGGCGCGAGAGGCTCACGTCCATGTCCTGGGGCGGCACCGGCAGGTCCTCGTGGGCCGTGCCGTCCTTCAGCAGCAGGTAGACGTGGTCGACCATCTGCAGACCGCCGATGGTGTACATCTGTTGCCACGCGTAGACCACGGCCTGAATGTCCTGTGGCTTCACGCCCTGACCGGGCGTTGTGACGAAGCGGTAGCGCTGCGTTTCCTGCTTGGACGGTTCCGGTGCTGACGTGACCTGTTCCGGGGCGAGCTCTTCGAGCGCAGCGAGTTGCGCCATCAATTGACCCGCAGGTCCCTGATGGCGTTGCGCAGTGTCCGCGGTGCTGGAAATCCAGCGCATCACGCGTGCATGCAGGCCGTCGCTGCTGGCGGCGGCATAGATCGCGACACCGGTCGAACCCGAGGCGTCCCGGTAGGCGCGGGTGCCGATGGCAAGTCCTTGAGCCTTGCGTTCCGTGTTCACGTTCGACAGCCAAGCCCCGCCCGTCGGCGGGGCATCCTTTGCCGCGAGATCGGACAGCCAGGCCTCGAGCAGCAGGCCGTTTAGCGGGCTCCGGGGGTAGAGCAGCACCTCCGTGCGTTCACCTGCAGCGAGCCGTTCAGGTACGAACCTGGCGAAGCCCGGTGCGGGATCGCGATCCCGCGTCCATCCCGCGGGCACCTGCTGCGCGTGGCCCTCTGGTGCCGACAAGGCGCCGCACAGGGCGCCCAACGCGAGCAGGCTTCGGAGCAGGGTAGGGCGCATGCGTGTCGTTCGAGCGGATGAGCGCCAAGACCGGCGCGATCGCGCGCAGTCTCGGGATCCATGACACGCACCGCAATCCCAAGAAGATGGGAAAGGGGGTTACCGCATGTTGCCCGGCTCAGCCGGTGTTGCGCAGGCCGGCCGCCACGCCGTTGATCGAGATGTGGATGCCGCGCTGCACGCGTTCGTTGGCGGGGTCGCCTTCGCGCCGGTTGCGGTAGCGCCGCATCAGCTCGACCTGCAGGTGGTTCAGCGGGTCGAGGTAGGGGAAGCGGTGCTCGATCGAGCGCGCGAGCGACGGGTTGGAGGCCAGGCGCTGCGGCTCGCCGGTGATCAGCGACACCGCCTCGGAGGTGGCCTCCCACTCGGCCTGGATCGCCGCGAAGATCTTCTTGCCGAGCTTCTTGTCCTCGACCAGCTCGACATAGCGCGCGGCCACGCGCAGGTCGCTCTTGGCCAGCACCATGTCCATGTTGGACAGCAGCGTGCGGAAGAACGGCCACTGCTTGTGCATGCGCTGCAGCAGCGCGAGGCGCTCCTTCCTGTTGACGCCGCGGGCCTCGAGGTAGTGCTTCACCGCCGAGCCGAAGCCGAACCAGCCCGGCAGCGCCACACGGCACTGGCCCCAGCTGAAGCCCCAGGGAATGGCGCGCAGGTCCTCGATCGCGCGGGTGGACTTGCGCGACGCGGGCCGCGAGCCGATGTTGAGCTCGGCGATCTCGCGGATCGGCGTGGCGGAGAAGAAGTAGTCGGTGAAGCCGCCGGTCTCGTACACCAGCTTGCGGTACGAGGCCATGCTGGCCTTCGACAGCTCGTCGGCCGCCTCGAGGAACGCCTTCGGCGCGCTCTTGGTCGGGTGCAGCAGCGTGGCTTCCAGCGTGGCCGCCACCAGCGTCTCGAGGTTGCGCCGGCCGATCTCGGGGTTGGCGTACTTGGAGGCGATGACCTCGCCCTGCTCGGTGAGACGGATCTGGCCGTTCACGGTGCCCGGCGGCTGCGCGAGGATGGCCTGGTAGCTCGGGCCGCCGCCGCGGCCCACCGTGCCGCCGCGGCCGTGGAACAGGCGCAGCGTGATGTCGTGCGGGTCGCGCAGGCTGTCGAACAGCTCCACCAGCGCGATCTCGGCGCGGTAGAGCTCCCAGTTGCTGGTGAAGAAGCCGCCGTCCTTGTTGCTGTCGGAGTAGCCGAGCATGATGTCCTGCTCGCCGCCCGAGCGCTTGACCAGATCGAGCACGCCGGGCAGCTCGTAGAACTGCCGCATGATCGGCGCGGCGTTGCGCAGGTCGCCGATGGTCTCGAACAGCGGCACCACGATCAGGTCGGCGGTGGCGTGGTCGTCGAGCGTGCCGCGCAGCAGGCCGACTTCCTTCTGCAGCAGCAGCACCTCCAGCAGGTCGCTCACGTCTTCCGTGTGCGAGATGATGTAGTGGCGCAGCGCCTCGCGGCCATAGCGCGCGCGCATCTGCACCGCGGCCTCGAAGATCGCCAGCTCGCTCTCGGCCAGCTCCGAATAGGCATGGCCGCGCACGCGCAGCGGCCGTGCATCGTTGAGCAGTTGCAGCAGCAGCAAGCGGCGGCCGTTCTCGTCGAGCGCCGAGTAGTCGACCTCCACGCGGGCGGTCTTCAGCAGCTCGGCCACCACGGCCTCGTGCTTGTCGGAGCTCTGGCGCAGGTCGACGGTGGCCAAGTGGAAGCCGAAGACCTGCACCGCGCGCATCAGCGGCGCGAGGCGCGGCGCGATCAGCGCCTGCGCATGGTGCGACTTCAGCGAGGCCTCGATCACGCGCAGGTCGGCCAGGAAATCGTCGGCGCTGGCGTACGGATCCTGTGGCGCCACCGCATGGCGCAGCGCCTCGGTGCCGGTCAGCTCGTGCAGCGTGGCGGCCAGGCGGGCATACATGCCGATCAGTGCGCGTCGATAGGGCTCGTCGTCGCGGTGCACGTTGTGGTCGGGCGAACGGGCCGCCAGCGCCTGCATCTCGGGCGTCACCGGCGCCAGCATGGCCGACACCGACAGCTCGGCGCCGAGCTCATGCACCTCGGTCAGGTAGAAGCGCAGCACCGTCTCGCTCTGGCGCGACAGCGCGCGCTTGAGCGTGCCGGCGGTCACGTTGGGATTGCCGTCGCGGTCGCCGCCGATCCAGTTGCCCATGCGGAAGAACGACGACACCGTGTGGCCCGGCAGCGCATGCTCAAGCTCCCGGTACATGCGCGGGATCTGGCGCAGGAAGGTCGAGTGGTAGTAGCTCAGCGCGGTCTCGATCTCGTCGCTGACCGTGAGCTTGGCGTAGCGCAGCATGCGCGTCTGCCACAGCTGGGTGACGCGGGCGCGGATCAGCGCCTCGTTCTCCTTCAGGTCGGCATCGGTGTGCAGGCGGTCGCGCTGCTCCACCAGCTCGGCGATGGCGCGCTCGGCATCGAGGATGCTCTTGCGCTGCACCTCGGTCGGGTGGGCGGTGAGCACCGGCGAGATGTAAGCGCGTTCCAGGATCTGGGCCACATCGGAGGCGCGGATGTCGGCCTGCGCGAGGCGCTCGAAGGTCAGCGCCAGCGAGCCTTCCTGCAGGTGGCCTTGCGCGCTGTGGTGCTCGCGCCGGCGCACGTGGTGGCGGTCTTCGGCGATGTTGGCCAGGTGCGAGAAATAGCTGAACGCGCGGATCACGCTCACCGTCTGGTCACCCGACAGGTTCTTCAGCATGCGGTCGAGCACGCGGCCGGCCGAGGCGTCCTTCTTGAGCCGGTACGCCACGGAGAGCTGGCGCACGCGCTCGATCAGCTCGAAGGCCTCCTTGCCTTCCTGCTCGCGGATCACATCGCCCAGGATGCGGCCGAGCAGGCGGATGTCGTCCATCAGCGGCCGGTTCTTCTCGGCGGCGTCGTCGGCGGTGCGGCGGGTGGTCTCGGCGGAGGGGCGGGAAGGCTTGGCGGTCTTGGCGACGGCGGTGGCGCGCGGCATGGGAGTCCTCGGCGATGTGTAACCTGGTTACCAATTTCAATGGTACCAGGGGCCGGGGCCGGCCCGCCAGCCGGGCGCGTGTCAGGCGGCCGGATTCAAGGCTTCGAAATAGAACAGCTGGACCATTCGGCCGTTCTCGCGCGAATCGCCGAACAACTCGCTGATCGAGTGGAAAAAATCGCTGCGATAGATCACCAGCCGGTTGAACCGCATCGGCACCTCGAACAACCACTCCCAGTCGCGATCGCGCTGCGCGAGGAACTCGGCGAACGGGCGGGTGCGGTCCACCGGCGTCCAGCGGCGCTGGAAGGCCGCGAAGTCGCGGTAGCCGGCGGCCTGCAGCTGCCCGGGCTGCGGCAGCCGGTCGAAGCCTGTCTCGCGATGGCGCCAGAAGCTGGTGCCGCCGCGGCAGTGTTCGGGCGGGCTGAGGTAGAGCAGCGCGGCGAAGATGTTCTGCTGCGTCTGGCTGTCGACGTGGATGTCGCAGCGCGCACTGTCGGCCGCCACGCTGATGCGCACCGCGCCGTTGTCGGGCGAGATCCACTTGATGTCGCGGACCACCGCGCGGGCGATGCGGTCCATCAGCGGCTGGCAGGGCTGGCCGGGCGTCTGCGCACCGGGAAAATTGCCGTCGGCCGGCTGGCCGAGGCCGCCCTGGTAGGTGAGGGCCATCGCGTGTGCGCGGTAGGCCATCGGGTCGTCGATGAAGTCGTCGACCACGACGAGGTCGCGCTCGGCGCAGGCGGCCTGCAGCCGGGCGGGGCCGTCGCCGCGCTGGAATGTGTCGGCGCTGCGCAGCTTCATCCAGGCCGGCTCGGGGTCGCGTAGCGGCTCGCCCGCGAGCGCGAAGCCGATCGATTGCGTGCGGGCTAGCTCGGGTGCCAGCTGCAGCGCCCGTTGGTGGCTCTGCACCGCCTCGGGCAGGCGGTCGAGGTGGTAGCGCATCAGCGAGAGCGCATGGTGCAGCTGGCCCTGCTGCGGTGCCAGCTCGGTGGCGCGCGCGTAGTGCCGCTCGGCCTCGGGCAATTGCTCCAGCCGCGCGTGCAGTGCGGCCAGTGCGGCATGGGCCGCCGCGTCGTCGGGGGCCAGCTCGCAGGCCTTGCGCAGCTGCGCCAGCGCGTCGTCGAGCTGGCCGGCCTGCGCCAATGCGCGGCCCAGGTTCAGGCGGATGTTCGGATCCTCCGGACGCAGGGTCGCGGCCTTGCGCATCAGCGCGATGCCGATCATTCCCTGGCCCAGCCCCAGGTAGGCCAGGCCGCTCAGGTGCAGCGCCTCGGGATGCTCGGGCTTCAGCGCGAGCGCCTGCTGGTAGTTCGAGAACGCGGCCTGCAGCTGGCCCCGCGCGTGGAGCTCGCGGCCCTGGGCGAGCAGGGTGTCGGCATCGGGTGTGGAACTGGATTTCTTGGCAGCCATGCGCGGATTGTGCGGCGCACCCTCGAACTTGCGCTGCCGCAAGGGCAACGCACGAGGCCGCGGGGATCGCCTGCTAGCATCCCCCGCATGCCAGACACCCTCATCATCGCCACCCGCGAGAGCCGGCTCGCGCTGTGGCAGGCCGAGCATGTGCGCGACCTGCTGCGCGAGCGCTTCGGCCTCGCGGTCGACCTGCTGGGCATGACCACCCGCGGCGACCAGATCCTCGACCGCACGCTGTCCAAGGTGGGCGGCAAGGGCCTGTTCGTCAAGGAGCTCGAGACCGCGCTCGAGGAAGGCCGCGCGCAGCTCGCGGTGCATTCGCTGAAGGACGTGCCGATGGATCTGCCGGCCGGCTTTGCGCTGGCCGCGGTGCTGGAGCGCGAAGACCCGCGCGATGCGCTGGTGTCGCCGCGCTACGCCTCGCTCGACGAGCTGCCGCAGGGCGCCTGCGTCGGCACCTCCAGCCTGCGCCGCGTGGTGCAGCTCAAGACCCTGCGGCCCGACCTGCGCATCGAGCCGCTGCGCGGCAACCTCGACACGCGCCTGCGCAAGCTCGACGACGGCCAGTACGACGCGATCGTGCTCGCGGCCGCCGGCCTCAAGCGGCTGGGGCTGGCGAGCCGCATCCGTGCGGTGTTCGATGCGGCGCAGATGATCCCCGCTGCCGGGCAGGGCGCACTGGGCATCGAGGTGCGCGAAGACGACGCCCCGCTGCGCGAGCGGCTGGCCGGCCTGATCCACCGGCCCACCTGGCTGGCGGCCCATGCGGAGCGCGCGGTGTCGCGTGCGCTTTGCGGCAGCTGCAGCATGCCGCTGGCCGCGCACGCCACGCTCGACGGCCAAACGATGCGGCTGCAGGCCGCGCTCGGCCATCCCGAGCAGTTCGACCGGCCGCTGCTGCGGGTGACGCTGGAGGCGGCGGTCGCCGATGAGATTTCCGCACGTGCGCTCGGCGAGCGCGCCGCTGCAGCGCTCCGGTCACAGGGCGCCGACGGCTATCTGCCGCCACGCACCTGAACCCTTGATGCGCGTGCTGGTGACACGGCCGCAGCCCCAGGCCGACGACTGGGTGGCCCGGTTGCGCGCCGAAGGGGTCGATGCCCATGCGCTGCCGCTGATCGCGATCGGCGACCCGGCCGATGCCAGCCCGGTGCGCGATGCCTGGCAAGAGCTCGGCAGCCATGCGCTCGCGGTGTTCGTCAGCCCCAACGCGGTGGCCCGCTTCTTCGCGCAGCAGCCTGCGGGGCTGGCATGGCCCGCGGCCACCTGGGCCGGCGCCACCGGCCCCGGCACCTCGGCCGCATTGGCCGCCGCCGGCGTGCCGGCGGGCTCCATCGTCGAGCCGCCGGCCGATGCGGGGCAGTTCGATTCCGAGGCCTTGTGGGCCTGCCTCGCGCCGATGCGCGACTGGCGCGGCACCCGGGTGCTGATCGTGCGTGGCGAAGGCGGGCGCGACTGGCTGGCCGGCACGCTGCAGTCGCAGGGCGCACAGGTGCGCTTCGTCGAGGCCTATCGCCGAGCGGCGCCCCAGCTCGATGCGCCGCAGCAGGCGCTGCTGGCCCAGGCGGCGGCGCAGCCGGCGCAGCACCTGTGGCTCTTCAGCAGCTCCGAGGCCATCGGCCACCTGCGCGAGCTGGCGCCGCAGGCCGACTGGCGCCAGGCGCGGGCCCTGGCCTCGCATCCCCGCATCGCGGCCACCGCCCGGGCGTTGGGCTTCGGCCACGTCGAGCAGGTCGGGCCGGCGTTTTCCGTGGTGTTGCAGGCGGTGAAGGGGGCCTGACTACATACAATCGCCCGCACCGTGAACCAGCCGTTGCCGCCGTCTTCCTCCCCATCGCCTGCCGAAGCGCTGCCGTCGCAGCCGCTGCCGGTGCCCGTGATGCCCACTCCCTCGGCGAGCGCGTCGTTCGGCGTGCGCTGGCTCACCGTGGGGGCCATCCTGCTCGGTGTGGTCACCGTGGGCAGCCTGGCGCTGGCGCTCAGCGTGCAGCAGCGCGTGCGCTCGCTGGAGCGCGAGCTGGTCAAGCGCCAGCAGGAGAGCCAGACCGAAGCCGCCGAGGCCCGCGTGGTCGCGCGCCAGGCCCAGGACGTGTCGCGCGATGCGGCCGCCAAGGTCGCGGTGCTCGATGCCCGCGTCAGCGAGGCCTCGCTGCAGCGCAGCCAGATCGAAGACCTGATCCAGTCGCTCTCGCGCTCGCGCGACGAGAACATCGTGTCCGACGTGGAGTCGGCGCTGCGCGTGGCGCTGCAGCAGAGCGCCATCACCGGCAGCGCCGAGCCGCTGGTGGCCGCGCTGCGGCAGTCCGACGAGCGGCTGGCGCGCTACAACCAGCCGCGGCTGGAGCGTGTGCGCCGCGCGATCGCGCGCGACCTCGACCGCGTCAAGGCCGTCGGCGTGGTCGATATCTCGGCGCTGACGATCAAGCTCGACGAGGCCGTGCGCCTGGTCGACGAGCTGCCGCTGCTGTCGGTGGCGGCCGAGGCGCACAAGGGCCGCACCACGGCGCAGGCCGCGGCCCAGCAGGCGGCCAAGGCTGCTGCCAGTGCCGCGTCGGCGCCGCAGCCCACGCGCGGCCGCGACGGCGATGCCTGGCTGCGCTGGGTGGCCGATGGCTGGCACACGGTGTCGCAGCAGGTGTGGGATGAGACCCGCGCGCTGGTGCGGGTGACCCGCATCGACGTGCCCGAGGCCATGCTGGTGGCGCCCGAGCAGGCCTACTTCCTGCGCGAGAACCTCAAGCTGCGCCTGCTGAACGCGCGGCTCGCGCTGCTGAGCCGCCAGTTCGAGACGGCGCAGACCGACCTGCGCGACGTGCAGGGCGCGCTCGACCGCTACTTCGACCGCAGCACCAAGCGCGTGGGCAATGCCAGCGAGCTGGTGCGGCAGGTGGCCTCTCAGGCCCGGCTCGTCAGCGTGCCGCGCCCCGACGAAACCCTGGCCGCGCTCACCGCCGCGGCCGCGGGCCGCTGAACGGAAGACCCGGGCACGATGCGCACCGTCATCTGGCTGGTCCTGCTGTTCGCCGCGGCCGTGGTGGCCGCCTCCACGCTGGGCCGCAACGACGGCCTCGTGAGCTTCTACTGGGGCAGCTGGCGGCTCGACCTCTCGCTCAACCTCTTCCTGTTCGGCTTCTTCGTCAGCTGCGTGGTGCTGGTCACCGTGATCCAGGGCATGCATGCGCTGCTGAGCCTGCCGGCGCGAGCCCGCGAGTGGCGTGTGCTGCGGCGCGAGCGTGCGGCCCAGGGCGCGCTGCGCGAAGCGCTGGCCGAGCTGTTCGCCGGCCGCTACAGCCGCGCGCAAAAGGCCGCGCAGCGTGCACTGACCATCCAGGAAAGCACGCCCGAACTCGAGAACGACCAGGAGCTGCGCGTGCTGAGCCACCTGCTGGCGGCGAGCAGCCTGCACCGCCTGCTAGACCGGCCGCGCCGCGACGAACAGCTGCGCCGCGTGTTCCAGCTCTCGCGCCGCAGCGCCGTGCCGCGCGCCGTCGACGACGGTGCCCGCCTGCTCGCGGCCGAATGGGCGCTGGATGACCGCAATGCCGCGCGCGCGCTCGAGCTGCTGTCGGAGCTGCCGGCCGGCACCGCGCGCCGCACGCAGGCGCTGCGGATCAAGCTGCAGGCCAGCCGCCTCGACCACCAGCCGCTCGAGGCGCTGCGCACCGCGCGCCTGCTGGCCAAGCACCAGGGCTTCTCGCGGGTGGCTGCCCAGGGCCTGCTGCGCTCGCTGGCCTGCGAGGCGCTCGACTCCGCCCACGATGCCGACCAGCTGCGCCGCGTCTGGCAGCAGTTCGACGCGGCCGACCGGCGCGACCCCTGGGTGGCCTCGCGTGCCGCACAGCGCGCGGCGGCGCTCGGCGCTCACGACGAAGGCCGCAGCTGGCTGCGCCCCTTCTGGGATCGCATGGGCGAGCTGCAGGCCGACGAGCGCACCGAGCTGGCGGGCGCGCTGATCGAGGTGATCGACGGCCTGGGCCCCGACTGGCTGCCGCGGCTGGAGGCGGCGCTTACCGCTTTCTCGCACGAGCCCGCCGTGGTGGCGGCCGTGGGCGCGGCGTTTGCCGAGCGTCAGCTGTGGGGCAAGGCCCGGCGCCTGCTCGAAGACGCAGCCCGCTCGCCGCAGCTGGAGGGCCGGATGCGCCGCCGCGCCTGGCGCCAGCTGGCTGACCTGGCCCGGCAGGATGGCGACGAAGACCGGGCGGCCGAGTGCGAGCAGGAAGCCGCCCGCATCGATTGAACAAGAAAGTTGTACAGATCCGGAATTTGCCGTTATACTGCGAGGCTTCGCGGCTGTAGCTCAGTTGGATAGAGTACTTGGCTACGAACCAAGGGGTCGTGGGTTCGAATCCTGCCAGCCGCGCCAGAATTTCGGTTCTAGATCAACGCCTCAGAGGTGCAAGCCTCTGAGGCGTTTTTCTTTGCGCCCTCAGCCCTTGCCGCGCTCGGCTTCCTCGAGCAGCCAACCCCGAAAGGCCGCGAGCCGCGGCTGGCTGGCGCACTCGGCGCGATACACCACGTAGTAGGCCAGCGTTGCAGGGAACGCGATCTTCGGGAACAGGCGGACCAGCCGTCCGGCGGCGAGGTCATCGCGTGCCATCACGCTGCGGGCGAGGGCCACGCCTTGCCCCTCGATCGCAGCCTGCAGCACCGCGGCCGAATTGTTGATCTTCATGCCGCGTGACGGGGCGGCACCGGCCCCCCCCGCTTTTCGCAGCCAGGCGCTCCAGGAGGGGAACCCGGCATGGCCGTCCATCGACAGGTCGTGGATCAGCGTCTGCTGCATCAGGTCGGCCGGCTTCTTCAAGCGGCCGCGCTGCAGCTGCGGTGAACACACCGGGTAGACCTCTTCGTCCATCAGCTTGTCGGCCACGAGCCCGGCCCAGTGGCCGCTGCCGTAGCGCACACCGATGTCGACCCGCTGGGCCACGAAGTCCACCGGCTTGAGGCTGGTGTCCAGGCGTACGTCGGTGTCGGGCCAGGCGGCGTGGAAACGCTCGATGCGCGGCAGCAGCCATTTGGCGGCAAAGGCCGGGCTGACGGTCACGGTGAGCAGGCCGTGGGGCGAGGCCTCCCTGAGCCGGTCGAAGCCCAGCGACAGCCTGTCGAACCCGGCCCGGATGTCGGGCAACGCCCGTTCGGCCGCTTCGGTGGCCACGAGCCGTGCGCGCCCGCTGGTGCCGCGCAGGAACAGCGGCGTGCCCAGCCATTCCTCGAGCGTGCGCACCAGCTGGCCTACCGCCGCTGGCGTGACGTGCAGCTCGGCGGCAGCCGCCGAGAAGCTCTGGTGGCGGGCGCTGGCCTCGAACGCACGCAAGGCGTTGAGGTGGACGGGCGACTTCATGATGGAAAAGCTTTTCTTTCAGGCCAAGACACTTTATCTCGTTTGTCTGCAGAGAAGGCGGGCAGAAGAATGGCCATCGGGCTCGGGAATCGGGCCGCTGCTGGAAGTTTTTCTTTTTCTCAAACTGGAGAGACGAATGGTCTATCTGCAGATCACCTTGAAGATCCCCCACGCCAACCGGCCCGCTGCCGCTGGCATCTACCAGAAGTACAAGGCACCGTTCCTCGACACCATCGCTGGTGCGAAGTCGAAGGAATTGCTGGTGCGCGAAGAAGACGTGCAGGTGCTGCATGGCTTCGACACCACCGAGAACGCGAGCGCCTACCTGCAGAGCGGGCTGTTCACGGCCGACGTGGTGGGCGGACTCACTCCGCTGCTGGACGCGGCACCCGACGTGCGCATCTATGGGGGTGCATAGGCTTGGCATGAGCGGTGCGGGGGGTGTTTCGGCAACGTCGTCGGCCTGTCATGCGGCGGCGCCAACATGGCGCGCTACATGAGCAGGAGACATCGATGATCGAGCGTGTGGCGGTGCTGGCGATCTAGCTGGTCACTGGCCTGCGTCGAGGGCAGCAAGACCGAGCTGATGGGCGAGGACGGAGGTGAGCCTCGAATGCCCGTTCCTGCCGACAGCGCGGGCTGGGGAGGGGCACCGGCTGAGCGTCAAGGTATCGCAGAGCCATGCGCAGTACACCGGCTTCGAGTTCGTGCCGTTGGTTGGAGGGCGGTAGCCGGCGCTACTCAATCACGGGCGTGGGGTAGCTCATCGGTTCGATATCCCACTTGCCTTCATCGCGCTTCCACCACGTCAGCCGGCCGATCAAATCTCCTTCGGTGTCGTAGAGGCGAATGTTGGCCGGGCTGCGGACTCCCGGGCCCGAACCGCAGTACGAGGAAATGTGGAACATCCCGTTGATGAAGCCGAAGTCGCATTCCGCATGCTTGATCAGCGGCCGCTCAACATCCATGAATTGGTAGTTCGAGCCACCGCAGCAGAGTGCCCGGGCGGCATGCCGGCGCTCCATCCTCCAGCGGAGATAGGCACCGATGGTGGGCTCTGCCTGAGCGGCTTCGATGTACTCGGTGTCGATCGGATACCGAACCGGTTGGCCCTTGCGCGCCATGCCATACGCACCCTCCATCACACGTAGCGGGGCGATGTCTTCCACGATACAAAGGCTGTCGCAATCCTTGCACCACGCAGGACGAATCGGCACCGTCAACAAATCGTCGTCGGCGGCCTGCCGGCCGATTGGCGCAGAGCCGAGGTAGTAGCACGCTTCGCGAAAGTTGAAATGGAACCTTTCGCCGCAACTGCTGCAGGCGTAGTAGTTTGGAAGCATGGGAGAGCTCTCACGGTCGCTTTTTCGAGATGGTGTCGTCTGGTTGTTCATGCAGCCAGTAGCAATCGCCGATGCCGTCGATGTGTCGAGCCCTCTATCAGGATCTGCGATTGGCGTGAGGTCGGTTCAGTCATTGCGCAAACCAGAACCGCACCGCCGCCAGCCCCAGCGCAAACAGATAGCCGTAGGTGAAGCGGTCGATCCGCAGCACCGCCTGTCCCCGCCGCGAGCGCCACGCGCCGAGCACGGACATGAACAGTCCGGCGAGCAGCGGCGTGATCAAGAGGTTGGCGATGCGCAGCGCCGGCGCCGACACCAGGTGATGGTGAAACACGAGCAGGCTGAGGCCACCGGCCGCGGCGCCGAAGAGCAGGTAGGCGGGCGCCGCAAGCCACGGGTTCGGCGCGCGCTGGAACGGCTCCTTGAGCGAATGGATGCCGAGCTCGACCAGGATTTCGAGAACGATCTGGAGGAGCAGTTCGCCGATCAGTTCGAACAGGAATTCGAGCATGGTCGCTGGGCTCTATGTAACCTGGCGTCTGCCGACGGGCTGGACCATGTCTCTCCCCTCCGGAATTTCTTCGCGTCCGGCGATGCTAGCGGGGTTCGTGCGTGTATCGCGTGCTGCTATGGATCCAGCCGCAGCAGCGGCGCCTGCGTCACCTCGGCATCGAAGCCCATCAGCACGCTGGCCAGCTCCAGCTTGCGCCACAGCGGCGCGGGCATCTTCATGATCGCGTCGGGCGTGCGCGCCCGCGCCACCCAGGCGCCGATCTCGGCGTGCTGTTCCGCGGTGAGCAGGTTCAGCTTCAGCATGTCGTCCAAGGTCTGCATGGTCGAGGCCCCTCCCTGGCCGTGTAGGAGACGAGCATAGGGCATGCCCGGCCTCAGCGGGGCGCGCGATGGCAAAAGCCGGGGCCCGGCCGTCAGAAGTTGGCGGTGAGCGTCAACCGCACACTGCGCGGCTCCACCGGATGGAAGTGGATGTCGTCGACACCCGCTGCGGCCTCGCCGCGCAGGCGAGAGGTGTAGGCGTAGTCGATGTCGCTGGCCTGGCGGTCGAACAGGTTGAACACGTCGACCGCCAGCTTCAGGTCGTTGCTGAAGCGGTAGCCCACACGCAGGTAGGCCAGCGTGGTCGACTTCGAGCGTAGCGAGCCGTCTTCGACCAGCGGCCTCGGCCCGAAATAGCGCAGCTGGAACTGGCCCGACCATGGCCCCCGTTGCGTGACGGTGGCGCCCAGCGAGGCCACCTTGGCGATGGCGCCGGGGATGCGGTCGCCCGCTGGATCATGCCCGGTGAAGCGGGCCTTCGACAGGGCGAGGTCGGCATCGAGCAGCAGCCACGGTCGCGCACGGTAGTGGTTGTTCCACTCCAGGCCCTGGCGCCGGCTCGCGCGGCTGGCTTCGGTGTCGCCGGCATCGCCCGAGAACACCAGCTCGGAGGCCAGCCGCAGCTGCCACAGCGCGAGCGAGCTCTGCAGCCCGGGAATGATCTCGGTGCGCAGGCCGAGCTCGCCGCCGCGGCTGCGCACCAGCGGCGTCACCGCAGCGGCGGCCACGGTGGTGCCGCGCGCATCGTTGCTGTGGAAGCCGTGGCCGTAGTCGATGAAGAACTCGGTCTTCTGCCACGGCCCGAGGATCAGGGCGAGCTTTGGCGTGACGATGCCGGCGCTGCGGCTGCCGCTGTGGTCGGCGATCGAGCTTGCCAAGCGAAAGCGGTAGCGGTCGGCGCGCAGCCCGGCCACCACGCGCAGCCATGGCGTCCACGGCGTGTCGTTCTGCAGGTAGAGGCCGAGGCTGGTCTCGCGCACCGTGCTCTGCTGCACCGTGCCCAGGCGCTGGCGTGCCTCGGTGCGGTACAGCCCCACCGGGTCGAGCCGGTCGTGCCGCAGCTGCAGGCCCAGCGTGGTGGTGCCGTCGCGGCCGCCCCAATCGGTGTGCCAGCGCCGGCTCGCGCCCAGGCCCAGCACGGTGCGATGCTCGGCCTGCTCGAACTGGTCGCCGTGGACCGGGTCGTCGAGCAGGAAGGTGAAGTTGGAATACAGGTCGAGCCGCGAGCGGATCGCATAGGCATTGAAGCGCAGGCCGCCATCGTCGAGCGTGCGCTCGGTGTCGTACGACAGGCTGTAGCGCGCGGTGTTGCCGCCGTCGGTCGAATCGAGTGCGCCGAAGCGATTCACCGCGCCCTGGTCGACCGCGCGCTGCGGGATCTGGTCGGTGGCGTTCCAGCCGGCCGCATAGCCCATCGCGGTGACCGACGAACGGGCCGCGTCGTCGCCGAAGCTATAGCGCAGCACGCCGTTGAGGCGATGGAACTTCTCGGGGTTGCGCCACGGGCCGTCGTTGTGCGCGGCCTCCAGCGCATAGAGCAGCCGGCCCAAGGCCAGCGTGGCGCTGTCGGCCAGCAGCCCGCGGCGGTAGCCGTGTGCTCCGAGCGTGAGGCTGGCGAGGCCGCGTGGCAGCGTGTCGAACAGGCGGATGTGCGCCGCACCGGCGGAGGCGAAATCGCCCTCGTCGGCGAAATACGGCCCCTTGCGGTAGGCGATGCGGTCGACCAGCTCGGGGATCAGCCAGTTGAGGTCGCTGTAGCCCTGGCCGTGCGCATGGCTGACCATGTTGACCGGCATGCCGTCGACCGTGGTCGCGAAGTCGGTGCCATGGTCGAGGTCGAAGCCGCGCAGGAAATACTGGTTGGCCTTGCCGTCACCCGAATGCTGCGTGACGATCACGCCGGGCACGAACTCCAGCACCTCGGCCGGCCGCAGCGTCGGCCGGCTTTCGAGCAGCCGCGCGGTGACCGCGCCCTGGCTCGCGGCATCGGCGCTGCCGATCGCGTTGTCGTAGTGGCCCAGCACCATCACGGTCTGCGTGGGCGCCGTCTGTGTGGGCTGCTCCTGTGCGCTGGCCGTCGTGCAGGCGATCGCGACAGCGCCGGCGAGTGCCGTCTGCGCCCATCGTCGTGCTTTCATGTCTCGTGCTTTTCTCCGAGGGGGTGATCGCCGATACGCAGCGGGCGGCGCAGCGGATGCAGTCGTACCGGCAGAGGGTGGCAGGGGCGTGACGCGGCTTCGCTACACTGCGCGCCGGGTGTTGCGCCGCGCGTGGTGCAGCAGGTTGTCGCGAAGGTCGGGCCGCCTCGCGGATTCCAACCTGCCCGATCCTCCGATGCACGTCGACACCGTCAATCTCGTCGCCGCAGCGCTTTTCGCTGTCGCCCTCCTTCACACCTTCGCCGCCAGGCAGTTCGAGCGCTTGTCGCATCGATTCCCGCGGCACGCCGGTGTGTTCCACCTGCTTGGCGAAGTCGAGGTCGTGTTCGGCTTCTGGGCCATCGTGCTGGTCCTCGCGATGGCGCTGCTCGTCGGTGCCGACTCCGCGCTGCAGTACGCCGAGTCGCGCAACTACACCGAGCCGCTGTTCGTGTTCGTCGTGATGGTCATCGCCGGCTCGCGGCCGGTGCTGCAGACCGTCACGTGGACCATGGGTACCCTCGCTCGCTTCGTGCCGCTGCCATCCCCGCTGGTGGCCGCCTGGCTCGGGCTGGCCGTGGTGCCGCTGCTGGGATCGCTGGTGACCGAGCCGGCCGCGATGACCATCGCCGCGCTGATGCTCTCAGGCCTGGCGTTCCGCCGGGCCCTGCCCGAAAGGTTGAAGTACTTCGCGCTCGGCGTGCTGTTCGTCAACGTGTCGATCGGCGGCACGCTCACTTCGTTTGCTGCGCCGCCGGTGCTGATGGTCGCGAAGACCTGGCAGTGGGACAGCGCGCACATGGCGCTCGCATTCGGCTGGAAGGCGGCGGCCGCGGTCGTCGTGAACGCCTCGTTGGCCGTGTTGGCGCTGCGCCGCCACCTTCTCGGCGATGGCCAGGCCGATCTCATCACGCCCGCTGCGACGGTGCCGCTGCCGGTGGTCGCCGTGCACCTGCTGCTGCTGGCCGGCGTCGTGCTCCTGGCCCATCACCCGGTCGCGTTCCTCGGGCTGTTCCTGCTGTTCCTCGGCTTCGCACAGGCCTACGAGCGCTACCAGGACACGCTGCTGATCAAGGAGGCGCTGCTGGTGGCGTTCTTCCTCGCGGGGCTGGTGGTGCTCGGCGGGCTGCAGCAGTGGTGGCTGCAGCCCATCGTGTCGCAGCTGAAGCCGCTGTCGCTGTTCTTCGGGGCGCTGGGCCTGACCGCGGTGACCGACAACGCCGCGCTGACCTACCTCGGTTCGCTGATCGCAGGCATCGGCGACACCTCGAAATACATGCTCGTGGCCGGCGCCGTGGCCGGCGGCGGGTTGACGGTGATCGCCAATGCGCCCAATCCCGCCGGCGTCGCGCTGTTGCGCCGTGGCTTTGCCGACGAGTCGATCGGCGCGGGCGAACTATTGCTCGGTGCGCTGCTGCCCACCGCGGTGGCCGCGGCGGCATTGCTGTTGCTATGACCGGCAGCCGAGATACGACGTCACGAGCAGCGCCAGTTCGCGGCGCAGCTGCGGCGTGCCGAGTTCTCCGTGGCGAGCGGCGGCATGCACCACACCCTCGACCGCGCCGGCGAGCACGCGGGCCGCGGTGTCGGGTAGAGCGACCCGATGCTCACGCCGGCCGCTTCGGCCACCTCGTTGGTGGTGAACTTCATCCAGCCGCGCCGGCCCAGAATGTGAGCCGCCGCCTGCAGGATGGCCTGCACCGTGGCCTGCGCACGCTGCTGCGTCGGGGCCTTGCGCATGGTTCGCCGCGGCGCCTGAAAGCGAGTAGCCAATGCCGAAACTCCCGAACAGAATGTGAGGACGAACTCAGATTCTGCATCGGGGCCGCTGACCCAAGGGAGGAAGACATGAGCACGCAGACGCTGCTGACATCGATGCTGCGCTACAAGGCCTGGGCCGACCAGGAACTGATCGGCGAACTGAAGCGGCGCGGCCATGAGCTGCCGGCCGACAAGCGCGACAGTGCTCTCCGGCTGCTCGGCCATGCCCACATCGTCGACTGCATCTTCATGGCGCATCTTCAGCGAGCCGAGCATGGCTACACGTCGACCGAGCCGGCGGAGGTGCCGCAGCCCGAGGCGCTGTTCCAGGCCATCGAGGATACCGACCGTTGGCTGATCGACCACGCCACCGGGCTGGGCGCTGAAGAGCTTGCCGAGCGGATCGCGTTCGACTTCACCGACGGCTTCGCCGGCGTGATGTCGCGCGAAGAGATGCTGGGCCACCTGATCGCCCACGGTGGCTACCACCGTGGTGAGATCGGGCAGATCCTGACCCAGCAGTTCGGCTCGTCGCCGCCGGACACCTTCACCGGCTACCTGCGGCGCTGGCCCGTCAGCGATTCGGCAACGTGTAGCTGAAGATCAGCTCCGGCTTCTCCGCCGTGCCGTTGTTCCAGTCGATGTAGTTGTCGAGCCCGTTGTGGTCGGTCGCGGTCTGGAACGACAGGCGCAGCTGCGTGTGGCCCTGGCGGTTGAGGTATTGCGTGGGCAGCGCGCCGAACGAGTGCGTGCCGGTGCCGGGGTCGCTCATCGTGGCCACGTGCACCAGGTCGCGCGCGGTGGTCTTGAAATCGTCGAAGCTGAACGCGGGGCTGGCGCCGAACCATCCCGCGGCCGCATCGATCCACAGCGGGCCCAGGCCTTCAGTGAACGGGCTGGTGCCGGCCGAGCCCGACTTGGTGAGCAGCAGCGTGGCGGGCGCCGTGCTCAACACCGCGCTCGACGGCAGCGTGGCCGCCGAGGTGTCGAACGACACGATCGAGCGGTACTGGCAGTTGGTGCAGCCGTTGGGGCCGAGGCCGTCGCCGGTGCGCAGCGGCAGGCCCGCCCAGATGGCGCCGCCCTTGCCCGTGTCGGCGCCGGCCTCGCGGATCCAGCCACCTTCGTTGCTCACGAATTCCACGCCGGTGATGCTGGCCACGCGCGGGTCGTCGACGAAGGCCGTGGCGTTGTCCTGGTTCTGCACCTCCATGCAGCCCGACTTGTCGCCCCAGTAGTACGCGAAGGCCATGTGCTGCGTGCGGTGGCCATCGGGCGGATAGCTGTAGTGCCGTGCGTCGACGCTGGTCATGAAGGCCAGTGCATTCTTGTGGTCACCCTTCAGGCACTGGCCATTGGCATCAGTGCCGTACTTGTAGTTGACCGCCCATTGCGCCGCGCCCAGCGGCTTGTTGTGCGCGATGGCCACGTTCATCAGGTTGTAGAAGGTCACCTGGTCCTGGCCGGAAGTGTCGGACGAGAAGTCGAGGTGGAAGTAGCCGAGGTCGCGCTGCTGGAAGTAGAACGCGCCGGCCACGATGTCCACATACGGGTTGACGCCGGAGGTGGCGGGCGAGTTGGTCTCTTCGGGGTACCACGGCGCGAGCTCGCCTTGTGCCGGCTTGCGGTGCCACACCCAGGCTTCCCAGCAGAAGATGAGGTTGTGCAGGCCCTTGGTGTTGACGTAGTAGTCGGCCACCTGGCGCCACATCTTGCGGAAGTCTTCCGGCGTCTGGGTCTTGTACTGGTTGGGGTAGTAGTACTTCTCGCCGGTGTTGAACTCGGCGAAGGGCCGGAAGACCACGGGAATAGCCTTGCCGTCGGACGTCTTCAGTGCGGCGATGCCGGTGGCGATGGTGTCGACGTCGGCCCAGAACTTCGCGGCGGGCGAGCCGGCCACGCCGCGCTTGCTGATGTCGAGGTCGGCCAGGGAGCCGTCGCTCGCGCTGGCGCTGCGGCCCTGCTCCTGGTTCCACGGATTGCGCGGTACCGCGGTGAGCGCCACCACCGGGTGGTAGACCGACGACACGTCGATCAGCTTCTGGTTGATCTGCTGGATCAACGCCGGATCGAGCAGGTAGTGCTGGAAGGTGAGGTCATGGCCGTCGTAGCGCGCGCCCACCAGGCGCGGGTAGGCGTAGCGGCCCGCGGTGCTGCTCGCGATGCGGTAGGTGCGCATCTCGAAGGCATCGGTGGCGCCGAGGATGTCGGCCGGCCCGCCCAGGTGTTCGCCTTCGAGCATGTTGCTCGCGTCCTGCAGCGTGCGGCCCTTCAGGAAAGCATAGGCGGCCTGGGTTTCTGCGGTGGCCTTGCTGTCGCTGAGCGTGGCGCTGGCGCCGTCGCCCGGCATCGCGGGCGCGGCCCAGGCCTGCGCTGCACACAGCGCCGCGCAGGCCAGGCCGGCCTTCAGTGTCGATCCCCTGAGCTTGAATGTCATGCGGTTCTCCAGTGGTCGTTGACGACGGCTGACATACCGTCGGGGCGCCATTGGGCATGCAGGGGAGGGCGGCGTAAATGCCGCCGCCGGTGAACGGTGGACTGAAACTGCTGAACGGGCGGATCGGGCTGGTGGACGATCAGTCCTCGATGTCTTCGTGATGAGCCGTGGCGCCACGCTTCCAGTAGGCCGACGCGCGGATCGCATGCCGGTCCAGGTCCTTGTCGTCGACGAGGATGCGGCGCAGTTCCTTGACCATCGCCGCTTCGCCGGCGCACCACGCATAGCCGTCGCCCTCCGGCAGCGCGAGTGCCTTCACCGCCTGCAGCAGCTCTTCGCGGCTGCGAGCCCAGTGCAGGCTGAGCGTCGCCGCGCTGGACAGCGGCCGGCGGTCGGCTTCCTTCACGTGCAGGAACACCAGCGCGCGCGTGCCGGCCGGCAGCTCCTCGAGGCGGCGCGCGATCGCGGGCAGCGCGGTCTCGTCGCCGGCCAGCAGGTGCCAGTCGTGATCGACCGGCACCACGAACGAACCGCGGGGTCCGGCCACCACGAGGCGCTGGCCGGGCGCGGCCTGCCCGGCCCAGCCCGAGGCGGGGCCTTCGCCATGCAGCGCGAACTCCAGCGTCAGCGTGCGTTCGGCGTTGCTGTAGGCGCGCGGTGTGTAGTCGCGCCGCGCCGGCTCGCCATGGGCGCTGTCGAAGAACAGCTTCACGTGGTCGTCGAACGACAGGCTGGTGAAGTCGGCCAGCGATTCGCCGCCCAGCGTGATGCGGCGGAAGCCGGGCGTGACGGCCTCGACCGACAGGACTTCGAGTTCGCGCCGCTTGATCTCGTGGCGCACGCGCTGCACGCGCGAAGGCAGGGTCTCCGTGTTCATCGGGAGGGGTGTCCTTGATGGTTGATAATGTCATCCATCATGCGCAAATCGGTTGATAAAGTCAACAATCAGGGCGCAGCGCCTGCCGACGAGGTGATGGACCTCGTGCACACGCTGATGCATCAGTTCCGCTCGCTGCAGTACCAGGTGCTGCGCGGCGGCCCGCACGACATCACCCACATGGAGAGCAAGGTGCTGGGCTTCTTCGCGCGGCATCCGGATGCCACGCAGAGCGACCTGGTGCAGCACAGCGGGCGCGACAAGGCGCAGGTCGCGCGGCTGATCAAGGGGTTGCGCGATCAGGGCCTGCTGGAGGCCGAGCCCGACGAGGCCGACCGGCGCAACCTGCGCCTGCACCTCACGCCCGATGGCCAGGCGGTGCAGCGTGCGCTGCACCAGCAGGCGAGGCGGCTGGGTGCCCAGGCGGTGAAGGGGCTGGATGAGGCGGAGCGCCGCAGCCTGGTGGAATTGCTGCGCCGCGTGAAGCGCAATCTCGAATCCGGCTGATCCGCTGGATGGGGGTTAACGAGACTGAAGTGTTTCCCCATTTTGGAGGATTCAGATGACCGTGCGGGAGGCGTACGATCCGGTTCCTTGATGATGTTGGCCCGAGCGCCGTTGGGGGAGCCTCACATGCAAGATGTCTGTAGTCCGATCCGGCAGGAGGCGGTCGCGCCTGCCTTGGCCCATGGCGACAAGGCCCTGTCCACAAAGCGGATTCTGCTGGTTGACGACCACGAGCTGGTGCGCGTGGGTGTGAAAACCATGTACACCGAGATCAACGGTGCGCCGATCGAGTGGCTCGATGCCAGCTCGCTGCAGGAGGCGCTGACGCTGTATCGCGAAGACAGCCGCATCGATGCGGTGCTGCTCGACCTCAACCTCGCCGATTGCAAGGGCCTGCAGGGGCTGAGGCAGTTCCTGCAGACCTTTCCGAGCGCCCGCGTCGCGGTGTTCAGCGGCACGCAGGACGAGTTCGTCGTCCGCCAGGCACGCGCGTTGGGCGCGGTGGGCTACGTGCCCAAGGGCGCGCTGACCGATGAAGTGCGCGACACGCTGGGCGCGCTGCTGTGGCCGCAGCGCGGCCGGGGCCCGTCGGCCAGCGGCACGCTGTTTCCGCGCTTCCCCGCCTCGGCGATGTACGACCGCGTGGCCGAGCTGGGCCCGCGCCACCTCGAGATCCTGGAGCTGGTGCTGTCGGGCTGCAGCAACCAGGAGATCAGCACCTCGACGCAGCTCTCGCTCGGCACCGTCAAGAACTACGTGTCCTCGCTGTTGCTGGCGCTCGATGTGAAATCGCGCTCGCACATGATCAGCCTCTTTCGTTGAAATGTCGGCCCCCACGTCGCTTCGCTCCTGCCCCCCGAGGGGGCGTTCATCCGGCTTGAGGCGGCTCGGCGCCGGATGATCCCTGTGATCGAGCTGCCGGCAGCGACCTTCGTCGCAGTCGGCCCGCGCGACAGCGCGCAGCATGAAGCCAACGAGGCGATGCGCGCCGAGCGGCGCGCGGTGGAGCGCCGGCTGAGCGATGCGGCGCTGCAGGCGGTGGCCACCACCTTGCCGGTGGTGGCATTGCCCACGCTGGCCGTGATTCCGGCCGTGCTGTACCTCAAGGGTTTGTCCGCATTGCCGTTGCTGTGGGCCGTGGCGGCCCTGGTGGCTTGCAGTGCGTGGGCCGTGGTGCCGCTGATGCTGTGGCGGCATCCGCGCTGGGTGGGCGACACACGCCAGCAGCGGCTGCTGGTGGTGCTGCTGGCGCTGCTGTGCATGATGACGCTGGCGCTGGCGCCCTGGCTGCCAGAGCGGCCCGGCATGGAAGGCGAGCGCTGGGTGTTGGAGCTGGCACTGGCGATGACGGCGCTGATGGCCGCGCTGGCGCTGTCGCCGATGGGAGCCAGCGCGCTGCCGGCGATGCTGCTGATGCTCTCGCCGGCGCTGGCCGGGCTGATGCGCAGCGGGCCGGACACCAGCGGTGCCTGGGCGCAGGTGTGGATCGGCATCGCGCTGTGCGCCACGATGGGCTGGCTGGGCTTCTGGCGCCACCGCATCTGGGCCGGCATGCAGCGTGCGCTGATCATGCGCGACGACCGCATCCGCACGCTGGAGGCCGCGTGCGACATGGCGATCCGCGCCGACCGCGACAAGACCCGTTTCCTCGCGGTGGCCAGCCACGATCTGCGCCAGCCGATGCATGCGCTGGGCCTCTTCGCCGCCACGCTCGAGAAGCGGCTGCAGGGCTCGGTGGAAGAGCCGCTGGTGCGCAACGTGATGCACTCGATCGACGGGCTGGAGCGCTCGTTCAACGCGATGCTCGACGTGTCGCGCCTCGATGCCGGCACGGTGGAGCCCAACATCCAGTACTTCCCGCTGCGCGACCTGTTCCGCCGGCTGCACATGCACTTCGTCGGCCAGGCCGAGCAGGCGGGCCTGGGGTTGCGCTTCTCGCCGGGCGGCAAGTCGGTGAGCAGCGATCCGCAGCTGCTCGAACGCATCGTCGGCAACCTGATCCAGAACGCCATCAAGTACACCGAGCGCGGCGGCATCGTCGTGGTGGCACGCAGCACCTCCACCCACGTCAACGTCGAGGTGTGGGACACCGGCGTGGGCATCCGCGCCGACGACCTGCCGCGCGTGTTCGACGAGTTCTGCCAGGTGGGCCGCGAGCGCCGCGCGCGGGCGCAGGGGCTGGGCATGGGGCTGGCGATCGTCAAGCGGCTGGCGCGCTTGCTCGGCCACCAGCTCACGGTGCGCTCCTGCCCCGGCCGCGGCACGATGTTCCGCATCGGCATCCCGATCGGCGGGCTGCCCGAGATCCAGGATGCCACCGCCGCCGCCGACACCGTGCCGATGCAGGTGATGCTGCCGCGCTCGGTGCTGGTGATCGACGACGAGGCGCCGATCCGCGAGGGCCTGCAGATGCTGCTGGAAGAGTGGGGCTACCAGGTGATCAGCGCCGCCACGATGCGCGAGGCCGAGCTGGCGGTGCGGGCGCTGGAGATCTCGCCCGACCTGATCCTCAGCGACCTGCACCTGGGCGAAGGGCCGGATGGCATCGCGGCCATCGAGGCGGTGCGTCGCCAGTGCGGCCAAGCGGTGCCGGCGATCCTGGTCACCGGCGACACCTCGCACGAGGAGATGCGCCGCGCCACCGACAGCGGCCATCCGGTGCTGTTCAAGCCGCTGCAGGCGCGCAAGCTCTTCAACGCGTTGCGGGGACTGACTTCGTAAGCCAGTGTTGCGACGTGCAAGGCCAAAGCGTAGCGTAGGCCTTTTCCCAGCCGGGGGCTGTGTCTAGAGTGGGCAAAGCCCCCATTCAGGAGAAGCCATGCCCGCCGCCGCCGTCCGCCTCGCCTTTCCCACCGCAGCGTCGCGCACCGAACACCGCTTCTGGCAGGCGGCCTATGCGCCCGGCGTGCCGGGCGACGTGGACCTGGACCGCTATCCCTCGCTGAACGAGTATTTCGACGAGGCGGTGATCAAGTACGCCGAGCGGCCCTGCCTGGTCAGTGCCCGCACCGAGATGAGCTATGCGCGCCTCGGCCGGCTGGTGAGCGCGCTGGCCGCCTGGCTGCAGGCGCAGGGCGTGCGCAAGGGCGACCGGGTGGCGATCATGCTGCCCAACTCCATGCAGTACCCGGTGGCGATCTTCGCGGCGCTGCGCATCGGCGCGGTGGTCGTGAACGTCAATCCGCTGTACACCGCGCGCGAGCTGCATCACCAGTTGCTGGACAGCGGCGCCGAAACCATCCTGGTGATGGAGATGTTCGCCCGCACGGTGCAGCAGGCGCTCGAGGGTACCCGGGTCAAGCGCGTGCTGCTCACGCAGATGGGCGACCTGCTGTCCGACGGCCTCAACCTGAAGGGCAAGGCCATCAACTTCGCGATCCGCCGCGTGAAGAAGATGGTGCCGGACTACGTGCTGCCGCAGGCGGTGTGGCTCAACGAGGCGCTGCGCATCGGCGGCCGCCTCACCGTGCACCGGCCGCTGGTGCTGGCCGACGACCTGGCGTTCCTGCAATACACCGGCGGCACCACCGGCGTGTCGAAGGGCGCGATGCTGACGCACGGCAACGTGCTGGCCAACTGCCTGCAGGGCATGGCCTTCAGCAAGCCGATGCTCGAGGGCGAACGCCTCACCGCGGTGACGATGATTCCGCTGTACCACGTGTATTCGCTGTCGGCCAACTGCCTGGTATTCATGGGGCTGGGCGGCCGCAACATCCTGATCTCGAACCCGCGCGACACCAAGCTGATCTTGCGCTCGCTCGAGGGCGAGCACTTCCATTGCATCGCCGGCGTCAACACCATGTTTGCCGCGCTGCTCGACACGCCCGAGTTCTGCAGCCGCGACTTCAGCGCGCTGAAGGCCACTTTCGCCGGCGGCATGGCCACGCATCCGTCGGTGGCCGAGCGCTGGCGCCAGGTGACCGGCTGCGCCATCTACGAAGGCTATGGGCTGACCGAATGCTCCCCCATCGTCTCGATGCAGCCGATGGAGCGCGGCAAGGTGCCCGACCACTTCAGCGGCACCATCGGCGTGCCGGTGCCCTCCACCGACGTGCGGCTGCGCCGCGACGACGGCAGCTGGGCTGCGCTCGGCGAGCCGGGCGAGATCTGCGTGCGCGGGCCGCAGGTGATGCAGGGCTACTGGAAGCGCCCCGAGGAAACCGCCAAGGTGCTCGATGGCCAGGGCTGGCTCGCCACCGGCGACGTGGGCGTGTTCGACGAGCAGGGCTTCCTGAAGATCGTCGACCGCAAGAAGGACATGATCCTGGTCTCGGGCTTCAACGTGTACCCCAACGAGATCGAGGCGGTGATCGCGGCGCATCCGCTGGTGAAGGAAGTGGCGGCCGTCGGGGTGCCCGACGAGATCGCCGGCGAGCGCATCAAGGTGGTGGTGGTGCCGCGCGAACCGTCGCTGACGGTCGAGGACGTGATCGCGCACTGCCGCGCCAACCTCACCGGCTACAAGATCCCGCGCATCGTGCAGATCCGCGACACCGAGCTGCCGAAGACGCCGGTGGGCAAGATTCTGCGGCGCGAGCTGCGAGACGCCTGAAGCCTCGTTCCAGGGACCTCAGCCGCTGCAGACCATCGAGCGTGTCTGCGGGTCCTTGAACGTCGCGTGGCAGGTCTTGCGCAGCCCGTCGACGCAGGCGTCGATCGTCTTCTTGTCTTTCGGGTATTCGAGGTGAGGGCGGCATTGCGGCCGGCTGGCGTTCTGCGCCAGGCACTCCCGGATGGCCGTCAGGTTGAAGACGCGCAGGCCATAGCGGCAGTTCTCCCAGACCAGCGAGCTCAGGCTGGCGTCGGACTCGGATTTGTTCAGTGCAGCAAAGGCCTCTTTCTGTGCGGCCCGGCAGCCGGCGTCTGCACACTTCTCGACGGCGAGCTTCAGCTGGACCTTGTCGAACGGCTGCTTCGCGTGCTCGATGTCGACGTTGGCGAGGATGCCGTTGCGCGACAGCTCTTCGAACATCGGCGGCGGGAGCTTGGCCGAGAACGCGAAGTCCAGTTCCTGCTGCACCGCAGCCTGCACGTGCTGCTTCAACAGCGAGTGGACTTCGTCGGCGGAAGCGACCGGACCTTCCATGGTGCCGCACGCCACATTCTTTGCCGAGTCGGTGAAGGTGCCTCCCACGTCCATCGCGCGCCAGCGGCCATCCACCCGGATCAGCCCGTATCGGTAGACCTCGATCGATTCGTCGGTGCGGCGCAGCCCGCCGTCTTCGCTGATCAGCGCGCAGAGGTAGGCCGCCGAGCCGAACTTGGCCAGGTCCTTCACGACGAAGCGGACCGTCCGCTCGTCGCCGCGCGCGGCATCGAGGATCGCCTGCCGGTCGGGATCGGTGCGGGGCAGGTCGCGGCCCTGCGCGCAGGCCAGTGAAGCGAAAGTCGAGAGGGCGAGGCCGCCCAGCGCGGCGGCGAGAAGGGTGCGGAGATTCATGGCGGGGCGGATCGTACCGCTCCCCAATACAGGGGACGCCGGGGCCGCTGCGAAATGACTTTCGGCCACTGTGCGCCCGGCAGCGGACACATAGAGTGGCCTGCAACAAACACGCAGACCGCGCCGAGCCCCTCGTATGCCTGACTTCATGCTGGAGTCGCTTCTGTCACCCCTGGCGGGCGACGCCCCCTGCGGCGCCGACCTGGAGTACGACCCTGCGTTCCTGGCATTGCAGGAAGCCGGCGCAGGGCGGCCCGAGCAGCAGTACGGCGACACGGTGATCGCCGCCGAGGAGCCCGACTGGCCCGCGGTGCACGAACAGGCGCTCGAGCTCGCCCGGCGCACGCGCGATCTGCGGCTGGCCGTGTGGCTGGCCCGCAGCGGCGCCCGGCTCGAAGGCTGGGCCGGTGCGGTGCGCGGGCTGCGGCTGGTGCACGGCCTGCTCGACCAGCACTGGGACCATGTGCATCCGCAGCTCGATGCGAGCGACGGCAACGACCCCACCGCGCGCCTCAATGCGCTGATGCCGCTGGTGCACCCCGAGGGCCTGAAAGACCTGCGCACCGCCGCGCTCACCGGCGCCCGCGGCGGCCCCAGCGTGCGCGACGTGGAGCTGGCCTTCGGCCGTGCCGAGCCGGCGCCGGGCGAGGCCGTGCCCACCGAGCAGGGCCTGGCCGATGCGCTGGCCGCCGCGGTGGCGCGCTCGCCCGAGCTGGCCGACCAGCTGCAGGCGGGCCTGCAGGCGGTGGACGGCATCGTCGCGGTGATCGACCAGCGCGCGCCCACGCAGGGCCCCGACTTCGCGCCGCTGCGCAAGCTGATGCGTCACGTGGCCGAGGCCGGCCGCCGCGTGCAGACAAGCGGCACGCCGGAGGCCGAGGCGGCCGCCGCCATCGATGGCGCTGCCACAGCCGCGCGCGGCACCGTTGCGGTAGGCGCCATCGCTTCGCGCGAAGACGCGATCAAGGCGCTGCAGCGCGTGTGCGAATGGATCGAGCGCAACGAGCCCAGCCATCCGGCGCCGCTGCTGATCCGCCGTGCGCAGCGGCTGATGAGCAAGAACTTCATCGACATCATCCGCGACCTCGTGCCGGATGGTCTCAACCAGATCGAAAGGCTCGCCGGCACCGGCAGCGAGTAGTCACGTTCCCCACGGAAGGAGCCCGTCCATGGCAACCAGCAGCCAGAAGTTCATTGCCCGCAACCGCGCCCCGCGCGTGCAGATCGAATACGACGTGGAGCTGTACGGCGCCGAGAAGAAGGTGCAGCTGCCCTTCGTGATGGGCGTGCTGTCCGACCTGTCGGGCAAGCCGAGCGAGCCGCTGCCGCCGGTGTCCGACCGCAAGTTCCTCGACGTCGACGTCGACAACTTCGATGCCCGCATGAAGGCGATGAAGCCGCGCGTGGCCTTCCAGGTGCCCAACACCCTCACCGGCGAAGGCAACCTGATGGTCGACATCACCTTCGAGAGCATGGACGACTTCTCGCCCGCCGCGGTGGCGCGCAAGGTCGACGGCCTGAAGCAGCTGCTCGAGGCGCGCCAGCAGCTGGCCAACCTGATCACCTACATGGACGGCAAGACCGGCGCCGAAGGCCTGATCGCCAAGGTGATCAAGGACGAGGCGCTGCTGAAGTCTTTGGCCGCCGCGACGCCGAAGGCGCCGCAGGAAAACCAATAACGCCCCCTCACCAAGCGGAGATCCACCATGGCCGAAGAAACCCTCGTCCAGTCGTCCGCCCTGAGCGGCATCGAATACGAAGGCGGCGAGTTCGCCTCGCTGCTGAACCGCGAGTTCAAGCCCAAGACCGACGATGCCAAGACGGCCGTCGAGGCCGCGGTGCTCACGCTGGCGCAGCAGGCGTTGTCGCAGACGCAGCTGATCGGCAGCGACGTGATCATGTCGATCGAGGCGATGATCGCCGAGCTCGACAAGAAGCTCTCGCAGCAGGTCAACGCGATCCTGCACCACGCCGACTTCCAGCAGATCGAGAGCGCCTGGCGCGGCCTGCACCA
>CBIHRS010000023.1:0-70094 GCA_966212505.1 uncultured bacterium
AGTTCCGCAAGGTGCACCAGTTCAACGTGTTCACGGTCAACACGCCGGTGCAGCATGCGCTGGCGCGCTACATGGCCGACCCACAGCCCTACCTCGGTCTGCCTGCGTTCTACCAGCGCAAGCGCGACCTGTTCCGCGAGGGCCTGAAAGGCACGCGCTTCAAGCTGCTGCCCAGCGAAGGCAGCTACTTCCAGTGCGTGGACTACTCGGCGATCAGCGACCAGCCCGAGGCCGAGTTCTGCCGCTGGCTCACGCGCGAGATCGGCGTGGCGGCTATTCCGCTGTCGGCCTTCTACGAGGGCGGCTTCGAGCAGCGCATCGTGCGCTTCTGCTTCGCCAAGAAGGACGAGACGCTGCAGGCCGCGCTGCAGCGCCTGGCCCGCGTGTAGCACCACCGATACGGCTCAGTGCCTTAAATGTGAGGGCGGCACCTCGTCGCCCGGCTGCGTCGTGAGATCGAGGTCGATCATCGGCAGCGCCGACAGGATCGGCGCCCCGCCGCCATCGTCGATCGGCAGCAGCACGTCCACCCGCTCCTGCTTGCCGTCGCTGGCCTGCAGGATCTCGCGCGCCAGCCAGTACAGGAACACCAGCTCCTCATAAGCCGGCAGCTCGAAATGCTCGGCCTCGGCACCGCGGCGGAACAGCATGGCCTCCACCAGCGCCATCGCGTCCAGCGGCGTGGGCCACGCGGCCTGGATGCTCGCCATCGCCTGCGGATAGTCTTCGAGCGAACGCTGCGGCGCCGTGGCTTCGCTCCAGGCCGGCGCATGGGCATTGAAGCGCTGCTCGAAGCGGGCCCGCATGCGCTCGTAGGCCTGCTGGTCCTGGCGCCGGCGGTAGATCTGCATCAGCTTCAGATACGGCATCGGGCTGGTGCCGCCGGTGCCGCGCAGGTGCGTGAGCAGAAGGTCGATCGCGGCCTCATCCTGGCCGAGCACCAGGAAGAACTCGGCCTGCTGTTCGAGGTCGAGGTGTTCTTCGACCGACATGGGGCGCTTGGCGGGAGCCGGCACCGGCACCGGCGCCGCCGCAGCCACGGGAACGGGCGCTGGCTCGGGCACCGGCGGATGGAAGTCGGGCATCAACGGGATCGTCGAGCTGCGCGGTGACGCCACCGGGGGCACGGAAGGCACCGGCGGCAGCGTCTCGGGCATGGGCACCGATTCGGGCACCAGCGGCGCCGGCATGCTCACGGTGGGCCCCTCGGCCTGCGGGGCGGCGGGCCTGGGCGGCGGCAGGCCGGCTTCCATTGCGCTGTCCCACCAGCGGGCGCGGTTGCGCTCGCGCGTGAGCTGTCGCAGGCGCCAGCCCAGCCACGCCACCGCCGCGGCCAGCAGCGCCAGCACGCCCAGCAGCAGCGGCATGAGGTTGCGCGCCTGGCCGGCCTCGGCGAGGCGGCGTTCCATGCGCAGCAAGGCGTCGCGGTTGGCCTGCGCCTCGGCCCGCATCGCGGCCATGTTCGACTGCAGGGCCTGCAGTTGGGCTGATGCAGCAGCGGCGGCCGCCTGCGCGGCACTGGCAGCGGCCTGCGCGGCCTTCAGTTCAGCGTCGGCCGATTCGCGCGAGACCGGCCCCGGACGGGCCACGACGGGTTCGGCCGCCTCAAGCTGCAGGCGCGGGCCATTGCGATGGACGCGCGGCTGCAGAGCCGGCGCGGCGGCAGCGGCCTTCGGCGTGGCAGACGCTGCGCGGGCTGTGGTGGACGACACCGAGGAGCCCGATGGCCTGCGCGCACCAGACCGCCGCGGCACATCGGTCGCAGCCCGCGGTGCAGGACTCGACGGGCGCGCCGTGGCCGGCGCGAGCGGCTGGGCGTCGGCGGGCGCAGGAGCAACAGCGATGCCCGGCGGATCGGCAAATGCCACGAAGCGGCGATTCAGTACCGGCGGGCAGCCGGCCGAGAGCGTGACGGTCAACACCGGTTCATCGACCGGTAGGTTGCTGCGGATGTGCAGCAGGCGTTCCTGCGGCGCGGCGCCGGGCTCCATCTCGACACGGACCTGGGCGGCAGGCCATCGCACATCGCCCGACAGCACCTCGGCGTTGACGCAGTTGGCATCCAGCGATTCGCCCGCGGCCAGCTGCAGCGGCACCACCAGATCGAGCGGATGCCCCAGCACGGCGGTACCGCGTTCACGCCCGAACCCCATGGCCGCCACGTCGCCGCTGGCGACGATCGCCGAGAGCAGGAGTGCGAGCGTCTGGGAGCCTGGTTGCATGCCTTTGTTCTTCTCGACAAAAGGTCGAGACCACTCTAGCACGTGCTCCGCGATGCGTGGCACCTGCGTGACACAATGCCGCGCACTTCTACCGGACCCGTTGCCAAAGGGCTGCACGCACCATGTCTTCAGAGCTCCTCACCGAGCGCCACGGCGCCACCCTGGTCCTCACGCTCAGCGATCCGTCCACCCGCAACACGCTGTCGCCGCAGGTCTATGCGGCCGGGGTCGAATCGCTCAACGTGGCCGAATCCGACGCCGAGGTGCGCTGCGTGGTGCTGCGCGGCAACGGCGAGCACTTCTGCGCGGG
Organism: uncultured bacterium; assembly: GCA_966212505.1. Classification (GTDB taxonomy): domain Bacteria; phylum Pseudomonadota; class Gammaproteobacteria; order Burkholderiales; family Burkholderiaceae_C; genus CAMLIZ01. Next base: position 2,533 of record CBIHRS010000023.1, read on the forward strand.
GGGCAACCTGCAACGCCTGTCGCACAACCGCAGCGTGGGCCCGCACGAGCAGCATCAGTCGATCGAGCGCTTCCATGGGCTGATCGAGGCGATGCGGGTGTTTCCCAAGCCGATCATCGCGGCCGTGGAAGGCCACGCGGCCGGCGGCGGCTTCTCGCTCGCGCTGGGCTGCGACCTGATCGTGGCGGCCGAGGGGGCCAAGTTCACGATGTCGTATGCCAAGGTGGGCCTCTCGCCCGATGGCGGCGGCAGCTGGCATCTCGCGCAGCAGCTGCCGCGCGCGCTGGCGCTGCGCCTGCTGTGGCTGGCCGAACCGATGGGCGCGCGCGAGCTCGAGCGCTGGGGTCTTGTCCACACGGTGACAGACAACGGCCAGGCGTTGGCCGAAGCTCTGCGCGTGGCCGATCGTCTCGCTGCCATGGCGCCCAATGCGCTGAGCAGCGTCAAGGAACTCGTCACGCAAGCCCCCAACCGCCGGCTGCGTGACCAGCTCGACAGCGAGCGCGACCACTTCGTGGCCAACCTCTTCGACGCCAACGGCGCCGAGGGCCTGCAAGCCTTCTTCGACAAACGCAAGCCGGATTTCCATTGAACGACCTGCGCCGCCGCCTCGCCTCCCCCCGCCGCCGCATCTACCTGATGCGGCATGGATCGGTGGACTACTTCCGCCTCGATGGCACGGCGGTGCCGCCCGACGATGTGCCGCTCAACGCCACCGGCCGCGAGCAGGCCGATGCGGCCGGCCAGCTCTTCGAAGCCGCCGGCGTGCGCTTCGACCGCGTGACGATCAGCGGCCTGCCGCGCACCTACGAGACCGCGATGCGCGTGCTCGCCGCCGCCGGCCAGACCACCCTGCCGATCGGCATCGACGAGCGCCTGCAGGAGATCCGCCCCGGCCGGCTCAGCGACATCCCGCGCGACCAGGTGGAGCAGGCCTTCCTCGGCGCGTTCTCTTCCGGCCCCGATGCGGAAGCGCACCGCTTTCTCGGCGGCGAATCGGTGGGCGAGCTGCTCGACCGCACGATGCCCGCCTTCGACGACCTGCTGTCGGCCAGCGACTGGCAGTGCCTGCTGCTGGTGCTGCATGGTGGCGTCAACCGCGCGCTGATCTCGCGCGCCCTGGCCGGCCAGCGTGCCTTCTTCGGCCGCATGGAGCAGTCGCCGGCCTGCATCAACATCATCGACGTGGGCGCCGATGACCTCGTGCTGCGTGCGGTGAACCTCGCGCCCACGCAATGGCTGCACGAGCGCGAGCGCCACACCACGATGGAGAAACTGCTCGCGCAGTACCTGCGCCTGGATCAGCTGTCGTAGCCGGGGTACACGCGGTCGAGCCGGCGCAGCAGCCCCGGCCAGATCAGCGAACCGCCCAGGCCCCTGGTCACCTGCGCCGCCTGCTGCTTCGCGGTGGCGATGATGCGCGGATCGACATGCGTCAACGGCACGCCGCCCGCCATCGCGCGGACCTGGATCGTGCACACGGCTTCGAAGAGGTACATGGCCTGGAACGCATCGGCGATCGTCTTGCCCACCGTGAGCAGGCCATGGTTGCGCAGCATCAGGAAGTTGCGGTCGCCCAGGTCGGCCACCAGCCGCGGTTTCTCGTCGTCGCGCAGCGCCACGCCCTCGTAGTCGTGATAGCCCAGGCTAGCCAGCACGAAGATCGACTGCTGCGACAAGGGCAGCACGCCCTCCTTCTGCGCCGACACCGCGATGCCGTTGAGCGTGTGCGTGTGCAGCACGCATTCCACGTCATGCCGCGCGGCATGGATCGCGCTGTGGATCGTGAAGCCCGCGGGGTTCACCGGATGCGGCGAGTCCTCGAGCTTGTTGCCCGCGAGGTCCACCTTCACGAGGCTCGATGCGGTGATCTCCTCGAACATGAAGCCGTAGGGGTTGATCAGGAACTGGTCGTCGGTGCCGGGCACGCGCGCGCTGATGTGCGTGAACACGAGATCGTCCCACTTGAACAGCGCCACGAGCCGATAGGCCGCGGCCAGGTTCACGCGCGTCTGCCATTCGGCTTCGCTCATTGCATGCGGGTTGCTGCTCATGACCTTGTCTCCTTGCGTGGCGGGGGTTGGTGTAACACTCATGGACAATACGAATGCCGATGGTGATGCTGCTGTCACGTCAGAGACAAGACATGAATATCCCCGTTCTTACAATGGCCGAGCGGTCCAACATCGAGTCCGGCTCGTGGTTCTCCAAGCTCTCACAACCCCTGCGCAATGCCATCCTCTCGCGAGCGGTGGTGCGTCGGCTGAAGGATGGAGCGCTGTTGTCGACACGGGGCTCGGAAGCCGAAGAATGGTGTGCCGTGGCCAAGGGCGCGGTGCGCATCAGCTCGGTGTCGCTGTCGGGCAAGCAGATCACGCTCACGTATGTGGAACCGGGCACGTGGTTCGGCGACATCTCGCTGTTCGACGGGTTGCCGCGCACGCACGATGCCAATGCGCATGGCGAGACCACGCTGCTGGTGGTGAGGCGCGCCGACTTCCGCGAGCTGCTGTCGCAGCACACCGAGTTGTACGAGGCACTGCTGCGGCTGAACTGCCGGCGCATGCGGCTGATGTTCAACACCTTCGAAGACCTCAACACGCGCCCGCTCGCCGCGCGGCTGGCCAAGCAGATCCTGCTGCTGGCCAAGAGCTATGGTGTCGAGCAGGGCGAAGAGATCCGCATCGGCCTGCAGCTCGCGCAGGAAGACCTGGCGCAATTGCTCGGCGCTTCGCGCCAGCGCGTGAACCAGGAGCTCAAGGGCTTCGAGCGCGAGGGCGCGGTGCGCGTGGAGCCCACGCGGCTGGTCGTGCTGTCGCGCGACAAGCTGATGGAGCTGGCAGAGAAGTACTAGGCCCGGGCTCCTGCCCGGGTCGCACCGGAACCTGAAGCAGGAGCCATGGAAGCATTCACCGGAACCAAACCCGTCGCCGCATCGCATGCGTTCGACGTCGCGGCGCTTGAGCGCCATCTCGCGCAGCACCTGCCCGGCTTCAAGGGCCCGTTGAGCGTCGAGCAGTTCAAGGGCGGCCAGTCCAACCCCACCTACAAGCTGGTCACGCCGGGCGCGGCCTACGTGATGCGCTCCAAGCCCGCGCCCGCCGCCAAGCTGCTGCCTTCGGCGCATGCGATCGACCGCGAGTTCCGCGTGATGGGCGCGCTGGCCGGCACCGGTGTGCCGGTGCCGCGCATGCACCTGCTGTGCGAAGACGAATCGGTGATCGGCCGCGCGTTCTACGTGATGGAGTTCGTGCAGGGCCGCGTGCTGTGGGACCAGTCATTGCCCGGCATGGGCAACGCCGAGCGCGCCGCGGTCTACGACGAGATGAACCGCGTGATCGCCGCGCTGCACAGCGTCGACGTGCAGAAGGCCGGCCTGGCCGACTACGGCAAGCCGGGCAACTACTTCGAGCGCCAGATCGGCCGCTGGGGCAAGCAGTACCAGGCCTCGATCACCACGCCGATCGACGCGATGGACCGGCTGCTCGAGTGGCTGCCTGCGCACATTCCCGCAGGCGCGCGCGACGAGTCGCAGGTGTCGGTGGTGCATGGCGACTACCGGCTCGACAACCTGGTGTTCCACCCCACCGAGCCACGCGTGCTCGCGGTGCTCGACTGGGAGCTTTCCACGCTCGGCCATCCGCTGGCCGACTTCAGCTACCACTGCATGTCGTGGCACATCCCCAAGGAGATGGGGCGAGGCATCGGCGGCGTCGACATCGCATCGCTCGGCATTCCGTCGGAGCGCGACTACGTGGCGCGCTACTGCGAACGCACCGGCCGCGGCGACCCCGCCGCGCTGATGACCGACTGGAACTTCTACCTCGCCTACAACCTGTTCCGCATCGCCGCCATCCTGCAGGGCATCGCGAAGCGGGTGGAAGACGGCACCGCATCGAGCGCGCAGGCGCGGCAGGCTGCCGCCGGCGCACGCCCGCTGGCCGAGCTCGGCTGGCAGTTCGCGCAGCAGGCGCGCTGACACATTCCCTTGGAAGGACCCCGCATGGACTTCAACTACTCCCCGCGCACCCAGGAGCTGCAGGCCCGGCTGAACAGCTTCATGGCGCAGCACATCTACCCCAACGAGGGCCGCTACTGGGCCGAGCTGCAGGCCAACACCGAGGCCGGCAAGCGCTGGTCGCCGCTGAAGCTGCTCGAGGAGCTGAAGCCGCTGGCGCGCGAGGCCGGCCTGTGGAACCTGTTCCTGCCCGACAGCTCATACGGCGCGGGCCTGAAGAACCAGGAATACGCGCCGCTGGCCGAGATCATGGGCCGCGTGCCCTGGGCGAGCGAGGTGTTCAACTGCTCGGCGCCCGACACCGGCAACATGGAGACCATCGAGCGCTACGGAACGCCCGAGCAGAAGAAGCGCTGGCTCGAGCCCCTGCTCGAAGGCAAGGTGCGCAGCGCCTTCGCGATGACCGAGCCGGCCGTGGCCTCGTCGGACGCCACCAACATCGAGTCGCGCATCGAGCGCCAGGGCGACCACTACGTGATCAACGGCCGCAAGTGGTGGACCTCGGGTGCCGGCGATCCGCGCCTGGCGGTGTACATCTTCATGGGCAAGACCGACCCTGAAGCGCCGCGCCATTCGCAACAGTCGATGATCCTGGTGCCGGCCGATGCCCCGGGCATCACCATCGTGCGCCCGCTGCAGGTGTTCGGCTACGACGATGCGCCGCACGGCCACATGGAGGTGATCTTCAAGGACGTGAAGGTGCCCGTCACCAACATGCTGCTCGGCGAAGGCCGCGGCTTCGAGATCGCGCAGGGCCGCCTCGGCCCCGGCCGCATCCACCACTGCATGCGCACCATCGGTCTGGCCGAGCGCGCGCTCGAGCTGATGTGCCGGCGCGCCTCGTCGCGCGTGGCCTTCGGCAAGCCGATCGCGGCGCAGACGGTCACGCAGGAGCGCATTGCCGAAGCCCGCTGCATGATCGACCAGGCCCGGCTGCTCACGCTCAAGGCGGCGTGGATGATGGACGTGGCCGGCAACAAGACCGCCAAGGCCGAGATCGCGATGATCAAGGTCGTGGCGCCGACCATGGCCTGCAAGGTGATCGACTGGGCGATGCAGGTGCACGGTGGCGCCGGCATGTGCGAGGACTTTCCGCTCGCCTACTGGTACACGCTGGTGCGCACGCTGCGCTTCGCCGACGGCCCCGATGAAGTGCACCGCAACGCGATCGCGAAGATCGAGCTCGGCAAGTACCCGGTGAACTGAAGCAGGCCTCGGGCGGTCAGTGGCCGCCCATCCCTTCGTCGCCGGCGCCGGGGAGGCCGGTCCACATGAACGGCTGCGTGCTCGCGATGCCGTTCTCGTTGAAATGCTGGATCACGCGCTTGGCCTCGCGCAGCGCCACCTCGAACAGTGCCACCGCCGCGGTGAGCGAGGCGGCATCGGGCTGGCGCAGGCTGATGCGCAGCGTGAGCCGGCTGCGCTGCAGGATCAGCGCCATCGGATCCTCCGGCGCCAGCCAACTGGCGCGCGCCTGCTGCAGCTGGGCGCCGAGCGGCCCTTCGATCCACTGCCCCACCCAGCGAGGCGACGGCGCCACCGCGCCGAAGCTGTCGCGCAGCATCTTCAGCTCGCTGGGCGGCAGCTTGGGAAACAGCACCAGCCAGCGCATCTCTTCGGGCGTGGCGGTGTCGATGCGGGTCTGCAGGTCTTCGGTGAACTGCTCGAACACCGTTTTCTCCATCGCATCCATCAGCGTGCGGGAGAGGATCAGCATCTGCAGCTCGATGTCGCTGCCGGTGTCGGCGCGCAGGCGGAGCTCGGCGCCCTCGATGTAGGGACGCTGCGACGGACCCCACTCGAGGCGCCAGCCGCCGCCGCCCGGCTGCGCGGCATCGATCACGAAGCCTTCGCCGTCGCGGCTGCGCTTGAAGGCCAGGCCGCGGGCCTTCGCCCACTCTTCGGCGCCGCTCCAGTGCGATCCGGAAGCACTTGAAAACCAACGCTTGATCGTTTGCAGCATGGACCGTTCAACAGACCTATAGTCGCGGGAGTCGCAACCCCCGTCGCCAAGAAAGAGTACTGCCTATGATCGAAGTGTATTCGTGGGCCACCCCCAACGGGCACAAGGTTCACATCATGCTCGAAGAGTGCGGCCTCCCCTACCGTGTTCACCCGGTGGACATCGGCGCGGGCGAGCAGTTCGACGCAGATTTCCTGGCGATCAGCCCCAACAACAAGATCCCGGCCATCGTCGACCCGCAGGGGCCCGGCGGCAAGCCATTCTCGCTGTTCGAGTCGGGCGCGATCCTGCTGTATCTGGCAGGAAAGACCGGTAAATTCCTGCCTTCCGACGTGGAAGGCAAATACCGCGCCCTGCAGTGGCTGATGTTCCAGATGGGCGGCGTGGGCCCGATGCTCGGGCAGGCGCATCACTTCCGGATCTACGCGCCCGAGAAGATCCCCTACGCGATCGACCGCTACACCAACGAGGCCAAGCGCCTGTATGGCGTGATGGACCGGCAGCTCGCGCGCTCGAAGTACATCGCCGGCCCCGAATACACCGTGGCCGACATCGCCATCTATCCGTGGCTGCGCTCGTGGAAGAACCAGGGCATCAGCTGGAACGACTACCCGCACCTCAAGGGCTGGTTCGACGAGATCGACGCCCGCCCCGCAGTGCAGCGCGGTGTGCAGGTGCTGGCCGACCGCCGCAAGCCGCTGGTCGACGACAAGGCGCGCGAGATGCTGTTTGGCGCGGAGCAGTACAAGCGCCACTGATCAACGATAATCGCCGCCCGTCTGCCCGTAGCTCAACTGGATAGAGCAGCTGCCTTCTAAGCAGCAGGTCGGGGGTTCGAGTCCCTCCGGGCAGGCCAGGACTGAAGCCGCCGTCTTCGTTGCGAAGAGGCGGCTTTTTCGTGGGTCAACGCAAGCTCATTGATTCGCCGCGCGAACCGCATCCCACAGATCGCTCTTCTCTGTGCGCAGCCTGCATTGGCTGCCGTTCGGCGAAGCCTTGATCTCCAGATAACAGTCGGCCGCGCTGTCGAACCTGGGCCAGGCCGCGAGGCTTGCGCCGTTGGGGTTGCCGGTGCGCGCGAAATTCACCCAGTACTGCAGCGTCTGCGCCTGCACGGCTGCATCGTCGGCGGTGAACCCACCGGCTTGCGCGTAGGGCGTGTTCTCCCAGGTGTTGAAGACATAGAACAGCTCGATGCCGTGGTACGAACCGAGCTGCGCCAGCGCACCCGATTGGCGGTAAGAGAAGAAGTAGCGCCACACCGGATCCTGCTGCTGCGGGGCCACGGCACGGGCCGTGCGGCGCGCGAGGCTGGTGAACTGCGAATCGGTGAGGATCTGCACGTAGGAGCTTTTCGCCTCGTCGGCCGTGTTGCCGGGCGGATAGAGCTGCAGCGCCTGGTCGCGATAGGCCACTGGCACCAGTGCGGCGATCAGCGCCCTCACCGAGGCTGGCTCCACGCCCGGCGGCACCGATCGGCTCATCTCGTCGGCCGTGGTGCCCAGCAGCAGCGGCACGCGGTTGAACTGCCCCGATGCAAACGCCGAGGCCGGGTCGGTGCTGAAGACGACGCCGTCGACCACCGGCTGCCAATTCATCTGCACCACGCCGCCATCGACCGGCGGGGTCTCGCTGGCGATGATCGTGCGCCAGTCGCGGCCGCGCAGCGTGGCGATCTTCTGCGTGTCGGTGCCGCGGGCCACGAGGCTGTCGACGAACGCAATGCCCTTGTTCTTCGCCACGGCATACGGTCCCAGCACCGGGCCGGCGCTTTCGATGGCAGCGCGCTGGAACAGGCCTCGGGCGACCGGCGCGGTCATCAGGTTGCCCACGTTGACGCCGCCCGCGCTCTGGCCGAACACCATCACGCGGCCGGGGTCGCCGCCGAACGCGGCGATGTTGTTCTTCACCCATTTGAGCGCCTGGATCTGGTCCATCACGCCGTAGTTGCCCGAGGTGCCGCCGCTCTCGGCCTCCAGCCCGGGGTGCACCAGGTAGCCCAGCGGCCCCAGGCGGTACTGGATCGTCACCACCACCGCATGCCCGCGCGCGGCGAGGTTGCGGCCGTTGTAGATCTGCGTGCCGCCCTGCACCTCGCCGGCCGAGCCCTGCTGCTGGCCGCCGCCATGGATGAACACCATCACGGGCAGGCTGGCCGTCCCGGTCGTAGCGGGGGTCCACACGTTGAGCTGCAGGCAGTCTTCATCGCCTTCGGCGGTGCCGGTGTCCTGCCCGGCCGCAAAGCGCATCTGCGGACACGCCGGGCGGAACGCCTGCGTGGCCAGCACCGAGGTCCAGGGCACCGGGTCCACCGGTGGCCGCCAGCGCAGCGTGCCGACCGGGGGCTTGGCGAACGGTATGCCGAGGAATTCGAAGCCCCCCGTATAGACGTTGCCCCTCACGGTGCCGAAGCGGGTCATCACCGTGTCGGCCGACACCGAACCGGCGGTCTCCGGGCTCTGTGGCTGACCGGTGACGGCCGCCGCCTCGCTCGCATGGCTGGTGTCGCCCGTATCGCCTGCACTACCGCCACCGCAGCCTGCCAGCGCCACGGCGCAGGCGAGGCCGGCCAACCAGGGAAGCCGTCGCCGGGCTTCGCTCGAGCGTCGGAGGGAAAAGATCATCGTGCTCTCCTGCTGTAGGGGTGTTGCACCGATTCTTTCCACGCTCGTGTAGCGGACGATTGCTGTGGCCGCGCCATGCGCTGCAAGCGATGACAAAGCAGGCGCCCTGTCATCGTTTGTCATGAGTGATGACCTTCCACAAAAGGAATGAGGTTTTCCGCTTTTCTTCGTTGGCACGGCGCGCCCTTGCCCGTAGGCTGCCCGGCTCACTCCCCACCCGGCCCACGAGGCCGCACCCATCATGAGCAAGGAAAACTGGCGCTTCGAAACCCGCTCGGTCCACGCAGGCTACAGCCCCGACCCCACCACCAAGGCGGTGGCACCGCCGATCTACCAGACGGTGGCCTATGCCTTCGACAGTGCGCAGCACGGCGCCGACCTGTTCGACCTCAAGGTGCAGGGCAACATCTACACGCGGATCATGAACCCCACGCAGTCGGTGCTCGAAGAGCGCGTGGCCGCTCTCGAGGGCGGCATCGCCGCGCTGGCACTGGCCTCGGGGCAGGCGGCGGTGACCTATGCGATCCAGACGATCAGCGAGGCCGGCGACAACATCGTGGCCTCGAGCGCGCTGTATGGCGGCACCTACAACCTCTTCGCGCACACGCTGCCGCAGTTCGGCATCAGCACCCGCTTTGCCGACTACCGCCGGCCCGAGACCTTCGAGGCCCTGATCGACGACAAGACCAAGGCGGTGTTCGTCGAATCGCTGGGCAACCCGCAGGGCAACATCACCGACATCGAAAAGATCGCCGAGATCGCGCACCGCCATGGCGTGCCGCTGATCGTCGACAACACCGTGCCCTCGCCCTACCTGTGCCGGCCGATCGAGCATGGCGCCGACATCGTCGTGCACTCGCTCACCAAGTACCTCGGCGGCCACGGCACCAGCGTGGGCGGCGCGATCGTCGATTCGGGCAAGTTCCCGTGGGCGCAGCACAAGCAGCGCTTCAAGCGGCTGAACGAGCCCGACGTGAGCTACCACGGCGTGGTCTATAGCGAAGCGCTGGGCCCGGCGGCCTACATCGGCCGGGCGCGCGTGGTGCCTCTGCGCAACACCGGTGCGGCGATCTCGCCGTTCAACGCCTTCCTGATCCTGCAGGGCATCGAGACGCTGCCGCTGCGGCTCGACCGCATCAGCGACAACGCGCTCAAGGTGGCGCAGCACCTGAAGACGCATCCCAAGGTGGCCTGGGTCAACTACTCCGGACTGGAAGACCACCCCGACCATGCGCTGGTGCGCAAGTACCTCTCGGGCAAGGCCTCGGGCCTGCTGACCTTCGGGCTCAAGGGCGCGGCCGGCGGCGGCCGCGAGCGCGGCGCACGCTTCCTCGATGCGCTGCAGCTCTTCACGCGGCTGGTCAACATCGGCGACGTGCGCTCGCTGGCCACGCACCCGGCCTCCACCACGCACCGCCAGCTCTCGCCCGAAGAGCTCGACAAGGCCGGCGTGTCGGAAGACACGGTGCGCCTGTCGGTCGGCATCGAGCACATCGACGACCTGGTCGACGATCTCGACCAGGCGCTGGCGGCCGTGTAGCCGCGCAAGTTCAGGGGAAGACCGCGTCGCGGCGTTCCCCGCTCCAGGTTCGCACCACGCCGTCGTGGTCACCGCGTTTCACCGCCTCGACGTAGTCGCGGGCCGGCGTGCGGATCGAATCATCCACCGCGGCAACGGTGTCGCTGGTGGAGCCGTAGGTCCAGGATCGGCCGTCGGAAATCGGCTTCTTCATTTCCGCCACGAGCGAGTCCTTGCCCTTGATGAAGTCGTCGTAGGTATCGAACGCGAACTTGGCAGACACCTTCCCGTCGTCCTGGATCTGATAGGTGCCGGCGCAGTGCTCGACCTCCGGCAGCGGCTTGGCGAGCTTGACACGGTCTTTGTGCTGGCTCGCGGTCTCCTTGCCCTTGCGCCGAGCGAAGGTCGTGAAGGTCATCGTCATCGAGATCGGCCGGCTCTTGCGGCGCCCCTCCACATACGCGTCGAGCTTCTCCGTCAGGTAGTCGACGAACTGCTGCCGCTTCAGCCCGAACTGGCGCTCGCCTTCTGCCAGGCGCGATGCTTCCGACGGTTGCGACCATTGGATGTCGGCCGGGTAACTGCTCGCCCTCGACCACCCTGCCGCGCGCGCATCGAACAAGGCTCGGTCTTCGGCATCGATGTCCCGCGTCGTGTTGTCGATGTACACATGGGCTCCGCCACCGCGGGTGTCCTTCAGGTTCCAACCTGTGTAGCTGACCGGCGGGTCGACCGGGATCAGGTGCACGTGCAGCTCATGGTGCGGCGTGGTCGAGGGAATCACGAGCAACGGCTTGCGGCCCGGCCGGTCGCCGAAGTTGGCCGTCGACTCGAAACGGGCATTCCCGCCGAGCGCATGTGAATTCCCTGTCAGCCAGGACGCGATCACCCGCTGGGCCACCGGCACATCGCCGGCAGCGGGCTCCTGCGTGGCGAGCCCGAACACCGAGGCCAGGCGCTGGCGTTGCGCCACCATGCGCGGCGTGGCCTGCAGGGCTTCGCTGGCAGCACCCGCGGTGCGTTCGGCTTGCCCGCCCTCATGGGCAAGCGCCTTGTCGGCCTTCGGAGGCGGCCGCTCCTTGCCTGCAGGCGTCATCTTCCGGACCCTTCGATGCGAATGCGCCTGCACGGCAGGCGGGTGCTCCGGTTGTATGCGACGCCTTCGCGATCGGCTATCGGCCCAATGCGGATTTCGCACTCGGTCGAATGCTGAGCCGGGAGTAGCGACGCCGGTTGCCAGCCGCTCTACGGCTGTCTGCCTCAAGGCTGCCGCGGCGGCGCATCTCCCAGCCGCCGGACCGTGACCGAGCCGGCGGTCGTCAGCGCGGGGTCGACGGCACCGTAATAACGCACCCCGACCGAGCCGCCGGCCGCGACGCGCAACGACTCCCTGGCCCACACCAGCGCCTGAGCCGAGCCGCCGCCGGAGACCGAGACGGCCTGGGCCTCCAGCGCCTCGGCCTGCACAGCCGCCGATCCACCCAGACTCAGCGACAGCTCGTCGGCCGTGCCGGCCATCTTCAGCGCGCTCGAACCGCCGAGCGCCACGGTCAGCCGGGTGACGGAAACCGCCGCGAGATTGAGCGCGCTCGAGCCGCCCTGGCTCAACGACAGCTCCGGCACCTGCAGCCCTTCGGCCACCACCGTGGTGCTGCCGCCGGCACCGATGTGCGTGAGGCGGCGCGCGGTGATCACCACCTTGGCCGACGACGACTTGAAATGCCGGTTGTCCTCGACCACCAGCGTGCCGTCTTCGACATGGGTGTCGATCAGCGGCAGCACGTTGCCTTCGGCCTCCACGACCACCGCATTGCGCTCGCCCTGGCGGATCACCACCCGCGCATCGGTGTCGAGCTTCACGCCGCGAAAGTTGCCGGTGGCGCGCGTCTCGCTGTTGACCGCGCCCTCGCCCGGGGTCGGCCACCAGCGGCTGAAATCCCGCCCGAGGTCCATGGCCTGCGCTGCCGGCAGGCACGAGATCGACAGCAGCCACAGCGCCAGCAGGCGGCGCAGGCGAATGCTCGGGGAGACGGGAAACGGCGTCATGACGGCATCGATGGTGGGGACAACGCGGCATCATGGCATCGGCCCTCGCCGGCAGCGAGCGGCAGGCGCCCGGCTGCATATCGGCGCGACAGGCGTCGCCCTCGGCCGATGAGCTGCAGCGGCGTCCGGTAACCTGCACGCCATGCAGCCCCACCCCCTCCGCCTGATGCCCGGCCAGGACCTGCGCCAAGCCCTTGAGGCCGCCATGGCCGCACAAGGCTGCTCGGCCGCCTTCGTCATCGCCGGCATCGGCAGCCTCTGCGCCGCGCAATTGCGCCTGGCCGGCGCGCCCGATCCCACGCCCCTCACCGGCGACCTCGAGCTGCTGAGCCTGTCGGGCACCCTGGCCGCCAACGGCTCGCACCTGCATGCCAGCCTCGCCACGGCCGAGGGCCGCGTGATCGGCGGCCACGTGGCGCCGGGCTGCATCGTGCGCACCACGGCCGAGGTGCTGCTCGGCCTGCTGCCCGACTGGGACTTCCGCCGCGAGCCCGATCCGTCGACCGGCTATGCCGAGCTGGTCGCCAGGCGCCGCACGGCGCGGTGAACAATACGGGGATGGAACAGCCCGCATCCGACCTCGACCACCGCCTGACCGAACTCGAGATCAAGGCCAGCTTCATGGAAGACCTGGTCGACCACCTCAACCAGACCGTCATCCGCCAGCAGGAGCAGATCGACCTGCTGGTGCGCGAGCTGCGGCACCTGCGGCAGCAGGTGCCGGACGGCGGTGGCGGCGCGGTGGTGAGGAGCCTGCGGGAGGAGTTGCCGCCGCATTACTGAGTGGGTGAATGCGATGGGTGACGAAACAGTGAATGGATGACCATGGAAGACGACGACTACGACGATGACGAACCGAGTGCCGAGGAGCTCTCGCGCATCCGCCTCGCGACATCGGCAGATGCCGACGCGGTCGACGCGCTGATCCTCAGCCATTGCAGCAACGACTGGAGCAAGGTGGCGATGGTCGTCGGCCTGTCGCTCGACGACTTCGAGGCGCGCTTTCCTCACCTGCCCTATGTCTACATGCAGCTGCGCTTGGCCGAGCTGGTGCACCAGGGGCGGCTCGAGGCCCAGGGCGACGTGATGGCGATGCGGCGATCAGAGGTGCGAAGGCCTGCGTCCTGATGAACGCACGATGCGCCCTGGCCGTGGTCGCCGCCTGCACCGGCATCGCGGCCTGTGCGGTGCAGCCGCCCACGCAGCCCTTGCCCTCGCCGATGGTGCTCCAGCCCTTCACCACCGACGGCTGCAGCCGCTTCCCCGACCGCTCGCCGATCGGCAAGGCCGACTGGTGCCACTGCTGCGTGGCGCACGACCTGGCCTACTGGCGCGGCGGCACAGCGGCGCAACGGCTGCAGGCCGACCTGGACCTGAAGGCCTGCGTGCTGCAGGCATCGGGCGACAACACCCTGGCGACGCTGATGTTCAACGGCGTGCGCATCGGCGGCGGGCCGGAATTCGACACGCCTTACCGCTGGGGCTACGGCTGGCCGCTGGGTCGAGGCTATGCGCCGCTCACGCCCGACGAAGACGCGCGGGCCACGGCGCTCGAGCAACGCTACCGCACCGCGCATGCGCCGCTGGCCTGCCCGAGCGCAGCGGCAGCTTCAGCGCGTGATTGAGGGGCGAGGCTGGTCCTTCTCCAGCATCAGCCGAGGGATCAGCTCGAACTTGTCGGGCTGGTCGTTGATCGCAGCGCAGGTGGCGCCGATCACTTCTTCGTCGGCGCTGGCAGCCGACCAGTAGCTCAGCTTCTCGCAGTCGCAGTGCAGCCTCGCACGCACGGCCTTCGACGATCGCTGCCGCACCTCGGCCACCCAGCATGCATCGGCGCAACCGCAGGAGTGATACGCCAGCACCTCGTTCTTCTTCGGCCACGGCAGCATGGACTCCGGCGTGCCGCCCGCGGCCTGGCTCGCCGGTGCGAGCAGCCCCAGCCCGAGCAATGCGAACAAAAGCGTCGGCAGGCGCATGCGGCCTCAGGCCTGCCGCCGCGCCGGCTGGCTCTGGTGCAGGAACTTGGTGTACAGGTCGCGCGGCGGCGCCACCGAGATCGACTTGAGCACCTGCCCCACATTGCCGCGGTGGTAGCCGCCATGCGTGATCACGTGCAGCAGGATCTCTTCACGCGACATGCGGCCCTTGTCGCCATCGGTGAAGGCGAAGTCGATCACCTCGGCCGCGGCAGCAGGCGACAGGCCCGCCACGTAGTCCACATACCAGGCATCGGTGGCCTGCACATCGGCCTGCAGCTGCGCGAGCGACGGCGTGTCCTTGGTGTTGGTGGCATCGAACGGCCGCGGCTCGCCGGCCAAGTGGGCGCGGAAGATCCGGTCGACGACATAGATGTGGTTCAGCGTGCGAATGCAGGTGTGCAACGCGTCGGCCTGCTCCTGCGGCAGCCGGGCCAGCGCGGCGAACAGCTCCGCATTGGCCCAGGCCTTGAAGCCGAACAGCGATTGAAGGGTGGCGATGGTCATGGTCTGTACGCTTCTGAGGAATTGCTGATCTGGACAAGAAAATCCGACACCGGCTCCAGCACGATCTCCGGCAGGCTCTCGGCAATGGCCTCGCGCATCCGCCGCCCTGCCTCGGGGTCGACGGAGCCCGCCGCAAAGGCCTGCTCTCGCACCTCGGCACTCGGCCATTGGGCATAGCTGTACCAGAGGCCATCCGCTCCGCGGTGCAAGCGCGACCCGAGCGAACCGCGCTCGCGCAGCAGCAGCTCCGAGATGCGAGACCATGCCTCGACGAACGAAGCCTCGGCCCCGTCGTGCAGACGCCAGCGGTAGAGAACGGCGAATCCAGGGCCAGTGGAGCTCATGACATCTCCCATGCAGCGGTGTGCGCTTGTTGTCGGAGGGCGAGTGTGCCACCGGTGAACAATACGGGCATGAAACAAGAACCCGAGGGATGCGCCGGCGTCGCACCGATGCCGACCCGCGCAGGGAGTTCCATGTGGCCTCCGATGGCTCGACACCATCAGCCTTCGCGACAGTGAGCCGCACTCGCGCACGCCACGGCATGCCGCCGGCATCGGCCTGCGTCGTATTCGGCCTCGTGCTGGTGGCGGCCGCCATGCTCGCCCATGCCATCGGCCGACAGGCTCGCGAAGACACCCAGCGCCCTGCCTCCACCGCCGAGGTGGCCGCCTCGCTCGCACAGGGCGTGGCGTGGATCTG
The DNA here is from genome assembly GCA_966212505.1 of uncultured bacterium. Classification (GTDB taxonomy): domain Bacteria; phylum Pseudomonadota; class Gammaproteobacteria; order Burkholderiales; family Burkholderiaceae_C; genus CAMLIZ01. Next base: position 17,888 of record CBIHRS010000023.1, read on the forward strand.
GCCCGACAGCAATGGCCCGCGCGCCCAGCCCGGCCACGCTGCGCTGCCCTACCGCGAAGCCGCCGTGCTGGTCGAATCGCTGGTGCTGCGCGCCAATGGCGTGGAGCACGGCGGCCGCAGGCAGCCTCTGCCGCTGCCCGAGGGCGTGCGCCTCGTACCCGTGGTGCATGTGGAAGCCGCAGCCGATACCCCCGCCGAATTCACCCCCGCGCAGCGCGACGCCATCGTTGCGGCCGTGCGCCGGCATGCCGGCCTGGCCGCCGCCGGCGCAGGCCTGCTGCAGCTCGACTTCGAGGCGCCACCGCGCCAGCGCGAGGCCTACCGCAGGCTGGTGGCCGACGTGCGCCGCGCGCTGCCGGCCGATGTGCGCCTGGGCGTGACTGCGCTCGCACACTGGTGCACGCAGGGCGACTGGCTCGACCGTCTGCCGGTCGACGAAGTGGTGCCCATGCTCTATCGCCTGGGCCCGCAGGCCGACGACTGGCGCCGCCGCTTCACCCAACCGGACCCCACGCTCGCGCAACGCTGCCGCGGCCCCGCGCTGGGCTTTGCCACCAACGACCCGCCGCCGCCCACGCTGCTGGCACGCGCCACCCGCCCCTACTGGTTCGACGAGGCCGCCTGGTCGAACCCATCACATCCACCCCTTCACCTCGTTCGATGACCATGCCGATGCACACCTCGCTTCGCCGCCTCTGCCTTGCGCTCGCCGCGCTGGGCGCCCTTTCGCTCGCCACGCCGGGCCATGCGGCCGCGCCTGCTGCCGACGACGACAGCACCCTGCCCGAGACGCTGCGCCGCGGCTACGTGGGCCCCGTGGTCGGCCCCGCCGACGACCGCGCCTATGCGCACGGCACGCTCGGCCTCATCCGCCCCAGCTATGGCCGCGCCTCCTTGTTCGTGGCGTGGCGCGTGATGCACCTGCCGGTGGGCGCGGTGGTCAAGGAAAGCCACCGCCGCCAGGGCAGCTGGCTCTACGGCGGCCCCACGCCCGCGTCTGGCGACGACGAGCTGGCCGGATGGCTGCAGGCGCGCCGCGAGCTGGTGCCGCAAGACCCGGCCGTGGCGCCCGACTATTTCAGGCACGGCAAGCTCAAGGTCGAAGGCTTCGGCGAGATGGACACCGAGACCGGCCAGTGCGGCCCCGACGCCTATGGCTTTGCCACGCGCACGCTGCGCGAGCTGGTGGCCGACACCACGCTGAAGGACGCCGACCGCCGCGCCTGGATCACGGCGCAGGATGCCGTGTTCGCCCGCTGCTCCTGGACGCCCGGCAAGACCCCGGCGCCGCCGCTGCCCGCGCCCCTGCCCGCCCGCGCGCCGGCCAGGCTGAAGGCGCTCAACGCCTACCAGCACGCCGCCGCCCTCTTCTATGGCGACGACTTTGCCGCCGCGCGCAAGGAGTTCGACGCCATCGCCGCCGTGCCCGATCACCCGATGCGCGCCTGGGCCACGCTGGGCGTGCTGCGCAGCATCGTGCGCGATGCCGTGCGCGACACCGAATGGGATGCGGCGGTGGACGATGCATGGACCAAGCGCCAGCTCCGCGGCCCCGCCTTCAACGCCGCCGTGGCCGAGCCGGCCGCACGCCACAACACGCGCGTCAATGCCCTGCTCAAGGACCTGGAAACGCGCACCAAGGCCGCGCTGGCCGATGCCACGCTCGCCCCGGTGCACAAGGCCATCGGCTACACCGCGCGCCGTGCGGCCATGCAGTTGCTGCCCACCCTGCCGCTCGGCGTGGCGATGAACGCGCTCGACCGCCCCGACTACAACCCCTACGTGATGGGCGCGCTCGACCTCTTCCAGGAGCTGTATCCCCGCGTGGCGGCCGACCGCCCCGAAGGCGCCATCGCCAACGCGCTGCGCCAGCACGCCTGGTTCGATTTCGTGGCCACGGAGCAGGGCTGCAGCGATGCCCCCAAGGCCCCCGACGCCACGGTGTGCGACGGCGAACATGCCCACGCGCTGGCGCGCTGGCAGGAGACCAAGGACAACGCCTGGCTGCTGGCCACGCTGATGACCGCACGCCAGCCCATGGCGGCCGACCTGCCCGCAGCCGAGGCGGCGCGCGCCGTGCCGGCCGACCGGCCCGAGTGGGCCAGCCTGCAGCTCTATGCGGCCCGCGTGCTGCGCGCCCAGGGCCGCGGCGCCGACGCGCGCGCCGCCGTCGAGGCGCTGGTGGCTTCGCCGGTGGTGCACAAGCGCGACCGGGCGCTGGTCGAGGCCGAGCGGAAGGCGCTGTGACATGAACAAGCCCGAGATCCGCTTTTCGGCCGAAGAGCTGGCCTCCCTGCGCTCGCATGGGATCGTTCTGTTCTTTGACAGGGTGATCTTCGACGCCCAGCCTCCAATGCCGACGGAGCGCATTGCCGCCATCGAGGCGCAGTGTGCAGGGCCGGTGCCCGCAGCACTGGTGGCGCTCTGGTCGCATACCGCTGGTGGCCGGCTCGACTATGACCTCTCGGTGTCCATGAACGGCAACGTCGAGGCGGTGAGCTGGTCAGAATTGTTCTGGGACGGCAGCAGCGGCTATCGCGACCTGCAAGGCTGGATCGAACACGAACAGGAGCTCGCGGCAGAAGCCGCTGACGAGGAAGGACATGTTTGGAACGGCAAGCTCACGCACTTGCCGTTCGGTGGTTTCGAATACCTCGACCGAATCTACGCGGTGGTGAAGCCAGGCTCGGAGCACGGCAGCATCGTCGCGTGGAAGCGCGGGTTGCCGCCCGCATGGAAACATGCGCTGCACGAGGATGGCGCAAGCACGTTTGCGCCCGACCTGCGCGGTGCCTTCGCGGCACTGCACCTCGATGAAGACCCGCTCGCGCCGGTGAGCGACTATTTCTCCGGCCAGTCTCTGCTCGAGTACCTGGATGACAGGTGCGACGGTCACGGCCTCGAGCGCGACCTCATGGAAAAGCTCATGGCGCACTATCGCCAGGCGATGGTCGACTGGCGCACGCCGCTCGCGAACGGCACGCTGCGCGAACAGCCGGGCGCCGCACGCGCTGCCCTGCGCCACGCCATCGCCAGCGACGACCCACGGTTGGTGGCCGAACTCGCGGCAGGCGGCGTCAGCTTCGACGGGCCGCTGCAGGGCAGCGCATGGGCGACCGACGTGGCCGTGAGTTCAGGCGCCTTCTCGGCGGCGCTGGCCTTGGTGCGCGCCGGTGCCCCCGTTGCGGGCGACGTTCTGGGCAGCATCGACAGCGCGATACCGCCGGAGCTCACGAGCGCCCTGCTGGCCGGAGGAGCCACGCCGGGGGCAGCCGCCATCGTCAAGTGCGCAGCCTGTGGCGCGGCCGAAAGTGCGCTGCTGATCGCGGATGCCTGCGTACGGGCGCGCACCGACGTGGCTGCCGTGTTCGCCATGGAGCGCAACACCACGCTGGCCGAACTCAAAGCGACGCTGCTCAAAGTGCGCGCAGGCAAGCTTGGTCACTACCTCGGAGCCGCAGGCCTCTCGGAGCGCATCGAGCGCCTTCAAGGTTTCAGCCTGGTTTGATTCGACATCGACACGTGTCAGCCGTGGATCTTCTCGCCGCGGGCCAGCATCTCCACGAGCACTTCGATCCGCCTCGAACGTGTCTCGGGTCGCTTTGCCGTCTGAATCCGCCATAAGACGGCATAGCGGTTCGTGCCATCCAGCTGGGCGAAGAAGCTGCGCGCTTCGGGCCGCGCGTCGAGGGCCGCCTGCAGGTCAGGCGGCACGACCGCGGTCCGCGGACTGTCGTAAGCCGCGTGCCATCGCCCGTCGTCTTTGGCCCGGACGATCTCGGCCATACCGCTCGGCTGCATCCGGCCCGATTTGATCAAGGCCTCCGCCTTCTCGCGATTCACCTTCGACCACAGGCTGCGCGCGCGCCTCGGCGTGAAGCGCTGGAGCCAGTGCTGATCGTCGAGGCCCTTCTTCTGCCCGTCGATCCATCCATAGCAAAGCGCGATGTCCACCGCCTGCGGATACGTGACCGTCGGCTTCTCGGCGCCAGCCTTGGCAATCAGCAGCCACACGCCATCGGAAGACGCGTGGTTCTTGCGCATCCACGACTCGAACGCGCGGGGCGTCGCAAAGCGAAGCGGCTCGGGCTTCGAGACGATTCCGTCAGCCATGGCCCAGTGTAGTCGGGCTCTACACTTCTGCGATGACCACGAAGAACACTCCAACCGCTGGGCTGAAGCTCTCGTTCGACGCAGATCTCGAGGACTGGGCGGAGGGCATGGACTACTGTGCCGTTCGCGTTCCGGCCGAGATCACCGAGGCACTGGGCACAAAAGGCCCGGTTCTGGTCTTGGCCCGCGTGAACGACTCCGAGCCTTTCCAGGTGAGTCTCTTTCCGGTCGGGGGCGGCCAGCACTACATCCGCATCAAGGCAAAGGTTCGTCGGGAGACGAACACCAAGACGGGCGACCGCATACACATCCGGTTCACCGTCCTCGATCGCGCAGATGTCGTCCTCCCCGATGACCTGGTGAGCGCCCTTCGAGCCGAGGGGGTAGAGGAAGCCTTCAACACGCTACCTCCGGGCAAGCAGAACTTCATCATTCGAAGAATCGACGAGGCGGCCAAGCCGGAGACCCGCGAACGAAGGATTCAAGAAGCCGTCGAGGCTGCGCACGAGAGAAGAGAGAAGTTGCGCGACCAAGCGTAGAAAAGCCCCTGCCGCCCGACAAGCGAGCGACAGGGGCAAGAGAGCTTCGTCAGCTCTTCAGCCGAGCACCTCGGTCACGATGCCGGCGCCGACGGTCTTGCCGCCTTCGCGCATCGCGAACCGCATGCCGTTCTCGATGGCCACGGGCTTGTTCAGCTCGAAGCTGATCTGGGCCTGCGTGCCCGGCTCCACCAAGCCGGTCTCCGTGTCGACGCGGATGACACCGGTCACGTCGGTCGTTCCGAAGAAGAACTGCGGCTGGTAGCCCGAGCCGAACGGGGTGTGACGCCCACCTTCGTCCTTGCTGAGGACGAAGATCTGCGCACGTCCGGTCCGGTACGGCTTGACCGCGCCGGGCTGCACGAGCACCTGGCCGCGCACCACGTCGTCACGCTTGACGCCGCGAAGCAGCAGCCCGACGTTCATGCCGGCACGGCCTTCGGCCACATCCTTGTGGAACGACTGCACGCCGGTGACGACCACCTGGCCCTCGTCAGCGGTGAGGCCGACGATCTCGACGCTGTCGCCCACGCGGATCACGCCGCGCTCGACACGGCCGCTGACGACGGTGCCGCGACCCGCGATGGTGTGCACGCCTTCGATCGGCATCATGAACGGGCTGTCGTAGTCGCGCACCGGGTCAGGGATGCGCGAGTCCAGCGCGTTCACGAGTTCGATCACGCATTGCACGTCCGGGCCGTCGAGCTCGCCGCGCTCGGCCGCGGCCAGCGCCTTCATCGCGCTGCCGAACACGAACGTCACGTCGTGATAGCCGTGCGTCGCCAGCAGCGCGCCGATCTCCATCTCGATCAGCTGCTCGATCTCGGCTCGGTCGCCCTCGGGCACGAGGTCCATCTTGTTCACGAACACCACGATGTGGCCGACGTTCACCTGGCGCGCCAGCAGCACATGCTCGATGGTCTGCCGCGCGGCGCCTTCGGTGCCGTCCACCAGCAGGATCGCGCCGTCCATCTGCGAGGCGCCGGTGATCATGTTCTTGATGTAGTCGGCGTGCCCCGGGCAGTCGATGTGCGCGTAGTGGCGGCGCTCCGACTCGTACTCGACGTGCGAGGTGTTGATCGTGATGCCGCGCTCGCGCTCTTCCTTCGCGTTGTCGATCTGTCCGTAGGACAGCGCGCGGCCGCCGAGACGGGCAGCCTGCACGAAGGTGAGCGCGGCCGTCAGCGTCGTCTTGCCGTGATCGACGTGGCCGATGGTTCCGACGTTCACATGAATCTTGTTCATCATGGGTTTCTCCAGTTGGATTGAAAGACCGATCCGCTTCGCTGGCCAGGCCAAGCAGATCGGCGGGTTGTCGGCGCGCGCGCCGGATTCAAAAGAAAAAAAGCCTGCGGGGTGTGGGCCACCCGGCAGGCTTTCTGTGCCTGAAGGGTGGTCCTCCAGGCGCACAAGGGCGTGGAGGCTCTACACGAACCAATCCGAAAAGTCGAAGCACTGCACTGCGCCAGCGGCGCAGACAGTGCAAACCAGTTCGTGTGCGGGACTCATGTCCAAATCTCCAACTCAACAGGCAACAAAAAACCCGGTGGCTTGCGGCCTACCGGGTCTTGTGGATCTCGGAGGCCGAGCCTCCGGACATCCAGGGCTCTAGGAAAGCAGTGCGGCGCAATCACGGCGCGACGCATCCGCCGCATCTGCGCGGAGGGCGTACGTGTCTTGCGTGTGGAAGAACTGCTTCATCGAATTTCTCGTGCGTCAGGCCGATGACATCAGGCAACGGCCAATTTTGGGAGCCGCGAGACTAACACCGGGACGTCGATCTAGCAACAGGCGCGTTGCTTGTGCAAAGCAGCCAACGGCCCTCGCGGCAGTGCCGGCGTGTCACCCCCCATTTCCCATTTGACACTTCGCTGGCGTTGCCGGTATAAAGCATTAACAAATGAGTTAATTACTGAATACTGATGTCGCTTGACAAGATCTTCGAAGCTCTCGCCTCCGCCCCGCGCCGGCAGATCTTGGCCTACCTGTCCGAGGCGGAACTGAGCACATCGCAGCTCGCGGAGCGCTTCTCGATGAGCGCCCCGGCGATCTCGCGACACCTGTCGATTCTGGAGAACGCAGGCTTGGTGAGCGGCGAGCGCGAAGGCCAGTTCGTGATGTACCGCCTCAATCGCGACAACCTGGTCAACAACCTGACAGGTTTCGCCTTCGAGCTCTGCCCGACGGGCCGGCCGCTGAAACGCGAATCACGTCAGATCGCGAAGAAGCGCAAGACCGCCTGATTGACGAAAGCACGCTATGCAACAGCAGCTTCCCGAAAGTCTCCACAGGCATCGAATGCATTCGACGGAGCACAGCAGCGTCCTGCTGGGCGATGTGCGCTTTGCACCGCTGAAATCCCTCAGGTTTACCTGCATGGCAAGCGGTGCGCTCTTGGGCGGCGCCCTGACTTTCACATGGGCGGCCGTTCTTGTCTTTCTCGCGACAACGGGCGCCGTCCTGCTGCTTGGGCACTCGCTGGGAAGCCATCGCAAGCTCATCCACGACAGCTTCCAGTGCCCAAAGTGGCTGGAGTACACATTGGTGTGGTTGGGCGTGCAGGTCGGTCTCGCCGGTCCGCTGGGTCTGTTGCGCCAACATGAGCTGCGCGACTATGCGCAACGCCTTCCTGACTGCCACGACTACTTGCGCCATGGCCGCTCTTTCTGGCGCGATGCGTGGTGGCAACTGCATTGCGAACTGCACCTCGCACGTCCGCCGGTGCTCGCGATCGAGCCTCGCATCGCACGCGATCGCTTCTATCGCTTCCTTGAACGGACCTGGATGGCACAGCAACTGCCGCCGGCTGTGGCGCTGTATGCCGTGGGCGGCTGGGCCTTCGTGTTCTGGGGCGTGTGCGCCCGAGTGACGGCGGGCGTGCTGGGTCACTGGTTGATCGGCTGGTTCGCTCACAACCGTGGCGCAATGCACTATGAGGTACGTGCCGCCGCCGTGCAGGGACGCAACATCCGCTTCACGTCGCTGCTGACGATGGGTGAAAGCTGGCACAACAACCATCACGCGTTTCCTGGGTCGGCCAGGCTCGGTCTTTTTGCCGGCGAGTGGGATCCGGGCTGGTGGGTGTTGATGGCGCTGCGCAAGCTCGGTCTCGTTTGGAACCTCCGGCTGCCTGCGAAGCTGCCACCGCGCGCGGAACTCCATGCATGTGATGCGGTCGGCGAAGCCGAGCTCGTGCGCCATCGCCATGGGGTGCCCAGCCCCGTCGCGCAAGTCGGCCTCCGCGACGTCTTGCGCTGGTGCTGGCAGCGTCGAGTCCCTTGTGTGATGGAAGGCCCCGCCGCGAATCTATCGCCTGGCATGCTGCGCCGATTGACGGGGTCAACGGTGACCTTTCGCTACGCACCAGAGGCTCAACGACTGAGTGTCACGGTGCAGGGCCGTCGCGCTCATGGACTGCCTGCACTGTGCGTCGCACTGTGCAGGCACAGCGGTATCGTATGGCTGCTGGCGCTGTTCGTTCTGCCCATCGCTGTGGCGGTCGAAAGCATGCGTGAGAGTCTCGATGTTGCCTGAACCGAGTCCTCGCGAGCTCCTGCTTGTCTATGACAAGGAGTGCCCGCTATGCGACGCCTACTGCCGCATGGTGCGCATCCGCGAGTCGGTGGGCGTCCTGAAACTCATGGACGCGCGCGATGGCGGAGTCTTGATGCAGGAAATCACCCACCAAGGTCTGGACATCGACCAGGGCATGGTGCTGAAGGTTGACGACGTCCTCTACTACGGCGCTGATGCAATCCACGCGTTGTCGTTGATGAGCAGCGGATCGGGCTTGTTCAATCGCCTCAATCATTGGATCTTCCGTTCTCGCGCGCGGTCACGCTTGTTCTATCCGATGCTCAGGAGCTGCCGGAACTTCGTGCTCAAGCTGCTGCGCAAGACGAAGATCAACAATCTTCAGTTGCCGGGTGTCCACCGCTTCTAGAAGCCCGGGCCAGCTTTGGCTAGATGCTTTGTCTGGATTCGACGAGACATCGAAGTGGATGGCCCGCTTGATTTGCGGCGGCCCGCAGGCGTTCAACCTTCTCCGCCGCAATGTCCACAGGGAAACGGCCGGCGATTGCATGGCCTTCGCGATGTACCTGGAGCATAACCCGCACGGCCGATTCGAGGGTCAGACCCAGGTGCTCCTGCAGCACCTCCACAACGAATTCCATCGGGGTAAAGTCGTCGTTCTCAAGCACGATCGCCATTGACTCCGCATCATCCACTCGGAGTTGGAGCATCTGGGCAGGATCAGTACCCGTAGTGCCGTGGGCGATAACACTGGTCACGGCCAAGCGCGTCACGCCGTGTCGTTGGAGTACTTCTGCGGCAGGGCCCGAAGGCTCCTCCAGAAGCGATGCAAGGACGTCCGCGCCATCGACGACCCGCCGGCCGAGCGGCATCCACAGAACGGAGCGTGCCCATGAAAGGCGCCTCGGCGCGCTGGACCGCCGCCCAGGCGATCGCCTGAGAGACACGACGCGAGCGATTGCCCGCTGGAGCACACGCTGATACTCAGGTGACGCCGCGGGCTCGACCAAATCGGTGCCAGGGGGAACGGAAGCTGAATCCCGCACGATTTGCGAAACATCAGATCGCATGGCCTCCACGTCGCCTCCGCACCCGCGCAGCACGTCCACAGCGCGTGGGTTGTCGAGCAGCGCCAGCAGCAACTGCTCCAGTGAGATCGTCTTGCGGCGCAGCTTACGCGCAGCGACGAAAGCCATGCGCAGCGTGACCTCGAGGTCGAGCGCGATCAAGCCATTTGCCTTCGGGCTGCGAAACCTAAACCAGAGGAAGAACGGGAGGTAAAGGACGAGGCCGACTATCAGCGCGCCGATGGTGAAGCCGAGGGCGATCATTACTTGTCGGTCTTCACACGAGATCCAGTGCGTTCAACGATCCGACCGCTCGACGACGACCTCGCTGATCTGCATGACCGGAACTATGTCGGTGTAGTTGGCGATGTCGGCCAAGATCTCCGTGCGGTGCTGCTGCATGGCAGCTGCATAGCCTTCGGCGGAATCGCAGATGAACGCACACATCGCCACGAAGGCCGGTGGTGCACCGGGCGTTCTGCCGGCAAGGCCTTTGTCGACGGTGTAGTAGGCGCAGGCACTGCCCAGCCTGGCCTTCACCAACGGCATGTGCCGGTCGCGGTAGTAGGCGTGGTCGAAGCGTGCGCCTTCGGTGTACGGGTACATCACGGTGACCTTGATCATGGGGTCTCCTTGCGGTCATTGCCGTCGTCGGCCACAGATTCTCGTGACCGCCGGCGATCATACCGACGCACATTCGCCAGCAGCCTCGCAGACAGCGCGGGAGGCAACAAGCAGCGGTCAGCGCCCCAATGTCTCCCCCAGAAATGAGATGAAGCTCTCCAGCTTCGGCGTGATCCTGGCGTCGGGCAGGCGCATCACGTGAACCGGCCAGGTCGGGGCCGGCCAATCGGGGAACAGGCGCACGAGCCGGCCGCTCTCGATGTCGTCCTTCAGCATCAACTCGGGTTGCAGGATCACACCCAGTCCGGCCAGTGCTGCCTCGCGCAGCGCCATGCCGCCGTTCACATCGAGCCGGCCTCGCACGATGACGCGCTCGACGCCTTGGCCTTCAGGCCGGGGAAAGCACCATTCGCGCTCAGGGCCGGTGGCGAACAGAAAGGCCAGGCAGTTGTGTTGCGCCAGGTCGGCAGGCACTTGCGGGGTGCCGTGGCGGGCAAGGTAGGCGGGTGACGCGCAGGCAACGCGCGGCGATGGCCTCAGCGGCCGGGCGATCAAGCCGGAGTCGGGCAGTTCGCCGATGCGAATCGCCGCATCGAAGCCGTCTGCCGCCAGGTCGACGAAGCGGTCGTTGAGCGACAACTCCACCTGCACATCGGGGTATCGATCGAGATAGCTCGCCAGCGCCGGCACCAGCACCCGCGTACCGTAGGTGACGGGGCAGCTGACGCGCAGCTGGCCGCGCGGGCTGGCCTGCATCTCGCGCGCGTCGAGTTCGGCCGCTTCCACCAAGGCCAGGATCTCTACGCACTGGGCGTGATAGCGCCTGCCGAGCTCGGTCAGGCTCTGGCGCCGCGTGGTGCGATTCAGCAGGCGGCCATTGAGGCGCCGCTCGAGTTCGCGCACGTGGTTGCCAACCATGGCCGGTGTCATCGCGCTGCCTTCGGCCGCAGCGGCAAAGCTTCCGCGCTCGACCACGCGCGCAAATATCGCCATGCTCGTGAAGCGGTCCATTCAAAAATCCTGCTAATGAGTGAATAAAAATCTATCCGGTTTATCAAATTTGATTGCTGAATGATAGTGACGGCCTTGTTCGACTCACAGCCACAGGGCACCTCACATGACCCTCACGAATCTCCAGAATCAACGCGTCGTCCTGCTGGGCGGCACTTCGGGCATCGGCCTCGCAACCGCGCAGGCGGTGCAGGCCGCCGGCGGCTCGGTGGTGGTGGTGTCCTCTCGCGCCCAAAGCGTTGCCAACGCGCTGACCACACTCGGCGAGCGCGCCGAGGGGCACGCCGTCGACCTGACCGATGAGGCCGCTGTGCAGAAGCTGTTCGAGCGCCTCGGCAGCTTCGATCACCTCGTCTACAGCGCGGGTGACTCGCTGCAGATGGGCCTGCTGGCCAAGACCGGCATCGATGCGGTGCGCAAGGCCTTCGAGGTTCGGGTCTTTGGCGCCATCGCCGCCGCCAGGTATGCGGCGCCGCAGCTCCGCCCCGGTGGCTCGGTGGTGTTGACCGGTGGTGTGGCGAGCCTGCGGCCGAAGAAAGGTTGGACGGTGGCCGCCAGCGTCTGCGGCGCGATGGACGCCTTCACGCGGGCGTTGGCGGTGGAGCTGGCGCCGGTCCGCGTCAACCTCGTGAGTCCCGGCTTCGTGCGCACCCCGTTGTGGGACAACCTCGCCGAGGCCCAGCGCGAAGCCATGTACGCCGAGGTCGGCGCGGCCCTGCCGGTAGGCCGAGTGGGCGAGGCACACGACATTGCACAGACCTATGTCTACCTGATGGCCAACCCATACGCCACAGGCCAGGCCGTCGTGGTGGATGGCGGGGGTGTGCTGGTGTAGCGCATGTGGCCGGAGCGACTTCTGATCCCCGGGAGCGCCCCAGCGAATGTTGACCGTTGTTCAGTGCCACCTCTAGGACCGGCGGAGCCCCAATCTCCGCAATCCACCGATGGCGGCATTCGGCCGTTGGTGCAAGGCTGCTCCGATGAGCGAAGTCCGCATGAGGTAGACGATGAAACACACCAGGCAGGAACTGCGGCGCGCCGCGCCGCGGCGCCCGGCAGTCGACAAGGACGCTGAAATCGGAGTTGGGACTGACGGCGCGGTACGTCCGGGCTGGACACCTCAACTCGACCACAGCCCCCGTGTCACAGCCCAGCGCCAGATGCTGCATTCGGTCTTGCACGCCAGCGGCGTCGTACAGCGCAACGGCTTCAAACCGTTCATCAAGGAGATCAACTGGGCGCACATCAAGAAGCTGCACTTCACAGGCGGTGGCAAGCCAAACAAGAGCATCTTCTCGATCAGCGAGGAGGAGGTCGATCAACTGATCCGCGCGCTGTTCGACTTCGAGGTAGAGCGCGGCGTGATCAAGCCTGAGCAGGTCGGCTGGCAGATGCCTCTGTACGAAACCGACGGCACCGACATTTTTGGCTGGGACCAGGACGGCAACTTCACGACCTCGATCACGATCATCATCAAGGTGAAGAACGCCAGTGGCGAGTGCGACGTGATCAATGCCTTTCCCGGCCTGCCGTGACGCGGCCACCTCCATGGGTGCACGGCTTCTACTGGCCAGAAGCCTGCATCGACGCCGCATGCATCCAGAATATCCCCCACATGTGCCCATCGGGGTCGGCAAGATCCCGGCTGTACATGAAGCCGTGGTCCTCGGGCGGGTTCACGTCGGCCCGCCCGCCGTGGGCCGCGGCGGCGCGGTTCATGGCATCGACGGCGTCGCGGCTGTCCATCGACAGCGAGAGCATCGACTTGGCCGCCTCGGCCGGCGGAAACGGCCGCTGCGTGAGCGTGCGCCATTTGGCGTGCGTGAGCAGCGCGACGTAGATCGACTCGCTCCACACCATGCAGGCGGCGCCATCGCCGCTGAATTGCGGGTTCGGCTCGAATCCCAGTGCCTTGTAGAAAGCGGTCGAAGCCTGGAGGTCGGCGACCGGCAGGCTGATGAAGATCATCTTGGTCATGGTGTTCTCCGGTTGAGGGTTCCGCCTCTACGACGATCGGGCACCGCCGGAATCGACACCAAGGGTCGCGCGGGTAAACCCTCGCGATGCCGGGTTGTCGATTCGGCCGGCCTTCGTTCGTCGTGGGAATGAAGCGGCAGAAATGGATCCGCCGCGCCACCATCCCCCAGGAGACCCGATCATGACGTCATCGACGAACGCGCTTGCGCACACGCACTACCGCTGGGTCATCGTCGCCGCGGGCGGGCTGCTCGGCTGCGTGGCGATCGGCGGGCTGTTTTCATTGCCGGTGTTCCTTCGGCCGATCTCGCAGGACACGGGTTGGTCCACCACCGGCATCTCCACCGCGATGACACTGGCCTTCCTGGCGCTGGCGTTCGGCAGTGTCGGCTGGGGCGCCCTCTCCGATCGCGTGGGCCCGCGCATCGTGGTGCTGGCGGGTTCATTGCTGCTCACCGCGGGCCTCGCGCTGTCCAGCCTGGCCACCTCGCTGGTGGCATTTCAGCTGTTGTTCGGCGTGGTCGTGGGCGTCAGCGCGGCGGCGATCTTTGCGCCGATGATGGCCTGCGTCACCGGCTGGTTCGACACGCACCGCAGCCTCGCGGTGTCGCTGGTGTCGGCCGGCATGGGCATGGCGCCGATGACGATGTCGCCGCTGGCCGCATGGCTGGTGCAGACGCACGATTGGCGCACCTCGCTGCAGATCATCGCGGGGGTGGTGGCGGCCCTGATGGTGCCCGCGGCGCTGCTGGTGCGCCGGCCGCCCGCGCTGGCGCAAGCGCCGGCCACGGCACCGGCAGGTGCGGCGCATGAGCCGGTCCTGTCGGTCGGGCAGGCCGTGCGTTCGGCGCCGTTCCTGATCCTGGTGCTGACGAGCTTCCTGAGCTGCGCCACCCACTCGGGGCCGATCTTCCACACGGTGAACTATGCGGTGAGCTGCGGCATTCCGCTGATGGCGGCGGTGTCGATCTACAGCCTCGAAGGCCTGGCGGGCATGGGCGGCCGGCTCGTGTTCGGGCTGCTGGGCGACCGCTTCGGGGCCGCCCGCATGCTGGTGCTGGCGCTGCTGGCGCAGGCGGTCGTGGTGCTGGGCTATGTGTATGCGCGCCAGCTGGGCAGCTTCTACATGGTGGCCGGCCTGTTCGGCTTCACCTATGCGGGCGCGATGCCCTTGTTTGCGGTGATCGCGCGCGAGAACTTTCCGCTGCGCATGATGGGCACCGTGATCGGCGGCACCGCCATGGCCAGCAGCCTCGGCATGGCGCTGGGCCCGGTGCTCGGCGGCTCGATCTACGACGCGTTCTCCAGCTATGCGTGGCTCTTCATCGGCGCGTTCGCACTAGGCCTCGGCGCCTTCCTGTCGGCGCTGGCGTTCACCCGGCTGCCCGGGCGGCAGACGATGGCTGCGTTGGCGTGAGCGCCTTGCGCCGGCCGATGTAGGGCTGCGCAAACAGGTAGAGCCCGCTCAGCAGCAGCAGGGCCAAGGGCAGCAGCGGCGAGTAGGTGATCCAGGGCGGTGGCGGGGTGCCGGGGCGCAGCGCCATCGCCACGAAATTGGCGATGACGGTGAGCGTGAAGACGATGGACACCACGCGGTGAGACCGGCGGATCCAGTGGCTGGTGTTGGCTTGCTTCATGTGCGTCTCCTGAAGGAATGGACGGTTTGTACCTTCTCCCCCGCGGCGGCGCTTCTCCAAAACTGAGGTGTATCGATTCATGAACTGCACGCTTTACTTCTCCCGCAACCCCAATCCGCGCCTGGCGGTGGCGGTGGCCCGGCATCTGGCCGCGCCAGTGGATTTCGAATGGGCGGCACCGCTCGCGCCGGGGCAGGCCGAGAAGTTCCGGCCGCTCAATCCGTCATTGCGCCTGCCGATCCTGGTCGAGAACGGCCATTCGCTGTGGGAGGCAGACGCCATCGCCTGCCGCCTCTCGCAGCAGGTCGATTCCAACTTCTGGCGCAGCGGTGCCGAGCTGCCGGACATGATCCGCTGGATCAGCTGGACCCGCGACCATTTCATGCGGGCCTGCGAGATGGTGCACTTCGAGCGAGGCACCAAGCAGCGCTATGGGCTCGGGCCGGTGGACGAAGCCTTGGTGGCCGAAGGCCTGTCGGCCTTCCACGCCAGCGCCGCGGTGCTGGAAGCGCAACTGCGCGAGCGCGACTGGCTGCTGCCCAGCGGCCTCAGCTATGCCGACTTTCGCATGGCGGCGTTCCTGCCCTTCAACGATGTGGCAGGGCTGCCGCTGGCCGACCACCCGCGTGTGGAGGCGTGGCATCAGCGGCTGATGGCTCTGCCCGCGTGGGCGGATCCGTTTGCGGGACTCAGCGCGCCCGAGTTGCCGCCTGTGCCCGGCTGAAGCGCTCCCGCGCTCAGAGCCCGCGCAGGTAACTCCAGGGATAGATCCCCCGCTCATGCCCATCGCCGAAACGCAGCTGCACTGCGTAGTGGCCGATGGGAACCGCATCGACGAGCCGCGCGCCCTCGCCCGCCACCGGCTGGCCGCGCAGCGCGGCCGAGCGGCAATCGGCGCAGCGGCAGGCGGCGCGCAGCGTCGCGGCCGGCAGCTCGTGTTGCACGCCGGGCCACTCGATGCGCAACGCCTGCGGCGTGAGGCTCAGGGCCCGCGGTGCATCGATGCTCATACCGTGACTCATACCGTGACCTCCACGCCCAGCGCCTTCAGCGCCAGCCGAGCGGCCTTGCGGACCTCGGGGTCGGGATCGGCCGCCGCGGCCTGAAGCGACGGCGCGGCCGCGGGGTCGGCGATCTCTCCGAGGGCGATCGCCGCCTCCTTGCGCAGGTTGGAGATCGGGTGGCCAAGCGCGGCCTCCAGCGCCGGCAAGGCCTGCCGGTTCTTCAACCGGCCCAGCGCCCGCGCGGCCCGCAGCCGCACCTGCCAGAACTCATCGGCCATCGCGGCCTGCAGCGCCGACTGCGCAGCCGCGGGCCGCAGCTTGGCCAGCGTGGTGGCCGCCTCTTCGCGCACCGGCCAGGCGGCATCGCGCAACGCGACCAGCAGCGCCGGCAGCGCCACCTCGAGCCGGCCTTCGGCCATGCCGAGCGCGCCGGTGGCAGCACGGCGTACCTCGGCGTCCGCATCGTCCACCGCCAGGTGCGCCAGCGCCGGCAAGGCATCCACCTGCTTCAACCAGCCGAGGACACCCACCGCCTCGCGCCGCACCGAAGCATCGCTGCTTGCGAGCGCATCGAAGGCACTCGCGGCCGCGGCCGGCAGGCGCAGCTCGCGCAATGCGCGCAGTGCGGCGCAGCGCACCGAAGGCTCGGCATGCGCCGCCCACGGCAGCAGGCGC
This sequence comes from uncultured bacterium, assembly GCA_966212505.1. Taxonomy (GTDB): domain Bacteria; phylum Pseudomonadota; class Gammaproteobacteria; order Burkholderiales; family Burkholderiaceae_C; genus CAMLIZ01. The sequence goes on from CBIHRS010000023.1 coordinate 34,069, forward strand.
TCGCCCAGGCGTGCGTCCTTCAGCTCGGCCAGGCTGTGGCCCGCGGCTTCGCGCACGGCTGCGGCCTCGTCGACCAGCGCCTGCGCAAGCGCATCCACCGCCTCGGGCGTTTCCCACGAGGCGAGCAGGCGCGCGGCCTCGGCGCGCACCACCTCATCTGCATCGGCCCGCAGGGCCTGCACCAAGCGCGGCAGGTGCGCTTCGTCTTCCTCGTCGGCCAGCTCGATCAGCGCCATGCGGCGGATCGAGGCATCGTCGCTGGCCAGGCGATCCAGGATGGTCATTCGGTTCTTCTCCTCGGGTTGTCAGACCGCAAAGCGCCAGGCCGCCGGCTCGGCAGCAGGCGCCCCCAGCGGCGACAGGCGCGGCAGCGGCTCGGCACCATGCAGCAGTTCAAGGCAGCGGCGCTTCAATGCGACGAAGGCCGGATCGGTGACCAGCGCCGCATCGCGCGGGCGGCCGAAGGGCAGCACGATCTGCTCGACGATGCGCCCGGGACGCGCGCTCATCACAACGATGCGGTCGGCGAGGAACAGCGCCTCGTCGATATCGTGCGTGACGAACACCACCGTCGTGCGGATGCGCTCCCACACCTGCAGCAGCAGCTGCTGCATCTTCACGCGGGTGAGCGCATCCAGCGCGCCGAAGGGTTCGTCCATCAGCAGCACGCGCGGCTGGTTGATCAGCACGCGGGCGATCTCCACCCGCTGCTGCATGCCGCCCGAGAGCTGCGAGGGATAACGATCCTCGAAACCGGCGAGGCCCACGCTGGCCAGCAGCGCCTCGGCCTGCGCGCGGCGCTCGGCCCGCGGCACGCCGCGCATCTTCAGGCCGAAGGCCACGTTGTCGATCGCGCGCTGCCACGGAAACAGCGTGTGCTGCTGGAACACCAGCCCGCGCGACGGATCGGGGCCGTTCACTGCCTGGCCGTCGATGCGGATGCTGCCCGCGGTGGGCGACAGATGCCCGGCCAGCGCGCCCAGCAGTGTCGACTTGCCGCAGCCCGAGGGGCCGAGCAGGCAGACGAATTCGCCGGGTGCAATGTCGAGGCTCACGTCGTGCAGCGCCTCGAAGGCCTGGGCGCCCTGCCCCAGCCGGATCTGCACGCGATCGATCGCGATGCGGCCTGGCTCAGCGCTCATGTCGGGTCTCCGTCCAGGGCATCAGGCGGCGCGCGGCCAGCCGGATCAATGCGCTGCTGCCCATGCCGAACAGGCCGATCCACAGCATGCCGACCACGATGCCGGGGTAGTTCTGCAAGGTGTACGACTCCCAGGTGAAGTAGCCGATGCCGAACTGGCCCGAGATCATCTCGGCCGACACCAGGCAGAACCAGCAGGTGCCCATGCCGATGGCCAGGCCCGTGGCGATGCTGGGCGCGGCCGACGGCAGGATCACCTGCGAAAACACCGCCCAGCCGCGCGCGCCCAGGCTGCGGGCCGAGGCCACCAGCCGCCGGTCGACACCTTCGACACCGTGGATGGTGTTGAGCAGGATCGGGAACACCGCGCCGGTGAAGGTGACGAAGATCATCGACACCTCCGACGACGGAAACATCAGGATCGCCAGCGGAATCCACGCCACCGCCGGCACCGGCCGCAGCACCTCCAGCGGCGGCAGCAGCAGTTGCTCGGCCCACGCGAAGCGGCCGATCAGCAGGCCCAGGCCCACGCCCAGCAGCGCCGCGGCGATGAAGCCGGCCGCGATGCGCCACAGGCTCCACAGCACGTGGTGCAGCAGCTTGGGCGAGGTGAGCAGGTCCACGCCGGCCTGCGCCACTTCCAGCGGCGGCGGCACGTTGGCGAAGGTGATCCATGCGGTGCGCACATGCGCGGTCGAGAGCCAGTGCCACAGCAGCACGCAGGCGAGCAGCGACAGGACGCCGGCCGCCCAGCGCGACCAGGCCCTGGCCGGCTGCGCGGGTGCCGCGGCGCGCCCGGCCGGCGCGGCGGGCAGGACGATGACGGCTTCGGTCACGCGAGCCTCCGCCTGCTCAGTTCGACGCCACGCGCGTGGCTGCCTGGCCGCGCGCCGCCGCGTAGTCGAGCACCTTGGCCTTGTTGGCCTGCGCCCAGGTCTCGGCCGCGCCCTTCAGCAGGAAGGCATGCAGCTCGCCCTTGGCATCCGAGGCGAACCACGCCTGGCTGGCCAGCAGCTTGATGCCGAGGTTGCTGTCGTGCGCATAGACCACGCGGATCTTGCGGCCGGCCTGCTCGAGCTTGCGCACGTCGGCGAACGCGTTCTCCGGCGAGGCGTAGTGGCGCACCAGCGGCTCGCCTTCGACCCACACCTGCGCCACGCGCTTGAAGTCGGTGATCGGCTTCTTGGTGAGCGCATCGTTGGCCTTCAGCGCCAGCTTGTCGTAGTTCTTCAGCTGTGCGTCGTAGTCGAGGCCGGCCTGCCTGAAGGCGGTGCGGATGTACTGCTCGTCGATGAAGGTGTCGGCCGTCAGGTTGGAGTCGTGGCGCTTCAGGATGCGCAGCGTGTCGATCGAGGTGGCCAGCGCCTGGCGGTACTCGGGCTTCCAGCTGAAGTCGCGCGTCTGCAGGCCGAGCGGGCCGTGGAACAGGTAGTTGACCTCGGCCTCGATGCCGGTCACCTTGGCGATCAGCTCGCTGTATTTCTCAGGCTCGGCACTGATCAGCCGGTGGGCCTCGATCGCGGCGCGCAGGTAGGCGACCACGATCTCCGGGTACTGCTTCGCATAGTCGGCATTGACCAGCGTGCCGTGGAAGGTGGGTGTGCTGGCCTGGGCGCCATCGAGGATCTTGCGGGCGAAGCCGCGGTACGGGAACAGGTCGGCGAACGGAACGAAGTCGGCATGCGCGTCGATCTTGTTGGCCTGCAGCGCCGAGCCGGCCACCTCTGGCGCCTGGGTCAGGATGTTGACGTCCTTCTCGGGGTCGATGCCCTGCGCCTTCAGCGCGCGCAGCAGCATGCCGTGCGAGGTGGAGGCGAACGGCACCGAGATCTGCTTGCCCTTGAGGTCGGCCAGCGACTGCACCGGCGAGTTCACCGGCACCACGATGCCGTTGCCCGAGCCGATGGTGCTGCCCGACAGCACCGACAGGAACAGGCTCTTCTTGCCGGCCTTCAGGTGCGCCGCGCCGTTGAGCGAACCGGGGAAGTCGGCCATCGCGCCGAAATCGAGCTTGTCGGCCACCATCTCGTTGGTGAGCGGCGCGCCCGAGGTGAAGTTCTTCCACTGGATGTCGTACTGCACGTCCTTGTACTTGCCGTCGTGCGGCAGGTACTTGTCGAGCAGCTTCAGCTCGCGGATCAGCAGGCCGCCGGTGGCGCAGTTGATCGTCGTGTCCTGCGTGCCGATGGCGATGCGGATGGTTTCGCCGGCATGGGCGCCGGCCAGGGCCAGCGCGAGGGCCAGGCCGGTCAAGGGCTTGAGGAGGTTCATGGTGGAGTGGTTCCTATCGGAGCAGATACGGGATCTCGACGTGCACGGCGCCGGTGGGGCAGTCCTTCTCGCAGGGCATGCAGTACCAGCACTCGTCGAACTTCATGTAGGCGGTGCCCTTGCTCAGGTCGATGGCCAGCACGTCGAGCGGGCAGACGTCGACGCACACGGTGCAGCCCTTGTGGGCGATGCACTTGTCGGCATCCACCGTGACGGGCACGGCACTGGGATTCAGGGCGATGGGGATGGTCTGCATCGGCAGTTCTCTTTTCAGGCCAGGGCGGGTTCTGCGGGCTGCGCGACGCGCAGCTGCCGGTAGGCATTGCGCTCGCTCTCCGCGATGGGGACGATGTAGGGCTCGATCGCGCGCTTGAACGAGGCCATGCGGCCCTGCTCGTCCTTCTTCAGCTGCGCGTGGCACAGCCACTCGGCATCGTTGCGCTCGGGGAAGTCGACGCGCGCGTGATAGAGGCCCCAGCGGCTCTCGGTGCGGAACAGCGAGGCGCGCGCAGCCATCTCGGCGCAGTCGCGGATCGCATGCACCTCCAGCGCGCGCATCAGCTCGTGCGGGTCGCGCGCCTTCAGCTGCTCGAGGTCGTGGCGTATGCCCTCGAAGCGCTCGAGGCCGATCTCCATCTTGCGCGTGACCTTGGGCGGCTGCAGGTAGTCGTTGACCATGCGGCGCAGCTTGTATTCGACCTGGTTGGGCGGCAGGCCCTGCTCGCGCAGCAGCGGCCCCCACACGCGCCGGCGCTCGGCCTCGACCTGGCCGGCATCCACCGCCGCGAAGTCGTGCGCCGCGCAGAACTCGGCGCTGCTCTCGCCCGCAAGGCGGCCGTAGACGAACGCGCCCAGCATGTAGTTGTGCGGCACGCAGGCCATGTCGCCGGCCGAGTGCAGGCCGGGCACGGTGGTGCGCGCATGCTCGTCGACCCACACGCCCGAAGCCGAATGGCCGCTGCACAGGCCGATCTCCGAGATATGCATCTCGACCATGCGCTCGCGGTAGTCGGTGCCGCGGCCGGCATGGAAGCGGCCGCGGCTCGGGCGCTCGTTGGTGTGCAGGATGGTCTCGATCGTCTGGATCGTCTCTTCGGCCAGGTGGTCGAGCTTCAGGAACACCGGGCCCTTGCCGCCCTGCAGCTCCTGGTAGAACTCCCACATCATCTGGCCGCTCCAGTAGTCGCACTCGATGAAGCGCTGGCCCTCGGCATTGGTGGTGTGGCCGCCGAACGGGCCGGTCACGTAGGCGCAGGCCGGGCCGTTGTAGTCCTTGATCAGCGGGTTGATCTGGAAGCACTCGATGCCCGAGAGCTCGGCGCCGGCGTGGTAGGCCATCGAGTAGCCGTCGCCCGCGTTGGAGGGGTTCTCGTAGGTGCCGAACAGGTAGCCCGAGACCGGCAGGCCGAGGCGGCCGGCGGCGCCGCAGGCAAGCACCACCGACTTGGCGCGGATCACGTGGAAATCGGCCGTGCGGCAGTCGAAGGCCATCGCGCCGGCGATGCGCCCATCGGCGGCGGTGAGCAGCCGCGTGGCCACCAGCCGGTTGGTGATCTCGACCCGCGTGCGCTTGAGCTGGCGGTACAGCACCTTCTTGATGTCGTGCCCCTCGGGCATCGGCAGCACGTACTGCCCCAGGTGGTGCACCTTCTTCACCGCGTAGTCGCCGGTCTCGTCCTTCTCGAACTTCACGCCCCAGCGGTCGAGCTCCTCGATCATCGCGAAGCTGTTGCGCGCATAGGCCATCACCGTCTTCTGGTTGACGATGCCGTCGTTGGCCGCGGTGATCTCGCGCACGTACTGGTCGGGCGTGGCATGGCCGGGAATCACCGCGTTGTTGAGGCCGTCCATGCCCATGCTGATCGCGCCGCTGCGCTTGACGTTGGCCTTCTCCAGCAGCAGCACGCGCAGCGCCGGGTTGGCCTGCTTGGCCTTCACCGCGGCCATCGGCCCGGCGGTGCCGCCGCCGATCACCAGCACATCCACTTCGTGTTCGATCGTGTTCATCAAGGGGGTCCGTTGCAACAGGATTCAGCGGCGCTGCAGCCGCAGGCGGTACTGCAGGCTGTCGCTGCGGCAGTACAGGTGTTCGTAGTCGATCGGCTGGCCGGCGCGGTCGTGGGTCAGGCGCTCGATGTGCAGCACCGGCGCGCCGGCCGGCAGCGCCAGCAGCCGGGCCACGCGGGCATCGGCGGCCACCGCCTCGATCGCGAGGTCGGCATGGCCCAGCGGCCGGCCGCAGTCGGCCTCGAGGATCAGGAAGATGTCGCGCCGCGCAAGGTCCTGCCGCGCGACGTAGTCGCCCAGCGATGCCGGCAGCCATGTGAGGTCGAGCGAAACCGGCTCGCGGTCGAGGCAGCGCACGCGCTCGATCACCGTCACCGGGGCATCGGGGGCCAACCCCAGCTTCTGGGCCACGTGCGGCGTCGCGGGCTGCGTCTCACGCTTGAGCACCTCGTTGAAGGTGTCGTGGCCCATAGCGCCCATGGCCTCGGCAAAGCCTTCGAGCCGGCCGAGCTCCTGCACCGCGCGCTGCTGCGCGACGAACGAGCCCTTGCCCGGCACCTTGAAGATCAGGCTGGCCTTCTGCAGGTCGGCCAGCGCCTGGCGCACGGTGATGCGGCTGACGCCGTACTGCGCCATCAGCTCGCTCTCGCTCGGGATGCGGTCGTGCGGCTGCCACTGGCCCGAGACGATGCGGGCCCGCAGCTCTTCGCGGATGCGGCTGTGCAGCGTGAACTGCGGCAATGTCGTGGCGGTACTTGTCATGTCAGGCCTTGTCAGCGCAAGGCCTGTGCCACGCAAAACGCGTGGCTTCTGCTGCATTTCAAGCAGACATCGGCACCCGGTGTGATGGATTTCGGACAGCGGCTGCGCCGAAGCCGACATCGGCCGCGGCGAACGGCGTGCGGATGTCGGAGAGGAACTGCTGGGCCCGCGGATGCTGCGGGCGGTTGAAGAAGTCCTGCGGCGTGGCGCGCTCGAGCACCGCGCCGCGGTCCATGAACAGCACGCGGTCGGCCACCTCGCGGGCGAAGCCCATCTCGTGCGTGACGCAGACCATGGTCATGCCCTCACGCGCGAGGTCGCGCATCACCACCAGCACCTCGCCCACCATCTCGGGGTCGAGCGCGCTGGTGGGCTCGTCGAACAGCATCAGCGGCGGCTTCATCGCCAGCGCGCGGGCGATCGCCACCCGCTGCTGCTGCCCGCCCGACAGCTCCGACGGAAACGCCGCCGCCTTGTGCGCCAGCCCCACGCGCTGCAGCAGTGCCATCGCCTGCTCGCGCGCCTCGGCCGGCGCCATGCGCCGCAGGTGGATCGGCGCCAGGGTGCAGTTGTCGAGCACATTGAGGTGCGGGAACAGGTTGAACTGCTGGAACACGAAGCCGATGCCGGCGCGGAAGCGGTTGACGTCCAGGCCCGGGGCATGGATGTCCTGTCCGTCGACCAGGATGCGGCCAGAGCCGATGGGCTCCAGCCGGTTGAGCGTGCGGATCAGCGTGGACTTGCCCGAGCCCGACGGCCCGCACACCACAACCACCTCGCCGCGCGCGATGGTCTCGTTCACATCGACGAGCGCGTGGTACTTGCCGTACCACTTGTTGACGTTCTGGATCTCGATCATCGGAAGGCTTTCGCTTGCGCCAGGCGCGAGAGGCCGAAGCACAGCACGAAGTAGGTGCCGCCGAGGATGAGGTACACCTCGGTGGGCCGCGTCAGCACCTGGGAGTTGATCTGCGAGGCGATGAACGACACCTCCGACAGGCCGATGATGTAGCCCAGCGAGGTCTCCTTCAGCGTGGAGACGAACTGGTTCACCAGCGAGGGCAGCATGTGCCGCGTGGCCTGCGGCAGGATCACCTTGCGCATCGCCGCGGCGTAGCCGAGCCCCAGCGAGCGGGCGCACTCCATCTGCCCCTTGGGAATGCCCTGGATGCCGGCGCGCACGATCTCGGCGATGTAGGCGCCATCGAACACCACCAGCGCCGCCAGCATCGTGCTGAACTGGTCGGTCTTGTGGCCGGTGACGCTGGGCAGGAAGAAGTAGGCCCAGAACACCACCATCAGCAGCGGCGTGCCGCGCACCGCGTACACCAGCGCGGTCACCGGCCAGCGCAGCCAGCGCTGCGGCGCCACGCGCGCCAGCCCGAACAGCAGGCCGAGCGGAAACGCCAGCACCAGCGCCAGCGCGCCCAGCAGCACCGTGAGCGCCAGCCCGCCGAGCGGGCCCTTGGGATACTGGCCCACGAGGAAGTAGAGCCAGTAGGTGTCGATCAGCTCGGCCATGGGGATGCGTTCATGCCACCCGCGCCGGGTAGCGATGGTGGTAGGCCGCGGACAGCGCGGTGATGAACAGCGACACGCTGAGGTAGGCCACGGTCACCACTGCAAAGGTCTCGAAGCCGCGGAAGCTCGCGGTCTCGACCTTCTGCGCCTGGTACATCAGCTCGGCGGTGCCGATCACGGTGGCCACGCTGGTGTTCTTCCAGAGGTTCAGCGCCTGCGAGATCAGCGGCGGCACCGAGATGCGCAGCGCCTGCGGCAGCACTACGCGGCGCATGGTGGCCAGGAAGCCGAAGCCCAGCGCGCGGCCGGCCTCCAGCTGCGTGGCCGGCACCGCGCGGATGCCGCTGCGGATGTCTTCCGACATGAAGGCCGCGGTGTAGAGCGTGAGCGCCACCACCGCGCAGATGGCTTCGGCGTCGTGCGCGTAGAGCCATTGCTTCGCGGCCGCGGGCAGCAGCTCGGGCGCGCCGAAGTACCAGAACAGCAGGTGCACCAGCAGCGGCACGCTGCGCACGCCCTCCACCAGCGCGAAGCCCGTCCAGCGCAACGCCTTCAGCGGTGCCAGCCGCAGCAGCGCGACCACGGTGGCCAGCGGCAGCGCCAGCACCAGCGTGATGCCGGCCAGCGCCAGCGAGGTGACGAAGCCGCTGAGCAGCCAGCCGCGGAAGGGGCCGCTCAAGACCACCGACAGGTCGAACAAGGTGTCAGCCCGCGATCAGCTGTCGACCTTGTCGGACTCGATCCGGAAGCTGCGCGACGGGAACTTCAGGCGCGTGCTCGGGCCGTACCACTTGAAGAACAGCTTCTCGGCCTCGCCCGACTTCTCGAGCTCGCGCAGCGTGCCGTCGACCGCGGCCTTCAGGTTCTTCTCGCCCTTGCGGATGCCCAGCGCGAGCGGCTCCACGCTGATGTTCTGCGGCAGGATCGCGTAGTCCTTCTGCTGCGGGCCCAGCTTGGCGTAGTCGTCGATCAGCGAGACCTCGTCGTTGACGAAGCCCACGCCCTTGCCCTGCTGCAGCGCCTGGAAGGCCTGCGGGCCGGTCTCGAAGGTCACCACCTCGACGCTGGGCACCGCCTTGCGCACGTTGGGCTCCTGTGTGCCGCCCTTGATGGTGACGACCTTCTTGCCGCCCAGCTGCGACAGCTGCGTGATGCCGCTGTCCTTGCGCACCAGCACCTTCTGGCCGGTGACGAACGAGGTGAGCGAGAAGTCGATCACCTGCTCGCGCTCCTTGTTGTGCGTGAGCGAGGCGGCCAGCAGGTCGACACGGCCCTGCTGCAGCTCGGGGATGCGCGCGGCCACCGCCAGCTGCTTCAGCGTGAGCTTGACGCCCAGCTTCTTGGCAACGGCCGTGGCCAGGTCGACTTCGTAGCCGACGATCTCGCGCGTCTTCGGATCGATGAAGCTGTTGGGCTCGTCGGTGCCGAGCACGCCGACGACGAGCTCGCCCTTCTTCTTGATGTCGTCGAGCTGGTCGGCCTGTGCGGCGAGAGTGGTGGTGATCAGGGAAGCGGCGATCAGGCTCGTGGCCAGCGCCTTGGCTCGGAATTGCATCGGAGGGTGGATCCGTTGTTGAGAAAGGCCGCCAGCGTAGCCAGAACCTTCGTCGCAGCGAACTGATGATTCGGCATAAGCATGCGCGACGTGCCGCACCGCACCGGCGAATCAGAGCGAGATGCGCAGGCGGCTCACCGGGTGCGGCTCGCGGTGGAGCTCAGGCTCTTCGGGCGCGGCCATCAGCTCGATGCGGTTGCCGAAGGGATCTTCGGTATAGGCCCGGCCGTCGCTCAGCCGCGCCACGTCCACCGGATGGCCGTGGCGCCGCAGTTGCTCGACCACGGCATCGAGGCCAGGCACCTGCAGTGCGAGATGCGCCTGCGGTGCAACGCCGATGTAGTGGCCCTCGCTCAGGTCGAGCCGCTGCCCGCCGAGGTCGAAGCGCAGCGTGCCGGGCCGGTCGAGCAGCGGATCGCGCCGCTCCGCAAGGCCCAGCGCCTGCTCGTAGAAGCGCCGCGCGGCGGCGCTGCCGCCCACCGGAATCGGCAGCTGCACATGGTCGACGTGGATGTTCGAAGTCATCTGAAAGAAAGCCCCATGCGGCAGGCGCGCAGGGCGCGGTCCGCATGGGGCAACAAGCACCCGAAGGCGCGAGGAGACAACCTGTGGTGTGAACGAGGCCCCACGTTAAGCGAGGCCGACGACACGGGGAACGAATGGTTTGCGCTATGCATATCGGGCGGCCTCATATCCCTGCGGATCGGCTTCGATCGCATCGTCTTCCTGTGCCTCGTCTTCTGGCAGTTCGACCGCAGCGGCGGCAGCACCCAGCAGGCCGTGGCGCTTGAGCAGCGTGCGCAGCGTGTTCCGGGTCACGCCGAGCAGGCGTGCCGTCTGCACCTGGTTCTCGCGGCAGCGTTCGAAAGCCTGCCGCACGAGGCGGCCCTCCACGGTGTGGAAGAGCTCGGCCGGCCGCGCGGCGATGAGGTCGTCGAACGCGGTGGCCAGCCGGTCGAGCGGCGTGGGCACGGGCGCCGCTGGGGCCGCCGGCGCCACCGCCAGGGGCTCGGCGGGCGCCGGCGCGTACAGCGGCGCAGGCGCCGTCACGTATGAGGCCTGTGCCGCGGGCACCGCGACGCTCATGCGCGCCAGCGGCGAGAAGCGGAAATCGGTGGCGCGCACCACGCCATCGCGGCAGACGATCAGCGCGTAGTGGATGACGTTCTCCAGCTCGCGGATGTTGCCGGGCCAACCGTAGCCCAGCAGCGCAGCCTCGGCATCGTGCGAGAGGAACGGGTCGTCGAGGCCCAGCTTGTCGGCATACATGCCGATGAAGTGGCGCGCCAGCGGCAGGATGTCGCCCGGCCGCTCGCGCAGCGGCGGCAGGCTGAGCGAAGCCACGCTGAGCCGGTAGTACAGGTCGGCGCGGAAGTGCTGGGCCTCGACCGCGCGGTGCAGTTCCACGTTGGTGGCGGCCACCAGCCGCACGTCGAGCGCGACCGGCTTGCGCGAGCCCAGGCGCACCACCTGGCGCTCCTGCAGCACGCGCAACAGCTTCACCTGCTGCGGCAGCGGCAGGTCGCCGATCTCGTCGAGGAACAGCGTGCCGCCGTTGGCGGCTTCGAACCAGCCGGCGCGCGCCTGCGCCGCGCCGGTGAAGGCGCCCGACTCATGGCCGAACAGCTCGGCATCGATCAGCGTCTCGCTGAACGCACCGCAGTTGACCGCGACGAACGGGCCCCTGCGCCCGCTGCGCTTGTGGATGTGGCGCGCGATCAGCTCCTTGCCGGTGCCGGTCTCGCCGATCACCAGCACGGTGGCCTCGCTCTGCGCCACGCGCTCCACCTGCTCCAGCAGCGCCAGCGAACGGGCGTCGTGGAACAGCAGCGCCTTGGCGCGGATCGACAAGGCCATCGACGCGGCCTCGGGAAAGGTGAGCAGGTTCGTCTCGGACATGCGTGGCAGGCCGTGCGGTCACAGCGTGGCGAGCGACACCTCGGTCGACTTCACCAGGGCGATGACTTCCTTGCCGGGCCGCAGGCCCAGCTCCTTGACCGAGCGCGTGGTGACGACGGAGGTGACCGTCAGCCCCGAGGGCGTCTCGACGTCGACCTCTGAGACCACGGGGCCTTCGATGATCTCCTTGACCTTGCCGCGGAACTGGTTGCGCACGTTGATGGCAGCGATGCTCATGGGACGGGTCTTTCCTTGTTGAACGCCGGGTGCGGCGGGGTTCACAAGGTAGCCCGTGCGGCCCGCGCACGGAACGAAGCAAAACGCGGCAGGGCATGCGGAAACCGAATGTCCGGTTCCCGCATGCAAGGGGTCAATAGCCGAGCGCGAGTCCGGTGTTGCGGCGCGGATCGTTGGCGCCGTAGTAGCGGTTCTTCCCGACCGGCTTGCCGCCGAGCGACGGCGCGCCGACGAGGATGGCCGCCACATGGTTGGCCGGTTGCGCGCCCGCGAACTTGTGGCCCATGTCGACGAGGATCTTCTGCGTGTCGGGGCTCAGCGCAAACGGCTCGAGGTTGGTGGTCTCGGGCAACCACTGCTGGTGGAAGCGCGGCGCATCCACCGCCTCCTGGATCGTCATGCCGTAGTCGATCACGTTGACGATGGTGTGCAGCACCGCGGTGATGATGCGGCTGCCACCCGGCGTGCCGACCACCATCACCGGCTTGCCGTCCTTGGTGACGATGGTCGGGCTCATCGAGCTCAGCGGCCGCTTGCCGGGCTCGACCTTGTTGGCCTCGCCCTGCACCAGGCCGTAGAGGTTGGGCACGCCGACCTTCGCGGTGAAATCATCCATCTCGTCGTTGAGCAGCACGCCGGTGCCGTCGGCCATCACCTTAGCGCCGAACCAGTCATTCAGCGTGTAGGTGACCGACACCGCATTGCCCCATTTGTCGATGATCGAGTAATGGGTGGTGTTGCTGCCTTCATGCGGCGCGACGCCGGGCTTGATGTCCTTCGACACGCCGGCCTTGTGCGGATCGATCGCCTCGCGCAGCTTGCCGGCATAGGCCTTGTCGAGCAGGCGGTCGAGCGGGTTCTTCACGAAGTCGGGGTCGCCGAGATAGCTGTTGCGGTCGACGTAGGCATGGCGCATCGCCTCGATCTGGTAGTGCACCGTCTGGGCCGAGCGGAAGCCCAGCTCCTTCATCGGATAGCCCTCGAGCACGTTGAGGATCTCGCAGATGATCACGCCGCCCGAGCTCGGCGGCGGTGCCGAGACGATGTGGAAGCCGCGGTAGTCGCACTCCACCGGCGCCATCTCGCGGGTCTTGTACTGGTCGAGGTCGGCCTGCGTGATGATGCCCTTGCCGGCTTGGCTCGACGCCACCAGCGCGGCCGCGACCGGGCCCTTGTAGAAGCCGTCGGCGCCCTTCTGGCTGATCAGCCTGAGCGTCTTCGCGAGGTCGCGCTGCACCAGCGTCTGCCCAGGTTCGAAGGGCTGGCCCTTGTTGAGGAAGATGCCGGCGGTGCCCTTGTCTTTGCGGAAGTCTTCGGTGGCCGTGCCGAGCAGGTCGACGTCGCCCTGCTGCAGCACGAAGCCCTTCTCGGCGTAGTGGATGGCCGGTGCCATCAGCGCGGCACGCTTCATCGTGCCGTACTTCGCGAGCGCCGTCTCCAGGCCCGACACGGTGCCGGGCACGCCGACCGCGAGATGGCCATAGGTGCTCAGGCCCTTGACCACGTTGCCGTCGGGCCCCAGGTACATGTCGGGCTTGGCGGCCAGCGGCGCCTTCTCGCGGAAGTCGAGAAAGGTCTTGCGGCCATCGGCCAGCTGGATGGTCATGAAGCCCCCACCGCCGAGGTTGCCCGCGGCCGGGTACACCACCGCGAGCGCGTAGCCCACCGCCACCGCGGCATCGACCGCGTTGCCGCCGTCCTTGAGCACGTCGACGCCCACCTGCGTGGCCAGCCGCTGCGCGGTGACCACCATGCCGTTCTCTGCCGCCGCGGGCGCGACCGAGGCCGCATGCGCTGCGACGAGGCAGACGCTGGTACAGGTGAAGACGAACGCCTGCTTCAGATCGAAGGATCTCATCGCCGAGCCTTTCCTGGTTGCACCAGTGAAAACAAGCCCCCGAGCATACGGCGCTCGGGCTCAGCCTGTGAGCCTCTGGGAACGGACGATGACAACCGTTGCACCCAGGGAGAAGACGATGAAGGAACGACTGAAACAGCAGATCGGCCGGCTGCCTGCGCACATGCAGTCGCCCGGCTTCGCGATGGTGGCGGCGCTGGCGGCGCCGACGCTGATGGTGCTGGTGAACCTGGGCTGGCAGAGCCGTTCGCCGGCCACCGCGCTGATCGCGACCGCCATCGCGCTGCTGGCGATCGGCACCTGCGTGGCCGGGCCGTTGGCGCTGCAGCGCGGCCGCTAGCGCGACATCACCTAGGCGGGCCGGCGGGCCGGATGACCACCGATTCCGCCGAGGCCTCGAACGGCCCGTGGTACACCGCCTCGATGTTGTTGCCATCGGGGTCGAAGGCAAAGGCCGCGTAGTAGCCCGGGTGGTAGGCGCGCTCGCCGGGCGCGCCGTTGTCCTTGCCGCCATGGGCCAGCGCCGCCGCGTGGAAGGCCTTCACCGCCTCCGGCCCCGAGGCCTGGAACGCCAGGTGGACGGACGACACCTTGGCGTCCGCACGGTCGATCCAGAGCTCGTCGGCCGAGAAGTGGTCGTCGCTTTCGCGGATGGTGTGGCCCTTGCCCAGCGCCTGCAGCACCGCGCGGTAGAACCGCTTGCTCGCCTCCAGGTCGTGGGCACGCAGGTGCACATGGTCGATGAGCCTGCCGCGATGGAATTCCATGGTGAGCCCCGCGATCAGCCGCGCCGGGCGTCGCCCAGCATCAGGTCCTGTACCCACAACGCGGATTGCGACACGGCCTCGCTATGAGGCCGCGGCTGGTGCCGCAGGCCGATCGCCACGCGTCCCGTCCACCAGATAAGCCGCCCCGAGCCGGGCAGCACCACCGGGCCCACATGTCCCGGTGGCACGCTGAACGGCGGTGCCGACGCACTGTGCTGGATGGACCTTCCGGGTTTCCTGAGCTCAGCCGACATGGGTGTCTCCAAGAGTTGCAGCAGCCCCGGTGCAAGCGCCATGCCTTCCCCATAATCGCGGGGTGATGTCCTCGACTTATGGGCACGCTATTTGCCGATCCGTGCGACGCGGCATCCGCAATACAACAGAAAGGCTGGATGTGCAGCAGCACACTTCCTCTTCCCCCGGTTCGGTGCCGATGATCGACAGTGAGGAGCGTTTTCGCCTGCTCGTGGAGTCGGTGGAGGACTATGCGATCTTCCTGCTCGACCGCGACGGCATCGTGAGGAGCTGGAATGCCGGCGCCGAGAAGATCAAGGGCTACACGGCCAGCGAGATCATCGGCCGGCCTTTCACGCAGTTCTATCCGCAGTCGGCCAACGATGCCGGATGGCCGCAGGAAGAGCTGCGGCGCGCCCGTCTGTTCGGCCGCTTCGAAGACGAAGGCTGGCGCGTGCGCAAGGACGGCACGCGCTTCTGGGCCAACGTGATCATCACCGCGCTGCGCAACGAGGCCGGCGAGACCTACGGCTTCGCGAAGGTCACGCGCGACCTTTCCGAAAGGCGGCGCCATGAAGAAGCGCTGCACCAGAGCGAAGAGCGCTTCCGGCTGCTGGTCGAAGGCGTGCGCGACTATGCACTGTTCATGCTCGACCCCGACGGGCGGATCGTCAGCTGGAACAGCGGCGCCGCCGCGATCAAGGGCTACCACACCGCCGAGGTGCTGGGCCAGCAGGTCTCGATCTTCTACACGGCCGAAGACCAGGCCGAGGGCCGGCCGGCGCACGAGCTGCGGCGCGCGTTGCGCGAGGGCCGTGCCGAATTCGAGACTTGGTGCGTGCGCAAGGACGGCAGCGTCTTCTGGGCCAACATGACGATCACGCCGGTGTTCGATGCCGGCGGCAACCTGCGCGGCTATGCGCAGGTCACGCGCGACATGAGCGAGCACCAGCGCCTGTCGGAGCTGGAAAGCTCCACGCGCCGCATGAGCGAGTTCCTGGCGATGCTGGCGCACGAGCTGCGCAACCCGCTGGCGCCGATCCGCAATGCGGTGGGCATCATGCAGCTGGAGCGTGCACTGTCTCCGCGGCTGCAGAACTGCCGCGACATCATCGACCGCCAGCTCAGCCACCTGACCCGCCTGGTCGACGACCTGCTCGACGTCGGCCGCATCACCACCGGCAAGATCAGCCTGAAGCGCGAGCGCGTCACGCTCAGGGAGGTGGCGCTGCGCAGCATCGAGGCCACGAAACCTCTGATCGAGCAACACCGTCACGTGCTCAAGACCGATCTGCCGGACGACCCGCTGGAGCTCGAGGGCGACGGCACCCGACTCGTGCAGATTTTGCAGAACCTGCTCACCAACGCGGCAAAGTACACGCCGGACGGCGGCACGATCGAGCTGTCGATCAAGCGCGATGGCCCGTTCGCGGTGGCCACCGTCACCGACAACGGCCAGGGCATCGAGCCCGAGGCGCTGGAGCGGGTGTTCGAGCTCTTCGTGCAGGAAAACGGCAGCACGCTCTCCAGCGAAAGCGGTCTCGGCATCGGGCTCACGCTGGCCCGCACGCTGGCCGAGCTGCACGGCGGCACGCTGCGCGCCGAGAGCGCCGGCCGCGGCCAGGGCAGCCGCTTCACGCTACGACTGCCGCTGCGGGTGGAGTCGCGGCTGGCGCCGCCCGCTGCCATCGACGAGCGCACGCCCGAGCTGAACCCGGCCTGTGTGCTGGTGGTCGACGACAACCGCGACTCGGCCGACAGCATGGCCGGGCTGCTGCGGCTGCTGGGCCACGACGCCAAGGTGGCCTACGACGGCGACATGGCGCTCAAGCTGGCCGCCGCCATCCATCCCGAGGTGGTGCTGCTCGACCTCAACATGCCGCACGTCGACGGCTTCGACGTGATGAAGCGGCTGAAGGCGCTGCCCCGCCGTGCGCCCCACGGCGTGATCGCCGCAATGACCGGCTACGGCCAGGAAGCAGACCGCCTGAAGACGCTGGAAGCCGGCTTCGATGCCCACCTCACCAAGCCGGTGGGCGTGGAGCAGCTGCAGAGCCTGATCGCCTCCGCCCGCCAACCCGCCCGCTGATTCCCTCTTTTGGGGGATGAAGTGGCGCGTGTGCGCGCCGATATCCGACCCAAAGGCAAAAACAGAGGGAAGGAGTTCTCCATGGACGCGACGGGAGAAGTCAACGAGCATTACCTCGACCATGTGGTGTCGCTGGCGGAATCCAGCGAGGTCGAGGCCAGCGAAGACATCGTGGCCCGCAACGGCATGAAGCTGCTGGCCAAGGGCGCGCGGATCGACGCACGCGTCAAGGAGCGGCTGCTGCAGCACAAGCTGACCAAGCCGCTCGAAAGCATGATGCGCGTGGTCGACGGCGTGGCCACGCGCAAGATCGACCGCGTGGCCGAGACGCTGCTCGCACGTCACCCGCTGCTGTCGCGGCTGTGCGGTGAGGCCACCGCCACGCTGCTCACCGCGGCGCTGCGCAACCTGGCGCTCACGCCGCAGGTGGAATCGATGCTCAGCGTCTACGCCGGGCAATCGGAGGGCAAGCTGGAACATGCGGTGGGCATCGCGCTGCTGAGCGCGGCGCTCGCCCAGGAGCTGCCGAAGAACGGCTGCGACATGCCTACGCTGATGATGGCCGGCCTGCTGCACGACGTGGGCGAGCTCTACATCAACCCCGCCTACCTCAAGCCGGGGGTGCACCTCACGCCCAGCCAGTGGAAGCACATCGTCACCCACCCGATCGTCGGCTCGCACGTGCTCAAGGAGATGAACGGCGCGGGCGCCACGGTGGCCAGGATCGTGCTGCACCACCATGAGCGCCTCGACGGCTTCGGCTACCCGCACGGGCTGCGCGGCGACAGCATCCAGACGGCAGCGCAGGTGCTCGCGGTGGCCGAGATGTTGATGGGGCTGCTGGAAAACGGCGCCCACCATGCCGAACGGGCGGCCGTGGCGATGCGGCTGGTGCCCGGCGAGTTCAACCGCGCGCTGCTCGACCGCGTGGTCACCGCGGCCCGCGCAGTGCCGTCGGCCGCACCGGCGCCGTCAGACCCGAGCGAAGACGTCGAAGACCTGGCGAAACGGCTCTCGGCGCTGGCTGCGAGCCTTGGCAACTTCCGCGCGGTCAAGGCCCAGGTGCTGTCCGAGCTCGGCAATGCCGGCGAGGGCCTGCGTTCGCTGCTGACCCATGCAATGGAGCGCGGCGAACGCATCCGCGTCGCCTTCTCCAGCACCGGGCTGGACACCCATGCCGCTGCCGGACTGAAGACGCACCTCGAAGCGCTGGACGCGCGCGTACGACGCGAGATCGCCATCGTGCTGCGCGAGCTGCAGTGGCGCATGGGCGAACTGGAGCGACAGGCCAGCATCCGCTGCGAGCAGTTGAGCGTGGCGGAGGCCCGGCGGGTGGAGGAGCTGATCACCGCGATGCGGGTGATGGCCTGAACGCCTGGCAAGAAGATGGATGGTCGGGGTGAGACGATTCGAACGTCCGACCCACTGCTCCCAAAGCAGTTGCGCTACCAGGCTGCGCTACACCCCGACAAAGAACGCGATTGTAGGCGATCAGCTCAGTGCAGCGTCTCGGCCGGCGGCGGCAGCTGCAGCTGGCGGGCCACCGCGATGCACTGCTGGATGTGCTGCTCGCAGACGTATTTCAGCGCCGAGAAGGTCAGCGCGGCCGATACCGCCTGCCCCGCCACCGGCACGTACTTGGTGACCTGTTGCGTCGTGAGCCGCACGCCGACCTTGCGCAGCAGCATCAGCACCAGCTCGCGCGTGACCAGCCGGCCGGCCACCACGCCGCCCAGCGCCGAGATGGCCTTGTAGACCACCACGCGCCGCTCCGGCGACAGCCGCTCCACCTGCTCGGGCGTGAGGCCGAAGGCTTCGTTGATCTCGGGCAGCAGCTTCAACAGCACGCCGATGTCGGTGAGCCAGTCGAGCCCCGGCAGCGGCACCACCGCCACACCGGCCGCCAGCAGCGCGCGCTTGGTCACGAGGCGCCGGCATTGGCGCGCCACGGCATCGATCTGCTCGGGTGTCGACGGCACGACGGTCCAGTGGTCGGCCACGGGCCGGGCGGTGGAGGCTGCACGCATCAAAGCTCCTTGTTCTGCTTCACGACGGCGTCACGACGATGCCATCGGCGTCGGCATACAGGCAATCGCCGGGCCTCACCCACACGCCCTGGATCTGCACCGGCACATCGCGCTGGCCTTCGCCGCGCTTCTCGGTGGGCAGCGGCATCGGGGCCAGGGCCCGGATGCCGACCTGCGCCGCCGCGAGTTCGGCCACGTCGCGCACGCAGCCGTCGATCACCACGCCGGCCCAGCCGTTCTTCGCCGCCGACGCGGCGAGGTTGCCGCCCAGCAGCGCACGGCGCAGCGAGCCGCCACCGTCGACCACCAGCACCCGGCCCTCGCCGGCGGAATCGACCGCGGCCTTGACCAGCGAGTTGTCCTCGAAGCACTTGACCGTGACCACCCTGCCCGAGAACTTGGGCACGCCGCCGAAATCGCGGAACACGGGCGGCAGCACGCGGAAGGCACCGGTGGTGTCGTTCTTGTGCTCGTCGCACAGGTCGCAGGTGGCGAAATCTTGAGAGCTCATGCGTTCTCCACTTTTCGGATCGGCGGCTTCACGTCCTCGCGCCGTGGCGGCAGCATGCTCTGGTGCTCGCGCAAGGGGTTGAGGATGATGGAGGTCGAGGTTTCGGTCAGCATGCAGAAGCGGGTGACCACCGCGTCGAGGTGGGCCACGTCGATCACCGCGATCTCGATGACCCAGCTGTCTTCACCGGTGACGTTGTAGGCATTGACCACCTCGGGTGTCTGCTGCACCAGCTTGACCACGCGCGCATATTCGGCCCGGCCGGCGCGGATGACCGCACGGATGCCATAGCCCAGCTTCTGCAGGTTCACGGTGGCGCGGTAGCCGGTGATCACGCCCATG
The DNA here is from genome assembly GCA_966212505.1 of uncultured bacterium. GTDB lineage: Bacteria > Pseudomonadota > Gammaproteobacteria > Burkholderiales > Burkholderiaceae_C > CAMLIZ01. Next base: position 53,290 of record CBIHRS010000023.1, read on the forward strand.
GCTTCGAGCTTGCGCACCCGCTCGGTCACCGCGGGCTGGCTCAGGTGGACGCGGCGGCCCAGCTCGGCCATGCTGAGGCGGGCATCGGCCTGCAACTCGGCGAGGATGCGGGTGTCGTAGTGGTCGAGGTCAACGGCGCTTGGCATTTTCAAAGACTAGCACGGCCAGAATCATGAAACCAGGCCCTGCGTCCCCTGCTCTGCCTTGAATTTCCCATCGCCGGCCAGCCGCTTCTTTTTTACGATCCAGCGCATGGATTCCACGCTCACCGCCTCCCGCACGGCGCCCGTGTCGCCTTCGCCGCTGATCATCGCCTGCCTCGCCGCCACCTGGCTGGTCTGGGGCTCGACCTATTTCGCGATCAAGTACGCCTTGATCAGCTTCCCGCCCTTCTTCCAGATGGGCAGCCGCTTCGTCGTCGCCGGGCTCGTGCTGCTGGCCTGGATGACCCTGCGCGGTGCGCCGCTGCCCACGGCGCAGCAATGGCGCAATGCGCTGATCGTCGGCACGCTGATGCTGGCCGGCGGCATGGGCGGCACCGCCTATGCCGAGCAGACGGTGGGCTCGGGCCTCGTGGTCGCGTTCATCGCGGTGGTGCCGATGATGATCGCGGTCGTCAACCTGTGCTTCGGCATCAGGCCGCGCAAGCTCGAGGCCGCCGGCATCGTCGTCGGACTGGTCGGCGTGCTGATGCTGACGCAGGGCGAAGGCTTCCAGGCCTCGCCCGCCGGGCTGGCGGCCATTGCGATCGCCTGCGGTACCTGGTCGGTCGGCAGCGTGCTGAGCCAGCGCACCCTGCCGCTCGCGCCGGGGCCGATGGGCTTCGCGAGCGAGATGATCTGCGGCGGCCTGGTGCTGCTGGCGCTCTCGCTGCTCAACGGCGAAACGCCGCAATGGCCGCCGCAGCCGGTGTCGGTGGCCGCCTGGGCCTACCTCGTGGTGTTCGGCTCGCTGATCGCCTTCAACGCCTACATGGTGCTGCTGGCGCGGGCCTCGGCCGGGCTGGCCTCGAGCTACACCTTCGTGAACCCGGTGATCGCGATGCTGCTCGGCGTCGCGATCGGCGGCGAGCACGTCAGCGGCTTCGAATGGAGCGCCGTGGCCGTGGTGCTCGCCGGCGTGGTGCTGCTGGTCTGGAAGCCTGCCGCGCGCTAACCAACCCGGATCAGGCGGCCGCGCCAGCTGGCGCGGCCTTGCGCCGCGCCACGCGGATGCCCACCAGCGAGGCCGAGGCCACGCCGGCCACCAGCGCCAGCGCCGCGCCATGGAACACCCAGTTGGGCGAGCCGTGGTCGAGCAGCAGGCCGAACACCGGTGCCGCCAGCGCGAAGCCGAGGTCCAGCCCGGAATACACGGTGCCGTAGACCCGGCCGGTGGCTCCAGGGGGCGCGGCGCGCTTGATCAGCATGTCGCGCGAGGGGCCGGCCAGGCCGGTGCCGAAGCCCGCCAGCGCTGCGACGCCTGCGGCCGCAATGCCCGGCAGCAGGCCGGCACCCGCCAGGCTCAGCAGCACGGCCGCGCCCATCAGGCACACGCCGATCAGCCGCTCCAGCCGTTGCGCCTTGGCCGCGAGGAAGCCGCCCACCAGCATGCCCACCGCGCCGCACAGCATGAAGCCGGTGACCACGAACGAGGTGATGCCCAGCGGCAGGCCGTAGAGCTGCTGCAGCGCCGGGCTGGAGAAGCTCTGGATCGCGCTGAGGGCGCAGGTCGACCAGAAGAAGAACGAGAAGCACAGCCACACCGACGGCAGCTTCAGGAAGGCCATCGGATGCTCGCTGCTGGCCGCAGCGCGTTGGGCGGTGCCCGTGGCCTCATGCGCCCAGGCGCCCAGCCGGTCGTCGATCGCATCGCGCTGCAGCCACAGCGTCACCATCACGAGGGCTGCCCAGGCACCCGCGCCGGCGGCCGCATAGCGCCACGACCCCGTCAGCGCGGTGAGCGCGGTCAGGAACACCGGCGCCGCCGCCCAGCCCAGGTTGCCGCTGATGCCGTGCACCGAGAAGGCATGGCCCAGCCGCGGCTGCGATACGCGCTTGTTGAGGATGGTGAAGTCCACCGGATGGAACGGCGAATTGCCCAGGCCGGCCAGCAGCGCCGCCAGCACCAGGCCCGGATAGCCAGCCGCCGTGGCCGCCGCGAAAGCCGCCAGCACGAAGCAGCCGAGCGCGCCGAACAGCACCGGCCGCGCGCCCACGCGGTCGACCACGAAGCCTGCCAGCGCCTGCCCCGTGCCCGAGACGACGAAGAAGGTGGTCACCAGCAGGCCCAGGTCGGAATAGCTCAGGCCGAACTCGCGGATGAACAGCGGAAACAGCGGCGGCAGCAGCATGTGGAAGAAATGCGAGGTGCCGTGCGCGAGGCCGATCAGGCCGATGGTGCGGGCATCCTGCCGCAACGGAACGGAAGAAGTAGCGGTGCTCATGCCCTGATCGTAGGCACCCGGGCCTCGTCGCGATTACGATAGACGGACAACTTCTGTCGAGAACATGCCAAAGCCCGCCCGCAAGCCGATCGGCCCGCTCACGCCGCACCTGTTCGTGCCCACGGCCGAGCGGCCGGTGCGCAGCAAGCTGCATCAGCTGGGCGCACACGTTCACGTGGAGCCGCACAGCCATCCGTGGGCGCAGGTGGGCTTCTCGACCTCGGGCGTCACCCGGCTCACGGTGCCCGATGGCTCCTACATCGTGCCGCCGCTGCGCGCGGTGTGGATTCCGCCGGGTGTGGTGCATGCGGTCACGGTCGTCGAAGAGGCCGACCTGCGCACGCTCTACCTCCATCAACCCCCGGGCCGCTGCGGACCCAACGTGCCGCGCGGCGAGGAGGCGGCGTGGCGCCAGTGCCGCGTGCTCGAGGTGTCGGACCTGCTGCGCGCACTGGTGCTGCAGATGGACGCCCGGCCCGATGCCCCGCACCTGAAGCTCGACGCCGAAGCCCTGCAGCGCGACCGCCTGCTCGGCACGCTGGCGATGGACGAATTGCGCCGTGCCCAGCCGGTGCGCCTGGGCGTCGACCTGCCGGCCGACAAGCGGCTGCGCGCGCTGTGCGAAGCCATCCTCGACGATCCCACCCGCCACGCCACGCTCGAGGGCTGGGCGCGCGACGCCGGTGCCAGCGCACGCACGGTAGCCCGCCTGTTCCGAGTCGAGCTCAACACCAGCTTCGCGCAGTGGCGCCAGCAGGTGCTGCTGGCCAAGGCGGTGTCGCTGGCGGCGAAGAAGCGGCCGATGAGCCACATCGCGGCCGAGCTCGGCTATGCGAGCGCCAGCGCCTTCAGCGCGATGGTGCGTCGCTCGGTCGGCGTGCCGCCCACGCAGTTTCTCGGCCAGTAGCGCAGCCCCAACCTCGACGACCCTGCTGCCGGTGCCGCCGCAGCCCTTGGGCTACCATCCCGCCACACGTTTCGTTTCACCGCCATGAGCCAAGTGCTGTTCGACTACACCCGCCAGGACGCCACCGGTGCCAGCTGCACCGCCCACGCCTGGGCCAAGGTGCCCGCCCCCCTCACCCCCGCCGAGCGCACCGACTGGAAGGCCCGCGCGGCCGCGCTGCTGAAGCAGCACGACGCGGTGCTGGTGGCCCACTACTACGTCGACGGCGATCTACAGGACCTGGCGCTCGAAACCGGCGGCTGCGTGGCCGATTCGCTGGAGATGGCCCGCTTCGGCCGCGACCATGCGAGCAAGACGCTGGTGGTGGCCGGCGTGCGCTTCATGGGCGAGAGCGCCAAGATCCTGTCGCCCGAGAAGCGGGTGCTGATGCCCGACCTCGACGCCACCTGCTCGCTCGACCTGGGCTGCCCGCCGGAAGACTTCGCCCGCTTCTGCGATGCGCATCCCGATCGCAAGGTGGTCGTCTATGCCAACACCAGCGCCGCCGTGAAAGCCCGCGCCGACTGGATGGTGACCAGCTCCTGCGCGCTCGCGATCGTCGAACACCTGAAGGCGCAGGGCGAGAAGATCCTCTGGGCACCCGACCGCCACCTCGGCCGCTATATCCAGCAGCAGACCGGCGCCGACATGCTGATGTGGAACGGTGCCTGCATCGTGCACGACGAATTCAAGGGCCTGGAGCTCGACCTGCTGAAGCAGCAGCACCCGGGCGCGATGATCCTGGTGCACCCCGAGTCGCCCGAGAGCGTGGTGCGCATGGCCGACGTGGTGGGCTCCACCTCCCAGCTGCTGAAGGCGGTGGTCGACGGCAGCGCGCAGGAATACATCGTGGCCACCGACAACGGCATCCTACACCGCATGCGCCAACTCGCGCCGGGCAAGACGCTGATCGAGGCGCCCACTGCCGGCAACAGCGCCACCTGCAAGAGCTGCGCACACTGCCCGTGGATGGCGATGAACGCGCTGCAGGGCGTGGTCGACTGCCTCGAGACCGGCCAGGGCGAGATCACCGTGCCCGAGCCCACCCGCACCGAGGCGCTGGGCTGCATCGAACGCATGCTCGACTTCGTCGCGAAGAATCCCTCGGCCATCGCCAAGCCGGCCCAGGGCTTCGTGCCCGGCATCGGCGCCGCCTGATCCTCTCTCTTCTCTGTCATTCATGTTCGATCACAACGAGACCCTGGCGCAGGCGCGCGAGCGCAACATCCACGATGCGCTGAGGGAAGACATCGGCCGCGCCGACTGGACCGGCCTGCTGGTGCCTGCCGGCCAGCGCGTGCGCGCCCGCGTGCGGGTGCGCGAGGAAGCGGTGCTGTGCGGCCGCGAATGGTTCGAAGGCTGCGTGCATGCGCTCGACCCGCAGGCGCGCATCACCTGGCACTACGCCGAAGGCGACCTGCAGCGGGCCGACACCGACACCTGCCACATCGAAGGCGATGCACGCGCGCTGCTCTCCGCCGAGCGGCCGGCGCTCAACTTCCTGCAGCTGCTGTCGGCCACCGCCACCCTCACCCGCCGCCATGTGAAGGCGATCGAAGGCGCGTCGCCCAACCCCAGGGGCTGCGCGATCCTCGACACGCGCAAGACCCTCCCCGGCCTGCGCCAGGCGCAGAAGTACGCGGTGCGCGTGGGTGGCGGACAGAACCAGCGCCTCGCGCTGTGGCACGGCATCCTGATCAAGGAGAACCACATCGCGGCCGCCGGCGGCGTGGGCGCGGCGCTGCGCAATGCCTTTGCGCTGAACGCCGGCGTCGACATCCAGATCGAGGTCGAGACGATTGACCAGTTGCGCGAAGCGCTCGAGGCCGGCGCCACCAGCGTGCTGCTCGACAACTTCACGCTGCCGCAGATGCGCGAGGCGGTGGCCGTCACCCAGGGCCGCGCGCTGCTCGAGGTGTCGGGCGGCGTCACGATCGACCAGTTGCGCGACATCGCCGCCACCGGGGTCGACCGCATCTCGATCGGCAAGCTCACCAAGGACGTGACCGCCACCGACTACTCGATGCGCGTGCTCGAGCGGCTCGGCTGATCTGCCCGGTGTTTCGGGCGCTTCTCGCGCCCTGGCGCGGCGCCCGCGCCTCACACAATCGGCTTCACGTGAAGGAGTCTGCCGTGAAGCCCGGGTTGTCGATCGCTCTTGCCCTCGTTGCGCTGCTGGCCGGCTGCGCAACCTCGGAGACCCGCAGCATCGCCACCGGCGGACCGGATGCCGCCTACGAGCTGCGCGGGCCCAGCCTCAGCGCGCTGCGCGGCAAGGCGCAATGGCTCTGCCCCAACGGACACGAGGTGCTGCGCGAGTGGGAACACGCGCACCGCCCCGAGATGGAAAGCAACCTCGCGATCCGCTGGTGGGGCATCGCCACCAATGCGGCCGGCGTCGGCGAGCACGACGAAGCGCAGCTGATGGTGCGCTGCAAGGCCTGAACGCAAAAGCCGGGGCAGGCGCTCGAGCACACCCGCCCCGGCCTCATCAGCGGCTCACATCACAGCCCGAGTGCGGAGATGAAGCGGTTGCTGAACCCCCACGTGCCGGCCTGGCCATAGCTGTTGCAGGTCGACGAGGCCGATCCCGGCGGGCAATCGACATCGCGGTCGAGCGACCAGAAGTGCACGCCGGCAAGGCCGTTCTGCTTCACGAAGTTCGACATCGTCGACACATCGCTCAGCGTGAAGGTCTCGTCGGTCGTGTCGTTGCCGCCGATCATCGGCGTCAGCTCGATCTGGCTGTACGGCACCCCGTAGTAGTTGTGCAGGTTCACCGCGGCCTGAATCGCCGACTGGCCCATGTTGCAGCGGCCGTCGCTGCCGATGGTGCAGTTGCTCGCGTTGGTGCTGCCGTAGTCCATCACCATCAGGTTGATGATGTAGTTCTGCAGCCCGTAGGTCTTGATGGCGTTCATCGTCATCACGCCATAGGTGCCCAGGCTCTGCGGCGAGTTGCCGCCGAGCGTGGCGAGGGTGAAGCTGAAGCGCAGGTTCGGGTACTTGCCCTGCGCGACCTTGACCCGCTGCACCAGGTTGTTGATCACGTCCTGGCTCTGGCCGCCTTCGATGTCGAAATCGATGCCGACGAGGTTGGCGGAGTTGTAGGTCCGGATGAAGTTGTCGAAGCCTGCATCGCTGCTGCAGCTGAACGAGCCGTTCGCGCCGCCGGTCGAGATGATGTAGGTCTTGCCCGCATCGATGAAGCGCTGGATGTTGGCCGATGCCAGCGCCGCAGGCTGCACGCCCGCCCAGCTCTCCTGGCCGCATTCGCCGGTGGCGAAGGCCCAGGTGATGGTCTTGACCTTGCCCGGCACCGCGCTCACGGCAGGCTGGCGTGAACCCGTGACCATCGTGCTCATCACGCTGGTGTTCCAGTCCATGTTGATGGTCACGTCCTTGTACGGGCCGAACATGAAGCCGGTGGGAGGCGGCGGAGGGGGTGGCGGCGGGGGCGGAGGCGGCGGGGGTGGCGGAGGAGGAGGCGGTGGCGGTGTCGTGGAACAGTCGCCGATCTTCGTCCACGGCTGGCCGCTGCCCACCGGACCGTTGTGGGTCGAAGGGTTGTCACCCTGAGTCCACCAGTTGGCCTGGTAGCGCACGCCGTTGTAGCTCACGTGTGCACCGCCGTTGTAGGCCGTGCTCGCGTTCCACGCCGGGTCGCAGCTCGAAGGCGGCGGCGGGGGCGGCGGTGGGGGTGGAGGAGGCGGCGGTGGTGTCGAGCCGCCGCTGGCCCTCGCCCACAGGCTGGTGTTGGTGGGATTCCAGCCGGTGCTGCTGTAGTCGACCTGGTCGACGAGCGCACGGTAGTCGGCACCGTTGTACGAGACATAGGTGCCGGCGGCGTAGAAGGTATCCGGCTTCCACGCCGGATAGGCGGCGTAAGCCACGCTGCTCACCATGGCGGCACTCAGCGCGGCGAGCACGCGCAGCTTGTCGCTGCGCGTGTACGAGGTCGTGGACATCGTTTGGTCTCCGATCAAGGCAGGTTGCGATCGGACTCGGCCCCCCGAAGGCCGGGTCATGGGTCGTTTTCCGCTTGGCAAAACCAAGCGGAACCAGACTATAACCAGTTAAATACCAATACGATGCCAGTTTTGGCAAGCGGTCGTTTCAGACCCCTCAGAACCAGATTTCAGCCTGCGCGCCGAAGCTCGTGCCGTGAGTCTGGCCGGCGAAGGCGCTCTGCCCGGTGAGATTGCCGGCGGCATCGTTCCAGCGGGCGGTCGTGACGTAAAGCCTCAGCTCGGGCCGGTTCCAGAAGTCGGGGCCCGTCGAGAGCGTCGGCGCAAGAGTCAGCTTGGTGAGCTTGGCGGTGGCCGCGCCCTGCGGCTTCTGCTGCGAGTGGCCGAGTTCGCCCACCAGCTTGAAGTTGCGGGTGAGCGCATACGAGGCGCGGCCGCCAACCGAGGCGGAGCGGAGCTTTCCGTTGGTATTGCTCCGGTCTTGCTGCCACAAGGCCAGTGCCTGCCCGCCGAAGGGTCCCTGCTGCCAGGTGAAGCTCTCGATCACGCGCCAGCTCTTCACGTCGGAACCCGCCGAGAGATCGCCGAAATTCCCATTGATGTTGGCGGACCCCTGCGCGGCCTGCAGCCACAGCGTGTTGCTGCCGCCCAGCCCGAGGAACTTGTCCTGGTTGTGCTGCACCGTGAAGCCCGCGCCCCGCTTGCCGCCGCTGAAGTGGCCCTCGGTCAGCGTGCCGATGAAGCGCAGCTTGCCATCGGCATTGGCGGGCACGTTGTTCAGTTCGATGTTGATCCGGTTGCCCGACTTCACCGCATCGGCATCGGTCTTGAAGTAGGCAATGGCGAGCTTGCCGACACCCGCGTCGAGATTCATCACGCCGGCGCCCACGCCGCTCATCTTCGTGAAGTGGGTGTCGACGATGTGCACGTCGGCCAGGCCGTAGAAGCGCTTGCCGGCCCAGAAGGTCGCCGTCGGCGCGATGTCGTAGCCCGTGCCTTCGACATACATCTGGTTGATGCCCACCCGCTCCGTATCGCCGTTGGTGTTGCCCTCCCACAGGTAGGTCATCAGGCCGGCCTTGTAGTCGACGCCATCGTTCTTGAACGACTGGCTCACCAGGAACTCGCCGTAGAAGTCGCATTCGTTGCCGAGCCGGTACTTCAGGCCAGGGCCGTCGAGGCCATAGCAGGCGCGAGACGCGCCGCTCTTGGTGCTGCCGGGTCCGGCACGGAAGTAGCCGTTCCAGTCGACGGCCTGCACCTGGTTCGCCGCGACGGCGAGCAAAGCGGCGCACGCGCAAAGGCGCAGCCGGGGCTTCTTCGGGGTCATCGTTGTCTCCTCATGTGATGGATCGTTTAGCGGGTTTCGCGCAGGCGAGCGCCGGCCACCCGCGAAGGCCGAACCTGCGGTACAGCGAAATCAGGGGGAGAAGCCGGGCGTCAGCCGGCGGGCACTGGGCTGCGGCTGCGGCCCTCGCGGTCGAACAGGTGCAGGCAGCTCGTGGGCGCATGGAGCGTGAGCGCGGCCCCCATGGCAGGCGCTTCGGCAGCCGCAAGCTTGGCCACCACCGCGTCGCCGATGCCGGGCACGCGCAGGTGCGCCAGCGCGCAATCGCCGAGGAACTCGACCAGTTCCACCGTTCCGCTGAGTGCGAAGGCATCGTTGCCCGAGGCCGCGAGGCGCAGGTGCTCCGGCCGGATACCGACTTCCGCGACCTCGCCATCGGAAGGCCCGACCACGCCGGCCGGCAAGATGTTCATCGCCGGCGTGCCGAGAAAGGTCGCGACGAAGCGGTTGGCCGGCCAGTCGTAGAGCTCGCGTGGCGTGCCGGTCTGCTGGATGCGGCCGGCGTGCAGCACGACGATGCGGTCGGCCAGCGTCATCGCTTCGACCTGGTCGTGAGTCACGTAGACGATGGTCGCGTTGAGTTCCCGATGCAGCTTGGCGATCTCGACCCGGGTGTGCGCACGCAGCGCGGCGTCGAGGTTGGACAGCGGCTCGTCGAACAGGAAGAGCTCGGGCTGCCGCACGATCGCACGGCCGATCGCCACCCGCTGGCGCTGGCCGCCGGAGAGGTCGCGCGGCAGCCGGTCGAGCAGATGATCGATGTGCAGGCTGCGTGCCGCCTCGCGGATGCGCTGGTCGATCGCCGCCTTGTCGCGCAGCCGCTGCGTCAACCCGAACGCCATGTTGCGGTAGACGTTCATGTGCGGATACAGCGCGTACGACTGGAACACCATCGCGATGCCGCGATCGGCCGGCGGCATCTCGTTGACGCGGCGGCCGCCGATGCGCAACTCACCGTCGCTGATGCTCTCCAGCCCCGACAGCATGCGCAGCAGGGTCGACTTGCCGCAGCCCGAGGGGCCGACCAGCACGACGAATTCGCCGTCGTCGATTGAGAGGTTGACGTCGTGCAGCACCGGCTGCTGCGGGAGGTAGTGCTTGCTGATGCGGTCCAGGGTGACTTGGGCCATGGGGATGTCTCTGGTTCGGGATTCGTCACTTCACCGCGCCGGCAGTAATGCCGCGGATGAGTTGCTTGGAGAACAGCGCGTACAGCAGCAGCACCGGCACGATCGCGAGCGCCAGCGCCGCGAGCACCGCATTCCAGTCGGTGGCGTACTGGCCGATGAACTGCTGCACACCCAGCGTGATGGTCTGCGTGCGCTCGCCGGGCGCGAGGATCAGCGGGAACCACAGGTCGTTCCAGATCGGCACCATCGTGAACACGCCCACGGTGGCGATCGCAGGCCGCAGCAGCGGCAGCACGACCTGGAAGAAGATGCGGAACTCGTCGACACCATCGCAACGCGCCGCGTCTTTCAGATCCGGCGGAATCTGCGCGATGAACTCGCTGAGGATGAACACCGCGAGCGGCAGGCCCTGGGCTGTATAGACAAGCACCAGCGCCGTCAGCGTGTTCACCAGATCCAGCTTGACCACCAGCTCGAGGATGCTCACCGTGCCGAGGCGAATCGGCACCATGATGCCGAACGCGAGGAACAGCGTGACCACGCGTCGCCCCGGGAAGCGGTATTCGGTGAGCGCCCAGGCCGCCATCGCGCCCAGCAGCAGGATGAGCACTAGCGAGCAAGCGGTGACGACGATGCTGTTGCCGAAGAACATCGGCACCGCCGACTTGGCCAGCACGCGCTCGAAGCCGATCAGCGACCAGCTCTGCGGCGTGGGCAGCGCCAGCGGATCGTCGAAGATCGCCGGCCTGGCCTTGAACGCGTTGATCATGACCAGCCCGATCGGGAACAGCGCCAGCAGTGTGTAGGCACCGAGCACGGCATGGACCAGCCCTCCGCGCAGCGCGGGGAATGTGTTGTTGCGCATGCGGCCGCCCTCAGAACGTGAAGCGCTGCAGCCTGCGCTGCACCGCAAAGAAATACACCGCCACGCCGCAGAGGATCACGAGGAACATCAGCGTCGCCACCGCGGCGCCCATGGTCGGGCTGCCCACCTGTGACTGGTAGCCGAAGAAGGTGCGATAGAAGTAAGTGCCCAGCAGGTCGGTGCTGTAGTTGGGCCCGCCCACCGCGCCCTTCACGGCGTAGATCAGGTCGAAGGCGTTGAAGTTGGCCACGAACGTGAGGATGGTCACCAGCCCCAACGTCGGCAGGATCAACGGCAGGCGAATGCGCCAGAAGATGCGCCACGGGCTGGAGCCGTCGACCACCGCCGCCTCGATGATCTCGTCTGGAATCGCGATCAGCGCGGCGTAGATCAGCATCATCGGGATGCCGACGAACTGCCACACCGACACCAGCGACAGCGTGACCAGCGCCGTGCCCTCCTCGCCCAACCACGGGCCGAACCAGCTGCCCAGGCCCACCCAGCCCAGCATGCGCTCGGCCACGCCCCACAGCGGCGAAAGAATGAGCTGCCAGACGAAGCCGATGATCACCACCGACAGCAGCGTCGGCAGGAAGATCAGCGTGCGGTAGGCGGCGGCCCCCTTCACGCCGCGCAGCGACAGCAGCGCGGCCAGCAGCAGGCCGATCGGGTTCTGCGCCAGCATGTGGATGCAGAAGAACTTGAGGTTGTTGGCCATCGCGTTCCAGAATCCCGCCGACCAGCGCGGGTCGCTCAGCAACGTGTGGAAGTTCGCGAGCCCGGCGAAGTGCTGGCGCCCGGCCTCGTCGGTCCCGTAGAAACTCAGGCGCAGCGTATCGACCAGCGGCAGCGCGCTGAATGTTGTATAGACAAGCAGGGCCGGCAGCAGGAAGGCCAGCACCTGCCAGGGCAGGCGCGCTTTCATCTCACTTCTGCGGGGCGTACCACTTGGAGAAGCCGGCCTGGATGCGATCGGCCGCCTGCTTCGGCGTCAACTTGCCGTTGAGCACCTGGCTGTCGACGTTCCACATCTCGGTTTCCATGTTGGGCTCGCCACGGTTCATCACCTGGGCATTGAGGCGGATCGTCGAGCTGCAGCTCTTGCGCCAGTCCATCATCTGCTTGGCCACCGGATCCTTCACCGCGATCAGGTGGTTGGACAGCGAGAAGAAGCCCATCACCTTGTTGGTGTAGAGATCGGCGAACTCCTGCGAGCCCACCCAGGCGAGGAACTTGTAGGCGTCGTCCTTGTTGCGCGACTTCGGATTCACGCCGATGCCGATGTCGGTGTGGTCGGAGATGTAGCAGGGGGCGCCGGCGGCAGAGACCGGCGGAGGAAAGGCAGCGAAATCGAGGTTGCCCTGCTGGCGGAAATAGGCGATGTCCCAGGAGCCGGCCGGAAAGATCGCCGCGCGGCCGAGGGCGAACAGGTTCTGCGAATCGGCATAGGTCTGCGACGAGGCGCCCTTGCCGAGGTAGGGGCCCCACTTGGCCATCGTGTCCCAGACGCTGATGAACTCGGGATCGGTGAACTTCTTCTTGCCGGCGAGCAAGGCCTTGCGTCCCTCCTCGCCCTTCCAGAAGTTGGGGCCGATGCCGGTGTAGACGATCTGGTGCGATTCCCACTGGTCGGCGGTGCCTAGCGCGAGCGGCGTGTACTTGCCGCTGGCCTTCACCGCATCGAGCACCTTGAAGAACTCCTGCTGCGTGGCCGGCGGCGAGAGCTTGAGCTCGCTGAAGATCTTCTTGTTGTAGAAGAAGCCGTGGATCACCGAGGCCATCGGCATGCAGTAGCTGTCCTTGCCGTCGTCGGTCTGCCAGGCCACCTTTGCCGACTCGGGGAAATGCTCCATGCCGGGCTTGCCGTCGAGCTTCTCGAGATGGCCCTTCTTGAAGAGGTTGAGCGACACATCGAACGGACGGCAGGTGATCAGGTCGCCCGCGGTGCCGGCGGTGAGCCGTGCGGTGAGGCTGGAGTCGTACTCGGTGGGCGCCGTCGGCGTGAACTTCACCGTCACGCCCGGGTTCTTGCGCTGGAACGCCGGGATCAGCACCTCTTCCCACAGCGTCTTGTCGTCGATGCGCCAGCTCTCGATCGTCAGGGTGCCGGCGGAAGCGGCGGTGGCCGCCATCATGCAGAGCGCAGCGGCGGCGCTTGCGCAGGCCATGCGCGGAAGGCTGTTCATGTATGTCTCCTGGCAGATGATTCGGTGAGGCGGCCACATGCCGCGAGCCAGCACCTTATCGATGGCTACCGTGTGACACAAACTTCGCCGGCACAGCGGAGCGAAGCGCTAAGTGCTTGAATTTGCAGGGATCCGCGGTGGCGCGTCTTACGCAACTTTACGAAGCGTGCTGATGCTCGCGGCACGGATGGCGCCTCTCCGCGCTGGAAGCGGCCTTGGCAAGCGGTGCAATCACGCGGACGGCGCGCGTGCCCGACGCCTTACGATAAATAACCAAGGATCGACGTTTTTTCTCCAGACTGCGCCGATGTTTCAGCCCCTGCACGCCGTGTCGATGCTGCGCACCGCCCGGAGAGGGCTGGCGCTGCTGGCCTTGGCATGCGGCGGCCCGGCGCTCTGTGCACCGGCGCCGGCCGAGCAGCTCGATGTGTTGCATTGGTGGACCTCCGCCGGCGAGCGCCAGGCGGCCGAGTACCTTCGCGCCCGGGTGGCCGAGATCGGCATCGCCTGGCACGACACCGGCGTCGTCGGCGGCGCCGGCATGGCAGCCGCCAAGGTGATGAAGACCCGGGTGCTCGCCGGCCAACCTCCAGCAGTGGCACAACTTATCGGCGAGACGCTGCGCGAATGGGCCGATCTCGGACTGGTGCTCGAGCTCGACGAGGTGGCGCGGCGCGCCGACTGGCGGCCATCGATGTTTCCCGCAGTGCAGGCCCATGTGACGCAGCGCGGGCATGTGATCGCGGTACCGCTCGGCGTGCACCGAATCAACACCCTGCTCTACAACCGCAAGCTCTTTGCCCAGCTCGGCCTGGCGCCTCCCGTCGACTGGGCCGCGATCGAACGCGCCGCCATCGTCCTCCGGCGTTCGGGCCACGTGGCGGTGGCCTGGAGCGACGAGCCCTGGCAAGTGGCCACGGTGTTCGAGTCGATGCTGCTGTCCGAAGGCGGGGCAGCACTCTATCGGCGGCTCTTTGTCCAGCGCGATGCCGAAGCGTTCGAGACGCCCGCAGTCGCCCGTGCGCTCGAGCGGCTGCGCTGGTGGCGGGCACTGGGTACCGACCATCCGGCGGAGCGTCCGTGGACCGACAGCGTGCGCGATCTGGCCCAGGATCGGGCGGGCCTGCTCATCATGGGCGATTGGGCCAAGGCGGAGTTGATGAGCGCAGGCCTGTCTCCCGGCGATGCATTCGACTGCGCCGTGGTGCCCGGCACGGCCGGCGTCCACCTCTACAGCGTCGACACGTTCGCCATGCTCACCGGCGATTACAGCCATCAACCCGCTCAGGAACGCATGGCAGCCCTGCTCTTCAGCCCCTGGGTGCAACTCGGCTACAACCGGCTGAAGGGTTCCGTCCCCGCCCGCACCGACATCGATCCCGAGGCGCTCGATGGCTGCGGCCGCGAGTCATGGCGAAGCTTCTCGCGATCGGAGGTCCAGCGCGTCCCGAGCCTCACTCACCGCATGGCCGTGGACGAAACCCTGAAGGACGTGATCGTCGGCGCAGTGCATCGCTATGCGGTCGACGGCAACCAGACCACGAGTACGACCCAGCATCGGCTCGCCACACTGCTGCGCGCCCTGACGCGCAAGAACTACAGCACGACCACTGCGCCATGAAACGCACCATCCTCGTCGTCGACGACGACCAGAAGATCCGCCTGTTGCTCAAGACCTATCTGGAGAAGAACCAGTACGACGTGGAGCTCGCGCACGACGGCGCCAGCTTTCTCGCCGAGTTCGAGCGCCGTCGCAATGAACTCAGCCTGTGCGTGCTCGATGTGATGCTGCCCGACACCGATGGCTTCGTGCTTTGCCAGGAGGTGCGGCGCCGGTCCGATGTGCCGGTGATCATGCTCACCGCCAGCGCCGACGACACCGATCGCATCGTCGGGCTCGAGCTCGGCGCCGACGACTATGTCGGCAAGCCCTTCAATCCCCGCGAACTGCTCGCGCGCATCAAGGCCATCCATCGGCGTTCGGGCCTCGGCGGCTCGGCCCCCACCCGCTACTACCGCTTTCACGGCTTCGTGCTCGACACGCTCGAACGGGTGCTGATCGCGCCGGGCGAGGAGCCTTCGCCGCTCACCGGCATGGACTTCCAGTTGCTGAAACTGTTGCTCGACCACCCGGGCCAGGTCATGGATCGCAACCGGCTCGCTGAAGCCACTCGCGGCCGGGATCTCGGCCCCCTCGATCGCGCGCTCGATGTGCAGGTCAGCCGTCTCCGTCAACGACTGAAGGACGACGGAAAGCAGCCAAGCCTGATCAAGACGGTCAGAGGCACCGGCTATGTGCTCGCCACCACGGTCGAGCTCAGCAATGAGCCCTGACAAGGTGGTGGATGCGGACCCGCCCGTCGCTTTGCACGGCACGCCGGCGACCACAAGGGCTGCATCGTCCTGGTACAGGGGGTGGCACCAGCTGTCCGTTTTTTTTGGCGATACGTTGCAGGGCCGCTTCACGCTGGTCATGGTGCTCGGCGTTCTCGTCGCCCAGTTGGTCACCAATGCGCTGTGGGCGCAGCAGCTGCGCACCCGCGCCCGCCTCGAAGCTCAGCAGGCCGCCGAGCACTTGGCGACAGGTGCAGCCGGCGCGATCCGATCGTTCCGCGAATTACCCGTGAACTATCGACCCTTGTTGATCGAGCAGTTGCGCACCATGGGAGGCACGCGGTTCTTCGTGTTCGTCAACCACGAGAAGGTGAGCGTCGATCCCATTCGCCACGAACCGATCGCCGAGCTAGTGTCGAACACCGTTGCCGCCGTGCTCCGCCAGCGCGTGGCGCTGGATAAGCCACCGCAGGTTTTTCTTGCCTGGCCACAACACCTTGCCGTGTCACCTGAAGGCGTGCAATTGCAGGAGCTGCCGGAAGCGTGGTTGGATCCCGCCCTGCTCAACCCCTCCCGGCCGGCACCGGTGGTGGTCGTTCAGGCCGAAATCGAATCAGGTGCGTGGCTGTACCTCGCGTCGGCGATGCCGGATCCGTACTTTCTCGACAATGCCGACCCCTACACGCTGGATCGCTTGTTGCCGCAGGCAATCACGCTCATTGCCGTTTTGCTGCTCTCGATCGCCGTTGTGCGTACGTTGACGCGCCCGCTCGCACGACTTGGCGGTGCGGCTCAATCGTTCGGCCACGGAAGCGCTGCCGACCCTCTGCCGGTTTCCGGCACTCGCGAAGTACGTCGCACCACAGAGGCCTTCAATGCAATGCAAGAGCGGATACAGCGCTATCTCGCAGACCGCGAACGCCTGTTCGCTTCCATTTCGCACGACCTGCGAACTCCGATCACCCGACTGATGCTGCGCACTGAGCTGATCGATGACGAGAGCATGCGAGCCGACTTCCAGGAAGACCTCGACGACCTCGACATGATGGTCAAGAGCGCATTGCAAAGCGTGAAGGATGCCGCCATTCACGAAAACATCGTCGACGTGAGGCTGGACCAATTGCTGGAGCGGATGGTGAGGGATATCCAACTCAGCAAGCATGAAGCAATGCTCGACAGCCCGCCAACGATTGTTCGAGCCAAGCCTTTGGCGCTCAAACGAGCCTTGACGAATCTTCTCGACAACGCCATTCAATATGGGCAGCGTGCCGAAATCACCGTCAGAGAGCAAGAAAGCGGAGTAGTCATCACGATTCGCGATCACGGCCCCGGCGTACCAGAAGCGGCCCTGGAACAACTCGGACAACCCTATCTACGACTCGAGCATGGCCTCAATACCCGCAAAGATGGGATGGGCCTGGGTTTGGGAATTGCGCGCAATGTGATCGAAGCTCTTGGCGGTCAGCTGCAGTTTGCAAATCATCCAGGTAGCGGGTTGATTGCCAACGTGACACTACCTCGCTTGAGCTAGCCCAAATGAGAAACCCCAAAAGCAAAACCCCCGCCAGGTTACCTGAGCGGGGGTTTTAAATAGTAGCCTGAC
>CBIHRS010000024.1:0-69010 GCA_966212505.1 uncultured bacterium
GGTGAGCGGGCAGCGATGGGTGAGCCAGGCGGTGGGGCGCCTGCGTCCGTCGTGATGCTGTGCCCATCGATGTCATGATCGGCAGCCTGTTCAACCCCTTGCCTCAGGAGTGACGACATGCCTACCAACCAGGTCCGCCTTCACCGTGTTCTCCGCGCTTCGCCGGAGCGGGTCTACCGCGCGTTCCTCGAGCCGCAGGCCATGGCCAAGTGGCTGCCGCCGTATGGGTTCACCTGCCAGGTGCATCACATGGAAGCCCGGGTGGGCGGCACCTTCCGCATGTCGTTCACCAACTTCGGCACCGGCAACGGCCATTCGTTCGGCGGCGAATACCTGGAGCTGGTGCCGAACCAGCGCATCCGCTACACCGACAAGTTCGACGATCCCAACCTGCCCGGCGAGATGGTGACGACCGTGGTCCTCACGCCGGTGTCGTGCGGCACCGATGTGAGCATCGTGCAGGAAGGCCTGCCGGAAATGATCCCCGTCGAGATGTGCTACCTAGGCTGGCAGGAGTCGCTCATGCAGCTGGCCACGCTGGTGGAGCCGGTGATTCCCGGCTGAGCGACCCGGTGAAACGCTTTTCTCTCAACACCGCCGGCCGGGACTTCGCCGTCGGCGACATCCACGGCGCCTACTCCCACCTGCGCCGTTCGCTCGAGGCCATCGGCTTCGATCCGGCGGTCGACCGGCTGTTCTCGCTCGGCGACCTGGTCGACCGGGGCGATGAATCGCACGAGGTGCTGCAGTGGCTCGACCAGCCCTGGTTCCACGCGATCAGCGGCAACCACGACTTCATGATCTGGCGCGCCGCGCTGGGCGACCCCTATGCGCATGTCGACTACCGCATGCATGGCGGCGACTGGCTCGATGATCTGCCCCAAGACGAGCAGCGGCGCATCGGCGAGCGGCTGGCCGCGCTGCCGCTGGCCGCCGAGGTCGAGACGCCGGCGGGGCCGGTGGGCCTGGTGCATGCCGACTGCCCTTTCGATGACTGGGACGAGATGCACGCGGTGCCCTGGGCCACGATCGACCATGAGGGCCGCGTCGGCGATTGCTGCCTCTGGTCGATCGACCGCTACCGCTACGGCTACACCGGCAAGGTGCGCAACGTGCAGGCGGTGGTGCACGGCCACATGACGATCCGCACGGCGGCGGTGATGGGCAATGTCCACTTCATCGATACCGGCGGATGGCGGCCGGGCGGGTATTTCACATTCCTCGATCTGGCCACGTTGCAGCCGCATCGCGGGCCTGTTTTGCGTTGAGTGGTCGAAAAAGCCTTGCACTGCAGGCACAATCGCGGCGCCCAAATTCCGGGCGTCGTTGAAAACACACTCAATGAATCGCGTTGAACTGATCGAACTGCTGGCAGCACAACATGGCCTGAGCAAGGCCGAAGCGGGCCGCGTGCTCGCCACCGTCCTGGACGCCGTGGTCACCACCGTCAAGAAGGGCGGCACCGTCACGCTGCCGGGCTTCGGCTCCTTCAAGCAGACCGCCCGTGCTGCCCGCACCGGCCGCAACCCGGCCACCGGCGACAAGATCAAGATCGCCGCGGTGAAGCTGCCCAAGTTCACGGCCGGTTCCGCCTTCAAGGCCGCCGTCGATCCGAAGGCCGCTGCACGCAAGGCCGCCAAGGCCGGCGCTGCCGCTCCCGCGAAGAAGGCCGCCAAGCCGGCCGCGAAGAAGGCCAAGAAGTAAGAGGCCTGATCAGGCTAGCCTGCGTAGAGATTCGCAGGCTTGCCTGTGGCGGTGGTCTCCACCGCGAACAGCCCGCCCGCCAAGGGCTGGGCTGCACGCCGGGCCTCATCGAGCCCGAAGCAGGCGCTGGTGATGAACAGCGTCTTCAGTTCCGGCCCGCCGAACGCCATGTTCGTGATGTGATCGGTCGGCAGCGGTACCCGCAGCAGCTCTTGCGCCGTGTCGGGGTCGTGGCAGGTCACGCAGGCCGCGCCCCAGTGCGCGATCCAGATCCGGCCGTCGGCATCGGTGGTCATGCCATCAGGGTAGCCGTCGTCGTCCGCAAAGCGTAGCCACGGCCGCTGGTTCGCGATGTCGCCCGACTCGGGCTCGAAGTCGAACGCATGCACCTGCCGATGGGCGGTGTCGTTGAAGAACATCGTGCGGCCGTCGGCCGACCAGGTGGGGCCGTTGGTGACGGGAAATCGCGCATCGAACACGCGCGTGGCCTGGCCGGCAGCATCGAAGCGATAGAGCGCGCCGGTGGGCGCCTCGCAGCCGAAGTCCATCGTGCCGCCCCAGAAGCGGCCTTGCGCATCGCACTTGCCGTCGTTGAAGCGGTTGCCCTCGCGCTCGGGTTCGGGCTCGTGCAGGCGCACGAGCCGTCCGCTCTCGGGGTCGAACACTGCGAGCCCGCGGCGCAGCGTGATCGCCAGGCCGGGCAGGTGCCGGCGCTCGGCCACCGCGCTGATGGTCTCGTCGAAGCGCCACTCGCGCCGCTCGCCGTCGGCCGGCCGGTAGCGGCAGAGCCGGTGCTCGAGGATGTCGACCCAGTACAGCGCCTCTTCGCGCGTGGACCAGCAGGTGCCTTCGCCGAGCGTGGCGCCCGCGGGCCACACGCAACGCGGCGCGGAAAGGAGTTTCGGTGCGGTGGCCATGGGGGCGAGCGTATCAGCGCGGCGTCACTGCGCCATCAGTGCGAGTCGCGCGGCACGCCGGCGCCGCTGCTGCCCACCAGGAAGTCGAGGTCGGCGCCGAGGTGGGCCTGCTGCACGTGGTCGACGTACAGCTTGTACCAGCCGCGCTTGGGCGCTTCGGGCGGCTGCCAGTCGGCGCGGCGCCGCGCGAGCTCTTCGTCGCTCACCTCGAGGTGCAGGCGGCGCGCGGACACGTCGAGCTCGATGATGTCGCCGTTCTTCACCAGCGCCAGCGGTCCGCCGGCGGCGGCCTCGGGCGAGGTGTGCAGCACCACGGTGCCGTAGGCGGTGCCGCTCATGCGCGCATCCGAGATGCGGACCATGTCGGTGATGCCCTTGCGCAGCACCTTGGGCGGCAGCGGCATGTTGCCCACCTCGGCCATGCCGGGATAGCCGCGCGGGCCGCAGTTCTTCAGCACCATCACGCAGTGTTCGTCGATGTCGAGGTTCTCGTCGTCGATGCGGGCGTGGAACTCCTCGATGGTCTCGAACACCACCGCGCGGCCGCGGTGCTTCAGCAGGTGCGGCGATGCGGCCGAGGGCTTGATCACCGCGCCGTTCGGCGCGAGGTTGCCCTTGAGCACCGCGATGCCGGCGGCGGGCTTGAAGGGCTCTTCGAAGGTGCGGATCACTTCGGGGTTCCAGCAGCGCGCATCGGCGATGTTCTCGCCCAGCGTCCTGCCGTTGACCGTGAGCGCGTCTTTGTGCAGCAGGTGCTGGATCTCGCGCAGCACCACCGGCAGGCCGCCGGCGTAGAAGAAGTCCTCCATCAGGAACTTGCCCGAAGGCTGCAGGTTCACGAGGCACGGGATCTCGGCGCCCAGCTTGTCCCAGTCGTCGAGCTTCAGGTCGACGCCGATGCGGCCGGCCACGGCCAGCAGGTGGATCACCGCGTTGGTGGAGCCGCCGATCGCGGCATTGGTGCGGATCGCGTTCTCGAAGGCCTGGCGCGTCAGGATCTTCGACATGCGCAGGTCTTCCTTCACCATCTCGACGATGCGGCGGCCGGTGAGCTGGGCGAGGCGGTTGCGCCGCGTGTCGGCCGCGGGGATCGCGGCGTTCTCGGGCAGGGCCATGCCCAGCGCCTCGACCATCGAGGCCATCGTGGAGGCGGTGCCCATCGTCATGCAGCTGCCCTTGGAGCGGTGCATGCAGCTCTCGGCCTGCGTGAACTCGTCCATCGTCATCTCGCCGGCGCGCACCATCTCGCTCATCTGCCACACGCCGGTGCCGGAGCCGACGTCCTTGCCGCGGAACTTGCCGTTGAGCATCGGGCCGCCCGAGAGGCCGATGGTCGGCAGGTCACAGCTGGCCGCGCCCATCAGCAGCGCGGGCGTGGTCTTGTCGCAGCCCATCAGCAGCACGACGCCGTCGATCGGGTTGCCGCGGATGGACTCTTCGACGTCCATGCTCGCGAGGTTGCGGAACAGCATCGCGGTGGGCCGCAGCTGGGTCTCGCCGAGCGACATCACCGGAAACTCGAGCGGGAAGCCGCCGGCCTCGTAGACGCCGCGCTTGACGAACTCGGCCAGCTCGCGGAAATGGCCGTTGCAGGGCGTCAGCTCGCTCCAGGTGTTGCAGATGCCGATGACCGGGCGGCCGTCGAGCAGGTCGTGCGGATAGCCCTGGTTCTTGATCCAGCTGCGGTGGACGAAACCGTCGCGGTCGTTGCGCCCGAACCAGGCCTGGCTGCGGCGAAACGGCTTCTTCGACTCCATGCGGTTGCTCCTTCGAATGGGATGGCCGTGCTCGGCCCTTGACGCGGCGGATCGTATCGTTGGACACTGATAATAGAAAAATAAAGAAATCGTCGTCTCAGATATCTAATTGGATATATCAGCAAGGAATGCGATGAGCACATCCCCCGCCGGCTTCGCGCCGGCCCTCTTTCCGAGCCTGCATGGCCGCCGCGTCTTCATCACCGGCGGCGGCTCCGGCATCGGCGCCGCGATGGTCGAGGCCTTTGCCGCGCAGGGTGCGCAGGTGGCCTTCATCGACATCGCCGAGGCCGCCAGCGCGGCGCTCGCGGAGCGCGTGGCGACGGCCAGCCTGCCCAAGCCGTGGTGGCGCGCCTGCGACGTGCGCGAAGTGGCGGCGCTGCAGCGTGCGATCGGCGATGCGGCCGCGGCGCTGGGCGACTTCCATGCGCTGGTGAACAACGTGGCCAGCGACGACCGGCATTCGCTCGAATCGGTGACGCCCGACTACTGGGACCAGCGCATGGCGATCAACGAGCGGCCGGCGTTCTTTGCGATCCAGGCGGTGGTGCCGGGCATGAAGCGGCTGGGCTTCGGCTCGATCGTCAACCTGGGCTCCACCGGCTGGCAGACCAAGAGCGGCGGCTACCCCTGCTATGCGATTGCCAAGTCGTCGGTCAACGGGCTCACGCGCGGGCTGGCCTCCGAGCTGGGGCAGCACCGCATCCGCATCAACACCGTGTCGCCCGGCTGGGTGATGACCGAGCGGCAGGTGAAGCTGTGGCTCGATGCCGAGGGCGAGCAGGCGCTCAAGCGCAACCAGTGCCTGCCTGACAAGCTGCAGCCCGACGACATCGCGCGCATGGTGCTGTTCCTCGCGGCCGACGACAGCCGCATGTGCACGGCGCAGGAATTCAAGGTGGACGCGGGCTGGTCATAGAGCACCCGGCCGAGGGGTACCTCGGCCACCCTCCGAGAGGGTCCAAGCCCGCCTTGGGGCGGCCCGGCGCCGGGCTCGTCGGACTATTCCAATCCGTTGATGTCGAGCTGCGTGCCGTAGACCGTGAGCGCGGTGCTCTTCAGCGCCCGCAGCATCACCTTGGCGGCCGGCGACAGCAGCCGGTCGCTGCGGGTGATCAGGCCGAAGGCGTCCATCTTGCACGGCAGCGCGATCGGCAGCAGCGACACCAGGCCGTGCTCGGCGTAATAACGCGCCACGTCGGTGGCCACCACGGCCAGCAGGTCGCTCTGCTGCAGCATCTTGGTCATGAACAGCAGCGCCGTGGTCTCGATCACATTGGTCGGCGCCTCCAGGCCTTCTTCCTGGAACATCAGGTCGAAGCGGTGGCGCAGCACGCTGCCGGCGGGCGAGACGATCCAGCCCGCGTTGACCACGTCGCGCAGGCCCAGCCGCGGCACGCCCAGCAGCGGATGCCCTGGCCGCGCGATCGCCGACACCGGCTCCTCGACCAGCGCCTCGTAGCGCAGGTCGCTCTTGTCGTGCCGCTCGAACAGGCGGCCGATCACCATGTCGAGCTTGCCCTGGGCCAGGCGCTCCATCAGCACGTCGCTGGTCTCGATCTGCAACGAGACGCGCAGGCTGGGGTGCTCCTGCTTCACCAGCGCCACCGCCGGCGGCAGCAGCGTCATGCCCGGTGCGGTGATCGCGCCGATGCTCACTTGGCCGAAGCGGCCGGCCTTCAATGATTCGATCTCGTCGTGTGCCTGGCTCAGGCTGGCCAGCGCCATGCGGGCGTGGCGGATCATGGTTTCGCCATACCAGGTGGGCCGCATGCCGCGCGGCAGCCGGTCGAACAGCTGCACGCCCAGCATGTCCTCCAGGTCCTTCAGCAGCTTGGAGGCGGCCGGCTGCGTCATGTTGAGCACCTGGGCCGCGCGGTGGATGTTGCCTTCCTCCTCCATCGCCACCAGCAGCAGCAGCTGGCGCGTCTTGAGGCGGGCACGGATGAACCAGTGCGTGTAGTTGGTGGCCATCGCAAGGGCAGTGAGTGATATCCAAAATCGTATATTGATTCAGGCCAAAAATCTATTAGAAAGTTATCGGTCGGCTCCTTACCATCCCGCCCAACCAGAGGAGACGTGGCGATGCGGCTGATTCAATTTCTAGACGAGCGCGGCGAGCTGCGGGTGGGCCAGGCCGGCTCGCTGCAGGAGCCGGTGCGCAAGCTGATCGGCATCGAGTCGATGTACCTGCTGGCCACCGCCGCGATCACGCTCGGCCGTTCGATCGACGAGCTCGCCGAAGGCGCGCTGGGCGACAAGACCGACGCGAGCTATATGGATCTGCTCGACGCCGGCCGCGTGCTGAGCCCGCTGACCCATCCTGACCCGTCGCATTGCCTCGTCACCGGCACCGGCCTCACGCACCTGGGCAGCGCTTCGGCGCGCGATGCGATGCACCAGAAGCTCGCGGGCGACGAATCGCAGCTGTCGGATTCCATGCGCATGTTCAAGGCCGGGCTCGAAGGCGGACAGCCGCACAACGGCGAGCCCGGCACCCAGCCCGAGTGGTTCTACAAGGGCAACGGCCACATCGTCGCGGCGCCGGGCGAGCCGCTGCGCTCGCCGTCCTTCGCGTTCGATGCCGGCGAGGAGCCGGAGCTGGTGGGCCTGTACGTGATCGGCCCCGGCGGCACGCCGCATCGCCTCGGCTTCGCGATCGGCAATGAGTTCTCCGACCATGTGACCGAGCGCCAGAACTACCTGCTGCTCGCGCATTCGAAGCTGCGCGCCTGCGCGATCGGGCCCGAGCTGCGCACCGGCCCGCTGCCGGCCGACCTGCGCGGCACCAGCCGCATCCGCCGCGGCGACACGCTGCTGTGGGAGAAGCCCTTCGCCACCGGCGAGGCCAACATGTGCCACTCGATCGCCAACCTCGAGTACCACCACTTCAAGTACGACGCGCACCGCCGCCCGGGCGACGTGCACCTGCACTTCTTCGGCACCGCCACGCTGAGCTTCGCCGACGGCGTGCGCGTGGAGCCCGGCGACCGCTTCGAGATCGAGCTACCGGCGCTGGGCGCGCCGCTGATCAACCCGCTGGTGGCGGCGCCCGCCGACTTCCGCTACGGCGGTGTGCAGGCCCTTTGACACGATCCGACATGACGCAGACCTTCAAGAACTACATCAACGGCCGCTGGGTCACCGGCGTGACCATCGGCACCAGCGACAACCCGTCGGACCTGTCCGATGTGGTGGGCGAGTTCGCGCGCGCCGATGCGGCGCAGACCGAAGAGGCCATCCGCGCCGCGGCCGATGCCCGCGCCTCGTGGGCCGAGAGCACGCCACAGCGCCGCTTCGAGGTGCTGGACTTCATCGGCAGCGAGATCCTGGCGCGCAAGGACGAGCTGGGCCGGCTGCTGGCGCGCGAGGAGGGCAAGACCTTGCCCGAGGCCGTGGGCGAAACGGCGCGTGCCGGCCAGATCTTCAAGTTCTTCGCCGGCGAGGCGCTGCGCATCGCGGGCGAGAAGCTGGCCTCGGTGCGCCCGGGCGTCGACGTGGAGATCACGCGTGAGCCGGTGGGCGTGGTCGGCCTGATCGCGCCGTGGAACTTCCCGCTCGCGATTCCCGCCTGGAAGATCGCGCCGGCGCTGGCCTACGGCAACACGGTGGTGTTCAAGCCGGCCGAGCTGGTGCCGGCCTGCGGCGCGGCGCTGGCCGAGATCATCAGCCGCTCGGGCCTGCCGGCCGGCGTGTTCAACCTCGTGATGGGCAGCGGCCGCATGGTGGGCCAGACCATCGTCGAGAGTGCGCTGGTCGATGCCATCAGCTTCACCGGCTCGGTGGGCGTGGGCGAGGGCATCCTGAAGGCCGCGATGGCGCGCCGCGCCAAGGTGCAGCTCGAGATGGGCGGCAAGAACCCGCTGGTGGTGCTGGACGACGCCGACCTCGACCGCGCGGTGGATTGCGCGGTGCAGGGTGCCTATTTCTCCACCGGCCAGCGCTGCACGGCATCGAGCCGCATCATCGTGCAGGGCGGCATCTACGACCGCTTCATCCGCGCGATGCGCGACCGCACGCAGTCGCTGGTGGTCGACAACGCGCTCAAGCGCGGCACCGAGATCGGCCCGGTGGTCAGCGAAGCGCAGCTGGAGCAGGACCTCAGCTACGTGGAGATCGGCCGCCGCGAGGGTGCCGAGTGGCTGTGCGGCGGCGAGCGCCTGCAGCGCGAGACCAAGGGCCACTACATGAGCCCGGCGCTGTTCCTCGCCGAGCCGCAGCACCGCATCGCGCGCGAGGAGATCTTCGGCCCGGTGGCCTGCGTGATCCGCGCCAGCGACTACGAGCATGCGCTCGCGCTGGCCAACGACACGCCGTTCGGCCTGTGCGCCGGCATCTGCACCACCTCGCTGAAGCACGCCACGCATTTCAAGCGCCATGCCAACGTGGGCATGGCCATGGTCAACCTGCCGACGGCCGGCGTGGACTACCACGTGCCCTTCGGCGGTCGCAAAGGTTCGAGCTACGGCCCGAGGGAGCAGGGGCGCTACGCCGCAGAGTTCTACACCACCGTGAAAACGGCCTACACCAACGCGTGAGACGACACACGCAATTCCCCCTAGGAGACATGACGTGAAGATGATCAAGACGATGATGGCGACGCTGGCGCTGGGCGTCGCCGCGCTGGCGCAGCCGGCGTTCGCGCAGAGCAAGGGTCCGATCGGCATCTCGATGCCCACCAAGTCGTCGGCCCGCTGGATCGCCGACGGCGACAACATGGTCAAGATCTTCAACGAGCGCGGCTACAAGACCGACCTGCAGTACGCCGAGGACGACATCCCCAACCAGCTGGCGCAGATCGAGAACATGATCACCAAGGGCGCCAAGGTGCTGGTGATCGCGTCGATCGACGGCACCACGCTGACCGACGTGCTGCAGAAGGCGCACGACAAGGGCATCAAGGTCATCGCCTACGACCGCCTGATCAAGGGTTCGAAGAACGTCGACTACTACACCACCTTCGACAACTTCCAGGTCGGCGTGCTGCAGGCCAACTCCATCGTCGACAAGCTGGGCCTGAAGCAGGGCAAGGGCCCGTTCAACATCGAGCTGTTCGGCGGCTCGCCGGACGACAACAACGCCTTCTTCTTCTACAACGGCGCGATGTCGGTGCTCGATCCGTACATCAAGAGCGGCAAGCTGGTGGTGCGCTCCAAGCAGATGGGCATGGACAAGGTCGGCACGCTGCGCTGGGACGGCGCGGTGGCCCAGGCCCGCATGGACAACCTGCTGTCGGCCTACTACAGCAACGCCCGCGTCGATGCGGTGCTGAGCCCGTACGACGGCCTGTCGATCGGCATCCTGTCGTCGCTCAAGGGCGTGGGCTACGGCACGCCGAAGCAGCCGATGCCGGTGGTGACCGGCCAGGACGCCGAGATTCCCTCGGTGAAGTCCATCCTCGCCGGCGAGCAGAGCTCCACCGTGTTCAAGGACACGCGTGAACTGGCCAAGGTCACGGCCGACCTGGTCGATGCGGTGGGCAGCGGCAAGCAGCCGGTGATCAACGACACCAAGACCTACAACAACGGCGTCAAGGTGGTGCCCTCGTACCTGCTGAAGCCGGTGGCCGTGGACACCACGAACTGGAAGAAGGTGCTGATCGACAGCGGCTACTACAAGGAAAGCCAGGTCAAGTAAGCCTGGAGCCAGCGCGATGGACGCCATTCTCGAGATGCGGGGCATCCGCAAGACATTTCCCGGCGTCGTCGCGCTGGACAACGTGAACCTCACGGTGCGGCGTGGCGAGATCCATGCCGTGGTCGGCGAAAACGGCGCCGGCAAGTCGACCCTGATGAAGGTGCTGAGCGGCGTGTATCCGCACGGCAGCTATTCGGGCGAGATCCGCTTCGAAGGCCAGGTGCGCGAGTTCGGCGACATCGCCGACAGCGAGCACCTGGGCATCATCATCATCCACCAGGAGCTGGCGCTGGTGCCGCTGCTGTCGATCGCCGAGAACATCTTTCTCGGCAACGAGCCCGCCACCCGCGGCGTGATCGACTGGGGCACCGCCTTTCGCAAGACGAAGGAGCTGCTCGCCAAGGTGGGGCTGAAGGAATCGCCCGACACGCTGGTCACGCACCTGGGCGTCGGCAAGCAGCAGCTGGTGGAGATCGCCAAGGCCTTGTCGAAGCAGGTCAAGCTGCTGATCCTCGACGAGCCCACCGCGAGCCTGAACGAGAGCGACAGCGATGCCCTGCTGGAGCTGCTGCTGGAGTTCAAGCGCCAGGGCATCTCGTCGATCCTGATCTCGCACAAGCTCAACGAGATCTCCAAGGTGGCCGACTCGATCACCATCCTGCGCGACGGCTCCACCGTCGACACGCTGGACTGCCGGGCCGAGGCGGTGAGCGAAGACCGCATCATCCGCCACATGGTGGGCCGCGAGCTGGCCGACCGCTACCCCAGGCGCACGCCGCAGATCGGCGAGACGGTGTTCGAGCTGAAGGACTGGACGGTGCACCACCCTATCCATGCCGAGCGCCAGGTCGTCAAGCGCGTGAACCTGCACGTGCGGCGCGGCGAGATCGTCGGCATCGCGGGGCTGATGGGGGCCGGACGCACCGAGCTGGCGATGAGCCTGTTCGGCCGCTCCTACGGCCAGCGCATCAGTGGCGAGGTGCGGCTGCACGGCAAGGCCATCGACACCGGCACGGTGCAGAAGGCCATCCGCCACGGTATCGCCTACGTCACGGAGGACCGCAAGGGCCTGGGGCTGGTGCTCGAAGACGAGATCCAGCGCAACATCAGCCTCGCGCACCTGAAGGGCGTGTCGAAGAACGGCGTGATCGACCCCGGCCGCGAATACGCGGTGGCGGCCGACTACCGCCGCAAGCTCAACATCCGCTGTGCCGACGTGTACCAGCGGGTGGTCAACCTCTCCGGCGGCAACCAGCAGAAGGTCGTGCTCGGCAAGTGGCTGTTCTCGCAGCCCGAGGTGCTGATCCTCGACGAGCCCACGCGCGGCATCGACGTGGGCGCCAAGTACGAGATCTACTCGATCATGGCCGCGCTCGCCGCCGAGGGCAAATGCATCGTGATGATCTCGTCCGAGATGCCCGAACTGCTCGGCATGTCCGACCGGATCTACGTGATGAACGAAGGGCGCTTCGTGGCCGAGATGCCGGCCGCCGAAGCCTCGCAGGAAAAGATCATGCGTGCCATCGTCAAGGCCTCGGAGAAAACACCCGAGCCTGCGCTGGCCGGAGCCCACTAACATGGCCCAAGAACTCACCGCGGCGGGTGCCGCCGCCCCCCAGCCCTTGAAGCCCTCGCTCGGTTTCCTGAAGACCCACCTGCGCGACTACGGCATGCTGCTGTCGCTGATCGCGATCATGGCGTTCTTCCAGGTGATGACCGACGGCACGCTGCTCAAGCCGCTGAACCTCACCAACCTCGTCCTGCAGAACAGCTACATCGTCATCATGGCGCTGGGCATGCTGCTGGTCATCGTGGCCGGCCACATCGACCTGTCGGTGGGCTCGGTCTGCGGCTTCATCGGCGCCCTCGCGGCCGTGCTGATGGTGCGCTACGGCTGGCATTTCGTGCCGACCATCGTCGTCAGCCTGCTGGCCGGCGCCATCATCGGTGCGGCCCAGGGCTGGTTCGTCGCGTTCTTCAAGATCCCGTCGTTCATCGTCACGCTGGCCGGCATGCTGGTGTTCAAGGGCCTGGCGCTGGCGCTGCTGCAGGGCCAGTCGATCGGGCCCTTCCCGCAGGCCTTCCAGATGCTGAGCTCCGGCTTCATCCCCGATGTGTTCGACGGCGCCGAGCTGCGCTGGACCTCGCTGCTGCTCGGCGTGGTGGTGGCGGTGGCGCTGATCGTCTCCAAGCTGCGCGAGCGCGCCAACCGGCTGCAGCACGGCATGGAAGACGAGCCCTACCTCTTCTTCATCCTGAAGAACGGCTTCCTCGCGGCCGCGATCGTGTTCCTGGCCTACCTGATGTCGTCGTACAAGGGGCTGCCCAACGTGCTGATCGTGATGTTCGTGCTGATGCTGGTGTACGACTTCGTCACCAACCGCACGACGATCGGCCGGCGCATCTACGCGCTGGGCGGCAACGAGAAGGCGGCGCGGCTGTCGGGCATCAAGACCGACCGGCTGAGCTTCTACACCTTCGTCAACATGGGCGTGCTGGCGGCGCTGGCGGGCCTGGTGTTCGCGGCGCGGCTCAACACCGCCACGCCGAAGGCGGGCCTGGGCTTCGAGCTCGACGTGATCGCGGCCTGCTTCATCGGCGGCGCCTCGGCCTCGGGCGGCGTCGGCAAGGTGATGGGCGCGGTGATCGGCGCCTTCGTGATGGGCGTGATGAACAACGGCATGTCCATCCTCGGCATCGGCATCGACTACCAGCAGGTCATCAAGGGCCTGGTGCTGCTGGCGGCGGTGTTCGTTGACGTCTACAACAAGAACAAGTGATCGCATGAGCGGCAGCTTCATCGGCATCGACTGGGGCACGACGCATCGCCGTGCCACGCTGCTCGATGCGCAGGGCCGCGTGCTGGCGCAGCAGAGCGATGCCGACGGCACGCTGGCCTGCGCCGGCCGCTTCAAGGAATCGCTGGCCGCGCTGCTGCGCGGCTGGCCGCAGGCGGATGCGTCGGTGCCGGTGGTGATGTCGGGCATGGTCGGCGCGGCCATCGGCTGGCAGGAGGTGCCCTACGTGGATGCCGCCACGCCGCTCACGCAGCTCGGCCGCCAGCTGGTGCCGGTGCGCGATGCGCCGGCTGGGCGCCGCTGCTTCATCGTGCCGGGCTGCCGCTGGCAGGGCGCCGATGGCGAGGTCGACGTGATGCGCGGCGAGGAGGTGCAGCTGCTCGGCGCGCTGCAGCTGCTCGGCCCCGAGGCGTCCGACGGGCTCTATGTGCTGCCCGGCACCCACAGCAAGTGGGTGGAGCTGCGCGACGGCCGCGTGCGCTGGCTGCGCACCTACATGACCGGCGAGCTGTATGCGTTGCTGCGCGAGAAGGGCACGCTGGCCGCGATGATGCAGGCCGGCGACGCCGGCGCCGACCCGCAGATGTTTTCGCGAGGCGTGGCCGATGTCGGCCAGTTCGCGCTGAGCCATTCGCTGTTCGGCGCACGGGCCCGGGTGGTCACCGGCGCGCTGTCGGCGGTGGCGGCGTCGGCCTATGTCAGCGGGCTGCTGATCGGTGCCGAGTGGAAGGATCTGGCGCAACTGCCCGAGCGGCCGGCCGCGCCGATCCGCGTGATCGGCGACCCGCGGCTGGCGGCCCACCACGCGGCCTGCGCGAAGCAGCTCGGCGAAACGGTCGCCGTGATGGACGTCGAGGCGGTGCAGCTGGCGGCGTGGCAGGCCTTGCGCGAGCAGGGAGGTTTCCAATGAGCCCCGCGATCTCGTTGCCCGACCCGCCGCTGGTCGCGATCCTGCGCGGGCTGCCGCCCGAACAGGCGGCGGATGTAGGCCAGGTGCTGTTCGACGCTGGCTTCCGCACGCTCGAGGTGCCGCTGAACCGGCCCGGTGCGCTGCAGAGCATCGAGGTGCTGCGGCGCATGGCGCCGGCCGGTGCGCTGGTGGGCGCCGGCACCGTCGTCAGCGCGGAGCAGGTCGACCAGGTGGCGGCCGCCGGCGGCCGGCTGATCATCTCGCCGCACTGCGACACCGCGGTGATCGCGCGCACCCGCGAACTGGGCCTGTATTCGGCCCCCGGGGTCTTCACCGCTACCGAGGCCTTCACCGCACTGCGCACCGGCGCCCATGCGCTGAAGCTATTTCCGGCCGAGGCGATGGCGCCGGCCGGCCTGCAGGCACTGGCCACCGTGCTGCCGCCCGGCACGCCGTTGTGGCCGGTGGGCGGCATCACGCCCGAGAGCTTCGTCCGCTGGCGCGCGGCGGGCGCCACCGGCTTCGGCATCGGCAGTGCGCTCTACAAGCCCGGGGTGTCGCTGGGCGACCTGCGCGCCCGGGCGCGGGCTTTCGTCGAGGCCTGGCGCAACCACCCAGATAGGGCATAGGACTTGCCTGCGCCCGGGGTTAAGCTGCCTCCCGAAAGGACGTGCCCCCATGAAGCCCACCGTGATCGAACTGTTCGCCCATGCCGCCGAAAGGGCGCGTGATGTCGCGGTGATGATGGATGCGGCGAGGGCCCTCACGGTGCTGGGCCGCGCCCGGCTCGCCACCGAGCCGGCGGCCGACGGCTCCGGCCTGATCGACACCGAGGTGTTCAGCCTCTATCAAACCGCCGAGCGCCTGGGCCACCATGTGCGCCAGATGTCGAGCGAGGCGCGCACGCTGCTGGTCACCGCCAAGCAGATGCTCGAAACCCAGCCGCAGCCGGTGGCCACGCCGCACGACTTCCACAACGTCTGCGAGATGATGGACCAGGCGATGGCGCGTGCGGTCGAGGCGGTCGACCGGCTCGATGCCATGCGGCTGAGCATGGATGCCGCGGCGGCCACCACCCGCGGCGATGCCGCCGCCGCCGAACCCACCGACGAGGTGCGGCACGCCACCGACGCGCTGTTTCAGCGCCTGCGCTTCGGCAGCGACGACGTTCGCTGAGCCTTCCTTCAGCGCCTGCTTCGCGCAGGCACCAAATCTGCCGGTCTTCTCCAGCCGGGCCCATGTCCGACGGGCCCTTTTTCATCAACCCAGGCTGAGAAGGAGACCGTGATGAACCAGATTGCCGATGTGATGACGCGAGACGTCCGCACCGTGTCGCCCGACGACATGCTGCAGCGCGCGGCGCAGTGCATGGATGAGCTCAATGTCGGCGCCGTGCCGGTGTGCGATGGCCACAAGCTCGTCGGCATGGTGACCGACCGCGACATCACCGTGCGCGGCGTGGCCACCGCCAAGCCGGCCGACAGCACGCCGGTGAGCGAGGTGATGAGCACCAGTGTGCGCTGGTGCTACGAAGACCAGGACATCGACGACGTGCTCGACGAGATGCGCGACGTGCAGATCCGCCGCGTGCCGGTGGTCAACCGCGAGCACAAGCTGGTGGGCATCGTCGCGCTCGGCGACCTGGCCGAACGCGGCGGCGAGAAGGGCCGTGTCGCCGAGACGCTGAAGGACATCTCCACGCCATCGCAACCCGACCGCCATTGAGCCGGGCCTCGATGATGGCGGGCACCGAAGCTCCCACCCCCACGCCGGGCGCCGCGCCGCTCCAGCCGGCCCATCCGGGCGACGAGGCGCCGGCGGGCGCCCCGGGCATCGGCGAGAACGTCTGCCGCGCCTGCGGCGGCAGCGGCCGCACCGCACAGGGCCAGCGCTGCCCCGAGTGCGGCGGCAGCGGCAAGGTCAACGTCGGCATCGGCGGCGGATAGCCGCCGATGCGCGAACTGCCTCCGCGTCCGCCGCCTCAGTGGCGGATGTCGGTGGCAGACGATGGGCCGCCTTCTGCGGAGGGTTGTCCGGCGGACCGGTCATCGCCCGGCTGCATCGCCGGCTGCGATGACGCACCCGTGCCGCCGGTGCGCACCTCGATGCGCTGGCTGCGCCGCTGCGCGGCCGTCTTGGGCAGCGTGACGCGCAGCACACCATGCTCGAAGTGCGCCTGCACCTGGCTCGGGTCCACCGGGAAGGGCAGCCGCAGCGAGCGCTGGAAGGTGCCGTGCGAGCGCTCCATCACATGGAAATTTTTCCGCTCTTCCTGATGCTCGGCCTTGCGCTCGCCGCTGATCGTCAGGATGTCGTCGTTCAGCATCACCGACACGTCGTTGGGCGCCACGCCGGGCAGGTCGGCGGTGATCGCGATCTCGTTGTCGGTCTCGCTCACGTCCATGTGCGGCACGAGTGCCTGGGCCGCGCCGCCAGCGCCACGCGCAGACGGCAGTCCGCCGCCGCGCCACATGTTGTCGAACAGCTGGTCCACCTCGTGGCGCAGCATCTGGAACGGGTCGCTGCCATAGCCGTAAGGGGTGAGGGATCCTCTTGCCATCACGTGCTCCTTTCTTCGCGGGTTGCGGGGTTCCTGG
The DNA here is from genome assembly GCA_966212505.1 of uncultured bacterium. GTDB lineage: Bacteria > Pseudomonadota > Gammaproteobacteria > Burkholderiales > Burkholderiaceae_C > CAMLIZ01. The sequence continues at coordinate 16,321 of CBIHRS010000024.1, forward strand.
CGCGGCAACCCCCATTCCCAGCGCCTGCCGGGTGGCACCGCAGTTGCCGCGCCCACAGCAGCCACAACAGCGCAGAAGGAGCAAGCAATGGACTCGATGTGGATCGTATTGGCCGACGAAGGAAGGGCGCGCATCCTCGAATGCAAGGAGCCCGGCCACCAGCTCGAAGAAGTGGAGGAGCTCACCGATGCCGGCGCGCATGCCGGCAACGCCGACTTCCGCCGCGATGCCTATGGCCGCCGCAGCGGCGGCGACATCCGCATGGGCGGCAATGCCACCGCGTCGGCCGGCGAAGAGAAGCTCGACCATGAAGCCGAGCTGTTCGCACGCCGCGTGGCCGAGCGCCTGAGCGAGGCACGCCGCCAGCACCGCTACGGCCAGCTCCGCATCGCCGCGGCGCCGCGCTTCCTCGGCCGGCTGCGCAAGGCGATGGACCATGAAGTGAGCGAGACCGTGATCGACGAGATCGACAAGGACTGGCTGCAGCTCGACCGCCGCACGCTGGTGCAACGCCTCTTTCCTGACAGGCCTGCCTGACAGCACTTCCCGGGTACGGCCATTGCCCGACAAACCTTGTCATCACTTGCGTTTGATTGCAAATCATGGCTCAACAGGAGACAAGGTCCGGTGCGGGGGAGCGGCGCACCGGGCGTCTCGTGATCATCGGTGGCAACGAGGATCGCGACGACGAGAAGCGGGTGTTGCGCCGCTTCGTCGAGCTCTGCGGCAGCGACAGGCCCAAGGTGCTGGTTCTCACCGCCGCGAGCGGCGAGGACGAGGAACTGTGGAAGGTCTATCGCCATGCCTTCCGCGACCTCGGCGCGGAGCCCCAGCAGCTGCATGTCGGCTCGCGTGAAGAGGCCAACGATCCCGCCGCCGCGCAGCGGCTCCTCGCGGCCGACGGCATCTTCATGACCGGCGGCGACCAGAAGCGGCTGCTGGCCCTGATCGGCGGCACCGCGCTCGACGATGCGATGGAGCAGGCCTTCTACGAACACGGCCGCTGCATCGCCGGCACCAGCGCCGGTGCCTCGGCGATGGCGCAGCACATGCTCGCCACCGCTGCGGCCGAAGTGCAGCCCGAGAAGGACATGTCGGCGCTGGCGGCTGGCCTCGGGCTGGTCGAGCGCGTGGTGATCGACCAGCATTTCTCCGAGCGCCAGCGTCTCGGCCGCCTGCTCACTGTGGTGGCGCAGAACCCCTACCTGCTGGGTGTGGGCATCGACGAGGACACCGCGCTCATCGTCGAGCCCGCGCATGGCATCGAGGTGGTGGGCGACGGCGCGGTCACGCTGATCGACGGGCGGCAGATGTCGTCGAATTTCCTCAACGTGCAGCGGCGCGAGATCCTCGAGCTGATCGACGTGAAGCTGCATCTCTTGCCGGCTGGCGCGCGCTATTGCGTCAACGGCGAGGTCAAGCGCGCATCGTCCGGCGATGACGCGGCCGAAGACCCGCGCGAGGTGCCGGCCGCGCTGAAGGACATCGTTTCCATCCTGACCCAGCAGGGAGCCCATTCGTCATGAAGATCGTCGACAGCCGCCTGCTGCGCGGCCCCAACCTCTACGCTCGCAAGCCCTGCCTGGTGGCGATCGTCGATCTGCAGGATCTGGACGAGATCGCCTCCAACGAGATCGAGGGCTTCACCGACCGGCTGCTGGCGTGGCTGCCGGGCCTGCAGGAACACCACTGCGGCCTGGGCTACCGCGGCGGCTTCGTCGAGCGGTTGCGCGAGGGCACCTACATGGGCCACATCGCCGAGCACATCGCGCTCGAGCTGCAGTCGCGCGCCGGCCCCGAGGTGCGCTACGGCAAGACGCGCATGCTGCCGCACAAGCCGCGCCACTACCGCATCGTGATGGGCTACGCGGTCGAGGGCATGGCCGAGAAGTCGCTGATGCATGCGCTGCGGATCGTCGAGGCGGCGGCGCGCAACGAGGCGGTGGATGTGCAGTCCATGCATGACGAGCTCAAGCGCATCCACGCCCGCCAGGGGCTGGGCCCGAGCACGCGGGCGGTGATCGAGGCGGCGCGCGACCGCGGCATCCCGTCGCTGCGGCTGTCGGAGGACGCCAGCCTGTTCCAGCTCGGCTGGGGCTCGCGCCAGCAGCGCGTGCAGGCCACGATCACCGGCCGCAGCGGACACATCGCGGTGAGCATCGCCAGCGACAAGGACCTGACCAAGCAGCTGCTGTCGGCCGCCGGCGTGCCGGTGCCGCGCGGCCGCACGGTGAGCACGCTGGCCGAGGCGCGTGAGGCGATGCGCGACGTCGGCGTGCCGGTGACGGTGAAGCCGCTCGATGCCAACCAGGGCAAGGGCGTGACCACCAACGTGCGCACCGACGACGACCTCGCCGCCGCCTTCGCGCGGGCACAGGAGCATGGCGACGAGGTGATCGTCGAGCAGCACATCCTCGGCCGCGACCATCGCGTGCTGGTGGTCGACGGCCGCGTGGTGGCTGCCTCGCGCCGCGTGCCGCCGCTGGTGGTGGGCGACGGTGTGCACACCGTGCGGCAGCTGGTCGAGCAGGTCAATGCCGATCCGCAGCGCGGCGAGGGCCACGAATCGGCGCTCACGCGCATCCCGCTCGATGCCTGCGCCGCGCGCTGCCTGCGCGACCAGGGGTTGGATGTCGACAGCGTGCCGGCCGAAGGCGCACAGGTGCTGCTGCGCGGCAACGCCAACCTGTCCACCGGCGGCTGCGCCTACGACGTGACCGACGTGATCCATCCCGACACTGCGGCCATGTGCGTGCGCGCCGCGCGCCGCATCGGCCTCGACGTGGCGGGCATCGACCTGGTGTGCCGCGACATCGCCGAGCCGCTGGGCCCGCAGGGCGGGGCGGTGATCGAGGTGAATGCCGCCCCCGGCATCCGCATGCACGAGCAGCCTTCGCACGGCATGGCGCGCGCCGCCGGCGCCGCCATCGTCGACAGCATGTTCCCGCCGGGCGACGACGGCCGCATTCCGCTGGTGGCGGTGACCGGCACCAACGGCAAGACCACCACCACGCTGGCCATCGCCGAAGGCCTGCGCACCGCCGGCCTGCGCACCGGCTACACCACCACCGAAGGCGTGTTCGTCGACGGCCGCAAGGTGATGGAAGGCGACTGCACCGGCTACTGGTCGGCGCGCGCGATCCTCACCGATCCCGAGGTCGACGCCGCGGTGCTCGAGACGGCGCGCGGCGGCATCCTGAAGCGCGGCCTGGCCTACGACCGCTGCGACGTGGCGGTGGTGCTCAACATCAGCGCCGACCACCTTGGCCAGGACGACATCCACACGCTCGACGAACTGGCGCAGGTGAAGGCGGTGGTGGCCGACACGGCACGCCGTGCGCTGGTGCTCAATGCCGAAGACGAGCGCTGCGTCGCCATGGCCGACGAAGCGCGCGAAGGCGTCGAGATCGTCTACTTCTCGATGCAGGCCGACCATCCGGTGGTGCGGCGTCACCTGGCGCAAGGCGGCCGTGCGGTCGTGGAGCGCAACGGCGAGATCCTGCTGGCGCGGGGGCATGACGACTGGCAATTGGTCACCCGTGTCGAGCGCCTGCCGTTCACCATCGGCGGCAAGGCGCGGCACAACGTGGCCAATGCGCTGGCCGCAGTCGCGGCGCTGGCTGCGCTGCAGCAGCCGCTGCAGACGATCGCCCAGGCGCTGGCCGGCTTCGCGAGCTCGGCGGACGCCAACCCGCTGCGCTTCAACGTCTTCCAGATGCCGGGCGACGTGCGGCTGGTGGTCGACTACGCCCACAACCTCGCGGCCTACCGTGCGCTGATCGACACCTGCCGCCAGCTCCATGGCGGCCGGCTTGTCGGCGTGGTGTCGGCGCCCGGCGATCGGCGCGACGAAGAGCTGCGCCAGATCGGCCGGCTGTGCGCCGAGGGCTTCGACGAGCTCATCGTCTACGAGATCGACGAAGACCGCGGCCGGCCGCAGGGCGCCACGGCCCGTCCGCTGATGGAAGGGGCTGCGGCCACCGGCCGCGACGCCAGCGAGATCGTCGACATGCGCGGCGCGCTGCGCGAAGGCTTGCGCCGCTGCCGGCCGGGTGATGTGCTGGTGTATGCCTGCGCCACCCATCTGAACGACCTGGCGGCCGCCTTCGGCGCGATGCCGATGACCGAAGAGCGCAATGCGGCCGGGCCGGCGTTGCGCCTGGCCTGGTCATCGGAGCCGCGCGCGATGCACGCCGAGCCCGACGAATGGCAGGTGGCCCAGCCGGCGCCGCGCCGCATGGCGCTGCCACGGCGGCAGGAACCCGCCTGATCCTTCACCCCGACCTCGAAAGGAAACCCATCCATGCAAAGCAAAGTCAAGCTCTTCGGGCATCCGGTGCACCAGATGCTGATCGTGTTTCCGCTCGGCCTGCTGGCCACTGCGGTGATCTTCGACCTGATCCACATCGCCTCCGGCCGGCCGCTGATGGCGGTGGTGGCGCACTGGATGATCGCGGCCGGCCTGGTCGGCGGCCTGGTGGCCGCGCCTTTCGGCCTGATCGACTGGCTGGCCATTCCAGCGGGCACGCGCGCCAAGGCCGTGGGCGCGATGCACGGCGGCGGCAACCTGCTGGTGATGCTGCTCTTTGCCGGCAGCTGGTTCCTGCGCCAGGCCTCGCCGGAGCTGCCGGGAACGCTGGCGATGACGCTGTCGTTCATCGGCGCAGCCATCGCCAGCGTCACCGCGTGGCTGGGCGGCGAACTGGTCGACCGGCTGGGCGTGGGCGTCTACGAGGACGCGGGGCTGAACGCGCCGAACTCGCTGCATGCGGGCAAGCCCTTGCGCGAGCGCACGACCACGGCGAGGTGAGGCATGCTAGGCTCGCCGCAGCTCACTTCCCAGGAGCCTTTTCCGATGCAGGCGCCGGCGAAATACCTCGTGCTGATCGATGCGGCAGGCGAAATGGTCGCCCGCATGTTCGATGCCGACTTGCGGCTGGTGTCGGAGTTCGACGCCGGCTCAGAGGAGGTGGCGGTGATGACCACCGGGCTGCGCCCCGAGCGGGGCGCGCAGGGCGCCTTCTGGGACAAGGCGCTCAAGGGCCACAGCGCCGAGGAGCGCGCTGCGGCCGACGTTTACACGCTCGATGTGTGAGCTCAGCTGCGGGGGGCCGTGATCGGCGGCGCCTTGGTCACCCGGGTCTTGCCGCCGGTGGTCACCAGGATCACGGCGTCGCCCGGGTTCAGCGTCTCCGAGGCCTTGGCCTGCACGATCGCGCGGCGCTCGCCGTTGGCCAGCTGCACCAGGATCTCGACGGCGTCTTCCTTCGTGGTGGCGCGCTCGATCGCATTGCCGACCACCGCACCCGCCACCGCGCCGATCACGCCGACCACCGCGCCTTCGCGGTGGCCACCCACCGTGGAGCCCGCCACGCCGCCGGCAATGCCGCCCGCCGCGGCGCCGATGCCGCTCTGCGAGCCGTCGACCGTGACCGGCCGCACCGACAGCACCGTGGCGTCCTGCACCTGCGACAGGCGCTGCGCATCACCGCGCTGGATCACATCGGGGCTGGTGGTGGAGCAGGCAGCCAGCGCTGCGACCAGCAGCGTGGACAACAGGGTCTTGGTCATGGGGTTCCCCTCGAGACGGTATGAAGAATGGATGCGCAACGCGCGCAACAAGGCCGCCGTTGACGCGGCTCGTCCTGCATGGACCGTGCAACGCGGTGCGAGTTCCCGTGAAGTTTTGTGATTCGGCGGGGCTAGCCGTGCAGGCGGCTGTTGCGCGGCACGCTGGCGAGCAGGAATTCCATCTGGTCGGCGAGGATACGCCGGCCGCGCAGGATCATGTCCTCGTGCAGGCTGGGCACATAGGGCAGGTACAGCAGGCTCATGTGCGCTTCCTCGGGCATCCGGTTGCCCTTGCGGCCGTTGCAGGCGCGGCAGGCGGTGATGCAGTTCATCCAGGTGTCGGTGCCGCCGCGCGAGGTGGGCACGATGTGCTCGCGGGTCAGGTCGTCGAACGGGTAGCGCTGGCCGCAGTAGGCGCAGATGTGGCGGTCGCGCACGAAGAGCTTGGGGTTGGACAGCGCCGGCGTCTGGCGCCAGGCCCGGCTGGGGATGGCGCCGCGCACCGCGATGATCGAGTGCACCTCGATGCGCGACTGCAGGCCGGTGGCACGCTGGATGCCGCCGCGCATCACATGAAAGGCTTCGCCCAGCGTCCACGCCACGCCATCGCTGGCGTAGATCACGGCGGCTTCCTTGGCCGTGATCCATGCCTGCGGACGTCCGGAGACATCGAGCTGCAGCACATCCATCATGCGAACCGACTCCTGTGGTTGGGTGGCGACATCGCTGATCCGCACAGCATATCGCGGGAATGTGTCAGCACTCAACATGCCTGCCGTGGAATGCGTTCCTAGAATGCCGTTCATGCGCCTGATCCCTTTGTTGCTGACCGTCCTGGCCCTGGTGGCCGGCGGCCCTGCCCGGGCGGCTGCGGGGGCCGCCTCCGCGCCGGCCGCCGCGGCCTCCAAGGGCGATCCGCCCGCTGCTGCGGCCTCCGCCGCCTCGGCGCCCGAGACCGAAGAGGCCGCCGAGCCACCGCCGCCGCTGTCGCCCACCGGCCAGCGCGTCTACGACGGCGCCAAGGCCCGCCTCGTGCAGGTGCGCACGCTGCTGAAGGCGCAGGACAGCCAGTCGTCGGTCGGCTCCGGCTTCCTGGTCAGCGACGAGGGGCACCTGATCACCAACTACCACGTGGTCAGCACCTTCGCGCTGCAGCCGCAGAGCCACCGGCTGGTGTTCGTCACCGCCGACGGGCGGCAGGGCGCGCTGCAGCTGATCGATGTCGACGTGGTGCACGACCTCGCGCTGCTGAAGCCGGTGGAGGCCACGGCCTTCGCGGGCCGCGGTTTCATCGGCTTCCGGCCGGGCAACCTGCCGCTGTCGCGCGGCGAGCGGCTGTATTCGCTGGGCAATCCGCTCGACGTGGGCTTTGCGGTCACCGAGGGCTCGTACAACGGCCTGGTCGAGCGCAGCTTCGTGCCGACCATCTTCTTCGGCGGGTCGCTCAGCCCCGGCATGAGCGGCGGCCCGGCGCTGGATGCCAAGGGCCGCGTGATCGGCGTCAACGTGGCCACGCGGCGCGACGGCGAGCAGATCAGCTTCCTGGTGCCGGGGTCGTTCGCGCAGGCGCTGCTGGAGCGCAGCCGCGGCGCCAAGCCGCTGGCGCTACCGGCCTTCGATCCGATCACCAAGCAGGTGATGGTCTACCAGGACGAGCTCGCCAAGACCTTCATCAAGCTGCCGTGGCGCAGCGCGGGCCATCCGCGCTATGCGATCCCGGTGCCGCGCGAGGATTTCCTGCGCTGCTGGGGCCGCAGCACGCCACCCGAGTCGCGTGGGCTGGAGTTCGAGCGCTCCGATTGCCAGATGGAAAGCCGGGTCTACATCTCGTCGGTGTTCAGCACCGGCCAGATCAGCGTGCGCCACGAGGCCTACGACGGCCGCAAGCTCGGTGCGCTGCGCTTCGCACAGCGTTACTCCGCCAGCTTCCGCAACGAGTTCTTCGGCGGCAACAACAGCTTCCTCACCGCGCCGCAGTGCCATGAGCGCTTCGTCGACCGCGCCGGCCTGCCGCTGCGCGCGGTGATGTGCCTGCGCGCGCACAAGAAGCTCAAGGGCCTGTACGACGTGTCGGTGCTGGTGGCCACGCTCGACCAGGGCACCACCGGCGCGCAGGGCCGCTTCGACGGCTACGGCTTCAGCTTCGACAACGCGAAGGCGCTGGCCGAGCACTACCTGGATGGATTCGGATGGACAGACCCGAAGAACGCCTCGCGCTGATCGAGCTGCTGGAGCGCGATGGCCGCGTGCGCCGCTGCATCGAGGTGCGCGGCTGGCCGGTCACGATCGGCCGTGCGCTCGACTGCGACATCGTGCTCGACGATCCGCACGTGGCCGCGCATCACGTTCGGCTCGAGCCAGCCGAGAGCGACGGTGCGCTGCTGCTGCACGTGGGCGCCACGCGCAACGGCGTGCAGGTGGGGCCGCGCACGCTGTGCGAGGGCGAATCGTGCCCGGTGCCGTCGCGCGGCGAGGTCTGGCAGCTGGGCGCCACGCGGGTGCGTGTGCGGCTGCCGGGCGACGAGCTGGAGCCCGAGAAGCCGCTGGGCCTGGCCGTCACCGGCGCGCGGCCCTGGGTGACCGCGGCCTGCGCCCTCGGCGCCTGGGGCCTGGCGCTGATCCAGAACGGCATCGCGCTCGACCCCGGCTCCAGCTTCACCGACTGGCTGGTGCCGCTGATCGGGCTGCCGGTGGCGCTGCTGCTGTGGTGCGTGCTGTGGGCGGTGGGCTCCAAGCTGTTCCAGCACCGCTTCGAGTTTCCGGCGCACTTTGCGGTGGCGGTGAAGGGGCTGGTGGCGATCGGGCTGCTCGACGTGCTGCTGCCGCTGCTGGCCTTTGCGCTGTCGCTCGAATGGCTGTCGCGCATCACGCCGGCGGTGATCGCCGCCGTGGGCGTGGCCACGCTGTACGCGCAGGCGCGGCTGGTCGTGCCGCTGAGCCGGCGCGTGCTCGCGGCCGGCATCGCCGCCTGCTACGCGGTGGGCGCGGCGGTGCTGATGACGCTGAACTACCAGCGCACCGATCGGCTGTTCAACGAGCTCTACATGGCCACGCTGCCGCCGCCGGCGCTGCGCCTGGCCGGCGGGGTGGCGCCGAAGACCTTCGTCAACGAGGCGGCGACGCTGAAGGCCAGGCTCGACGCGCGCGCGGCGGAGGACGCGCGGCCCGGGCCGGATTCGGATGACGACGATTGAGCAGGGCTCGGCGCGGTGACGACCGCCCGAGCCAAAACTGCGACGCTGCAGCATCCCTTCACACGCCTGTCACGGCCCTGCGGATACTCCCGCTCCTGGCGTCGTGACCGAATACCGCTCTAGGCGGGCGCCCCTAGAAAAAGTCACCCCCCCACTCGCCACGCTTGCCGGAAGTCTGCAAAATAGAACGACCGTTCGTTTCTTTCTGCAGGCACCGTGGCCCTCACCGAAACGTCTCCCTCCGACAAGTCCAAACCTGCTGGCCGCAAGCCGGCCGGCCGGGCTTCGCTGCAAAAAGGCCAGCAGACCCGCGCTGCCATCCTCGATGCGGCGCTGGGGCTGGCGTCGCACATGGGCCTGGAGGGCCTGTCGATCGGCGCGCTCGCCGAAGTCACGCAGATGAGCAAGTCGGGTGTCTTCGCGCACTTCGGCTCGCGCGAGGAACTGCAGATCTCGGTGATCCGCGAGTACCACCAGAAGTTCGAGGAAGAGATCTTCTTCCCGGCGATCCGCGAGCCGCGCGGCCTGCCGCGCCTGCGCGGGCTGTTCGAGCGCTGGGTGCGGCGCGTGTCGGTCGAGATCGACTCGGGCTGCATCTACATCAGCGGCGCCGTCGAGTTCGATGATCGCCCCGGCCCGGTGCGCGATGCGCTGGCCTCGATGGTGCGCGCCTGGCATGCCGCACTCGAGCGCGCCATCCGCATCGCCATCGACGAAGGCCATCTGCGCGAGGACACCGATCCGCTGCAGATGCTGTTCGAGATCCACGGCCTGATCCTTGCCCTGCATCACGATGCCCGCTTCCTGCGCCTGCCCGGCGCGGTGGATCGGGCGCGCCGGGGCTTCGAGCGGACCGTCAGCCATTACGCGGTGCCCGCGCCCGGGTCCGGCCCCACGCTCGTGGTGCCGGCCCGCAAGGCGGACACCACCTCCCCATCCAAGCCGGCGGCCCACAAGGCGCGCCGCTGACCGTTTTCTTGAAGGAGACAGCCACCATGGCCCAGTACACCCCCCCGTTGCGCGACATGCAGTTCGTTCTGCACGAGGTGCTGAACGTCGCCGATGAACTGAAGGCGATGCCGGCCCATGCCGAGATGGATGTCGACACCATCAATGCGGTGCTGGAAGAGGGCGGCAAGTTCGCCTCGCAGGTGCTGTTCCCGCTCAACCAGGTGGGCGACCGCGAAGGCTGCAAGCTCAACAAGGAAACCCACGAGGTCACGCCGCCCACCGGCTTCAAGGAAGCCTACAAGCAGTATGTGGACGGCGGCTGGCCGGCGCTGAGCTGCGATCCGGAATACGGCGGCCAGGGCCTGCCGATCGTCGTGAACCAGTGCTTCTACGAGATGCTGAACTCGGCGAACCAGGCCTGGACGATGTACCCCGGCCTGTCGCACGGCGCGTACGAGGCGCTGCATGCCCACGGCACGCCCGAGCAGAAGGCCACCTACCTGCCCAAGCTGACCAGCGGCCAGTGGACCGGCACCATGTGCCTGACCGAGCCGCACTGCGGCACCGACCTGGGCCTGCTGCGCACCAAGGCCGAGCCCCAGGCCGATGGCACCTACAAGATCACCGGCGCCAAGATCTTCATCTCGGCCGGCGAGCACGACCTGGCCGAGAACATCGTCCACCTGGTGCTGGCCCGCCTGCCCGATGCGCCCCAGGGCTCCAAGGGCATCTCGCTGTTCGTGGTGCCGAAGTTCCTGGTCAACGCCGATGGCTCGATCGGCAAGCGCAACGGCGTGTTCTGCGCCGGCCTGGAGCACAAGATGGGCATCCACGGCAACGCCACCGCGCAGATCGTGCTCGAAGGCGCGATCGGCACGCTGGTGGGCGAGCCCAACAAGGGCCTGCAGGCGATGTTCGTGATGATGAACGCCGCCCGCCTGGGCGTGGGCATGCAGTCGCTGGGCCTCACCGAAGTGGCCTACCAGAACGCGGTGGCCTACGCGAAGGACCGCATCCAGATGCGCGCGCTCTCCGGCCCCAAGGCGCCGGACAAGCCGGCCGACCCGATCATCGTGCACCCCGACGTGCGCAAGATGCTGCTCACCGCCCGCGCCTACGCCGAAGGCGGCCGCGCGCTGGCGATCTACACCGCGCTGCTGATCGACAAGGAACTGTCGTCGACCGACGAAGAAGAGCGCAAGGAAGCCGCCGACCAGGTGGCGCTGCTGACGCCGATCGTCAAGGCCTTCCTGACCGACAACGGCTGGATCGCCACCTCGCACTGCATGCAGGTCTTCGGCGGCCACGGCTACATCGCCGAGTGGGGCATGGAGCAGTATGTGCGCGATGCCCGCATCAACATGATCTACGAAGGCACGAACACCGTGCAGTCGCTCGACCTGCTCGGCCGCAAGGTGCTGCAGGACAACGGCGCCAAGCTGAAGAAGTTCGGCAAGCTGGTGCAGCAGTTCGTCGAGGACGAAGGCGTCAACGAGAACATGCAGGAGTTCGTCAACCCGCTGGCCGACATCGGCGACAAGGTCACCAAGCTGACCATGGAGCTGGGCATGAAGGCCATGGGCAACGCCGACGAGGTGGGCGCCGCCGCGGTGGACTACCTGCGCGTGGTCGGCCACATGGTCTTTGCGTATTTCTTCGCCCGCGAGGCCAAGATCGCGCTCGAGAAGCAGAACTCGGGCGACCCGTTCTACACCGCCAAGCTGGCGACGATCCGGTTCTACTTCGCCAAGCTGCTGCCGGAAACGGCCTCGCTGATCCGCACCGCGCGGGCCGGCCTGCAGCCGCTGATGGCGATGGACGAAGCGCTGTTCTGATCCACCAACCGCCAGTGAGGAAGTGAGAGAGACACCATGAAGAAGACCATCACCGCCCTGTTGCTCGCCAGCGTCGCCGGTTTCGCCTTTGCGCAGGCCTCTCCCGTGGGCCTGTGGAAGACGATCGACGACGAAACCAAGCAGGAAAAGTCGCTGGTGCGCATCAGCGAGGCCGGCGGCGTGCTGACCGGCAAGATCGAGAAGCTGCTCAACCCCGCCCACCCCGATCCCAAGTGCGACAAGTGCGCCGATGACCGCAAGGATCAGCCGATCACCGGCCTGACCATCATCCGCAACGTCAAGAAGGACGAGAACAAGGCCGACCTCTGGGACGGCGGCGACATCCTCGATCCCAACAACGGTAAGGTCTACAAGGTCCGGCTGACGCCCGAAGACGGCGGCAAGAAGCTGAGCGTGCGCGGCTACATCGGCATGCCGATGCTGGGCCGCAGCCAGACCTGGATCCGCGTCGAATAAACGCATCCCGAATCACGGAGTAACCCACAATGAGTCGATTCCAAGTCCGCAAAGTCGCCGTGCTCGGCGCCGGCGTGATGGGCGCGCAGATCGCCGCCCATCTGGTCAACGTCAAGGTGCCGGTCGTGCTGTTCGACCTGCCTGCCAAGGAAGGCCCGAAGAACGGCATCGTGACCAAGGCGGTCGAGGGCCTCAAGAAGCTGAAGCCTTCGCCGCTGGGCGTGCCCGAGGACGCCGCGCTGATCGGCCAGGCCAACTACGAAGAGCATCTGGAGCAGTTGAAGGACTGCGACCTGATCATCGAGGCCATCGCCGAGCGCATGGACTGGAAGCTCGACCTCTACAAGAAGATCGCGCCCTTCGTCGCGCCGCACGCGATCGTGGCCTCCAACACCTCGGGCCTGAGCATCACCAAGCTCAGCGAGGCGCTGCCTGAAGAGATCAAGCCGCGCTTCTGCGGCATCCACTTCTTCAACCCGCCGCGCTACATGTTCCTGGTCGAGCTGATCCCGACCCCGACCACCCGGCCGGAGATCCTCGACCAGCTCGAGAGCTTCGTCACCACCGGCATCGGCAAGGGCGTGGTGCGCGCGAAGGACACGCCCAACTTCATCGCCAACCGCGTCGGCATCGCCGGCATGCTGGCCACGATCATCGAGGCCGAGAAGTTCGGTCTGAGCTACGACGTGGTCGACGACCTCACCGGCAAGAAGCTGGGCCGCGCCAGCTCCGGCACCTTCCGCACCGCCGACGTGGTGGGCCTGGACACCATGGCCCACGTGATCAAGACGCTGCAGGACAACCTGAGCAGCGACCCGTTCTACCCGACCTACGACACGCCCAAGGTGCTGCAGGGGCTGATCGCGCAGGGCGCGCTGGGCCAGAAGAGCGGTGCCGGCTTCTACAAGAAGGTCGGCAAGGACATCCTGCGCCTCGACCCGGCCAAGGGTGAATACGTGCCCGCCGGCGCCAAGGGCGACGAGATCATCGCCCGCATGCTGAAGAAGGCCCCGGCCGAGCGCCTGAAGCTGCTGCGCGAATCGGGCAACCCGCAGGCGCAGTTCCTGTGGAGCATCTTCCGCGACGGCTTCCACTACTGCGCAGTGCACCTCGAAGACATCGCCGAGACGGCGCGCGACGTCGACTTCGCGATCCGCTGGGGCTTCGGCTGGCAGAAGGGCCCGTTCGAGCTGTGGCAGGAAGCCGGCTGGAAGCAGGTGGCCCAGTGGGTCAAGGAAGACATCGAGGCCGGCAAGGCGCTGAGCAGGCAGCCGCTGCCCGACTGGGTGTTCGATGGCCGCGATGGCGTGCACACCGCCGAAGGCTCGTGGTCGCCGGCGAAGAAGACCTATGTGCCGCGCAGCGCGCTGCCGGTGTATGAGCGCCAGTTCTTCCCCGAGACCGTGGGCGGCTTCGGCACCGACCCGCTGAAGGCCGGCACGCAGGAGTTCAAGAACGACGAAGTGCGCGTCTGGTCGCTCGACGGCGAGGTGCTGATCGCCAGCATCACCGCCAAGCTGCACCTGATCAGCCCCACCGTGACCGAAGGCCTGCTGAAGGCCGTGGAGATCGCGGAAGAGAAGTACAAGGGCCTGGTGATCTGGTCGCCCGACGACGTGTTCTCGGCCGGCGCCAACCTCGAGGCGCTGATGCCGGTGTTCATGGCCAAGGGCGCCAAGGGCATCGCGCCGGAAGAGAAGAAGCTGCAGGACATGATGCTGCGCATCCGCTATGCCAACGTGCCGGTGATCGCGGCGCTGCGCGGCATCGCACTGGGCGGCGGCTGCGAGCTGGCGGTGCATTGCGCCAAGCGCGTGGCGGCGATGGAAAGCTATGTCGGCCTGGTGGAAGTGGGCGTCGGCCTGATCCCCGGCGGCGGCGGCCTGACCTACATCGCGCGCCGCGGCGCCGAAGCGGCCGCGGCCGCGCCGGGCACCGACCTGCTGGCGTTCCTGAAGGAAGGCTTCACCGCGGCGGCCACCGCCCGCGTGGGCACCAGCGCGATCGAGAGCCGCAAGATCGGCTACCTGCAGGACAGCGACGTGGTCGTGCCGAACAAGGACGAGCTGCTGTACGTGGCGATCAACGAGGCGAAGTCGCTGTTCGACTCCGGCTACCGCCCGCCGCTGAAGAAGGCCTTCCCGGCCGCCGGCCGCTCGGCCATCGCCACCATCAAGGCGCAGCTGGTCGGCATGCGCGACGGCGGCTTCATCAGCCAGCACGACTATCACATCGGCAGCCTGATCGCCGACGTGGTGTGCGGCGGCGAGGTGGAAGCCGGCTCGCTGGTGACCGAGGAATACCTGATGGCGCTGGAGCGCAAGCACTTCTGCTCGCTGCTGGAGCATCCGAAGACGCAAGAACGCATCATGGGCATGCTGCAGACCGGCAAGCCCGTCCGGAATTGAACCACCCCCGGAGCGCCTGCGGCGCTTCCCCCTCAAGGGGGCGCCCCCAGCGGCCCGGCGGAGCCGGATCCGCGGTGGCCCTGAGCTGTGTCGAGTCATGCGAAGTGAGCGGCGCTTGTCGCCATGGAGAACTGAAATGAGTACCAAGCAAGTTCAAGAGGCCTACATCGTTGCGGCCACGCGCACCCCGATCGGCAAGTCCGGCCGCGGCTACTTCAAGAACACCCGCCCCGACGACCTGCTGGTCGCCGCGTTGCAGGCCGCGCTGAAGAGTGTGCCCAACCTCGACCCGAAGGCGATCGAGGATGCGATCGTCGGCTGCTCGTTCCCCGAGGGCGAGCAGGGCATGAACGTGGCGCGCGTCGGCGCGCTGCTGGCCGGCCTGCCCAACAGCGTGGGCGGCGTCACGGTGAACCGCTTCTGCGCCTCGGGCCTCACGGCCGTGCAGATGGCGGCCGACCGCATCCGCGTCGGCGAGGCCGACGTGATGATCGCCGGCGGCGTCGAATCGATGAGTATGGTGCCGATGAGCGGCAACAAGCCGTCGTTCAACCCCAACGTGTTCGCGAAGGACGAGAACGTCGGCATCGCCTACGGCATGGGCCTCACCGCCGAGAAGGTCGCCCAGCAGTGGAAGGTCTCGCGCGACGCGCAGGACCAGTTCTCGCTGGAATCGCACCAGAAGGCGCTGCGCGCCATCCAGAGCGGCGAGCTGCAGGACAGCATCACGCCGTTCGAGGTGATCGAGCGCTTCCCTGACCTGGCCACCGGCGAGATCATCACCAAGACCCGCACCGTCGGCATCGACGAAGGCCCGCGCCCCGACACCTCGCTCGAGGGCCTGGGCAAGCTGAAGCCGGTGTTCGCCGCCAAGGGCAGCGTCACCGCCGGCAACAGCTCGCAGACCAGCGACGGCGCCGGTGCGCTGATCCTGGCTTCGGAAAAGGCGGTGAAGCAGTTCGACCTGAAGCCGCTGGCCCGCTTCGTGAGCTTCGCCTCGCGCGGCGTGCCGCCCGAGATCATGGGCATCGGCCCGATCGAGGCCATTCCCGCGGCGCTCAAGTACGCGGGCCTGAAGCTCGACGACCTGGGCTGGATCGAGCTGAACGAAGCCTTCGCGGCGCAGGCCATCGCGGTGATCAACACCGTGGGTCTGAACCCGGCGGTGGTCAACCCCTACGGCGGCGCGATCGCGCTCGGCCACCCGCTGGGTGCCACCGGCGCCATCCGCTCGGCACAGCTGATCCATGCGCTCAAGCGCAACAACAAGAAGTACGGCATGGTGACCATGTGCGTCGGCACCGGCCAGGGCGCCGCCGGCATCTTCGAGGTCCTGTGACCCGCTTCGCCGACATCGGCACGGCCATCGCGGCCGTGCAGGGCTTGGCGTCGGGGCACCGCAGCCGCGGTGCCTGGACGCTGGCCCAGATGCTCGACCATGCGGCGCAGAGCGTCGAGTATTCGATGTACGGCTTTCCGGTGATGAAGCCGGCGCTGTTCCGCGCCACGGTGGGCCGTGCCGCGTTCAAGGTGTTCGACACCCGCGGCGCGATGCGCCACGACCTGGCCGCGCCCATTCCGGGCGCGCCGGTGCCCGGCACCGATCTGCAGGGTGCGATCTCGCGCCTCGTGCAAGCGCTGCGTGCCTTCGATGCGCATGCCGGCCCGCTGAAGCCGCACTTCGCCTACGGCGCGCTCGACAAGGCGCAGTACGCCCGCGCCCACCTGATGCACCTGGCCAATCATTGGGACGAGATTGTCCCAGCCTGAGGAGTTGCGGATGAAGCCCGTGACCTTCCATGCTCCCGACGGCTTCGCACTCAGCGGCCTGCTCCATGGCGACCCCGCCGCCGCGCGCGCCGGCCTGCTGATCGTGCCGGCCATGGGCGTCTCGCAGCGCTACTACGCCGAGTTCGCGCAATGGCTCGCCGGCCAGGGCTTCGCGGTGTTCAGCTTCGACTACCGCGGCATGGGCGCCTCGCGTCCCGCGCAGCATCGCAAGTCGCTCAAAGGCCTGCAGGCGGATGTGATTACCTGGGCCGAGCAGGACACCGCGGCGGCGCTGGCCTGGCTCGATGCACAGCTGGCGGCCGGCACACCGATCCACTGGCTGGGCCACAGCCTGGGCGGCCAGATCTTCGGCCTCGTGCCCAACCGCGACCGGGTGTCGCGCGTGGTCACGGTCGGCACCGGCAGCGGCTACTGGGTGCAGAACGCACCGCGGCTGCGCAACTACGTGTGGTGGCTCTGGTACGTGGTGGCGCCGGTGGCGCTCCGGCTCTACGGCTATTTCCCGGGCCGGGCGCTGAAGAAGGTAGGCGACCTGCCGCACGGCGTGATGGCGCAATGGCGGCGCTGGTGTCTCCACCGCGACTACCTGATGGGCGAAGGCGGTGCATCCTGGCGCGAGCGCTATGCGGCGGTGCGCACGCCGATCCTCAGCCTCTCGTTCACCGACGATGAATTCATGTCCGCGCAGAACACCCGCGCGCTGCACGGCTTCTATGCCAACGCGCCGCGCGAGATGCGGCGCATCGCGCCGGCCGACCTCGGCGTGCGCCGCATCGGACACTTCGGCTTCTTCCGCAAGCATTTCGCGCAGACACTGTGGCCCCAGGTGCCGCAATGGCTCGCGAACTGACGACGCACACACTCCCCAGGAGACAGCATGACCATCAAGACCGCCACCATCAACGGCGTGGCCACCATCGAGATCGCCCGCCCCGAGAAGAAGAACGCGATCACGATCGCGATGTACCAGGAGATGGCCGATGCGCTGTACGACGCGCAGCTCGACAACGCGGTGCGCGCGATCCTGATCACCGGCCAGCCGGGCATCTTCACCTCGGGCAACGACCTCGAGGATTTCATGCAGCGGCCGGCGCAGAACGCCGATTCGCCGGTGTTCCAGTTCATGAAGGCGCTCACCACCTGCGAGAAGCCGGTGGTGGCCGCGGTGACCGGCGCGGCCATCGGCATCGGCACCACGCTGCTGCTGCATTGCGACTTCGTCTATGTGTCCGACGAAGCGCGCCTGGCGATGCCCTTCGTCAGCCTGGGCCTGGTGCCCGAGTTCGCCTCCAGCCTCATGGTGCCGCGCCTGCTGGGCAACGTGAAGGCGGCCGAGAAGCTGCTGCTGGGCGACCCGTTCACCGCGGCCGAAGCGGTGGAGTGCGGCATCGCCAATGCGGTGCTGCCGGCCGCTGAAGTGGTGGCGCATGCGCGCCGCATCGCCGAGCGCTTCAACCAGCTGCCGCCCGGCGCAGTGCGCGAGACCAAGCGCCTGATGCGCGCACCGCTGGCCGACCAACTGCTGCCCGTGATCCAGCGCGAGGCCGAGATCTTCGGCCAGCGCCTGCGCAGCCCGGAGGCACGCGAGGCCTTCCAGGCCTTCTTCGAGAAGCGCAAGCCCGACTTCTCCAAGTTCTGAGCGCGTCGACGCGATGTCCCTGGCGCTGAAGCTGGCCCTGAGCCCCCTGCTGGTGGCGCAGGGGCTGTGGACGCGGCGCCGCACGCCGCGCCTGCCCGAGGCCGAAGGCGACCGCGAAGGCGAGGTGGGCGAGGGCGGCGAGACGCTGCGCGTGCTGATCGTCGGCGACTCGTCGGCGGCCGGCGTCGGCGTGAAGACGCAGGAGGTCGCGCTCGCCGGCCAGCTGACGCAGGCGCTGGCGCGGCATGCGTGCCGCCGCGTGCGCTGGCAACTGGTGGCGCGCTCGGGCGTCACGTCGGCCGAGGCGCTCGACCTCGTGCGCGAAGCGCGGCCGAAACCAGCTGACCTCGCGGTGGCGGTGCTGGGCGTCAACGATGTGGTCGGGCAGGTGCCCACGCATCGCGCCATCGCGGCACGCGAGGCGCTGGCCGATTGGCTGCTCGCGCATGCGCAGGTGCGGCACGTGGCCTTTGCCGCGCTGCCGGCCGTGCATCAATTCCCTGCATTGCCGCAGCCGCTGCGCTGGATCGCCGGCGCCGATGCACGCCGCCACGACCGCGCGCTGGCGCAATGGGCGGCGGCGCGTGCGCGCGAACGCGGCGACGTGTCGCATGTGCCGATGCCGGTGCCGCTGAACCAGCAGGTGATGGCGCACGACGGCTTCCATCCCGCCGAGCCGGTGTACCGCGCCTGCGGCGAACTGCTGGCGCTGCACCTCGCGCAGCGGCTGGCGTCCTGAACCACAACGACAGGAGACCCGAGATGACCCGCAACCTGCAAGGCAAGACGATCTTCATCACCGGCGCATCGCGCGGCATCGGCCTCGCGATGGGCAAGCGCGCCGCGGCCGACGGCGCCAACATCGTGCTGATCGCCAAGACCACCGAGCCCAACCCCAAGCTGCCCGGCACGCTCTACAGCGCGGCCGAGGAGATCGAGGCCGCGGGCGGCAAGGCCTTGCCGATCCCCACCGACATCCGCGACGAGAACGCGGTGGCCGCCGCGGTGGCGCAGGCGGTGGAGCGCTTCGGCGGCATCGACATCCTGGTCAACAACGCCAGCGCGATCAACCTCACGCCGACGCCGGCCACGCCGATGAAGCGCTTCGACCTGATGTTCGGCGTCAACGTGCGCGGCACCTACTGCTGCACGCAGGCCTGCCTGGCCGAGCTGGCGAAGAGCGCCAAGGCGGGCCGCAACCCGCACGTGCTCAACATGTCGCCGCCGCTGAGCATGAAGCCGCACTGGTTCAAGGACCACACCGCCTACACGATGGCCAAGTACGGCATGAGCATGTGCACGCTCGGCCATGCGGCCGAGTTCAAGCCGCTGGGCATCGCGGTCAACAGCCTGTGGCCGCGCACCGCGATTGCCACCGCGGCGCTGCAGATGATTCCCGGCGTGGACATAGCCAAGTGCCGCACGCCCGAGATCCTGGCCGATGCAGCCTATCTCGTGCTGACCAGCGATGCGCGCGAGCTCAGCGGCAACTTCCTGATCGACGACGAGTGGCTGGCCCGGCACGGCATCACCGACCTCGACCGCTACAGCGTGGTGCCCGGCACCCAAGACTTCATCCCCGACTTCTTCGTGGATTGAGCATCGCCCGGGGCGGGGCCTATGATCCGCGGATCATGAAGCCCCGCATCCTGATCGTCGAAGACGAACCCGGCATTGCCGACACGCTGCGCTACGCGCTCACGACCGACGGCTTCGATCCCCACTGGTTCGCCACCGGCCAGCAGGCGCTGGACGACGCGGCGGCCACCGCGCCGGCGCTGGTGCTGCTCGACATCGGCCTGCCCGACATCAACGGCCTCGAGGTCTTCAAGCGCCTGCGCGAGAAGCATCCCGACGTGCCCGTCGTCTTCCTCACCGCGCGCAGCGACGAGATCGACCGCGTGGTCGGGCTCGAGCTGGGCGCCGACGACTACGTGGCCAAGCCCTTCTCGCCGCGCGAGCTGGTGGCCCGCGTGCGCACCATCCTGCGCCGCGCGCAGCGCCCGGCCCACCCGGGCAACGGCAACGGCCAGCCCGCCGCGGCGCCGCTGCCCTTCGCGGTCGACACCGAGCGCCACCAGATCCGCTTCTACGGCAAGCTGCTCGAGCTCTCGCGCTACGAATACGGCCTGCTGCGCACGCTGGTCGGCCGCCCGGGCCGCGTGTACTCGCGCGACGAGCTGCTGGAGCTGGTGTGGGACGACCCCGGCGAAAGCATCGACCGCACCGTGGATGCCCACGTGAAGACGCTGCGCGCCAAGCTGAAGGCCATTGCACCCAACGTCGACCCGATCCGCACGCACCGCGGCTCGGGCTATGCACTGGCCGAAGACCTGCCGCCTTCGATCTGATCCCGTGAGCAAGCGCAATCGCGTCTTCCTGGGCGTCGTGCTCGGCTACCTGCTGGGCGTCGGCTTCCTGCTCTACACACTCCTGGCCGACATCGACCCGCGCTACCGCGAGTCGGCCGAGGAATCGCTGGTCGAGACGGCGCAGCTGATGGCCACGCTGGTCGAGCAGCAGATGATGCAGGACGGCGCGCTGCAGGTGGAGCCGCTGAAGCCGCTGTTCCAGTCGCTGTATGCGCGCCGCTTCGAGGCGCAGATCTTCTCGCTGCGCAAGGCCAAGGTCGAGCTGCGCACCACGGTCACCGATGCGCAGGGCCGCGTGCTGTTCGACTCGCAGGGCGAGCCGGTGGGTGCCGACCATTCGGCGTGGCGCGACGTGAGCCTCACGCTCAAGGGGCAATATGGTGCACGCACTTCGCAGGACGTGGTCGGCAACGAACGCAGCTCGGTGATGTACGTGGCCGCGCCGATCCGCTGGCACGACCGCATCGTCGGCGTGGTCAGCGTCGGCAAGCCGGTGCAGAGCTTCGGCCAGTTCGTGGAGGCGGCGCGTCGCAAGACGCTGCTGGTGGGGCTGTATTCGGTGGTGGCGGTGCTGCTGCTGATGGTGATCCTCTCGGCCTGGCTGGTGCGGCCCTTCGGCATCGTCAGCGACTACATCCGCCATGTCCGCAGCCAGCGCCAGTTCTCGCTGCCGCGGCTGTCGCGTTCGGCGCTGGGCCTGATCGGCGCGGCCTACGACGAGATGCGCGACGCGCTGGCCGGCCGCAGCTACGTGGCCGACTACGTGCAGACGCTGACGCACGAGCTGAAGAGCCCGCTGTCGGCGATCCGCGGCGCCTCCGAGCTGCTGCAGGAGCCGATGCCCGAGCCCGACCGGCAGCGCTTCCTGGCCAACATCACGCGCGAGACGCAGCGCATCCAGGAGCTGGTCGACCGCATGATGGAGCTGGCCGACATCGAGTCGCGGCGCCGGCTCGACAAGATCGAGAGCGTGGCGCTGGCGCCGCTGGTCGAGGAGATTGCCAGCAGCGCGCGGGCCAGCGGGGCGGGGCGCGGCATCGAGGTGCGCTTCGAGCCGCCGCCCAATGCGGCGGCGCTGGTGGTGGAGGGCGATGCCTTCCTGCTGCGGCGGGCCATCACCAACCTGGTGGACAACGCGCTCGATTTCTCGCCGCCCCACGGCGTGGTGCAGCTGAGCCTGAAATCCAGCCTACGCAGCGTGGAAGTGCAGGTGCGCGACCAGGGTCCGGGCATCCCCGACTACGCTTCCGACAAGGTGTTCGAGAAGTTCTATTCGCTGGCCCGTCCGCACACGCGCAAGAAGAGCACCGGGCTCGGCCTGGCGTTCGTGAAGGAGATCGCCGAGCTGCACCGCGGCGAGGTGAGCCTGAAGAACGCGCCCGATGGTCCGGGCGCGGTGGCGGTGCTGGCGCTGCGGCGCAGCGTGGCTCCGGCCTGAGGGCACAGGCCTTCACACAGACTTCACACACCCCCGATCCGACTTCAAACCCGCTTCTCCCTCCGCCGCGAACCTTGCGGCCCATGACCCGGCACTGCCCCGGGTAGGAAGAGGAGAGCGTGATGAGGATGCTGTCGTGGTTGGGAACGGTGGTGCTGGCCGGCGCCGCGTTCGTGGTGATGTGCACCGGCGCGCAGGCCCAGGAGGCCGAGCCGCCGCAGAAGACCGAGAGCCCGTACTTCGCCGTCAAGAGCGATGACCCGTCGGTGGACCGGCTGCCGCTGAAAGGCACGCAGGTCGAGGTGAAGATCCTCGGGCCCATCGCCGACGTCACCGTCACCCAGCAATACCGCAACGAAGGCACCCGCCCGCTGGAGGCGGTGTATGTCTTTCCCGGCTCCACCCGGGCCGCGGTGCATGCGATGAGCGTGCGCCTGGCCGACCGGCTGCTCACCGCGCGCATCAAGGAGAAGCAGGCCGCCCGCATCGAATACGAACAGGCCAAGACCGAAGGCAAGACGGCCGCGTTGCTCGAGCAGCAGCGGCCCAACGTGTTCCAGATGAACGTGGCCAACATCCTGCCCGGCGACGACGTGCGCGTGGAGCTGCACTACACCGAGCTGATCGTGCCGCGCGACGGCCGCTACGAGTTCGTGTATCCCACCGTCGTGGGCCCGCGCTACAACTCGCCCAGGGGCGAGGCCGCACAGCAGAAATGGGTGGCCACGCCCTACCTGCGGGAAGGCCAGGCGTCGCCCGCCGGCTTCGACCTCAAGCTCGCGATGGCCACGCCGCTGGTGGTGAAGGACATCAGCTCGCCCAGCCATGCGATCGACGTCGTGCGGCCGGCCGACAAGCGCGTGACCGTGAACCTCAAGGACGATGGGAAACCCCGCAACGACCGCGACTTCGTCCTGCGCTACAGCCTCGCCGGCGACGCCATCGAATCCGGCCTGACGCTGTTCCAGGGCGAGGAGGAGAACTTCTTCCTCGCGATGGTCGAGCCGCCCAAGGCCGTGCCGGCCGCCGCGATCGTGCCGCGCGACTATGTCTTCGTGGTCGACATCTCCGGCTCGATGCACGGCTATCCGCTCGACACCGCCAAGGTGATGATGCGCGAGCTGCTGCGCACGCTGCGCCCGAGCGACAGCTTCAACGTGATGCTGTTCTCCGGCAGCGCCCGCACGCTGGCGCACGAGTCGGTGCCGGCCACGCAGCCCAACATCGATGCCGCGCTCGACATGCTGAACCAGCAGATGGGCTCCGGCGGCACCGAGATCGTGCCCGCGCTGCGCCAGATCGCAGCGATGCCCAAACGCGCCGACGTGTCGCGCAACGTGGTGGTCATCACCGACGGCTACGTGACGGTGGAGCGCGAGGTGTTCCAGCTGATCCGCAACCAGCTCGGCCAGAGCAACGTGTTCTCGTTCGGCATCGGCACCTCGGTCAACCGCCACTTGATGGAAGGCATCGCACGCGCCGGCCAGGGCGAGGCCTTCATCATCACGAAGCCCGAGCAGGCCCAGGCCGAGGCCCAGCGCTTCCGCCGCATGATCGAAGCGCCGGTGCTCACGCAGGTGAAGGCCCGCTTCGACGGCCTGCAGGTCTACGACGTGGAGCCGGCCCAGCTGCCCGACGTGCTGGGCGCGCGCCCGGTGCTGCTGTTCGGCAAGTGGAAGGGCGAGCCGCGCGGCAAGCTGGTCGTCGAAGGCCGCAATGCCAACGGCCTGCAGCAGATGGTGCTCGACGTCAACGGCGCGGTCACGCGCGATGCGGTGGCGCTGCGCCACCTGTGGGCCCGCGAGCGCATCGCGGCGCTGGCCGACGAAGAGGCGCTGGTCGGCGGCCAGGCGCAGAAGGAAGCCATCACCGCGCTCGGCCTGCGCTACAGCCTGCTCACCGACTACACCAGCTTCATCGCGGTCGACCAGCGCGTGCGTGCCACGCAGTCGCCCGAACAGGTGAACCAGCCGTCGCCGTTGCCGCAGGGCGTGGGTGAGCAGGCAGTGGGCGCGGCCGTGCCGAGCACGCCGGAGCCCGAGCTGTGGGGTGCGGTGGCGGTGATGCTGCTGGTGCTGGTGTGGGGCCTGCGCGCTCGCCGCCGCACGGCGAAGCACGACGCGACCCGCGGCGAGTGAGGAGGCGACCATGATGGGCATCCTGGTGGGATGGATGGCCGGAGAGCGGCCCGCGCCGCGCCGGCGGCGCCTCGCGGTGCCGGAATGGCTGCGCTGGGCCTCGCGCGTCGAGGCGCTGCCGCCGGCGGTGTGGCTGGGCCTGCAGCTGGCCGCCCTGTGGCCGGTGGGCTGGTGGGCCGCGCGCCGGCTGGCCGATGGTTCCGACGAGCCGCTGGGCCTGGTGGCGCTGGCGCTGCTGGGTGTGGCGGCGGCGACGGGCCGGCTGGCCTGTCGCTCGGTGGCGCGCCTGCCCTGGCTGCTGGCGGCGCTGTGCCTCACGGTGCTGGCCACGGCCTTCATCGGCGTGCTGCCGTGGCTGGCACTGGCCGTGGCGGCGGCGCTTGCGCTGGCCTGCTGCTGGGCCGCATTCCGCAAGCCCGGCAGCGCGGTGCTGCCGGTGCTGGGCCTGCTGCTGCTGGCCCTGCCGGTGGTGGCGTCGCTGCAGTTCTACGTCGGCTATCCGCTGCGCTGGCTCACCGCGCAAGGCAGTGCGCTGCTGCTGCAGGCCGTGGGGCTGAATGCGGAGCCCAGCGGTGCCACGCTGATGCTGAACGGGCAGCTGGTGATCGTCGATGCGCCGTGCTCGGGCGTGCAGCTGGCGTGGCTGGGCTATTGCGCCGCGTGTGCGATGGCCTTGTGGAACGGCGTGAGCGATGGCCGCTTCATGCGCCGCCTGCCGTGGGTGGGGCTCACCGTGCTGCTCGGCAACATGCTGCGCAACACCGTGCTGGTGGCCAGGGAGGGCGGGGCGCTGCAGCTGGCGGCGTGGACGCATGAGGCGATCGGCCTCGTGGCGCTGGCCGTCGTGTGCGCGGTGGTCGTCGGGCTGATGGGCAGGGAGGCCGGCGGTGCGCCTCGTTGAATCGGCCCTGCACCGCCTGCGCCGGGCGGCGCTGGTCAAGTGCGTGTATGGCGGCGCGCTGGTGTCGTGCGCATTGCTCGCGATCGGCCTGCAATGGCGCGCGGCAGACGCGGTGCATGCCGCCGCGCCGGAATGGCCGTCGCAATGGGATGGCCGCGAACTGCGCCCGATGGCGCTCAGCGAGGTCGAGCAGCGTTTCGCGGCCCGCTTCCCCGGCGCGATCGCGCGCATGACCGATGGCCGGCAGCAACTGGTGTTGCGCCAGGTCGACCAGCCGACGCGCATGCTGCATCCGGCGGCGGACTGCTATCGCGGCCTGGGCTACCGCATTGCTGCCGCGCACCTCGAGACCGATGCGCAACAACGGCGCTGGCGCTGCTTCGAGGCCGAGCGCGGCGGCACGCGGCTGCGCGTGTGCGAACGCATCGTCGATGCCAGCGGCGAGGCCTACACCGACACCTCGCACTGGTACTGGGCCGCGCTGCTCGGCCGTTCCACCGGCCCATGGCAGGCGGTGACCACCGCTCAGGCGTTGTAGGAGCCACTGATGAAGACGCGTTGGGGTCGCAGGCTGGCATGGTCGTTGGCCGCGCTGATGTTTGTGGGCTTGCTGGCAGCGCTGCTGCTGGCGTTTGCGCTGTGGCTGCGCATGCGGCCGATGGTCGGCGAATGGACGGCGAGCGTGCCGCTGTGGCGCGGCGGGCATGCGCCGCGCGTGCAGCTCTCGGTGCCGCGCCTGCTGCAGGCCGCCACCGATCCGCAGCTGGCCCGCTGGTTCGATGGCCGCACGGTCGACACGCCCGCCGGTGCGGTGCGCCTGCAATGGCAGCCGGGCAGCGAAGTGCTGCTCGCGCGCTGCGCTCCTTGCGTGTTGCGCCTGCCGGCACTGGGCGACGAGCCGCTGAGGCTGCCGTCGGCCGAGCTCAGCGTGCACCGCGACAGCGAGTGGCGGCTCAGCGGCCACCTGGCGAGCGGCGCGGTGGTGCTGCCATGGCAGGGGCAGCTGTCGACCAAGGCGCTGCTGCTGCAGGGCGAGCTGTCGCCCACGCCGATCAAGACACTGGCCTTGCTGCTGGGGCCGACCTTGCCCGAGCTGTCGCGTGCCGAGATCGAGGGCACGCTGGCCGCGAAGTGGCACGTCACGCTGCCGCAGGGGCCGTGGTCAGTGAAGCCGGTGGTCGATGGCTTCAGCGTCAGCGGCCTCGGCACCGAGGCGCTGATCGGCGCCGAGCTGCCGCAGCGCTGCCAAGGCGCCGGGCGCAGGCCGCCGTCGCGCTGGCTGGAGCGTGCGGTGATCGCCGCCGAGGACCAGCGCTTCTACGAGCATGCAGGCTACGACCTCGACGGGATGCTGGCCTCGTTCGATGCCAACCAGCAGGCGCAGGCCGTGCGCCATGGCGGCAGCACGCTGACGCAGCAGCTGGCCAAGCAGCTGTTCACCGGCGACGAGCGTCACGTGTCGCGCAAGCTGCGCGAGCTGTTCTATGCGGTGGAGATGGAACGCACGCTGGGCAAGGGCCGCATCCTGCAGCTCTACCTCGCGTTGGCGCCGTGGGGGCCGGGCGTGTGCGGTGCGCAGCAGGCTTCGCTGCACTACCTGGGCAAGCCGGCGGCGGCGCTCACGCCGGTGGAGGCGGCCTGGCTGGCCAGCCTGCTGCCGCATCCGATGCTGGCGCCGCAGCCGGTGGAGCGCGAGCGCATGGCGCTGGTCGTCAGGAGCATGACCGGCAGCACCACGCGCCAGCGCCTGCAGTGGATCAGGGAGGCGGCTAGCTGGACGCCTGAGGTGCCTGAGGCGCCTGTTCAGGAATCGGCCGCGGCTGGCCGTTCCGGTCGATCGCCACATAGGTGAGGCTGGCCTCGGTGACCTTCACGACCGTGGGATTCGCCGGGTTGCGCTCGGCATACACCTCGACGTGCACGGTGATCGAAGTGCGGCCGATGCGCTCGACCTTGGAGTAGAAGCTCAGCAGGTCGCCCACCGACACCGCCTGCTTGAACACGAACTGGTTGACCGCCACCGTGGCGATGCGCCCGCGCGAGATGCGCGAGGGCAGCACCGAGCCCGCCAAGTCGACCTGCGCCATGATCCAGCCGCCGAAGATGTCGCCGTTGGCATTGGCGTCTGCGGGCATCGGCATCACCCGCAGGACGAGTTCGCGGTCTTTGGGCAAACTGACAGGGGCGGTGTTGTGGCTTGATTCGGCGCTCATCGGCTTCACCTCTCTCTCGAAACGACTGTCCAGGATTGTCCCCCACATGCGACGAATGACCGGCTCCGATGCCGCCTTGCCGCCGGCCGACGTGCCCGGCGCGCAGCGCTCCGACTGGGCCACGCTGCGCAAGCTGCTGCCCTACCTGTGGCAATACCGCTGGCGCGTGGGCATCGCGCTCGCCTTCCTGGTGGCCGCCAAGGGCGCCAACGTGGCCGTGCCGCTGCTGCTGAAGAAGCTGGTCGACAGCCTCTCGATCCCGCCCGAAGACGTGCGCGCGGTGCTGGTGGTGCCGGTGGGCCTGCTGGTGGCCTACGGCGCGCTGCGCATCTGCACCACGCTGTTCACCGAGCTGCGCGAGCTGATCTTCGCCAAGGCCACCGAAGGCGCGGCCCGCAGCATCTCATTGCAGACCTTCAGGCACCTGCATGCGCTGAGCCTGCGCTTCCACCTCGAGCGCCAGACCGGCGGCATGACGCGCGACATCGAGCGCGGCACGCGGGCGGTGCATTCGCTGATCTCGTATTCGCTCTACAGCATCCTGCCGACGCTGATCGAAGTGGGCATGGTGCTCACGCTGCTGGCGGTGAAGTTCGACGCGGTGTTCGCGTGGATCGTGATCGGCGCGCTGGCGGTGTACATCACGTTCACGATCAGCGTGACCGAGTGGCGCACGCAGTTCCGCCGCCAGATGAACGAGCTCGATTCCAACGCCCACACCAAGGCGATCGACTCGCTGCTCAACTACGAAACCGTCAAGTACTTCAACAACGAGAACTACGAGGCGGTGCGCTACAACGAGAGCCTGGAGCGGCTGCGCCGCGCGGCGCTCAAGGCGCAGAGCACCTTGTCGGCGCTCAATACCGGGCAGCAGCTGATCATCGCGAGCGCGCTGGTCGTCATGCTGTGGCGCGCCACCGGCGGCGTGGTGGCCGGCCGCATGACGCTGGGCGACCTGGTGATGATCAACGCCTTCATGATCCAGCTCTACATCCCGCTCAATTTCCTGGGCGTGCTGTACCGCGAGATCAAGCAGAGCCTGACCGACCTCGACAAGATGTTCAAGCTGCTGGAGCGCGAGCGCGAGGTCGACGATGCGCCCGGCGCCCAGCCGCTGCAGGTGCGCGAGGGCACGGTGCGCTTCGAGCATGTGTCGTTCGCCTACGACCCGGCGCGGCCGATCCTGCACGACGTGAGCTTCGAGATTCCGGCGGGCAAGACGGTGGCGGTGGTGGGCCCGTCGGGTGCGGGCAAGTCGACGCTGGCGCGGTTGCTCTACCGCTTCTACGACGTGAGCGGTGGCCGCATCGCGATCGACGGGCAGGACCTGCGCGCGGTGACGCAGGCCACGCTGCGGCAGGCTATCGGCATCGTGCCGCAGGACACCGTGCTGTTCAACGACACGGTCGAATACAACATCCGCTACGGCCGCACGGGGGCCACGCGTGAAGAGGTGGAGGCCGCGGCCAAGGCGGCGCACATCCACGACTTCATCGCCGCCACGCCCAAGGGCTACGACACGATGGTGGGCGAGCGCGGGCTCAAGCTCTCGGGCGGCGAGAAGCAGCGCGTGGCCATCGCCCGCACGCTGCTGAAGAACCCGCCGATCCTGATCTTCGACGAAGCCACCTCGGCGCTCGACTCGGCCAACGAACGCGCGATCCAGGCCGAGCTGAAGAGCGCGGCCCAGGGCAAGACGGCGCTGGTGATCGCGCACCGGCTGAGCACGGTGGTCGATGCGCACCAGATCGTCGTGATGGACAAGGGCCGCATCGTTGAGCGCGGGTCGCATGCGGAGTTGCTGGCGGCCGATGGGCGGTATGCGGAGATGTGGCGGTTGCAGCAGAGTGGGCAGCGGGAGGAGGCGGCTGCGGTTTTGTAGTGCCGGGTACCGCCTGCCGCGAAAGCACGAGTGGTGGCATGCCACCAGGTGGTGTGCCACCGTTGGTTCTGCACAGGCGGGTGCGGGCAGGCCCCGGGGGCGCGCCTGCAGAGGTGCCGAGGAGCACAGGGCTTGTGGTCGCGCGCTTCAGCGCGCTTCAAGCACTGACTCGTGGGGACTGTTTGAGCGGCGAGAGCGCAGCGAACGAAGCGAGTTTCCCCACGGGACCACGAGCCCGAGCACCGCAGGGGAGCCTCGCGCAGGCGAGGCCGCCTCTGCCGAAGCGCCCCCGGGGCCTACCCGCACCCGCCTGTGCCGCTCCACCCTAGGCAAGTCCACAAACAAGCCGTGAACAAGCACGCACCCAAGCCCTCTAGCAACGCAAAGCCGGCAGGTGTCAGGTTACCCCGTGGTTACACTGCCCGCCGTGGAAACCAAGTGGCTTGAAGACTTTGTCAGCCTCGCCGAAACGCGCAGCTTCTCGCGTTCCGCGCAGCTGCGGCATGTGACCCAGCCGGCGTTCTCGCGCCGCATCCAGGCGCTCGAGGCCTGGGCTGGGGTCGATCTCGTCGATCGATCGTCGTATCCCACGCGGCTCACGCCCGCGGGCGAGACCTTCCATGCGCAGGCGCTCGAGATCCTGGGCAACCTGCAGGCCACGCGCAACATGATGCGCGGCCACCAGGTCAGCGGACACGACATGATCGAGTTCGCGGTGCCGCACACGCTGGCCTTCACCTTCTTCCCGCACTGGCTGATGGACCTGCGGCAGCGCTTCGGCGCCCTGAAGAGCCGGCTGATCGCGCTGAACGTGCACGACGCCGTGCTGCGCCTCACCGAAGGCAGCTGCGACCTGCTGATCGCCTACCACCACCCATCGCAGCCGCTGCAGCTCTCGCCCGAGCGCTACGAGATGCTGAGCCTGGGCCACGAGACCCTGGCGCCCTACGCCAAGGCCGGCGCCGACGGCGAGCCGATGTTCCGCCTGCCGGCGCCGCCGGGCGAGCGCGTGCCCTTCCTCAGCTATGCCTCGGGCGCCTACCTCGGCCGGCTGGTCGACCAGATCATCCGGCAGGCGCCGGCCGCACCGCCGCTCGACCCGATCTACGAGACCGACATGGCCGAAGGCCTGAAGGCGATGGCGCTCGAAGGCCACGGCCTCGCCTTCCTGCCCTCGAGCTCGGTGCGCAAGGAGCTCAAGTCGCGCCGGCTCGTCGCGGCCTCCGACTCGTCGAGCTACGAGCTGACGATGGAGGTGCGCGCCTACCGCGAGAAACCCGAGATGGCGCGCCACACCAAGGCCGCCGCCCAGGCGCTGTGGGACTTCCTGAAGAGCTGAGCCGCCGGGCTTGTCGTAGCAGGATGCAAACGATATAGGGAAAACCCCCGGTACTTATGCATGGCTTGCATGGGTGGGGCAGGATTCAGCATTGGCGCCGGGTGGTAACCGCGCCTTACAGTGAACCCGCCAACCCCCTCGTGTGCCACCTGCCATGCCTACCGTAGCCAGCCGTATCGAGCACGATTTCCTGGGCGAGAAAGAGATCCCCGGCGCAGCCTATTGGGGCGTGCACACCGCGCGGGCGGTGGAGAACTTCCCGATCTCCGGCCAGACCATCGGCAACGTGCCCGATCTGGTGCGGGCCCTGGCCTACGTGAAGCTGGCCTGCGCCGACGCCAACCGCCGCCTCGGCGTGCTCGATGCCGAGCGCGCCGCCGCGATCGAGAAGGCCTGCCATGACATCCTGCGCGGCGAGCTGCACGAGCAGTTCGTGGTCGACGTGATCCAGGGCGGTGCCGGCACCTCGACCAACATGAACGCCAACGAGGTGATCGCGAACCGGGCGCTGGAGCACATGGGCCACGAGAAGGGCCGCTACGACATCCTGCACCCCAACGACCACGTCAACGCCTCGCAGAGCACCAACGACGTCTACCCGACCGCGCTGCGCCTGGCCGCATGGTTCGGCATCGGCCAGCTGCTCGATGCGATGAGCGAGCTGCGCGATGCCTTCGAGGCCAAGGCGCTCGAGTTCAACGACGTGCTGAAGATCGGCCGCACCCAGCTGCAGGATGCCGTGCCGATGACGCTGGGCCAGGAGTTCTCCACCTACGGCGTGATGCTGGGCGAGGACGAGCAGCGCCTGCGCGAAGCTCGCACACTGATCGAAGAGGTGAACCTCGGCGCCACGGCCATCGGCACCGGCATCAACGCGCCGCATGGCTATGCCGACATGGTGGTGGGCCTGCTCGCCGAGGCCAGCGGCGTGCCGGTGGTCAAGGCGCCCAACCTGGTGGAGGCCACGCAGGACACCGGTGCCTTCGTGCAGCTCAGCGGCGTGCTCAAGCGTGTGGCCTGCAAGCTCAGCAAGACCTGCAACGACCTTCGCCTGCTCTCCAGCGGTCCGCAGGCCGGCTTCGGCGACATCAAGCTGCCGCCGCGGCAGGCCGGCTCGTCGATCATGCCCGGCAAGGTGAACCCGGTGATTCCCGAAGTGGTGAACCAGGTGGCCTTCGAGGTGATCGGCAACGACATGACGATCACGATGGCCAGCGAGGCGGGGCAACTGCAGCTCAATGCCTTCGAGCCGATCATGGGCTGGGCGCTGTTCAAGAGCGTCAAGCACCTCACGCAGGCCTGCCGTACGCTGCAGGTGCACTGCGTCGAAGGCATCGTGGCCAATCGTGAATTGCTCGATCGCCGCGTGGCCGAATCGGTGACGCTGGTCACAGCGCTCAATCCGATCATCGGTTACGAAAAAGCGGCGTTGATCGCCAAAACTGCCCTCGCCACCGGCGGGACGATTGCGCAAACTGCAGAGGCACTGGGCATCATGACCCAGGCCGAGATGCAGGCGCTGCTGGTCCCGGAGCGGCTCACCCAACCGGTGCGGCTGGTGGCCTGATTCCTGCAATCTTGCGGAACACCCCACCACCTCGCACTCCCATGAAAACTGCCTCTGCCTTGATGCTGCTGCCCCTGCTCGCCTCTGCTGTCGCGCCCGCCGCGGCCGGCCCGGTGACCGACCGCATCCGGCAGAGCGGCAAGATCGTCATCGCGCACCGCGAATCGTCGGTGCCGCTGTCGTACCTCGACGCCAACAAGAAGCCGGTCGGCTATGCCGTCGACCTGTGCCTGAAGCTGGCCGACGCGGTGAAGAAGAAGCTCAACCTGCCGAAGCTGGACGTGAGCTACGTGATGGTCACCGGCGCCACGCGCATTCCCACCATCGCCGAGGGCAAGGCCGACCTCGAATGCGGGTCGACCACCAACAACGCCGAGCGGCGCCAGAAGGTGGCCTTCACGATCCCGCACTACATCACCGGCGCGCGCTACCTCGTGCGTGCCGACAGCCCGATCGGCGAGCTGACCGACTTCGATCACAGGAAGCTGGCCATCACCAAGGGCACGACGCCGCTGAAGGCGATCGACCAGGCCAACAAGGAGCGGCTGCTCTACATCACCATCGTCGAGACGCCCGACCATGCCAAGGCGGTCGAGATGGTCGAGAAAGGCGAGGTCGACGGCTTCGCGATGGACGACGTGCTGCTGTACGGCCTGCGCTCGGAGCGGCCCAACCCCGAAAAGCTCAAGGTCGTGGGCAAATTCCTCACGATCGAGCCGCTGGCCATCATGCTCAGCAAGGACGACCCCGACTTCAAGCACATCGTCGACGACGAGATGAAGCGCCTGATCACCAGCCGCGAGGCCTACGCCATCTACGACCGCTGGTTCACGCAGCCGATCCCGCCGAAGAACGTGTCGCTGAACATGCCGATGAACTATCTGCTGAAGGACTTCTGGAAGTACCCCACCGACCAGGTTCCGAACTGATCGGTTCCCCGCAGTAAAAGCACGGGTTCCTACGTGGTTGTCCGTAGGCACCGCTGCCTAGAATTTCGTTTTGTCTTCACCTCTACACAACTCTGAAGGAGTTCGCATGAAGAAATCCCTGCTTGCCTTCGCTGTCGCCCTCGCCGCCGCGGGCACCGCCCACGCGCAGAACAACGACACGCTGGCCAAGATCAAGGCCGCGGGCAAGGTGGTGATCGGCACGCGCGACTCGTCGGCTCCCCTGGCCTACACCACGGGCGACGGCAAGTACACCGGCTATCACGTCGAGATCTGCAACCGCATCGTCGATGCGATCAAGGCGAACCTGAAGGCGCCCAGCCTGGCCACCGAATACACGCTGGTGACCTCGCAGAACCGCATCCCGCTGGTGGTCAACGGCACGGTGGACCTGGAGTGCGGCTCCACCACCAACAACGCCGCTCGCCAGCAGCAGGTCGCTTTCGCGCCCACCACCTACGTGACCAACGTCCGCATCGCGGTCAAGGCCAATTCGGGCATCAACTCGATCGCCGACCTGAAGGGCAAGAAGGTCGCCACCACCACCGGCACCACCTCGGTCCAGCTGCTGCGCAAGCATGAGCGCGCTGCCGGCGTGCAGTTCGACGAAGTCTTCGGCAAAGACCATGCCGACAGCTTCCTGCTGCTCGAGTCGGGCCGCGCCGATGCCTTCGTGATGGACGACAACATCCTGGCCGGCAACATCGTCAACGCGAAGAACCCCGCCGAGTTCAAGATCGTCGGCGAGACGCTGAGCGAAGAGCCGATCGCGATCATGTACCGCAAGGACGACGCCGGCTTCAAGAAGGTGGTCGACGACGCGGTCAAGGCCATGATGAAGAGCGGCGAGATCGACAAGATCTACGCCAAGTGGTTCCAGGCGCCGATCCCGCCGCGCAACGTCTCGGTCAACATGGCCATGACCGCCGCGCTGAAGAACGCGATCGCCAACCCCAACGACAAGCCGGCGGAAGACTACAAGAAGTAAGACGTCGCATCGGGAGCCCACCCGAAAAGTCGGGTGGGCTTTTTTCGTCGTTCGGAGGGGTTGATGTCTTCCTATCAATGGAACTGGCAGATCTTCATGCAGGACACCGGGGCCGGTGAGACCTACCTGCACTGGATGATCTCCGCATGGGGCTGGACGCTCTCGGTCGCAGGCCTCGGCTGGCTGGTGGCGCTGGTGTTCGGCTCGCTGATCGGCGTGCTGCGCACGGTGCCCAACAAGGGCCTGCAGATGTTCGGCAATGCCTGGGTGGAGCTGTTCCGCAACATCCCGGTGCTGGTGCAGGTGTTCCTTTGGTACCACGTGCTGCCTGCGCTGGTGCCGCCGATGAAGGGCCTGTCGGGCTTCGTGCTGGTGGTGTTCGCGCTCGGATTCTTCACCTCGGCCCGCGTCGCCGAGCAGGTGCGCGCCGGCATCCTGAGCCTGCCGCGCGGCCAGCGCATGGCCGGCCTGGCCATGGGCCTGACGCTGCCGCAGACCTACCGCCACGTCATCCTTCCGATGGCCTACCGCATCGTGCTGCCGCCATTGACCAGCGAGGCGATGAACATCGTCAAGAACTCGTCGGTCGCCTTCGCGGTGTCGATTCCTGAAATGATCCAGTTCGCAATGCAGGCGCAGGAGGAAACCTCGCGCGGCATCGAGATCTACCTGGGCGTGACCTCGCTCTACATCGTCTCGGCCCTGCTCGTGAACCGCGTGATGGCGCTGATCGAGCGGCAACTGCGTGTGCCGGGCTACGTCGGGGGTGGCAAATGAACAACCTCGACTTCTCGGTCTACAGCTTCGACCTGTTCCGCAGCTTCATCGCCTCGGGCCTGATCTTCAGCCTGGAGCTCACGGTCATCGCGATGATCGGCGGCATCATCATCGGCACGCTGCTGGCGTTGATGCGGCTGTCGGGCATCAAGCTGCTGCAGATCCCGGCGCAGATCTACGTCGACGGGCTGCGCTCGATCCCGCTGGTGATGGTGATCCTGTGGGTCTACCTGCTGATCCCGCTGTTCCTCGGCCATGCGATCGGCAAGGAAGTCTCGGCGATCGTCACGTTCACGATCTTCGAGGCGGCCTACTACTCCGAGATCATGCGCGCCGGCATCCAGTCGATCCCGCGCGGCCAGGTGTTCGCCGGCCAGGCCATCGGCCTCACGTACGGGCAGAACATGCGCCACGTGATCCTGCCGCAGGCCTTCCGCAACATGCTGCCGGTGCTGCTCACGCAGACCATCGTGCTGTTCCAGGACACCTCGCTGGTCTATGCGATCGGCGCCTACGACCTGCTGCATGGCTTCGAGGTGCTGGGCAAGAACTATGGCCGCACGGTCGAGACCTACTTGGCCGCAGCAGTCGTCTATTTCGTGATCTGCTTCTCGCTGTCCACGGTGGTCAAGCGTCTGCAAGCCAAGATCGCCATCATCCGTTGAAGGGGTACCGCTCATGACCCACATGATCGACATCAAGAACGTCTCCAAGTGGTACGGCAGCTTCCAGGTGCTGACCGACTGCACGACCAGCATCAGCAAGGGCGAGGTGGTGGTGGTGTGCGGCCCGTCGGGTTCGGGCAAGTCCACGCTGATCAAGACCGTCAACGCGCTCGAGCCTTTCCAGAAGGGCGACATCGTGGTCGACGGCGTCTCGATCGCCGACCCCAAGACCAACCTGCCCAAGCTGCGTTCGCGCGTGGGCATGGTGTTCCAGCACTTCGAGCTGTTCCCGCATCTCTCGGTCACCGAGAACCTCACGCTGGCGCAGATCAAGGTGCTGGGCCGCAAGCCCGATGAGGCGAAGACGCGTGGCCTGAAGATGCTGGACCGCGTGGGCCTGATGGCCCACAAGGACAAGTTCCCCGGCCAGCTCTCCGGCGGCCAGCAGCAGCGCGTGGCCATCGCCCGCGCGCTCAGCATGGATCCGATCGTGATGCTGTTCGACGAGCCCACCTCGGCGCTCGACCCCGAGATGGTCGGCGAGGTGCTCGATGTGATGGTTCAGCTGGCCAACGAAGGCATGACCATGATGTGCGTCACGCACGAGATGGGCTTCGCCAAGCGCGTCAGCCACCGCGTCATCTTCATGGACGCCGGCAAGATCATCGAGGATTGCAAGAAGGAAGAGTTCTTCGGCAACCCCGACGCCCGCTCGGCGCGCGCCAAGGACTTCCTCTCGAAGATCCTGCAGCACTGATCCTGCCGGCCTCTCCGCGGGCTGCGGTCACCTGATCCGCACGCTCGCGGCCCCCTTCAGATCCGATCTCCACACGGGCAGCTGCCGATGCTGATGGCAGCTGTGGGGGCGTGCTCGCGCCTCCGCCGGGGCCATGGCGCCCTGGCACGGATTCAGCTTCATCGCGCACGGTCGATTTTTCCGGCCGCCACGCCTATAAACAGCTGAGGAGCACGCCCCATGAACGCCACCGCCGCCGGCCAGCCGATCGCCTTCGAGCGCATCCTGGTGCCCATCGATTTCTCGGATGATTCATTGAGCGCGCTGCAGGTCGCGCGCGACCGCTTCGCGCATCCCCAGGCCACGCTGGTGCTGGTGCATGCGGCCGACGCGGCAGACAGTGTCAGCGAGCATGTGGCCCTGCGCGGCCAGGTGTTGAGCGCGCAGCTCGGCGATGTGCAACGCCAGTTGCAGACATTGGCCGGCAGCTACCGCGACAACTGGGCCGAGGTGCAGACGGTGGTCGAGCTCGGCAAGCCGGCCGACGTGATCCTGTCGGCTGCGCAGACCTGGCATGCCGACCTGGTGGTGATGGGCTCGCACGGCAAGAGCAGCTTGGCCCGCACGCTGTTCGGCGGCACCACCTACCACGTGGCGCGCAAGCTCGCGTGCTCGGTGCTCGTGCTCCGGGCAGGCAAGCAGGCCTGATCGCGGCGCCGCGCTCAGGCCGGGACGGCGACCTTCTGCGTCGCCGGCTCCAGCGCCTTGCTCAGGATGGCCAGCGCCTCGTCGAACAGCTTGTCCTCGATGGTCAGCGGATACAGGAAGCGGATCACGTTGCCGTGCACGCCGCAGGTGGCCAACAGCAGGCCGTCGGCCTGCGCGCGCTGCTGCACCTCGCGCGCGAACGCCGGGTCGGGCGCATAGGTGGTGGGATGCAGGAACTCCACCGCGATCATCGAGCCCATGCCGCGGATCTCGGCGATCTTGCGCTGCGTGGGCCGCACACGCTTGAGCCGCGCCTGCAGCCGCGCGCCGAGGCGGTCGGCGCGCTCGCACAGCTTCTCGTCGCGGATCACGTCGAGCACCGCATGTGCCGCGGCCGCGGCCATCGGGTTGCCGGCGTAGGTGCCGCCCAGGCTGCCGGGCACCGGCGCCTCCATGATCTCGGCCCGGCCGGTCACCGCCGAGATCGGCAGGCCGCCGCCCAGGCTCTTGGCCAGCGTGGTCAGGTCGGCCGCGACCTCGTGGTGCTCCATCGCGAACAGCCGGCCGGTGCGGCCGAAGCCGGTCTGGATCTCGTCGGCGATCAGCACGATGCCGTGCTGGTCGCACAGCCGGCGCAGCGCCAGCATCGCATCGGCCGGCATCGCGTGGCAACCGCCTTCGCCCTGCACCGGCTCGATCAGGATCGCGGCCACCTGCTCGGGCTCGATGTCGTTGCGGAACAGCGCGTCGATCGCGCCCAGCATGTCCTGCACCGACACGTTGTTCAACTCGCTCGGCGCGGGCACGTGGTACACCGGGCCGGGGAAGGGGCCGAAGCCCTTCTTGTACGGATTGACCTTGCCGGTGAGCGCCATCGCCATGAAGGTGCGGCCGTGGTAGCCGCCGTTCAGCGCGATCAGGCCGGGCCGGCGGGTGTGGGCGCGGGCGATCTTCACCGCGTTCTCCACTGCTTCGGCGCCGGTGGTGAAGAAGGCGGTGCGCTTCGCGAAATCGCCCGGCATCAGCTCGTTGAGCCGCTCGGCCAGCGCCACCACGCATTCGGGCGCCGCGGTGTGCGCGCCGGCATGCATCAGCTCGTCGAGCTGGGCCTGCACCGCGGCCATCACGCGCGGATGGCGGTGGCCCACGTTCAGCGCGCCCGCACCGCCGGTGAAGTCGATGAAGCGACGGCCCTCGGCATCCCACAGCTCGGCGTTGATGCCGCGCGCGGCATGGACGGGCGCGACGGCGGCCAAACCCCGAGGCATGGCAGCCTCGCGGCGACGTTGCAGGGCATGGTTGGTCGGCATGGTCGGGCACCTCCTCCAGCGATGTGCCGGCTGCTTCTGCACACTGCATGCCAGGGTCTGTACGGCCTGTCACACGTCGACAGCCGTGGGCTGGAGCGGGCCGAAATCCGCACTCGGCGCCGCTTTGGAGTGTGGGTTTCCACACGGTGGTGAGCATGGGACACTTCCGGCCGATGGTGGCGCAAGGCTTGCGATTCCGGGACCGTTGGCGACGCGGCTGGCGCACGCTCGCCTGGCTGCTGATCGCGCTGGTCAGCGCGGCGGCGGCGGGCATCAGCCACTGGCTGACGCGGGAGGCCGGCTACCGCGAGCTCAGCCGCGCCGGCGAGCGCAAGGTGGAGCTCTACTACTCCGGCCTCGAGAGCGAGCTGCGCAAGTTCGAATACCTGCCCCGGCTGCTGACGCTGGACCCCGACGTGATCGCGCTGTTCCGCGATCCGAAGCCGGCGCTGGTGGAGCAGGTCGACCGCAAGCTGCAGGCGATCAACGAGCAGGCGCAGGCCACCGCGATCCACCTGCTCACCACGCAGGGCCTGGTGCTGGCCTCCAGCAACTGGAACGACTCGGTGAGCCCGATCGGCGAGAACCTGGGCTTCCGCCCCTCGTTCCAAGATGCGCTGCACCGCGGCAAGGGCCGCTTCTATGCCAGCGACAGCCCGCGCAGCGAGGCGGGCTACCAGTTCGCCCACGAGATCACCGAAGGCGAGCGCACGCTCGGCGTGGCGATGCTGGTGGCCGACCTCGATG
Source organism: uncultured bacterium (assembly GCA_966212505.1). Classification (GTDB taxonomy): domain Bacteria; phylum Pseudomonadota; class Gammaproteobacteria; order Burkholderiales; family Burkholderiaceae_C; genus CAMLIZ01. The sequence continues at coordinate 54,915 of CBIHRS010000024.1, forward strand.
CGGTCGAGAAGAACTGGTGGCCCGGCAACGAGCGCGTGGCGGTGTTCGACCACAACGGCGTGGTGATCCTGTCGTCGACCCGCGAATGGAAATACAAGGCGCTGCAGCCGCTGCCGGCCGAGCTGCGCAAGCAGCTCGAGAGCAGCCGGCAATACGGCCGCCACGACGTGAAGCCGCTCGCGCTGCGCACCGTGCTGCGGCTGGACGACGGCGGCCAGCTGGTGCGCCTGCCCACGCCCACCGAGCACGGCATGCGCTCGCTGCTGTTCGTCGCGCGCTCGCTGACGATGCCGCGTACCGGCTGGACGGTGATGGTGCTGTCGGACACGCGCTCGGTGCAGGAGAGCGCGGCCTACACCGCGCTCGCCTTCGGCCTGGGCACCGCGCTGATCGGCGTGCTGCTGTTGTTGCGCGAGGTGCGCCGCCAGGCCGCAGCGCAGCAGCGGGTGGCGCGCGCGGCGCTCGAGCGGGCCTACGGCGAGCTCGAGCAGCGGGTGCAGGAGCGCACTGCCGAGCTGGTGCAGGCGCAGGACCAGCTGGTGCAGGCCGGCAAGCTCGCCACGCTGGGCCAGATGGCGGCCGGCATCACGCACGAGCTGAACCAGCCGCTGCATGCGCTGCGCACCCACAGCAGCAACGCGCTGCAGTTCCTCGAGCGCGGCAGGCCCGAGGGCGCCGTGCGCAACATGAACGCGGTGATCGAGCTGAGCGACCGCATGGCGCGCATCACCGCGCAGCTGCGCAACTTCGCGCGCAAGGAGGCAGCGCACACCGCGGCCGTGCCGCTGCGCCGCGTCGTCGAGAATGCCGCCGCGCTGCTGGGCGAGCGCCTGCAGCAGCGCGGCGTGGCGCTGGTGATCGAGGTGGACGACGCATTGCTGGTGCGCTGCGACGGCCACCGGCTCGAGCAGGTGTTCGTCAACCTGCTGTCAAATGCGGTCGACGCGGTGCGCGAGGCGCCGGCGCCCCGCGTGTGCGTGCAGGCCGAGGTGGAGGATGATGCGGTGGCGGTGCGCGTGCGCGACAACGGCAGCGGCTTCCGCGACGAGGTGCTGCAGCGCCTGTTCGAGCCCTTCTTCACGACCAAGCCCTCGGGCGAGGGCCTGGGCCTGGGGCTGGTGATCTCGGCCAGCATCGTGCGGTCGTTCGGCGGCGAGCTGCGCGCGCGCAATGCCCCGGGCGGCGGCGCCCTCTTCGAATTCAACCTGGCCAGAGCCGATGGAACAGATGTCTGACACCCTCAAAGTGATGTTCATCGACGACGACCTGTCGGTGCGCACCGGCAGTTCCGAGGCGCTGGAGCTGGCCGGGTTCGACGTGGTCAGCTTCCCGTCGGCCGACCGCGCGCTGCGCCTCATCGAGCCCGGCTTCCGTGGCGTGGTGGTCAGCGACGTCAAGCTGCCGGGCATGGACGGCCTCGCCTTGCTCGAGCAGGTGAAGGCCCAGGCGCCGCATGTGCCGGTGATCCTGATCACCGGCCATGGCGACGTGTCGATGGCGGTGCAGGCCATGCGCGCCGGTGCGTATGACTTCATCGAGAAGCCGTTTCCGGCCGAGCTGCTGACCGACGTGGTGCGCAAGGCGATGGAGAACTACGCGCTGCGCCTCGAGGTGGAGAGCCTGCGCCAGGAGCTGTCGACGCTGCGCGGTGTGGAAGCGGCGCTGCTCGGCTGCTCGCCGGCGATGGAATCGGTGCGGCGCCAGATCATCAACCTGGCCGACACCTCGGCCGACGTGCTGCTGTTCGGCGAAACCGGCACCGGCAAGGAGCTGGTGGCGCGCAGCCTGCACGACAGCAGCAGCCGGCGCGACGGCCGCTTCGTGGCGCTGAACTGCGGCGGCCTGCCCGAATCGTTGTTCGAGAGCGAGATCTTCGGCCACGAGGCCGGCGCCTTCACCGGCGCCACCAAGCGCCGCATCGGCAAGGTCGAGTACGCCAACGGCGGCACGCTGCTGCTCGACGAGATCGAGACCATGCCGATGCCGTTCCAGACCAAGTTCCTGCGCGTGCTGCAAGAGCGCAAGATCGAGCGGCTGGGCTCCAACCAGGAGATCCCGGTCGACTTCCGCCTCATCGCCGCCACCAAGGCCGATCTCAAGGCGATGGGCGAGCAGCAGAAGTTCCGGCCCGACCTGTACTACCGGCTCAACGTGGCGGTGATCGAGCTGCCGCCGCTGCGCGACCGGCGCGAGGACATCCCGCTGCTGTTCGAGCATTTCGCGTCGCAGGCCTCGGTGCGCTATGGCCGCGATGTGCCCACCGTGGGCCGCGAGCAGATGAACCAGCTGATGGCCCACGACTGGCCCGGCAACGTGCGTGAGCTGCGCAACATGGCCGAGCGCTTCGTGCTCGGACTGGCCGGGCCGGGCACCGGGCTGGCCGGCACGCAGAAGCCGGCGCAGGTGTCGCTGGCCGAGCAGGTCGACCACTTCGAGCGCGCGCTGCTGGAGCAGGAGCTCAAGCGCCACAAGGGCCGCGCACAGGCGGTGATGGAAGCGCTGGGGCTGCCGAAGAAGACCTTCTACGACAAGTGCACCAAGCACGGCATCCGGCCCGAGATGTTCCGGGAGTAGATGTGGAAATTTCACATCGACCGCTTGATGGTGAGATAAAAAGTCTTTACAGTCCGGCCTCGTCGCCGCTGGAAGGTGCCCACCACAGCGTCCACGTCACGGAGATCCCTCTTATGTCCTCCTTGTTCATCTCGACGATCGACTGAACACGGTTCCCCAGCCCCGGCTGAACCGTGTCTGTTCACAGATACGGCTTTCAGACCGCGCGGCTAGGCAAAGCCCTGCAGCCACTGAGCCGGGGCTTTTGCTTTTCGGAAACCGAATGAGTGCACAACTCCGTTCCCGCGCCCTCCAGGAGGGGCGGGTCAAGGCCCTGCGCCGCATGAAACAGCCGATGACGCTGGTGCTCGAGCAGAGCACCGGCGCGCGCGACCCCGTGGCGCGCGCGCTCGGCCAGCGTGGCCTGCGCGGTGCAGGCCAGCACATCCAGAGCCGCGGCGCCCAGCGCCGTGCCGACCGCGTGGCGCTGCAGGCGCTGCTGCGACGAGAGGACTGGGATGAATGATTCGAATGAACTGCGCGAACAGCTGGCGCAGAGAAACCAGCAGCTGCAGGAGATGGCCGTTCAGCTCAAGACCGAGCTGTTCGGCATCGACAGCATCATCGACCGCGTCATCGATTCGATGCGCGCCTGGTACGTGCTCCCCGAGCTCGTCACGCGGCCCGTCATCGTGTGCCTTTGGGGCCTGACCGGCACCGGCAAGACCCAGCTCGTGCGCCGCCTCGCGCAACTGCTCGGCTTCTACGACCGCTTCGTCGAGGTGCAGATGGATGGCTTCTCCAACGGCGCGAGCTGGCGCGGCGCGCAGAGCATCTCGGGCATGCTGGCGCAGTCGGGCGTGCGCGAGGGCGAGCCGGGCATCCTCGCGCTCGACGAGTTCCAACGCTTCCGCACCATCGACACCAAGCGCAGCGAGCTGCGCGTCGAGCGCTACCAGGACGTCTGGGCCCTGCTGTCCGATGGCCGTCTGCCGCCCGCGCTGTCGCTGCTGGGCGACATCGAATCGTCCATCGCCGAGGCTGCTTACGACGCCGAACGCGCTGAAGCCGGCGATGCCAAGCTGCGCTTCAAGCTGCGCCCCTGGGAGGCACAGGAGCTGCAACGCAACCTCAAGCTCGACGAGCCGCTGATGGAGATCATGGGCTGGACGCCCGAGCAGATCCAGGCGCGCCTGCGCGCTTTCCGCGAGAGCGGCCAGCAGCAATGGGAGACCGACTACAGCCGCCTGCTCATCTTCGTGTGCGGCAACCTCGACGAGATGTACGAAGACCTCGCCACCAGCGTCGACGACTGCGACAGCGATGCCGACATCTTTCACGCGTTGACCAGCAAGTTGAGCGTCATCGATGTCAAGCAGGCGCTCAACAAGCGCTTCAAGCCGGAGCAGGTGGCGCGCCTGGGCAACGAGCACGTGATCTATCCGTCGCTCTCGCGCCGCGCCTACGAGCAGCTGATCGCGCAGAGCTGTGCCCGTTATGCCCGCGAGACCGAGGCCCGCTGCGGCCTGCGCTTCGAGCCGGATGCCAGCGTGCGCGAGCAGATCTATGCGAACGCCGTCTTTCCGGCCCAGGGCACCCGGCCGCTGTTTTCGTCGCTGCACGCCATCCTCGGTACCGGCCTGGCCAAGGCGGCGCTGTGGGCGCTCGAACGCGGGGCGACGGCCGGCGAAAGCGTCGGCCTCACCGCCGACGGCCGCAGCCTGATTGCACATTGGCACGGCCAATCGCAGGCCATTGCCGCGCCCTTCGAGATCAGCCGCCTGCGCCAGCGCAGCAACGCCGACTTCCGCTCGCTGCTCGCGGTGCACGAGGCGGGCCACGGCCTGGTCCACGCGCTGCTCTTCGGCCGTGCCCCGCAGGAGATCAAGATCCACGTGGCCAGCTTCGAGGGGGGCTACAACGCCTATACCTCGCGCAAGGTCTGGTCACGCCGCAACCTGCTCGACTCCATCTGCACCAGCCTCGCCGGCCGTGCTGCCGAGTTGCTCGTCTTCGGACCCGAGATGAGCTCCAGCGGTGCCGAGAGCGATCTGCGCAAGGCCACGGAAACGGCCGCTCGCATGCTGCGTCATCTCGGCCATGGCACGCGGATCGGCCGCATCGACGTGTCCACCGATGGTGAAGACAACCGCTGCACCGACGTGGAAGCCAGCAACGCGCCGATCGAAGCGCTGCTGCAGGCCGAGCACGCACGCGCCGCGCGGCTGCTGGAGTCGCATCGCGAAGCGCTGCTGGCGCTGGTGGATGAGTTGATGGACCAGGGGCAGGTCACGCCGGCGCGGTTTGCTGCCGTGGTGGGGTTGCCGCTGGGAAGGCCGGAGGATGCGCTGGATCCGTATGCGCAGAGGTTGACTGCGTTTCGGATGGAGGGGCGGGAGCGGCTGAGGGCGTAGTGCGCCAGCGCCATGTCCGGTGGTGAGCCCGGCGAGGCGCTCAGGCCGCCGCAAGCAGCGGCACGTTCAGGTACCGGGCCAGGCCTTCGGCGCCGGCGTGCATCACGCCGTTGTGGTTCCAGCGGAACACCGGTGCCATCAGCAGGGCCATGAAGCGCATCCATGGCCGCGTGAGCTCCACGCGCCATGTGTAGCGCACCCGGGTGCCGTTGCCATCCGGCTGCAGCTCCCACAGGCCTTCGCCTTCGAGCTCGCCGCTGGCGCGCCCGCGCATCCGCTGCGGGCGCTGCAGCTCGACCACCTCGACGTCGAAGGCCAGGCCGTAGGGCAGGCGGCTGCCCCAGCTGAAGCGGCGCATCGCGCCCAGCCCTGAGGCATCGCCGGTGCGCAGCGGCGTCACCGCGCGCACGTAGGGCCACCACTGGGGCCACGACTCGGCGTCGTGCAGCGCCTGCCACACCTGCTCGATCGGTGCGGCGATGCGCCAGTCGCTGACCAGCTCGAAGAATGTGGCGCTCATTCGCGTGCGGCGGCCGCGGCCTCGGTGTCGAGCATGCCGTAGAAGCGCGTGATCAGCCCGTCGCGCACCGTCCACACATGCACCCAGTCGCTCTCGAAGACCTGGCCCCTGGGCAGGGCCGCGGTGCGCTCCCAGCCGATCACGGTGACATGCTCCGGGCCGGCATGGAACTCGCGCGCTTCGAACACCTGGATGCCATCGGCCTCCGCCACCTGGCCGAACCAGTGGGCCACCGCTTCCTTGCCCTGTACACGGCCGGTGTAGGGCGCTCTGCGGTCGCCGACGAACTGCCACACCACGTCGTCGCTCAGGCAGGACAACAATCCGGGGATGTCGCCGCTGCCGAAGGCGGCGTAGGCAGCCTGGACGGCCTGCAGGGGCGTGAGCTGGGGCATGGTGGTCTCCTCTCGTGAACGATGTGTTCCGTATACGCGGCGGCCCCGGCGGCTGGATGCACGGATGAGAAAATCGCCCGATGACCGCTGCCACCTCCCTCACCATCACCCGCCCAGACGACTGGCACCTGCACCTGCGCGATGGCGCCGCGCTGGCCGCCGTGCTGCCGCACAGCGCCCGCCAGTTCGCCCGCGCGATCGTGATGCCCAACCTGCGCCCGCCGGTGACCACCGCCGCCCAGGCCCAGGCCTACCGCGAACGCATCCTGGCCGCGCTACCGGCGGGCAGCGGCTTCCAGCCGCTGATGACGCTGTACCTCACCGACAACCTGCCGCCCGACGAGATCGCGCGCGCCAAGGCGGCCGGCGTGGTGGCGCTCAAGCTCTACCCGGCAGGCGCCACCACCAACAGCGACGCCGGCGTGACCGACCTGCGCAAGACCTACGCCACGTTGGAGGCGATGCAGCGCGAGGGCCTGCCGCTGCTGGTGCATGGCGAAGTCACCGATCCCGCGGTGGACGTGTTCGACCGCGAGGCGGTGTTCATCGACCGCCAGCTGATCCCGCTGCGCCGCGACTTCCCCCAGCTGAAGATCGTGTTCGAGCACCTGACCACGCGCGAAGGCGCCCAGTACGTGCTGGGCAGCGACGCCCACACGGCCGCCACCGTCACCGCGCACCACCTGCTCTACAACCGCAACGCCATCTTCACCGGTGGCCTGCGCCCGCACTATTACTGCCTGCCGGTGCTCAAGGGCGAGGAGCATCGCCAGGCACTGGTGGCCGCGGTGGCTTCGGGCAGCCGCAAGTTCTTCCTCGGCACCGACAGCGCGCCGCATGCCGCGCAGCTGAAGGAGCATGCCAGCTGCGCCGCCGGCTGCTACACCGGCCTGCATGCGCTGGAGCTGTATGCCGAGGCCTTCGAGGCTGCCGGCGCACTCGACAAGCTCGAGGCCTTTGCCAGCTTCAACGGCCCCGACTTCTACGGCCTGCCGCGCAACACCGGCACCGTGACGCTGGTGAAGCAGGGCTGGACCGTGCCCGAGACGCTGCCCTTCGGCGACGCGACGTTGAAGCCGTTGCGCGCCGGCGAGGAAATGGCCTGGAAGCTGGCTTGACGCCGATCCGATGGGACGCGCCGTGGCTCGCGCCTTATCGGGATCTCGGCGAGCGCGTCACGCAGCATCTGTCGCGCGGCGCGACCATGGCCGAGGCCTTGAATGCCGAGGCCGGCGCCGGGGTGTCGGTGCGCTTCGTGCCGCAGGATGCGCTGCCCAGGGGCGAGGCCTATGAAAGCTTCGTCCGCCGCACGGGCCAGGTGCCCACGCGCGACAACCTGCACGACCTCTTCAACGGGCTGGTCTGGCTGCGCTGGCCGGCGCTGAAGGCGCGGCTCAACGTGCTGCAGTCGGCGCAGATCGCCCAGGATGGCATCGGCGCGACGCGCGGCGCCGTACGCGATGCGGTGACGGTGTTCGACGAGAACGGAGCGCTGCTGACGGCGCCTCAGGCGCTGGTCGATGCATTGCGCGAGCGTGATTGGCGTCGCCTCTTCATTGTGGATCGAGGGGCGTGGCGCGAGGCCGAACTCGTACTCGTCGGCCATGCGCTGCTCGAGAAGCTGACCACGCCGCGCAAGCCGATCACCGCGCATCTGCTCACAAGCATCGACGCGCTGGCGCAGCAGCCCTTCCTGCCGCTGCCGGTGCTCGGCGTGCCCGGCTGGTGGCCGGAGAACGAATCTCCGGCCTTCTACGACGATGCGTCGGTCTTCAGGCCTCTGCCGGCAGGAAGCCGTCGATCGACAGGTAGCGCTCGCCCGTGTCGTAGTTGAAGCCCAGCACGCGGGCGCCGGCCGGCAGCTCGGGCAGCTTCTGCTTGATGGCGGCCAGCGTCGCGCCGCTGGAGATGCCCACCAGCAGGCCTTCTTCGCGGGCGCAGCGGCGCGCCATCTCGCGCGCGTCTTCGGCTTCGACCTGGATCGTGCCGTCGAGCAGCTCGGTCTTGAGGTTGTTGGGGATGAAGCCAGCGCCGATGCCCTGGATCGGGTGCGGCGCAGGCTTGCCGCCGCTGATCACCGGCGAGGCGCTGGGTTCCACCGCAAACACCTTCAACTGAGGCCACTTCTTCTTGAGCACCATCGCGCAGCCGGTGATGTGGCCGCCGGTGCCCACGCCGGTGATCAGCGCATCCAGGCCCTCGGGGAAGTCCTTCGCGATCTCCTCGGCGGTGGTGCGCACGTGCACGTCGATGTTGGCCGGGTTGTCGAACTGCTGCGGCATCCAGGCGCCGGGCGTCGACGCGACGATCTCGCTGGCCTTCTCGATCGCGCCCTTCATGCCCTTCTCGCGCGGCGTCAACACGAACTTCGCGCCATAGGCCAGCATCAGGCGGCGGCGCTCGATCGACATGCTCTCGGGCATGACCAGCACCAGCGGATAGCCCTTGACGGCTGCCACCATCGCCAGCCCGATGCCGGTGTTGCCCGAGGTGGGCTCGACGATGGTGCCGCCGGGCTTGAGCGCGCCGCTCTTCTCGGCGTCTTCCACCATCGCCAGCGCGATGCGGTCCTTGATCGAGCCGCCGGGGTTGGCCCGCTCCGATTTCACCCACACCTCGGCGGCCGAGCCGAACAGGCGGTTGATGCGGATGTGGGGGGTGTTGCCGATGGTGGCAAGGACGTTGGCAGCTTTCATGGGATCCGTCTCCGGCGGTGTTGCTGACTGCGAGGATAATCCGGTTGTGAAGCAAGCCAGACCGCCGCTGGTGCAATCGCCGAAAGGCCGCACTGGAGGAAGGTCCGGACTGCACAGGGCAGCGTAGCAGGTAACACCTGTCCGCCGTGAGGCGAGGATCAGAGCAACAGAGACGAGTCGGTGGTTTCGACCACCGGGTGAAACGGGCAATCTCTACGCGCAGCAACACCAAATAGGCCGGCATTGATGTGGCTCCGCGGAGCCGGCGGGTAGGTGGCACCGAGCCGTGCGAGCGATCCACGGCCCAGAGGAATGGCGGTCACGCGGGGGAAACCCCGCGCACAGAATCCGGCCTATCGGCTCGCTTCACACTTTCTTCCCGTACCCGTCGCGATCCGGCCTCGTCAGCGCCACCAGCATCGCGACGCCGGTATACAGGCCCACCAGCTGGGTCATCTCGATCAGCTGGGCATCGTCGAAATGCTCGCGCACGGCGGCGTACAGCGCGTCGTCGACGTTGATCCACGCCACCAGCGTGTCGACCAGCAGCATCGCGGCGCGCTCAGCCTCGCTCCACAGTGCGGGCGAGGGCTTCTCGTTGCGGGTATCGGCGGTCTGCGCCGGCGTGAGGCCCATGCGCTCCGAGATCGTGTCGACGTGCAGGTGCCATTCGTAGTCGTTGCGTGCCGCCACGCAGGTGCGCAGGATCAGCAGCTCGCGCAGCGGCGAGGGCAGCACGCGCCGGTCGAGCAGGCCCGTGGGGCCGAGCAGGCCGGTGTCGACCAGGTGCAGGAACAGCGGCTCGTTGCGCGCCACCGCGCGAAAGATCGCCGGCGGCACGGTGCCAGGCGGCAGCAGCCGGTCGAAGCGCTGCTGCAGCGCGGGAGAGTAGGGCGCGGTCACGGGGTCGATGCGGGCCATGGATCTTCCTTGGTTTGCTACAAAATCAGTAGCAATGTGGATGCTACATTAAACGTAGCAATGGAGCCCGCATGACCACGACCCAGCAACAGGCCAAGGACGCGATCAATGCCGCGATGGAGCTGCTGCACCGGCGCTGGATGCTGCGTGTGCTGTGGGAGCTGCGCGCAGGGGCCTTCACCTTCCGTGCGCTGCAGCAGGCCTGCGGCGACCTGTCGCCCACGGTGCTGAACCAGCGCCTGGCGGAGCTGCGCGAAGCCGGCCTGGTCGTCAATGACGACACGGGCTATCACCTCACGCCGATGGGGCAGGAGCTGCTCGAGGCCTTTGCCCCCTTGTCGCGCTGGGCCGTGCGCTGGCACAAGGGCCGGGGCTGAGCGGCCGACCTACACTCGACGGCTTGAATCCCGACGCACACACCCTCTGGCGCGCGCCGCGCTGGGCCCTGGCTTTCCTGCTCGCCTGTCTAGGCATGCTGGGCCCGTTCTCGATCGATACCTACCTGCCGGCCTTCACTGGCATCGCCACTTCGCTCGGGGCGACGCCGGTGCAGATGCAGCAGACGCTGTCGGCCTACCTGTTCGGCTTCGCGGTGATGAACCTGTTCCACGGCGCGCTGTCCGACAGCTTCGGGCGCCGGCCGGTGGTGCTGTGGGGCATGACGGTGTTCACGCTGGCCTCGGTGGGCTGCGCGCTGTCGCAATCGATCGCGATGCTGGTGCTGTTCCGTGCGCTGCAGGGCATGTCGGCCGGTGCCGGCATCGTCGTTTCGCGGGCCATCATCCGCGACATGTTCCCGCCCGCCGACGCGCAGCGGGTGATGTCGCAGGTGACCATCTACTTCGGCATCGCACCGGCGGTGGCGCCGATGGTCGGCGGCTTCCTGTTCGTGCACATCGGCTGGCACGCGATCTTCTGGTTCCTGGCGCTGGTGGGTGGCGCACTGTGGCTGGCCAACTGGCGCGTGCTGCCCGAGACGCTGCATGCCTCGCAGCGCCAGCCCATCCACTTGAAGCACCTGCTGCGCGGCTACTGGCAGCTCGGCGCCAACCCGCGCTTCCTGATGCTGGCGCTGGCCAGCGGCATCCCGTTCAACGGCATGTTCCTCTACGTGCTGTCGGCCCCCACCTTCCTCGGCGAGCACCTGCATCTGGGGCCGACGCAGTTCTTCTGGTTCTTCTGCCTCACGATCAGCGGCATCATGGGCGGCGCTTGGCTCAGCGGGCGGCTCGCAGGCCGCATCCGGCCCGAGCGGCAGATTCGCCACGGCTTCTCGATCATGCTGGGCATCTCGCTGCTCAACATCGCGCTCAACCTGCTGCTGCCGCCGCATCCGCTGTGGGCGATTCCGCCGATCGCGATCTTCGCGTTCGGCTGGTCGCTGATGGTGCCGGTGGTCACGCTGATGGTGCTGGACCTCGTGCCCGAGCGGCGTGGCATGGCCTCGTCGCTGCAGGCCTGCGTCGGCAGCCTGGCCAACGGGCTGGTGGCCGGCGTGATCGCGCCGCTGGTGATGCATTCCACGCTTGCGCTGGCGCTGGCCTCGCTGGGGATGATGAGCATCGGCATATTCGCGTGGCTGTGGGTCCGGCCACGCCTTCCAGGCTGAGCGTGGGGTCAAGAAGCGCGCTGCGCGGCCGATAGCTCCCGTCATCGGGAGTTGTCGTGAACCATCAGATCGTTTTCATCTCGCTGCTGCTCGGGCTGGCCATGTCCACCCAGGCCGCGACGCATGGCGAGGCCGCCTCGGCCCCCGCGGCCAAGGGCACCGTCACCGCGGCGCCGGCCGCCTCGGCTGCGCAGCCTGCCGCGTCTGCCGCCTCGGCTGCTTCGGCCCCGCCCGACCTGATCGAGACACTGCAGCAGCGGCTGGCCAACAAGCTCGGCACACCGAAGCAGAACGCATCGAACGGCGAGCTGCTGCTGCGCGTGCCCAGCCGGACGGAGGTCAAGCAGGCGCGCCGGGGTGGGGGGCATTCCACCGAGGCACATCCGGCCCACGAGGGGCCGGTGCACTGGGCATACGAGGGCGGCTCAGGCCCCGGTGCCTGGGCGAAGCTGAACCCGGAGTTCGCCAAGTGCGCCACCGGCACGCGGCAGAGCCCGATCGACATCCGCGACGGCCTCAAGGTGCAGCTCGACCCGGTCGAGTTCGACTACAAGCCCACGCCGTTCCGCGTGATCGACAACGGGCACACGGTGCAGGTCAACGTCGATCCGGGCAACACGATCGCGGTGCTGGGCCGCCGCTACGAGCTGGTGCAGTTCCATTTCCATCGCCCGTCGGAAGAGCGCATCAACGGCAAGCGCTTCGACATGGTGGCGCACCTCGTGCACAAGGACGAGTCGGGTCGGCTGGCTGTGGTGGCGGTGCTGCTGGAACAGGGAAGTGCGCAGCCGGTGGTGCAAACCGTGTGGAACAACCTACCGCTCGAAAAGGGCGAGGAGCAGGCTGCGCGCACGCCGATCGACCTGAACCGCCTGCTGCCGGAGCAGCGCGGCTACTACACCTACATGGGCTCGCTGACGACCCCGCCGTGCAGCGAGGGCGTGCTGTGGATGGTGATGAAGCAACCGGTGGGCATTGCGTCGGAGCAGATCGACATCTTCTCGCGCCTGTACCCGATGAATGCGAGGCCGGTGCAGCCGACCAGCGGCCGGATGATCAAGGAGTCGAACTGAGCAAAGAAAAACGGCTCCCGAGGGAGCCGTTTGCCAAGTGGGCCCCGTGATCAGGCTTCGGCGCCCAGGGCCTTGCGCATCTTCTTCATCGCGGCCACTTCGATCTGGCGGATGCGCTCGGCGCTCACACCGTATTCGGCGGCCAGCTCATGCAGCGTCATGCCGCCGGAGCCGTCGTCGTTGACCTTCAGCCAGCGCTCTTCCACGATGCGGCGGCTGCGGTCGTCCAGCACCTCGAGCGCCTGCTGCACGCCGTTGCCGGCCATCTCGTCGCGGCGACGGGCCTCCAGCACGCGGGTGGGTTCGGAGCCTTCATCGGCCAGGTAGGCAATCGGCGCGTAGCTTTCTTCCGAGTCGTCGGTCTGCGGCTCGAGCGCCACGTCGCCGCCGGAGAGCCGGGTTTCCATCTCCAGCACTTCTTCCGGCTTGACCTTGAGCTGCTTGGCGACGATGTCGATCTCGCCCGGCGTCAGCGTCGAGCGGTGGGTGTCGGCATCGGCCGCCTCGCTCTTCAGGCCCTGCTTCATCGAACGCAGGTTGAAGAACAGCTTGCGCTGGGCCTTGGTGGTGGCCACCTTGACCATGCGCCAGTTCTTCAGGATGTATTCGTGGATCTCGGCCTTGATCCAGTGCAGCGCGTAGCTGACGAGGCGCACGCCCTGGTCCGGATCGAAGCGCTTCACGGCCTTCATCAGGCCGACGTTGCCTTCCTGGATCAGGTCGCCCTGGGGCAGGCCGTAGCCGAGGTACTGGCGCGAGACCGAGACGACCAGGCGCAGGTGCGAGAGCACCAGCCGCCCGGCAGCCTCGAGGTCGCCGCTCTTGCGCCAGCGGGTGGCCAGCTCGACCTCTTCCTCCTGCGTCAGCAGGGGCAGGCGGTTGACGGCGGAGATGTAGGCGTCGAGGTTGCCCAGCGAGGGCACGACGGCCCAAGGATCGCGAAGAGCAACAGCGTTGGCAGTGTGGGATGCGCTCATGGACGTTTGAGACCTCTGAAATCCCTTTCGGTTCCCACCATATTAGCACTCCCCGCCTGAGAGTGCTGACGACGCCGGGGTCGAAGCCTTGCGCATTCTCAAATGCGGATTGTGCTGATAGCAGGCGCTTACATAAGCAAAAACGGCAGCCCGTGGGCTGCCATTGTCGGAGTGGCGCAGGGCTCAGAAAGTTTCCCAGTCCCCATCGTCGCTCGCGGGCTTGGATGCCGCCGGAGCCGGTGGCGTGGCGGGCACGGCTGCCGTCAGCACGGGCACCGTCTCCTGCGGGGCGGGGCGCGACTCTTCGCGGGCCCGCTCGATCACCTGCTTGGCGGCCACTTCCGGGGTGGCGGGTTTGGCCTTGGCCACCGGGGCGGCGAAGGCGGGCGCTGCCGGCGGCGTGTTCGTGCCGCCCGCCGGGCGGCCATGGCTGTCGCCGAGCCGGAAGGTGGCGACGATGCCGGCCAGCTTGTGGGCCTGTTCCTTCAGGCTCTCGGCGGCGGCGGCCGACTCTTCGACCAGCGCGGCGTTCTGCTGCGTCATCTGGTCGAGCTGGGTCACGGCGGTGTTCACCTGGCCGATGCCGCTCGATTGCTCGGCGGCGGCGGCGGTGATCTCGCCGATGATGTCGGTCACGCGCTGCACGCTGGCGACGATCTCGTTCATCGTGGTGCCGGCGTCCTGCACGAGGCGGGCACCGGTTTCCACCTTGTCGACTGAGGTGCCGATCAGCGCCTTGATCTCCTTGGCCGCTTCGGCCGAGCGCTGCGCCAGCGAGCGCACCTCGCCGGCCACCACCGCGAAGCCGCGGCCCTGTTCGCCGGCACGGGCCGCTTCCACCGCGGCGTTCAGCGCCAGGATGTTGGTCTGGAACGCGATGCCATCGATCACGCCGATGATGTCGGCGATCTTCTTCGAGCTCGCATTGATCTGGTCCA
>CBIHRS010000025.1:0-67277 GCA_966212505.1 uncultured bacterium
GTCAGGTCGTTGGAGCCGATCGACATGCCGTCGAAATGCTCGAGGAACTGCTCGGCCAGGATGGCGTTGCTCGGCACCTCGCACATCATGATCAGCTTCAGGCCGTCCTGCCCGCGCTTGAGGCCGCGCGCCGCGAGCATCTCGTTGACCTTCTGCGCCTGCTTCAGCGTGCGCACGAAAGGCACCATGATCTCGACATTGTCCAGGCCCATGTCGTTGCGCACGCGCTTCAGCGCCTCGCACTCCATCGCGAAGGCATCGCTGAAGTCGCCGCTGATGTAGCGCGACGCGCCGCGGAAGCCCAGCATCGGGTTCTCTTCATCGGGCTCGTAACGCGAGCCGCCGATCAGCTTGCGGTACTCGTTGGACTTGAAGTCGCTCAGGCGCACGATCACCGGCTTGGGCCAGAAGGCGGCCGCGATGGTCGCGATGCCTTCGGTCAGCTTGTCGACGTAGAAGGCGCGCGGGCTGGCGTGGCCGCGGGCCACCGACTCCACTGCCTTCTTCAGGTCGGGGTCGACGTTGGGATAGTCGAGGATGGCCTTCGGGTGGACGCCGATGTTGTTGTTGATGATGAACTCGAGCCGCGCCAGGCCGACACCGGCGCTGGGCATCTGCGCGAAGTCGAACGCCAGCTGCGGGTTGCCGACGTTCATCATGATCTTGATCGGGCAGTACGGCATCTCGCCGCGCTGCACCTCGGTGACTTCGGTGTCGAGCAGGCCGTCGTAGATGTAGCCGGTGTCGCCCTCGGAGCAGGCCACGGTGACCAGAGCACCATCGGTCAGCTTCTCGGTCGCGTCGCCGCAGCCCACCACCGCGGGAATGCCCAGCTCGCGCGCGATGATGGCCGCGTGGCAGGTGCGGCCGCCGCGGTTGGTGACGATGGCGCTGGCGCGCTTCATCACCGGCTCCCAGTTCGGGTCGGTCATGTCGGTGACCAGCACGTCGCCGGGCTGCACGCGATCCATCTCGGTGATCGAGCTGACGAGGCGCACGGGGCCGGTGCCGATCTTCTGGCCGATCGCGCGGCCTTCGGCGAGCACGGTGCCCTGGCCCTTGAGCTTGTAGCGCTGCTCGGCCTTGCCTTCGGCCTGGCTCTTCACGGTCTCGGGCCGAGCCTGCAGGATGTAGAGCTGGCCGTCGCCGCCGTCCTTGCCCCACTCGATGTCCATCGGGCGGCCGTAGTGCTGCTCGATGATCAGCGCGTACCGGGCGAGCTCGATCACGTCGTTGTCGTTCAGCGAGTAGCGGTTGCGCAGCTCGGGCGCCGTGTCCACCGTCTTGACCAGCTTGCCACTGGCCGCCTTTTCCTCGGGCGAGGCGAACTCCATCTTGATCAGCTTGGAGCCCAGGTTGCGGCGGATGACCGGGAACTTGCCGTTCTTCAGCGCCGGCTTGTGGACGTAGAACTCATCGGGGTTCACCGCGCCCTGCACCACCGTCTCGCCGAGGCCGTAGCTGGAGGTGATGAAGACCACGTCCTTGAAGCCGGACTCGGTGTCGATGGTGAACATCACGCCGGCGGCGCCAAGGTCGGAGCGCACCATGCGCTGCACGCCGGCCGACAGCGCGACATCGCTGTGGGCGAAGCCCTTGTGCACGCGGTACGAGATGGCGCGGTCGTTGTAGAGGGAGGCGAACACCTCCTTCATCTTGTGCAGCACCTCGTCGATGCCGACCACGTTGAGGAAGGTTTCCTGCTGGCCGGCGAACGAAGCGTCGGGCAGATCTTCGGCCGTGGCCGACGAGCGCACCGCGAACGATGCGCCAGGGTTGCCGGCCGTCAGGCGCGCGAACTCCGCGCGGATGGCGTCTTCCAGCGCCTTGGGAAACGGCGCGCTCTCGACCCAGCCGCGGATCTCGGCGCCGGCCTCGGCCAGCGCACGGACGTCGTCGGTGTTCAGCGCCGCCAGGCGCGCGTTGATCTTCTCGGTGAGGCCGCTGGCCTTGAGAAATTCGCGGAACGCGTGCGCCGTGGTCGCGAAACCACCGGGCACCCGCACGCCGGACGCGGCGAGCTGGCTGATCATTTCGCCGAGGCTGGCGTTCTTGCCGCCGACCACCTCGACATCGGTCATCCTCAGTTGTTCGAACGGTACGACCAGGGCGGTCGCCTCAAGGCGGGATGAAGACATGGGAAAGCTCCGTGATGTGAAAAAACCGGTGCTCCCGCGTCGTCGGGCCCGAGCCTGCGCGGCGGTTCGTGCGCGCTGAGCAATGCACGGCTCGCCCACCCGTTTCTGGGTTGTTGTGGGGAGGTGGGGCGGTGCATGGGACGTGTAATCGCGAGAAATTGGCGCCATTCTAGGGGTTCGCCCGCAGCTTGGGAGCCCCGGCCTGAAGGGGCCCCAGCCCGGCACCCCGGGTCAACGAGGGAAGAAGTCACACCTTTGGACCAATGCATCGCTCAGGCGGCAGTTTTTACCGTCGAAATTGCAGAAGCCAACTGCAGCGAGGCGAACAAAGATGAGCGGAACGGAAACCGTCAATCCGCATTACCTGGGCCATGTCATCGACGTCGGCGATACGCACGATGTCGAGGTCAGCGAGGACATCGTCGCCGGTAACGGCGTGAAACTCCTGGCCAAGGGCGCCAAGATCGGCCGGGAGACGCGTGAGCGCCTGCTGCAGCACAAGCTGCGCAAGCCGCTCGAGGATTGCGTGCGCGTGGCAAGCGGGGTGACGCCGCAGCGGCTGGCCGAGACCGCCGAAACGCTGATCGAGCGCCACGCGTTGCTGCGCGAGCTGAACGGCAAGGACACCAAGGCGGTCAACGCCCTGCGCAAGCTGAACATGAGCCCGGCGATGCAGTCGCTGCTGACCGTGTATTGCGAGCACCGGCCCGACAAGATCTCGCATGCGGTGGGCGCAGCGCTGCTGGCGCACGCACTCGCCCATCGGCTGGCGCCCCATGCACCCGACCAGCACGCCACGCTGCTGATGGCCGGCCTGTTCCACGATGTGGGCGAGCTCTACATCGACCCGGGCTTCTTCGAGAAAGGCAAACGCCTCAACCCCGACCAGTGGAAGCACATCGCCACCCATCCCATCGTCGCGCACCGCCTGCTGAAGGACATGGTGGGCGGTGGCATCCTGATCGCCGACGCAGTGCTGCAGCACCACGAGCGGCTCGACGGCTTCGGCTATCCGCTGGGCTTGCGGGGCGACCGGGTCGGCACACCGGGGCAGATCCTGTCAGTGGCCGAACTGCTGCTCGGGTTGCTGGAATCCGCAGCGCATCCGCTGACCAGCGCCGCCGTGGCGATGAAGCTCATTCCCGGCGAGTTCAGCCGCGGCACGCTCGATGCGGTGGTCACCGCCAGCCAGCTGGCGGGCCATTCCGCCGCGGAAGCCGAGGTCGCGCCGCTGGCGCAATCGCTCAGCCGGGTGCAGCGCATCGCCGGCACCTTGCGCCGCTTCCATGACGCCGGCATGGCGCTGCAGCAGGAGATGGAGAAGGCCTCGCCCGGGCTGAAGTCGCTGATCGGCCATGGCGTGGAGCGGCTGCACCGCATCCAGCTCGCCTTCTCGAGCACCGGCCTCGACAGCGACAACCCGGAAGGCGTGATCGAGCGGCTCACGGCCCCCGGCAGCGAGACGGTGCAGCGCGAAGCCAACATCGTGCTGCGCGAAATCGAATGGCGGCTGAAGGAGCTCGAGCGCGAATCGCTGCTGCGCGCCGAGCGGCTGCCGCCGGGCGATGCGCGCGTGGTGCAGCGGCTGGTGACGGAACTGCGGGGCAGCCCGGTCCACTAGGCCTCGGGGCCGTGGCCTATCATCGCCGCGCAGGAGCCCCCGACCATGCCCAACCGCACCGTGTTCTTCGTTTCCGATGGCACCGGCATCACCGCCGAGACCTTCGGGAACTCCATCCTCGCCCAGTTCGCCGCCAAGCCCCGGCATGTGCGCCGACCCTTCATCGACACGCCCGAGAAGGCTTGGGCCGTGGTGCACGAGATCAACGAGACCGCAGAGCGCGAAGGCAAGCGGCCGATCGTGTTCATCACGCTCGTGAACGACGACGTGCGCCGCATCGTCACCGACGACGGCTGCAAGGGCATGGTGCTCGACATGTTCCGCACCTTCGTCGAGCCACTGGAGCAGGAGTTCGGCATGAAGTCGAACCACCGCGTCGGCCGCTTCTCCGATGCGGCCAAGAGCCAGGAATACAACGACCGCATCGAAGCGATCAACTTCTCGCTGGCGCACGACGACGGCCAGTCGGCCCGCAACCTCGAGAGCGCCGATGTCATCCTGGTCGGCGTGAGCCGCAGCGGCAAGACGCCGACCTCGCTGTACCTCGCGATGCAGCACGGCATCAAGGCCGCCAACTACCCGCTGATCCCCGAAGACTTCGAGCGCGGCAAGCTGCCTTCGATGCTCGCGGTGCACAAGCGCAAGTGCTTCGGCTTGACCATCGACCCTGAGCGGCTCTCGCAGATCCGCAACGAGCGCCGGCCCGGCAGCAAGTACGCCGCGATCGAGAACTGCCGCTACGAGGTCAACGAGGCCGAGGCGATGATGCGGCGAGAAGGCATCTCGTGGCTGAGCTCGACGCACAAGTCGATCGAGGAGATCGCCACCACGATCCTGCGCGACATCCGACCCGACCGGCTGATCTACTGAGCGCGCTGGCGCGCCGATTCGTACAGGCAGACTGCGGCCGCGGCCGCGACGTTGAGCGACTCCTCGCCGCCGGGCTGCGGGATGCGCAGCGTGAGGCTGCAGCGCTGCATCAGCGCTGGTTGAACGCCCTGCCCTTCGTGCCCCATCACCCAGGCCGCTGGCTGCGGCAGGTGCACCTGCTCGATGCTCTGCTCAGCATGCGAACTGGTGGCCAGCAACGGCACGCCCAAGACCGCGAGGTCGTCGGGCTGCAGGCCCTCGATCAGCCGCAACCCGAAATGCGCCCCCATGCCGGCGCGCAGCACCTTGGGCGACCACAGTGCGGCGGTGCCCTTGAGGGCCAGCACTTGGCGCACGCCGAAGGCTGCGGCGCTGCGCAGGATGCTGCCGACGTTGCCGGCATCCTGCAGGCGATCGAGCACGAGGCTCGCCGCCTGCGGATCGATGGCCGGCGCCTGCGGCAGCGCCACCACCGCGCCGATCATCGCTGGCGATTCGAGCGCACTGATGCCGCGGAACAAGGCATCGGGCACGCGCACCTGCCGCGCCCCCTGCCCGGCCAGCGCGCGCAGGGCGGGCTGCTGCCAGCCTGACTCGCTGAGCACCACCTCGTGCAGCGCATGGCCTCGCTCGAGACAGGCACGCAGCAGGTGATCGCCCTCCAGCCACACGGCCCCCTGCTGCCGGTAGGCGGTGCTGTCCTGCGCCAGCTTGCGCAGGCGCACCAGCAGCGGGTTGTCGCGCGAGCGGATCTCGGCCGGCTGCTGCATCAGTCTTCGAACGCGTCGTCTGCGACCATGCCGGAGGTCGAGATGCCGAGCGCCTCGCGCACCGGCGCGAAGCTGCGGCGATGGGCCGCGCAGGCGCCATGCACCTTCAGGGCCGCGAGATGTTCGGCCGTGCCATAGCCCTTGTGGCCGGCAAAGCCATAGCCGGGATGCAGCGCATCCAGCTGCAGGCACAGGCGGTCGCGGTGGACCTTGGCGAGGATCGATGCGGCCGAGATGCATTGCACCAACGCATCGCCCTTGACGATGGCTTCGGCCGGGATGCGCAGCACCGGCAGCCGGTTACCGTCGACCAGCACCTTGGCCGGCTTCAGCCGCAGGCCCTCGACCGCGCGGCGCATCGCCAGCATCGTCGCCTGCAGGATGTTGATCGAGTCGATCTCCTCGACGCTCGCCTCGCCGACCGCGCAGCACAGCGCCTTGGCGCGGATCTCGTCGTACAGGCGCTCGCGCTTGGCTTCGCTGAGCACCTTGGAATCGGCCAGGCCCTCGATCGGCTGCAGCTCGTCGAGGATCACCGCGGCCGCCACCACCGGGCCGGCCAGTGGCCCACGACCGGCCTCATCCACGCCCGCGATCAGGCCGGGCGCATCCCAGCAGAGCGCAATCTGCTCAGGCTTTTTCGAGGACTTGCGCGATGGCATCGGTGGCGCGGCTGGCGGTATCGCACCGCAGCTGTTCATGGAGTTCGACAAAACGCTGCTGCACGGCCTGCATGCGCGACGGCGCATCGAGCCAGGACAAGACGGCCTGCGACAGCGCCTGCGGCGTGGCGTCGCCCTGCAGCAGCTCGGGCACGACGAAATCCTGGCACAGGATGTTGGGCAGCCCGACCCAGGGCTGATAGCGCATGCGCTTCATGATCTGCCAGCTGATCGGATGCAGCCGATAGGCGATCACCATCGGCCGCTTGAACAGCGCCGCCTCCAGCGTGGCGGTGCCGCTGGCGATCAGCGTCACGTCGCAGGCGGCCAGCGCCTCGTGCGATCGGCCGTCGAGCAATTGCACCGGCAGGCCCGGCGCATGAAGCTGCAGCAGCGGTTCCAACAACGGGCGCAGGCCCGGCACCACTGGCAGCACGAAGCGCAGTTCGGGCCGTTGCCTGTGCAGCAGCATCGCGGACTGCAGGAACAGCGGCGCGATCAGCTCGATCTCGGCGCGGCGACTGCCTGGCAGCAGCGCAACCACCTGCGCCTGCTCGGGCAACTGCAGCAGCTGGCGGCTGGCCGCGCGCGGCGGCTCCATCGGGATCGCATCGGCCAGCGGGTGGCCGACGTAGCTTGCGGACACGCCATGCTGCTTCAGCAGCGCCGGCTCGAACGGGAACAGACACAGCAGATGATCGACCGAGCGCGCGATCTTCTTCGCGCGGCCGCCGCGCCAGGCCCAGATCGACGGGCAGACGAAGTGGATGCTCTTGATGCCCGCGGCCTTGAGCCTCGCCTCGAGCCCGAGATTGAAGTCAGGGGCATCGATGCCGATGAACGCGGTGGGCCGTTCCTTCAGCAGCCGCTCGGCCAGTTGCTCGCGGATGCCCGAGATCTCGCGGTAGTGGCGCAACGCTTCCACGTAGCCATGCACCGCGAGCTTGTGATGCGGCCACCAGGCCTCGAAGCCTTGCTCGGCCATCCTGGGACCGCCGATGCCGGCGGTCTTCAGCGCGGGCCAGCGAGCATGCAGCCCGCGCAGCAGCAAACCGGCGAGCAGGTCGCCGGACGCTTCCCCTGCGACCATGCCGAACTGCACGGTCGCCTCAGCGGACGATGCCGCGCGTGGACGCGGCAAGGAAATCGAGCAGCAGCGCGATGTCGGCATCGCCCTCGGCCACCTGCCCTTTCAGCGCCTCGATCTCGGCCTTGGCCTGGTCGAGCGTGAGGCCCTTGCGATACAGCAAGCGGTGCATCTGCTTGACCTGCGCGATGCGCTCGGCCGAGAAGCTGCGCCGGCGCAGGCCCTCGGCGTTGAAACCGTGCACCGCCAGCGGATTGCCGGAGACGGTCATGTAGGGCGGCACATCCTGCGACACATGGCTCTGGAAGCCGATCATCGCGTGCGCACCGACCTTGCAGAACTGGTGCACGCCCGACAGCCCGCCGACGATGGCCCAGTCGCCCACGTGCACATGACCGGCCAGCGTCGCGTTGTTGGCGAGCACCGTGCGGCTACCCAGCTGCACGTCGTGCGCGATGTGCACGTAGGCCATGACCCAGTTGTCGTCGCCGACTCGCGTGACGCCGGCATCCTGCGCCGTGCCGCGGTTGAAGGTGCAGAACTCGCGGATCGTGTTGCGGTCGCCGATCACCAGCTCGGTGGGCTCGCCGCGGTACTTCATGTCCTGCGGCGCAGCGCCCAGCGATGCGAACTGGAAGATGCGGTTGTCTCGCCCGATCGTGGTGGGGCCCTCGATCGTGCAGTGCGCGCCGACGGTGGTGCCCTCGCCGATGCGCACCTGCGCACCGATCACGGCATACGGCCCGATGCTGACCGAGTCGGCCAGCTCGGCGCTGGGGTCGACGATGGCGGTGGGATGGATCTGGGCCATCGCGTGTTCAGCTCACCTTGCGCATCGTGCACATCAGCTCGGCCTCGCAGGCGGTTTCCTCGCCCACCAGCGCACGGCCGCTGAACTTGAAGATGCCTGCTTTCATGCGGTCGAGCTGCATGTCGAGGATCAACTGGTCGCCCGGCTCCACCGGGCGCTTGAAGCGCGCGCCGTCGATGCCGGCGAAGTAGTAGACCGAGTTGTCGTCCAGCTCCATGTCGAGCGAGGCGAACGACAGCAGCGCAGACGCCTGGGCCATGGCCTCGAGCATCAGCACGCCCGGCATCACCGGACGCTTGGGAAAGTGGCCCACGAAGAAGGGCTCGTTGATCGTCACGTTCTTCAGCGCGCGGATGCGCTTGCCCTTCTCGACCTCGAGCACGCGGTCCACCAGCAGGAACGGGTAACGGTGAGGCAGCTTCTTGAGGATCTGGTGGATGTCCATCGGGTTCATGGTTTGAGTTGCTTCTCGAGCGCACGCAGGCGCTCGCGCAGGGCATGCAGCTGGCGCAGCGTGGCCGCGTTCTTTTCCCAGCTGGCATTGTCGTCGAAGGGGAAGGAGCCGCTGTAGTGCCCGGGCTGCCTGATCGAGCGGCTGATCAGCGTGCAGGCCGACACATGCACACGATCGGCGACCTCGATGTGGCCGACGATGCTGGAGGCACCGGCAATCGTGCAATGCCGGCCGATGCGCGTGCTGCCGGCAATGGCCACGCAACCGGCGATCGCCGTATGGGCCCCAATGTGCACGTTGTGGGCGATCTGGATCAGGTTGTCGAGCTTGACGCCCTCTTCGATCACGGTGTCGTCGAGCGCTCCACGGTCGATGCAGGTGTTGGCACCGATCTCGACGTCGTCCGCGATGCGCACCGCGCCCAGCTGCTCGATCTTCTCCCAGCGGCCCTGGTGGGGCGCGAAGCCGAAGCCATCGGCACCGATCACCGCGCCGCTGTGGACGATGCCGCGGGCGCCGATGCTGCAGCCGTCGCTCAGCGTGACGCGCGGCGCCAGTCGCGTGCCCTCGCCCACCGAAGCACCGCGGCCTACATGGGTGTGCTCGCCGATGACCGCGCCCGCACCGATGCGCGCGCCTTCGCCGATGAAGGCAAAGGCACCGACCGATGCCTGCTCGTCGATCAGCGCGCCCGCCTCGACCACTGCGCTCGGATGCACGCCCAATGCTGGCAGCCGGCGCACCTGCTTCGCCCACCACTGGGTCAGGCGCGCAAAGTAGAGATAGGGATCGGGCGTGACGATGGCCGCACCGCGCGCCAGCGCCGCGTCGCGCATCGCGGGCGCGACGATCACGCAGGCCGCACCGGACTCGGCGAGCTGCGGCTGGTAGCGGGGGTTGGAAAGAAAGCTGATCGTGGCGGCGTCGGCGCCCTGCAAGGGGCCGATGCGCTCGATCGTCAGCGTGGGGTCACCGCACAACTCGCCTCCCAGCTGGGCGACGATGTCGGACAGCTGGACAGTGGGCATGGAAGTATCGGTCGTCCAGTCAACGGGCCGGCGGCGGCCCGAGGCGTATCACTTGCCGGCGTTCAGCGCGTCGATGACCTTCTTGGTGATGTCGACGCGGGGGCTGAAGAACACGGCATCCTGGATGATCAGGTCGTACTTCTCGTTGTCGAAGATCTGCTTGATCGCCTTGTTGGCGCGCTCGATCACGACCTGCATCTCTTCGTTGCGGCGCTGGTTCACGTCTTCCTGGTACTCGCGGCGCTTGCGCTGGAAGTCGCGGTCCTGCTCGACGAGATCGCGCTGGCGACGGTTGCGCTCGGCTTCCGACAGCGTGGGCGCATCCTTCTCGAGCTTGTCGGAAGCGGTCTTGAGCTTGGCGGCGAGGTCGTTCAGCTCCTTCTCGCGCTTGCCGAATTCGGCTTCGAGCTTCTGCTGAGCCGCCTTGGCCGGCTGCGCCTCGCGCATCACGCGGTCGCTGTTCACATAACCGATCTTCAGTTCCTGGGCCTGCACCATCGAGCCGGCCACGAGCAGCGCGGCTGCGAGGCCCCAAGTTTTTAGGGTCGACAGAGTGTTCATTAAAACGCGGTCCCGATTTGGAAGTCGAAGCGTTTGATTCTATCCGTTGAGAGGTAACGAACTGGCGTGCCGTAGATGAGTTTCAGCGGGCCGACCGGCGATACCCAGCTGAGGCCCAGGCCGACCGACGCGCGCAGCGGATCTTCCGAGCCGCGCAGCGGCGATGGCCGGTACACCTGCCCGGGCGACCAGACATTGCCGGCATCGGCGAACGCGAAGAGGCGAAGGGTCTTGTCGTTGCCGGCACCCGGCACCGGGAAATAGAACTCGGTGTTCAGCGTCAGCCGGCGGGTACCGCCGATCTGGGCGCCGGTGTTGTCGATCTGGCCGAGCGAGCCGGTCTCGAACACGCGCACCGAGCCGATGCCGCCGCCCGAGAAATACTTGAACAAGGGCACCGGCCGGCCCGCCAGACCCTGGGCCCAGCCGTATTCGGCATTGAAGGCCAGCGTGAACTTCTGGAACAGCGGCCAGTACTGCTGGTACTGCAGGTTGCCGCGAAGGTATCGCGTATCGCCGGCAGCACCCCACTCGAAGAACACGCGCTTGTAGCTGCCCGAATTGGGAGTCAGCGCGCTGTCACGCTGGTCGCGCGCCCAGCCGACGGTCAACGGCACCGAGTTGACCTTCGGCCCGAACTGGTCGACGAAGTTGGCATAGAGCGTCGGCAGGCGGGCCCGCTCGCCCCGGATCTCGGTGCGCTCGAGGCCGGCGCCGAAGTAGACCTTGTCGAACTCGGAGAACGGTACGCCAAAGCGGATCGACACCGCGGGTTGCACGTACTTGTAGTCGTCGGTCGACTGGTTCAGCGGCGTGACGGTACGGTACGAGATGTCGAAGTCACGCTCGATGCCGTCGATGGTGAAGTACGGATCGATAGAGCTGAAGACCAGCGTCTTGTTGGTCTTGCTGGTGTTGAGCTCCAGGCCCAGGTAGTTGCCGGAGCCGAAGACGTTGTCCTGCTTGATCGCAGCCGTGAGCGCGAGCTTCTCCGAGCTGGAATAGCCGGCGCCCACCTGCAGGTTGCCGGTGGGTTTCTCGGTCACGTTGATCACGAGGTCGACCTGGTCGGGCGAACCAGGCACCTCGTTGGTGTCGACGCTCACGTCCTTGAAGTAGCCGAGGCGGTCGACGCGGTCGCGCGAGAGCTTGATCTTCGCGCCGTCGTACCACGACGACTCGAACTGGCGGAACTCGCGGCGTACGACCTCGTCGCGCGTGTGCGTGTTGCCCGCCACGTTGATGCGGCGCACGTAGATGCGGCGCTGCGGCTCGCCCACCAGCACGACAACGACCTGCCCGTTGGCACGGTCGATCTCCGGCCGCGGCTCGACCCGCGCGAAGGCATAGCCATAGGTGCCGAAGCGATCACCGAACGCCTTGGCAGTGGCGGCCACCGATTCGGCGCGATAGGGCTCGCCCGGCTTGATGGTGACGAGGCGCTTGAACTCGTCTTCCTTGCCGAGGTAGTCGCCCTCGAGGCGCACGGCCGTCACCGTGTAGGGCTGGCCTTCATGGACGGTGATCGTGATCGAGATCGTCTGCTTGTCGGGCGAGATCGTCACCTGCGTGGACTCGACCGCGAATTCGAGGTAGCCGCGGTTCGTGTAGTAGGCCCGCAGCGTTTCGAGGTCGGCGTTGAGCTTGGCGCGCGAGTAGCGGTCGTTCTTGTTGTACCAGGTGAGCCAGCCGGAGGGCGTCTGCTCGAGCAGGCCGAGCAGCGTGCTTTCCGAGAAGGCCTTGGAGCCGAGGATGCGGATCTCCTTGATGCGCGCGGCGTCGCCCTCGGTCATCGTGAAGGTCACGTTGACGCGGTTGCGCTCCAGCGGCGTGATCGTGGTGACGACCTCGGCGCCATAGAGGCTGCGTGACAGGTACTGGCGCTTGATTTCCTGCTCTGCGCGGTCGATCACCGCCTTGTCGAAGGGCAGGCCCTCGCCGATGCCCGCATCCTTGAGCGACTTGATCAGCGTGTCCTTGTCGAACTCCTTCAGCCCGACGAAGCTCACGTTGGCAATGATCGCGCGCTCCTCGACGATCACGACGACCACGTCGCCCTCGATCTCGATGCGCACGTCCTTGAACAGGCCGGTGGCGAACAGCGCGCGCAGCGCGGCCGAGCCCTTCTCGTCGTTGTAGGTCTCGCCCACGCGGAACGGCAGCGCCGCGAACACCGAGCCGGGGTCGGTGCGCTGCAGGCCCTCGATCCGGATGTCCTTCACTGCGAAAGGCTCGACGGCCTGGACCGAAGGTGCGTAGGCGGTGGCCGCCAGGGCCACACAGGCTGCGACAGGCCGCAGAAAGCTCAAGCGTTCAGCAAAGTGCATCGGGAATGTTCAGTGCAGGCCCAGGAAGCGGGCCACATCGTTGGACAGAGCCAGGGACATCAGCAGCAGCAGGATCACGAAACCGCTGCCTTGCAGCCATCTGAGCCACGCCCCGGCGACCGGTCGGCCGGTCACAGCCTCGAAAATGTAATACATGAGCTGCCCCCCATCGAGTACGGGCAGCGGCAACAAGTTCAATACGCCGAGGCTCACGCTCACGGCGGCCAGCAAGGCCAGGTACTCGCCGAGGCCCTGCGCCATCGAGCGGCGTGCCAGTTCGGCGATGGTGCCGGGGCCGCTGAGGTTCTTCAGGGAAGCCTTGCCGATCAGCATGCGACCCAGCATGCGCAATGTGAGCGCGGAGGTGTCCCAGGTGTTGCGCAGGCCCATCGTCAGGCCATCGACAAGGCCGTCACGCACGGTCACCATCGTGGCGTTCTGTTCCAGTGGCACGAGGATCCTGGCCACCTTGTGCTGGTCGACCATGTCGACACGCGGCTGCACCACCAGCTCGAGCCGGCGGCCGGCGCGCTCGACCATCAGGGTGCGCTGCTGCGCGGTGCCGTCGGGCCGCACGCCTTCGCGGATGCGGCGAAGGAAGTCGACCGCATCCGCGACCGGCTGCCCATCGATCTGAAGCACGCGGTCGCCTCGCCGCAGGCCGGCATCGGCACCCGGGCCGGGACCGACCTCGCCGAGCACCACCTCGGTGTAAGGCACACCGAGACCGGCGCGATCGAACATCTTCTCGTCGATGTCGCGCGCATCCAGCCGGTCAAGATCGAGCGTCACCACGCGCGCCGCATGCCCTTCGCGGTCGCGCACCATCAGCCGCAGCCGCTCGCCCCTCAGCGCTCCCTGCACCACCGCCAGGCGAAGGTCGTTCATCGAGCGCACATCGCGCCATTCGGGTTCCGCAGCCAGGCTGTCGGGCAACACGGTGTCGAACGAAAGCACCTGGTCGCCGGCCTTCAGGCCCACCTGCTGCGCCAGGCTGCCCGCGGGCGGCGAAGCCAGCACCGGCGCCAGCTCCTGCACCCCGACCCAATGTGCAGCCGCGAAGAAGACGACGGCCAGCAGCAGGTTGGCCGCAGGCCCGGCCGAGACGATGGCCGCGCGCTGCCATAACGGGCGATTGTTGAAGGCCTGCGCCCGCTCGCGTGGCGCCACCGGGCCTTCGCGCTCGTCGAGCATGCGCACGTAGCCGCCCAGCGGCAGCGCCGAAATGACGAACTCCGTGCCATCGGGATTCGGCTGGCGGCGCCACAGCACACGCCCGAAGCCGACCGAGAAGCGGAGCACCTTGACGCCGCAGGCAACCGCCACGCGGTAGTGGCCGTACTCGTGGATCACGATCAACACCGCCAGCGTGACGATGAAGGCCGGGATCATGCCGAGCGACAGCGTCATCGCTTCAGGTCCCTGACGAGCTGCCGGGCATGCGAGCGCGCCTCGGCATCGAGCGCGAGCAGGTCGGCAATGCCGGCACTGGCCGACAGCGCCGGACGCACGGCCTCGATCGTCGCGCCGTTGATGCGATGGATCGCATCGAAGCCGACGCGGCCATCGAGGAACGCGGCCACCGCCTCTTCGTTGGCGGCATTGAGCACCGTGGTGCTGCCCTCGGGTGCACGCAGCGCCTCCCAGGCCAGCTGCAGGCCGGGGAAGCGCACCGCATCGGCCTCCTCGAAAGTCAGCCCGGCCAGCGTGGCGAAGTCGGGCACGCCGGCGCCGGACTCGATGCGCTCGGGATAGGCCAGGCCGTAGCTGATCGGCATGCGCATGTCGGGCGTTCCGAGCTGCGCCAGCACCGAACCATCGCGGCACACCACCATCGAGTGGATGATGCTCTGCGGATGGATCAGCACCTTGATCTGCTCGGGCGCGAGGTCGAACAGCCAGCGCGCCTCGATCACCTCGAGCGCCTTGTTCATCATCGTGGCCGAGTCGACCGAGATCTTGCGGCCCATCACCCAGTTGGGATGGGCGCAGGCTTCATCGGGCGTCACGTCCTTCAGCGTGTCCGGATCGCGGCGGCGGAACGGGCCGCCGGAGGCCGTCAGCACGATGTGGTCGATGCGCTCATGCCAGGCGCCGCGGTCTTCGGGCAGGCACTGGAAGATCGCCGAGTGCTCGCTGTCGATCGGCAGCAGCGTGGCCCCGCCCTCGTGCACCGCGCGCATGAACAACGCACCGCCGACCACCAGCGCTTCCTTGTTGGCCAGCAGCAGGCGTTTGCCGGCACGCGCCGCCGCCATGCAAGGCGGCAGGCCGGCCGCGCCGACGATGGCCGCCATCACCGAATCCACGTCGGGATGCGAGGCCAGGTCGCACAAGGCCTGCGCGCCTTCGAGCACCTCCGTGGCCACCCCGTTCTCACGCAGCATCTGCCGCAGCGACACCGCCTGCTCCGGCCCGGGAACCACGACGAAGCGCGGACGCCACTGCAGGCATTGCGCCATCAGCGCATCGACGCGCTGGTAGGCACTGAGGCCGAACACCTCGAAGCGCTCGGGGTGGCGTGCGACGACGTCGAGGGTGCTCGTACCGATCGAGCCGGTCGAGCCGAGAATGCAAAGGCGTTGTCGCGCCACGTTCGTCCTTGGGTTGAAGCGTCAGGCCAGCGAGAGGGCCAGCGCCATCGGGAACACCGGCAGCAAGGCATCGACGCGGTCGAGCACCCCGCCGTGGCCCGGCAGCAGCTGGCTCGAATCCTTGAAGCCCGCCGCCCGCTTAACGAGCGACTCGAACAGATCGCCGACCACGCTCATCGCGGCCAGCAGCAGCACCGACACCACCATCACTACATGGCCCCAGGTGCCCGCCAGCTGGGTGTAGAGGCTGGGAACATCGACATGCAGCCGCGCATCGAGCGCGATCCAGGCTTCGGCCAGCACCAGCACGCCGAGCATGCCGCTCCACACGCCTTCCCAGCTCTTGCCCGGGCTGATGGTCGGCGCCAGCTTGCGCTTGCCGAAGGTGCGGCCGCCGAAATAGGCCGCGATGTCGGCGATCCAGGGCAGGCAGAACACCGACAGCAGGAAATTGACGCCCACCGACTTGGCATGCGCCAGCGCCAGCCACGCCGCCCACAACGCGACGCAGCCGATCAGCCAGCGCAGCAGCTTCGGGATCGCCGGCCACGCGCTCGGACCGCCGCGCAATGCCAGCGAACCGCCGATCACCCAGATCGCCATGGCCACCCACCACGCGGTGGTGGGCGCCTGCTCGGTCCAGCCCAGCACCCATGCGCCGCCACAGGCGGCGGCGACCAGCAGGCCGGTGGCAATGGCTGCAGCACCCGGAAACTGGTTGAGCCGCGCCCATTCCCAGCCGGCCGCCGCAATCATCAGCAACGTCAACAGGGCCAGCGGCCAGACGATGGGAGCAAAGACCGCCGGCAGCAGCAGCGCCAGCAGCACCACGGCGGTGATCACGCGCTGCTTCAGCATGATGGTCTCAGTTGGCGCCTTCCGGCACGGGCATGTCGGCTGCAGGCACGCCGCCGAAGCGGCGCTCGCGGCCCGCGAAGGCACGCAGTGCCGCGTCCAATTCGGCTTCGCCGAAATCGGGCCACAGGCAGTCGGTGAAGTAGAGCTCCGAATAGGCGACCTGCCACAGCAGGAAGTTGCTGATGCGCATTTCGCCGCCGGTGCGGATGAAGAGATCCGGATCGGGCGCGTGGCTCAGCGCCATCAATTTCGACAGCCGCGCCTCGTCGATCTGCTCTGGCGGAATGCCGGCGCGGATGGCCTGGCGGCACGCCTGCACCACGTCCCACCGGCCGCCGTAGTTGAAGGCCACCGACAGCGTGATGCGGGTGTTGTGTGCGGTGGCGCTCTCGGCCTGGTTCCAGGCGTCGCGCACCTTGTCGGAGACGGCATCGCGGTCGCCGACGATGCGGATGCGCACGCCTTCCTTGGCCAGCTTGGTGAGGTATTTCGACACCGCGACCAGCACCAGCCCCATCAGGCCCGAGACCTCCTCGGTGGGCCGCTTCCAGTTCTCCGACGAGAACGCGAAGACGGTGAGGTATTCGATGCCGCGGTCGGCGCAGGCCTGCACGGTGCGCACCAGTGCGTCGACCCCCTGCTTGTGGCCGAAGAAGCGCGGCATGAAGCGCTTCTTGGCCCAGCGGCCGTTGCCATCCATCACGATGGCCACATGGCGCGGAATCGACGGGTTGCCCGCCTGGCTTACTGCATTGGAAAACAAGATGCGCGCCTCGCCGTCAGACCGCCATGATCTCGCCTTCCTTGGCGGTGATCAGCTTGTCGATTTCGGCGATGGTGCGATCGGTGAGCTTCTGCACGTCGTCCTGCGCGCGGCGCTCTTCGTCTTCGGTGGCGAGCTTGTCCTTCAGCAGCTTCTTCAGGTGCTCGTTGGCATCGCGACGCAGGTTGCGCACGGCGACCTTGGCGTCTTCGCCGGCATGGCGCACGACCTTGGTCAGTTCCTTGCGGCGCTCTTCGGTCAGCGGCGGCATCGGCACGCGCAGCAGATCGCCCTGCGCGGCGGGGTTGAGGCCGAGGTCCGACTCACGGATGGCCTTTTCGATCTTCTGGCCCATGCCCTTTTCCCAGGGCTGCACGCTGATCGTGCGGGCGTCGAGCAGCGAGACGTTGGCCACCTGGCTGATCGGCACCATCGAGCCGTAGTAGTCGACGTGCACCTGGTCGAGGATGCCCGGATGGGCGCGGCCGGTGCGGATCTTCTGCAGTTCGTTCTTGAAGGCCTCGATGGACTTGGCCATCTTGGTTTCGGCCGTCTTCTTGATGTCAGCGATGGTCATGTCTGTCACTCCTCAAACGTGAACCAGGGTGCCCTCGTCCTCGCCCATCACCACGCGCTTGAGCGCGCCGGGCTTGAAGATCGAGAACACCTTGATCGGCAGCTTCTGGTCGCGGCACAGCGCGAACGCGGTGGCGTCCATCACCTGCAGGTTCTTCGCGATCGCCTCGTCGAAGCTGATGTTCGCGTAGCGCGTGGCGTGCGGATCCTTCTTGGGGTCGGCGGTGTAGACGCCATCGACCTTGGTGGCCTTCAGCACCACCTCGGCGCCGACTTCGGCACCGCGCAGCGCGGCTGCCGTGTCGGTGGTGAAGAACGGGTTGCCCGTGCCGGCGGCGAACACCACGACCTTGCCCTCTTCGAGGTACTGCAGGGCTTTTGGGCGGACGTACGATTCGACGACCTGCTCGATCGCGATGGCCGACATCACGCGGGCGGTGATGCCCTCCTGCCGCATCGTGTCGGCCAGGGCCAGCGAGTTCATCACCGTGGCCAGCATGCCCATGTAGTCGGCGGTGGCACGATCCATGCCCACCGAGCCGCCGGCCACGCCGCGGAAGATGTTGCCGCCGCCGATCACGACCGCGACCTCGCAGCCCATTTCGGTGATCTCCTGCACCTCCTTCACCATGCGCACGATGGTGGCGCGGTTGATGCCGTAGGCGTCGTCGCCCATCAGGGCTTCGCCGGACAGCTTGAGCAGGATGCGCTTGTACGCGGGCATGCAGTGTTCTCCCAGGGGATCGTTCGTCGTGTGGTGGGGTGGTGGATGGCGAAGCGGGAATCGTGCCGAAGTTTAAAGGGGCGCCGCAGCGCCCCTTCTCAGTGGTCTTACTGCCCCTTGGCAGCTGCCACCTGCGCGGCCACTTCCGCCGCGAAGTCGTCGACCTTCTTCTCGATGCCTTCGCCGACCACGTAGAGCGTGAAGCCCTTGACGGTGGTATTGGCGGCCTTGAGCATCTGCTCGACGGTCTGCTTGTCGTTCTTCACGAAGGGCTGGTTCAGCAGCGACACTTCCTTCAGGAACTTCTGCACCGAGCCTTCGACCATCTTGGCGACGATGTCGGCCGGCTTGCCGGACTCGGCGGCCTTCTCGGCAGCGATCTTGCGCTCCTTCTCGATCAGGTCAGCGGAGACGTCGGCGGTGGACAGCGCCACCGGCTTCATCGCGGCGATGTGCATCGCCACGTCCTTGGCGGCCACGTCGTCACCGTCGAACTCGACGACCACGCCGATGCGGGTGCCGTGCAGGTAGCTCGCCAGCTTGCCGCCGCCGGCATAGCGCTTGAAGCGGCGGATGGTCATGTTCTCGCCGATCTTGCCGATCAGGCCCTTGCGCACGTCTTCCACCGTGGGGCCGAAGCCGTCTTGAGACAGCGGCAGCGCGCCGACCGCGGCCACGTCGGCCGGGTTGTTCTTCGCGACCAGCTCAGCCACCGACTTGGTGAAGGCCAGGAAGGAATCGTTCTTCGAGACGAAGTCGGTCTCGCAGTTGATCTCGACCAGCGCGCCGGTCGTGCCGTCGACCGCAGCCGACACCACGCCCTCGGCAGTGATACGGGAGGCAGCCTTGCCGGCCTTGTTGCCGAGCTTGACGCGCAGGATCTCTTCCGCGCGGTTCATGTCGCCGTCGGCCTCGGTCAGGGCCTTCTTGCACTCCATCATCGGCGCGTCGGTCTTGGCGCGCAGTTCGGCCACCATGCTTGCGGTAATTGCGGGCATCTTTGATCTCCGTTGGACTGGGGCGACCGGACTTGGAGCGCGGTCGACCGGTTTCGTTCAGGCTTTACGAAAAAAGGGGCTGAAGCCAGCCCCTCTTTGTCTGCAGGCGAGGGGCGCCTCAGGCGTCTTCGCTGACTTCGACGAACTCGTCGCCGCCAGCAGCGGCCTGCACCACTTCCTGGGTGGCGTTGGCCTTGCCTTCGAGCACTGCGTCAGCCACGGCGCGCGCGTACAGCGCGACGGCCTTGGCCGAGTCGTCGTTGCCGGGGATCACGTAGTCGATGCCTTCGGGCGAGTGGTTGGAGTCGACCACGCCGATCACCGGGATGCCCAGCTTCTTGGCTTCAGCCACGGCGATCTTGTGATAGCCGACGTCGATGACGAACAGCGCATCGGGCAGCGCGTTCATGTCCTGGATGCCGCCGATGTCCTTCTCGAGCTTGGCCAGCTCGCGGGCGAACAGCAGGGCTTCCTTCTTGATCATCGACTCGGTGCCGGCCTCGGTCTGGGCCTGCATGTCCTTCAGCTTCTTCAGCGAGCCCTTGACCGTCTTGAAGTTGGTCAGCATGCCGCCCAGCCAGCGCTGGTCGACGTAGGGCATGCCGGCACGCTGAGCTTCGGAGGCGATCACTTCGCGGGCCTGGCGCTTGGTGCCGACCATCAGGATCGTGCCGCGCTTGGAAGCCAGCTGGCGGATGAACTTCATCGCCTCTTGGAACGCGGGCAGCGTCTTCTCGAGGTTGATGATGTGGATCTTGTTGCGATGGCCGTAGATGTAGGGGGCCATCTTGGGGTTCCAGAAGCGCGTCTGGTGCCCGAAGTGGACACCGGCTTCCAGCATTTCACGCATGGTGACGGACATGAAAGACTCCGAAGGTTGGTTCTAAAATCCGGCTCGAATTGCAACGGGGCGCTCGATCTTCGAGTGCTGCTGCAACACCTTGAGACAGCCGGGTTCGCGAGTGGTTTGCCTGAAGAACTGTTCCGGCGCGCTGTTTGCAACCAGGTTTGCGCGCAGGGCAGCCATCAGATAAACCCAAAGAGTATAGCACGCGGATGTTCGACGATCTCTGCGCAGCGGCCGACGCCGTCCGGGCCGGCCAGTCCACTGCCCTCGCCCTCCTGCGGCAGGCGCAGGACGCCGCACGCGAACCACGCAACGCCTCCACCTTCATCCGCCGCTTCGATGCGGAAGCCGAGGCTGCGGCCCAGGCCGTCGACACGCTGAACGCCGCCGGCGCGCCCCTGCCGCCGCTGGCCGGGCTGGCGGTCTCGGTCAAGGATCTGTTCGATGTGGCGGGCCATCCCACCACCGGGGGATCGCGCGTGCTGGCTGGCGCACCCGCCGCCCACCAGGACGCCACGGCAGTCGCCCGCCTACGCGCCGCCGGCGCGGCGTTGGTAGGCCATACCCAGATGACCGAGTTCGCGTTCTCCGGGGTCGGCATCAATCCGCATCATAGGACGCCGGCCAATCCGGCCACGGCCCTGCACGACGGCACACCACGGATCCCCGGCGGCTCGACCTCCGGCGGCGCCGTGTCGGTCGCGACGGGGGCGGCATGGGCGGCACTCGGCTCGGACACGGGGGGCTCGATCCGTATCCCCGCGGCACTTCAAGGCTTGGTTGGCTTCAAGAACACGCAGGCGCTGACACCCCGCGACGGCTGCATCCCGTTGTCGACCACGCTGGACACCAGCTGCGCGATCACCCGCACGGTGCGCGATGCGGTGTTGCTACACGAAGTGCTGTCCGCACGGCGCGTGCAGTTGCTACGCCGTCCGTTGAAATCGCTGCGTCTCGCCGCGCCGCGCGGGGTGATGCTGGAACAGCTCGACGCCACGGTGGCGCACGCCTACGAGCGGACGCTCGGGCTGCTGCGCCAGCACGGCGCACAGATCGATGAGATCGATCTGCCGCCCCTTGCGCAGCTGTCGACACTGCAGGCCAACGGCGGTTTCGCCGCCGCCGAGAGCTGGGCCTGGCATCGCCGGCTGCTGGCCGCGCGGGGCGCCGACTACGACCCGCGCGTCGCCACCCGCATCCGCCGCGGCGAGGCGATCAGCGCCGCCGACTACATCGACCTGCAGCAGGCCCGCGCCCGCTGGATCGCCGAGATGGATGCGGCGCTCGCACCGTTCGACGCCCTGCTGTCGCCCACCGTGCCGCTCGTGGCGCCCGAGATGCAGCCGCTGATCGAGAGCGACGATCGCTTCTTCGCAACCAACGCCCTGCTGCTGCGCAATCCGTCGATCGTCAACCAGCTCGATGGGTGCGCGCTCAGCCTGCCCTGCCACAACCCCGGCGAGCTGCCGGTAGGCCTAATGGTCTGGAGCAGCGCAGGACACGACGACACGGTCCTCGACGTGTCGCTCACGATCGAGGCCGCCCTGGCCAAGAGCGGGGCGGAGGCCTGATGCGCATTGCCGTCATCGGCGCCGGCATCATCGGCGTCACGAGTGCCTACGAGCTGGCCAGCGATGGCCATGAGGTGACGGTCTTCGAGCGCCGCGGCAGCGTGGCCGCCGAAACCAGCTTTGCCAATGCAGGCGTGATCGCGCCGGGCTACATCACGCCGTGGGCCGCGCCCGGCATGCCGGCCAAGGTGCTGCGTCATCTGTTCAAGCGCCACGCCTCCGTGCGTCTCGGCGCGCTGCCCGACCGCGCGCTCCGCCGCTGGATCTGGCGCTGGTGGCGAGCCTGCCGCTCGGCGAGTTACGAACAGAACCGTGCGCGGATGCACCGCCTCGCCCAGTACAGCCGGACCCGGCTGCACCAGCTGACCGACAAGCTGCAGCTCGAGTACGAGCAGGCCCAGGGCTACCTGGTGCTACTGCGCAGCCAGGAAGACCTGGCACTGGCCAAGCCTGCAATGGATCTGCTCGAGACGCTCGGCGTCGACTTCGCGCTGGCCGATGCGGCCGCATGCCGCCGCATCGAGCCCGCGCTGAATCCCGACACGCCGCTGGAGGCGGGCATCCACTTGCCCACCGACGAGGTCGGCAACTGCCGGCACTTCGCCCATCTGCTGAAGAACGAGGCGCAGCGCCTCGGCGTCCGTTTCCATTTCCATCGCGAGGTGCAGGCAGTGCACGCGGGGCGGCAGCCTCAGGTGCTGCATGCGCCGCAACGCCCCGATGCCGCATCGACCTTTGCCGACACGATGCTGGCCGATGCGGCAGCCACCATACCGGCAGCCCCCGAGCCGCCGATCACCGAATCGTTCGACGCGGTCGTGGTGTGCGCTGCGCTGGGCGCCACGCCGCTGCTCCGCCCCCTCGGCGTCCACCTGCCGATGGCGCCGGTGTTCGGCTACTCGGTCACCGCGCCGATGCGACAGCGCGACAACGAGATGGGGCACGGCCCGCGGGCGGCGCTGATGGACGAGCGCTACAAGGTGGCGATCAGCCGGCTCGGCCAGCGCATCCGCGTGGCAGGGAGCGCCGAGCTGGGCGGCAGGCTGGACAGGCAGTCGCCCGCCGCGCTGGACACGCTGTACAAGGTGCTGCACGACTGGTTCCCGGGCGTGGCCCAACTCAACCGCGCGCAGCGCTGGAAAGGCGCCCGCCCGATGCTGCCCGATGGCCCGCCCGTGCTGGGGGCCAGCGGAGCCCCCGGCGTCTGGCTGAACCTGGGCCACGGATCCAGCGGCTGGGCCCTGGCCTGCGGCTCCGCACGGGCTCTGGCCGACCTGATCGCCGACCGCGCACCGGCGATCGACCTGGAAGGGCTGGGCGTCGAACGCCTGCGTTGAGCCAAGGAGCAGAGACGATGGTCGACCCACTCCCTTCCATCGTTCGGGTGCTGCCCGCCAGCGGCCAGCCGAAGCCGTTGCATGGTGTGGCCGCATCGCGCCGCACCGAGCAGCAGGCCCAGGCCGTGCTGCCGCCCCACACCCTGATGCGCCGCGCCGGCGAGGCCGTGGCCAGGTTGGCGCTGGCCGTCTCGCCGCACGCCGATCGCATCTGGATCGCCTGCGGCCCGGGCAACAACGGCGGCGATGGGCTGGAAGCCGCCCGCATGCTTCATCTCGCAGGCCGGCAGGTCGAAGTCTCGCTGTTGGCCGACCCGCAACGGCTGCCCGCTGACGCCGCCGATGCCTTGCATCGCGCACAGCAGGCAGGTGTCGCGATCCGCAGCGACCTGCCCCCTCGGCACGACGAAGCACTGGCCATCGATGCGCTGCTCGGGCTCGGCGTGAAACGTCCAGCCGAAGGCGCTCTCGCGCAAGCGATCGCGACGCTCAACAGGCGCGAGGCCACCGTGCTCGCGGTCGACCTGCCTTCCGGACTCGATGGCGAGACCGGTCAGCCTGTGGGCGGCCTTGCGGTGCAAGCCGATCACACACTGTCGCTGCTGACGCTGAAGCCGGGACTGTTCACGGGCCAGGGCCGGGATCACAGCGGCCAGACCTGGCTGTGCGATCTCGCCGTGAACTCGCCCGAGACGGCCGATGCCTGGCTGAGCACCGCGGACGCCTGGCGACCGTTCTCTCGCCGGCGATTGCACGCCCAACACAAAGGAAGCTTCGGCGACGTGGTGGTGGCGGGCGGCGCGGCCGGCATGACCGGCGCCGCATGGCTGGCGGCACAAGCAGCACTGATCGCGGGCGCGGGACGCGTCTATGTCGACCCGCTGGCGGAAGACCAGGCCGGCGCCGCACCCTTGCCCGAACTGATGCAGCGCGCGGGGATGTCGCGTGACGCGCAGGCGCTGGCGCGCAGCACGGTCGCCTGCGGCTGCGGCGGAGGCTCCTCGGTGGTCGCGGTGTTGCCGGCCATCCTCGAGCACAGCGCCCGCCTCGTGCTGGATGCCGATGCGCTGAACGCGATCGCGACTGACGTCTCGCTGCAGGGCCTTCTGAGGAATCGCGCCGCACGTGGTCTGCCGAGCCTGCTGACGCCACATCCGCTGGAAGCTGCACGCCTGCTGGGCAGCGACACCGCAGTGGTGCAGGCCGATCGCGTGAAGGCAGCGCAGGAGCTGGCGAGCCGCATGGCGTGCGCCGTGCTGCTCAAGGGCTCGGGCACCATCGTCGCCGCCCCTGCTGAAACGCCCTGGATCAACTCGACCGGCAATGCCTTGCTGGCCAGCGCCGGCACGGGCGACGTGCTGGCCGGCTGGGCCGCGGGCCTGTGGTCCGGCCATTCGACGGCAAGCGCCAAGTCGGTCGCCCGTGCCGCCGCCTGGCTGCATGGCGCAGCCGCCGACCAAGCGATGGCTCGCGGGCGCAGCGTGCCGCTGAACGCATCGCGCCTGATCGAAGCGATGGGCGAGACTGCCGGCAGCTACGCTGCCGGCTGAGTCTCAGCGCCGCTTGCTGCGGCTTTTGGTCGCGCTCTTCGTGCCGCCAGCTGCGGCCCGGCTGCCCGAGCGCGAGGTCTTGGCGCCCGCACCCGTCCCACGTCGAGCCGTCGTGCGCAGCGCCCGATCGGCAGCCTGCACCGCCTCGAGTTCCTCGACGGCCGTGCCGCCACCGTTGCGTCCAGCCCCGACCTTGTCGCGATGCGTGCGCCCGAGCAGGCGCTCGGCCTCGCCTTCACGCACCATCCGGAAGTCGATCTTGCGGCCGTCGAGGTCGACGCGGCTGACCTGCACGCGCACGCGCGCCCCCACCGTGTAGCGGATGCCGGTGCGCTCGCCGCGCAGCTCCTGTCGCGCCTCGTCAAAGCGGTAGTACTCGCCGCCGAGCTCCGTGATGTGCACCAGCCCCTCGACATACAGCGCATCGAGCTGCACGAAGAGCCCGAAGCTGGTGACGGCGCTGACAGTGCCGCCAAACTCCTCGCCCAGGTGCTCGCGCATGTAGCGGCACTTGAGCCAGGCCTCGACATCGCGCGAGGCCTCGTCGGCGCGCCGTTCGTTGGCGCTGCAGTGCGCGCCCGCGGCTTCCCAGGCCTCGGCCTCGGTGGCATGCACCTTGGTGGCCTTGCCGCCCTTGCGCACCTTGGGCGCCTCTTCGACGCGGCCGGTGCTCAGGTGATAGCGCTTGCCGTGCAGCATCGCCTTGATCACCCGGTGGACCAGCAGGTCGGGGTAGCGGCGGATCGGGCTCGTGAAGTGCGTGTAGGCCTCGTAGGCCAGGCCGAAGTGCCCGCTGTTGATCGGCGTGTAGATCGCCTGCTGCATGGAGCGCAGCAGCATCGTGTGGATCTGCGCGGCGTCGGGCCGGTCCTTGGTGGCAGCGGCGATGGCCTGGAACTCGCCGGGTTTCGGGTCGTCGCTGACGCCCATGCCAATGCCCATCGCCTTGAGATAGTTCTGCAGCAGTGTGCGCTTCTCGGGCGTGGGCCCTTCGTGCACGCGATACATCGACGGATGCTCGGCGCGCGCGATGAAATCGGCCGAGCACACGTTGGCAGCAAGCATCGCTTCTTCGATCAGCCGGTGCGCCTCGGTGCGCACGCGCGGCACGATCTTCTCGATGCGGCCGTTCTCGTCGCAGACGATCTGGGTCTCGGTGGTCTCGAAGTCGACCGCGCCGCGCTTCGATCGGGCCTTCAGCAGCGCACGGTAGACCTCGTGCAGGTTCAGCAGGTGCGGCACCAGTTCGGCGCGGCGCGCCGCCTCGGGGCCGCGCGTGTTGCCGAGGATGGCTGCGACCTCGGTGTAGGTGAAGCGCGCGTGCGAGCAGATCACCGCGGGGAAGAACTGGTAGGCGTGGATCTCGCCTTCGGCGCTGATGAGCATGTCGCACACCATCGCCAGACGATCCTGCTCCGGGTTCAGGGAGCACAGGCCGTTCGACAGCTTCTCCGGCAGCATCGGAATCACGCGGCGCGGGAAGTACACCGAGGTGGCGCGCTCGTAGGCATCGTCGTCGAGCGGCTCGCCGGGCTTCACGTAGTGGCTCACGTCGGCGATCGCGACCACGAGGCGCCAACCGGTGAACGCCGACTTGCCGCGGCCGGTCTTGATCGGCTCGCAGTACACGGCATCGTCGAAGTCGCGCGCATCTTCGCCATCGATCGTGACCAGCGCCACGTCAGTGAGGTCGATGCGATGCTTGCGGTCGGCCGGGCGGATCTTGTCGGGCAAGGCCGCAGCCTGCGCAATGGTCTCGGGCGAGAAGCGATGCGGCACCTCGTACTTGCGCACCGCGATCTCGATCTCCATGCCGGGGTCGTCGATCTCGCCCAGCACCTCCGTCACGCGGCCCACGGGCTGCGAGAACATCGACGGCGGCTCGGTGAGCTCCACTGCCACCACCTGCCCAGCCGCGGCATTCGCCGTCGCATTCTTGGGGATCAGGATGTCCTGGCCGTAGCGGCGATCTTCCGGCGCAACGACCCAGGCGCCGCTTTCGTGCAGCAGGCGGCCGATGATCGGTGCCTTCTTG
Source organism: uncultured bacterium (assembly GCA_966212505.1). GTDB lineage: Bacteria > Pseudomonadota > Gammaproteobacteria > Burkholderiales > Burkholderiaceae_C > CAMLIZ01. The sequence continues at coordinate 26,183 of CBIHRS010000025.1, forward strand.
CGTTCGAGGATGTCGAGCACGCGACCCTCGGGCCGGCCCTTGCGGTCGTAGCGCACGATGCGCACCCGCACGCGATCCCGGTGCAGCACCGCGCGCATCTCCTGCGGCGAAAGATAGACGTCGGCCTGGCCGTCGTCGCGCTGCACGAACCCATGGCCGTCGCGATGGCCCTGGACAACACCCTCCACTTCGCTCATCAGAGCGGCGCCGAGGGGGGCGCTTGCAACCGTTTTATTTTTGATGATATGATCCTAGCTTCTGCAGAAAACGAGGCAGCAAACGAAAGTTTAAAGCCTTGTTGGACGCAAAGCCCAGGTGGCGGAATTGGTAGACGCACTAGTTTCAGGTACTAGCGGGTAACTCCGTGGAGGTTCGAGTCCTCTCCTGGGCACCAAACAATCATAAAGGCCGATGCGAAAGCACCGGCCTTTATCTTTTTCAGCATGGGTGTTTGCACACCATGCAAAGAAGGCCTGCATCGGCAGGCCTTCGTGTTGAACGCAATCGTCAGATCGCAAACTTCTTCGCCAAGCCTTCGGGACGAAGGCTGTCGTATTCCTCGAACGGCTGATGGATCCACGGGCTCGTGGGCAGCAGTTCGACGAAGTAGTCCGGCGTGTAGCTCGACACACCCTTGGTCCAGATCACGGCCGAACGCAACTCGCTGATCTGCGGCATGCCGCGCAACCGCTCCACCACGGCCTTCAGCGTCACGCCCGAGTCGGCCAGGTCATCGACCAGCAGCACGCGGCCCGCCAGCTCGCCCTTGGGCATCGTGATGTACTTGGCCATGTCGAGCCGGCCCTGGATGGTGCCGGCCTCGGCGCGATACGAGCTGGTCGACATGATCGCCAGCGGCTTGTCGAACACGCGCGAGAGCACGTCACCCGGGCGCATGCCGCCGCGCGCAAGGCACAGGATCTGGTCGAACTCCCAACCGGAGTTGTGCACCTTGAGCGCCAGGCGCTCGATCAGCATGTGGTACTCGTCCCAGGAGACGTAGAGATGCTTGCCGTCGTCGGTGAGCATGCGGTGACTCCTCTTCAGCCCTTGTACGGATGACGCAGCAGGATCGTGTGATCGCGATCCGGGCCGGTGGACACCATGTCGATCGGCGCGCCGATCAGTGCCTGCACGCGCTCGAGGTAACGGCGCGCGTTGAGCGGCAGCTGGTCCCATTGCGTCAGCCCCACCGTGCTGTCGGACCAACCGGGGAAACTCTCGTAGATCGGCTGGCAGGCCACGATGTCGTCGGCATCCAGCGGCAGGATGTCGATGCGCTGGCCGTTGAGCTCGTAGCCCACGCAGACCTTGATCTCCTGCAGCCCGTCGAGCACGTCGAGCTTGGTGATGCACAGGCCCGAGATGCCGTTGATGATGATCGAGCGCTTGAGCGCCGCGGCATCGAGCCATCCGCAGCGGCGTGCGCGGCCGGTGACGGTACCGCGCTCCTGGCCGACTGTGGACAGGTGGTGCCCCACGGTGCCAGCCTCGTCGATCGGCAGCTCGGTCGGGAACGGGCCGCTGCCCACGCGCGTGGTGTAGGCCTTGGTGATGCCGAGGATGTAATGCAGCATGTCCGGCCCGACGCCAGCACCGGCCGCCGCATTGCCGGCGACGCAGTTGCTCGAGGTCACGTACGGATAGGTGCCGTGGTCGATGTCGAGCAGCGTGCCCTGCGCGCCTTCGAACAGGATGTTGGCACCCTGCTTGTTGGCGCTGTGGATCATGTAGCCGACGTCGGCCATCATCGGCTTGAGTTGCTCGGCCACCTTCATCGCATGCTCGAAGATCGGCTCGAACTCGAGCGCCTGCGACTTGAGGTAGCCGCTCAGCGCAAAGTTGTGCAGCTCCAGCAACTCCTTCAGTTTCTTCGCGAAACGCTCGGGATGCTTCAGGTCCTGCACGCGCAGTGCACGGCGCGCCACCTTGTCTTCATATGCCGGGCCGATGCCCTTGCCGGTGGTGCCGATCTTGCCGGCGCCGCTGGTCTCGCGCAGCGCTTCGCGCGCCTTGTCGACCTCGACGTGGAACGGCAGGATCAGCGGGCACGACTCGCTGAGGAACAGGCGCGAGCGCACATCGAGGCCCGCGGCTTCGAGGCGCTCGATCTCCGACAGCAGATGGGTCGGATCGACCACCACGCCGTTGCCGATGTAGCAGGCCACGCCATCGCGCATGATGCCCGAGGGAATCAGCTGCAGCGCCGTTTTCTTGCCGCGGATCACCAGCGTGTGGCCGGCGTTGTGGCCGCCCTGGAAGCGGACGACGCCTTGCGCATGGTCGGTGAGCCAATCGACGACCTTGCCCTTGCCTTCGTCACCCCACTGGGTGCCCACCACGACCACATTGCGGCCAGGCGCGGAAGCGTTGCCTTGTTGCATGTCTGAAAAATCTCTTTGGGAAGAAAAGCAGGGATGCGCTTCAGAGGGCGCGCAGCACCCATCGGCCGCCGTCGGCCACCAGCTCACGATCGCAGGCAAATTCCTCGCCTTCGTGTTCGTGGCCCGGCAGGATGCAGACGACGGTTTCGCCTTGCTCGCGCAGCTGGCGCACCGCCGCCCGCAGCTCGGGATCTTCGCCCCAGGGCGCGCGCACGGCGGCCCGCAGCGGTTGGCGCGAGGCGCTGCCGGCCAGCGACTTCAGGTCGAGGCTGAAGCCCACCGCCGGGCGGTTGCGGCCGAACACCGCCCCCACCTCGTCGTAGCGTCCGCCGCGCACCAGCGCATCGGACGACATCTCGTCATACACGGCGAAGCGCACGCCCGTGTAGTAGGCATTGCCGCTCATGTCGCACAGGTCGAAGCCGATGTTCAGCGACGGATATGCGCGCCGGAGGTGGTTGTGCAACCAGGCCAGGTCGGCCAGCGCAGCGGCGATCTGCGGGCTGGACGGCAGCTGCTGCTTCGCCAGCTCCAGCACTTCGACGCCGCCATACAGCGAGAGCAGGCGGCCAAGCGCCTGCTGCGTCGAGGCCGGGAAGTCTTTCGCGAGGGCAGCGACTGCACTGGCGTCCTTGCTGCCCACCGCAGCAACCAGCTCCGCCATCTGCGCCGCATCGATCGCCACGCCGGCCATCACGCCGCGCAGGATGCGCGCATCGCCGAGATCGAGCACCAGCTTGGTGACGCCGGCAGCCTTCAGGCAGTCGAGCGCCAGTTCCAGCACCTCGAGGTCGGCCTCCAGCCCGCCATGGCCGTAGATCTCGGCGCCGAACTGCAGCGGCTCGCGGGTGGCATGCAGGCCGTCAGGCCGTGTGTGCACGATCGGCCCGCAGTAGCAGAGCCGGGTGACGCCACGGCGGTTGAGCAGGTGCGCATCGATGCGGGCGACCTGCGGCGTGGTGTCGGCACGCACGCCGAGCGTGCGGCCGCTCAGTTGATCGACCAGCTTGAAGGTCTTGAGGTTGAGTTCACGCCCGGTGCCCGAGAGCAGGGATTCCAGGTGTTCGAGCAGCGGCGGCATCACCAGCTCGAAACCGTAGCCACGGGCCCCGTCGAGCAGGCTGCGACGGAGCTCTTCGATGCGCCTTGCCTCGGCAGGCAAGACATCGGCAATGTGCTCGGGCAGCAGCCAAGCAGACGACATGAATCGGCACCGGGGATTAAAAACGGCATTGTACCGGCCCTGGCGGCCGGCACGACGCGCATTCAAGGCCAGAACAACATCAGCAGCCCGAGGCCGAGCAGCATGCTGCTCAGGCCGAGGAAGCGGATCTGGCCGTCGGACAACCGCAGCACGCGCTCGAGCACCGAGCGCCAGGTGACGGGGCTGAAGAACGGCAGCAGCCCCTCGAACACCAGCATCAGCGCCAGCGCCCCCAGGAACAGCGAAAACATCGTCGACAGGCGGGCTTACTTGCGGCCTGCTGGCGCAGCAGGCACGGCGCCCGCGCCGCCACCGCGCATCACCTTGAAGAAGTCGCTGTTCGGATCGACCACCATCACATCCGACTTGCTGCGGAAGCTGGCGCGGTAGGCCTCGAGGCTGCGATAGAACTGGGCGAACTGCGGATCGCGGCCGAAGGCTTCCGCGTAGATGGCCGACGCCTTGGCATCGCCCTCGCCCTTGATCTTCTGCGCGTCACGATACGCCTCGGCAACGATCACCTCGCGCTGGCGGTCGGCATCGGCCTTGATCTTCTCGCCCTCGGCATTGCCGGTGGCACGCAACTCGTTGGCCACCTGCTTGCGCTCGGATTCCATGCGGCGGTAGACCGAGTCTGTGATGTCGGCGACGAAGTCCACGCGCTTGATGCGCACGTCGACGATCTCGATGCCGAAGGCCTTGGCATCCTCGGTGAGGCGGTTGCGCACGTCCTGCATCACCTTCTCGCGCTCGGTGGCGAGCACGCCGCGCACGGTGCGCTTGGTCACCTCTTCGTTGAACGCCGCCTGCACGATCGGACTCAGCCGGCTTTCGAGCGTGCGCAGGTCCACGCCGTTGTTGCGGATGAACTGGCGCGGATCGACGATGCGCCACTTCACCAGCCAGTCGATCACCAGGCTCTTCTTCTCAGCCGTGAAGATCGGGCGCGTCTCGGGGCTGTCGAGCGTCTGCACGCGCTTGTCGAGCGTGACGACGTTCTGCAGCGGCGGCGGGAGCTTCCACTTCAGGCCAGGCTCGGTGATGACTTCCTTGATCTCGCCCAGGGCATAGATCACTGCCACCTGGCGCTGGTCGACGATGAACAGCGTGGAGGCCAGCAGCATCAGGACGATGAGGGCGCTCGCAACGATGAGTCCGATGCGGTTCATGGTGTTGTTTGTCTTGTTCCGTGGGCGATCAGCGGCTTTCGCGGTCGCGGGTGCGCTGGTTGTCGCGCGAGCGCACGTCGACCGAACTGTTCGTGGGCGACGCGTCAGGGGTGCTGGTGGAGGGCAGCGCGGCCGCACCTGCCGACGTGCCCCCTTGCTGCAGCAGCTTGTCCAGCGGCAGGTACAGCAGGTTCGAATTGCTGCGGCTGTCGACCATCACCTTGCTGACGTTGCTGTAGATCTGCTGCATCGTCTCGAGGTAGAGGCGGTCGCGCGTGACGCCCGGCGCCTTCTGGTACTCGGTCAGCACGGAGCGGAAGCGTTGCGCATCGCCCTCGGCCTGCAGCGTGATGTGGGCCTTGTAGGCCTCGGCCTCCTCGCGCAGGCGCGCGGCCGTGCCCTGCGCCTTGGGGATCACGTCGCTGGCGTAGGCCTGGCCTTCGTTCTTGAAACGGTCGCGATCAGCGCCCGCCTTGAAGGCATCGTTGAACGCCGCCTGCACCTGCTCGGGCACCTGCACATTGCGCACGTTGACGTTGACGACCACGATGCCGGCATTCAGTCGATCGAGCTGCGACTGGATCGACTTCACGAGGTCAGCGGCGATCGCATCGCGCTGCTCGTACAGCACCGAATCGATCTTGCTGCGGCCCACGATCTCGCGCACCGCCGATTCGGCCGCCTGCTCGACGATGGAGTCGTCGGCATTGCGGTTCTCGAACAGATAGGCACGCGCGTCCTTCAGGCGGAACTGCACGGTGAACTGGATGTCGACGATGTTCTCGTCCTGCGTCAGCATCGACGAATCGCGCAGCCCGGTGGCCTGCACCACGGCGTTCTTGCCAATCTCCTTGGAGCGCAGCTGGGTGAACGGCACGGTCTCGTGCGCCTGGAACGGATACGGGAAACGCCACTGGATGCCGGCATCAGCGGTGTACGCATAACGGCCGAACGAGGTGACCACCGCGCGCTGGCCTTCCTGCACGATGAAGATGCCGCTGCCCAGCCAGATCATCACGACCACGGCCGCGATCAGCGTGACGCCGATGCCCGCGTTCTTCATGTCGGGCTGGAAGCCCCCGCCGCCTTCGCCGTTCATGCGCCCTCCGCCACCGCCCCGACCACCGAACAGACCGCTGAGCTTGCGGTTGAAGTCGCGCCAGAGTTCATCGAGATCCGGCGGGCCTTCGTTGCGGCCGCCGTTGTTGAAGAAAACCAGGGTATCGCCGCTGCGCCGCACCCAGGGACCGCGCATCGCGTGCCACAGGCGCTGGAGGGCTCCCTGGGACGAGCCGGGGCGTGGAGACTCTTGGTCGGGCGTGCTCATGCCTGCATTGTTCTGTGGGTGGGTTCGTGCTGCTCGGGCGACTCGGCACCCGCGTCAGCCGCGGAAAGAGGTTCGTGCTCGCCGGGCTCCAGCGCTTCGCCGGAGGCCATGCGGGCGATCTGCTCGCGCAGCAGGTCGAGCCCGTCACCCTCGATGGCGCTGACCCATACGCGGGGCACGCGCACACCCGGTGCGCGCTCGATCCAGTCGAGCATCGCCCTGGGCCGCTGCGACGGCTCGAGCCGGTCGAGCTTGTTGAAGACGAGGATCTGCGGAATATCGGCCGCGCCGATCTCGGCCAGCACGCGCTCGACCTCGTGCCGCTGCTCCTCGAGCACCGGGCTGGAGGCATCGACCACGTGCAGCAGCACATCGGCGTCCGCCGCCTCCTGCAGCGTGGCTTGGAAGGCTTCGACCAACTTATGCGGCAGGTCGCGGATGAAGCCGACGGTGTCCGACAACGACACCGAACGCCCCGCCTGCTCGAGGTAGAGCGCCCGCGTGGTGGTGTCGAGCGTGGCGAAGAGCTGGTCGGCCGCATAGGTGCGGGCTTTGACCAGCGCATTGAACAGCGTCGACTTGCCGGCATTGGTGTAGCCGACCAGCGAGACGCGGAACGTACCGCTGCGCTCGCGCGCACGGCGTTGCGTGCCGCGCTGGCGCTTCACGCGCTCCAGCCGCTGCTTCACCGACTTGATGCGCTCGCCGATCATGCGGCGGTCGAGCTCGATCTGGGCTTCGCCAGGGCCGCCGCGCGTGCCGATGCCGCCACGCTGGCGTTCGAGGTGGCTCCAGCGCCGCACCAGCCGCGTCGACAGGTACTGCAGGCGCGCCAGCTCGACCTGCAGCTTGCCCTCGTGGCTCTTCGCGCGGGCGGCGAAGATCTCTAGGATCAGCGCGGTGCGGTCGGAAACCGGCACGCCGAGATGGCGCTCGAGGTTGCGCTGCTGGGCGGGCGACAGCGCCTGGTCGAAGATCACGCCATGGGCTTGGTACAGATCGACCAGGGCCTTGATCTCGTCGGCCTTGCCGCTGCCAACGAACAGCGCCGCATCGGGCGCCTTGCGGCGCGCGATCAGGCGAGCCACCGGCTCATCGCCGGCAGACTCCGCCAGCAGGGCCAGTTCGTCGAGGGTGGGATCGAATGAGGTGCCGGGGCCGAGATCGACCCCGACGAGGACGGCTCGCGCCGCCTCGCCATGGGGGGGCTCGACCGGAGGGACTTCAGAAGTCAAGGTGGGTAGACGACTTCAGCGGCCGCCGGCTGGGAGCCGGTCAGGCTTGCTCGTTGGCGTCGGACGCGTGGAAGTTCACCGCGCGGCCGGGCACGACCGTGGAAATGGCGTGCTTGTAGACCATCTGGGTGACGGTATTGCGCAACAGCACCACATACTGGTCAAAAGATTCGATGTGGCCCTGCAGCTTGATGCCGTTGACGAGGTAGATCGACACTGGCACGTGCTCTTTGCGCAGCAGGTTCAGAAACGGGTCTTGTAGAAGTTGCCCTTTGTTGCTCACGATATGCTCCGTGTTGAAAGTTCCGGAAAGTGCCACGTTAACACACAGGTGGCGCCGGGGGGACGATTAATCCGAAATACCTCACGAACCCTTTTCATCGAAAGGATTGCGCGAGGAGCGCATCTCGATGCGAAGCGGCGTGCCCACCAGCCCGAAGTGCGCCCGGAAGCGTCCCTCGAGGTAGCGTTTGTAGGCATCGGTCACGTGCTCCAGCGAATTGCCGTGGATCACGATGACCGGCGGGTTCATGCCGCCCTGGTGCGCATAACGCAGCTTGGGGCGGTACATCCCCGCACGCTTGGGCGCCTGATGTTCCACTGCCTCTTGCAGCAAGCGCGTCAGCACCGGTGTCGACAGCTTCTTGATGGCTGACGCATGGGCATCGGCGATCGCCTTCCACAGTGGCCCCAGGCCTTGTCGCTTCAGCGCCGAGATATGCAGGATGGGGGCGAACTTGAGGAACGCAAGCCGCGTTTCGATCGATCGCGCCAGCATCTCGCGCTGGTAGCCGTCGACCGCATCCCATTTGTTGATCGCGAGGACCACCGCACGCCCGGCATCGAGGATGTAGCCGGCGATGTGCGCGTCCTGGTCGGTGACGCCCTGGGTGGCGTCGAGCAGCAGCACGACGACGTTGGCATCGGCGATGGCCTGCAGCGTCTTCACCACCGAGAACTTCTCGATCGCCTCGAAGACCTTGCCCTTGCGGCGCAGGCCGGCGGTGTCGATCAGCTCGAACCGCTGCCCATGGCGCTCGAAAGGCACCGTGATCGCGTCACGGGTGGTGCCGGGCATGTCGAAGGCGACCAGCCGCTCTTCGCCGAGCCAGGTGTTGATGAGCGTCGACTTGCCGACGTTCGGACGGCCAGCGACCGCGAGGCGGATCGGTGCGCCCTCTTCCGGCTCGGCCGGCGCTTCCTCGTCGAACTCGAACTCGTCGAGCACCGCCTCCAGCAGGCTGCGGATGCCCTGCCCGTGCGCGGCCGAGATCGGGTGCGGCTCGCCCATGCCCAGCTCGTGGAACTCCGCCAGCAGCGGCGACTCGGCCATGCCTTCGGCCTTGTTCACCGCGACGAACACCCGCTTGTTGGCCTGCCGCAGGTAGCGCGCGATGTCCTGGTCCTGCGGCGACAGGCCGTTGCGGATGTCGACCACGAACACCACCGCATCGGCCTCGGCGACCGCCTGCTTGGTCTGCTTGGCCATCTCGGCGACCACGCCGGTGGGCTTCTCGGGCTCGAAGCCGCCGGTGTCGATGACGATGAACTCGCGATGCCCCAGCCGCCCGTCGCCGTAGTGGCGATCGCGGGTGAGGCCGGCAAAGTCGGCCACGATCGCATCACGGCTCTTCGTGAGCCGGTTGAACAGCGTCGACTTGCCCACGTTGGGGCGGCCGACCAGGGCGATGACTGGTTTCATTCGGGGCGGAAGGCGAACAGTCCGCCGTTGCGGGTGGCGACCAGGATCGTCGAGCCCGAGCGCACCGGCGAACCCACCACGGCCGAGCCGTCGGTGGGCAGGCGCAGCAGCGTCTCGCCGGTCTCGCGAGACAGGAAGTGGACGTAGCCCTCGCTGTCGCCGAAGACCACCGTCTTGCCGGCGCTCAACGGGCCGCTCAGGCCGCGGTGCAGGAAGCGCTCATGGGTCCAGGCCACCTCGCCGCCGCCTGTGCGCCAGGCAGAGACGCGGTCGGAGGCATCGGCGCCGAACACATACTGATCGTCACCGCCCACGGCCTGCAGGCCACCGATGTTCTTGCTCCACAACAGCGAGGCCCGCTCGGCATTGACGCAGCCCACAGCCGACTGGAACGCCCGCACGCAGACGATCTCACCGGCGCGCACCACCGGACCCACGAGGTCCGACAGTCGCTCGACCTCGTTGGTGCCGCGCGGCGAGGCCACCGGCACTTCCCAGCGCACGGTCCCTTGCAGCGGATCCACACCTGTGAGGCGCGGCCCCTGCCCGACCAGCAGCGTGTCCTTGTATGCAGCGACGACACCGGGTTGCGAGAGCGTCAGCGCATCGCCGGGGCGCTGCAGCACCCAGAGCTTGCGGCCATCAAGCACATCGAAGGCCTGCACCGTGCGGTCGACGCCCATCACGAACACGCGCTCGCCAGCCACCAATGGCGGCGTCGCGACACGCGAATTGAGCGTGAGGCGCCACTTGATGGCCCCGCCCTCGAGCACGACCACCTCGTTGTCGCGGGTGACGACGGCGGCATAGCGACCATCGCTGCCTACACCGGCGGCGATACGGCCGCCGACCTGCGCACGCCACAGTTCGCGGCCGGTATCGGCATTGAGCGCCATCACGGTGCCATCGGTGCCGGCCACCGTGAAGGTGGAGCCGCTGACGTTCACCGCCAGCGGAAACTGGATGCTGTCGACGCGGGCGCTCCAGACTTGGCGTCCGGCGATCTTGGGCGTGACCGCCTCCAGCGGCGCAGGCTTGGGCTTGTCGGCCCCGAACCAGTTCATCGGGTTCAGGCTGCTCAGGCTGCCGCAGGCGCTCAGCTGCGTGGCGACCAGCAGCGCCAGCGCGCTGCGGGCGAGGACACGGCGCGACACCATCACTTCGCTCCGGAAGCGGCGGCCGATGCAGCCGATGCCGCCTCGGGCGCGGCGCCCAACGCCGTCAGCTTGGCATCGAGGATGACACGGCGATAGTCGAGCGTGGGGTCCATCGCCTTCCACGCGGCCTGGTAAGCCGCCTTGGCATCGTCCTTCTTGCCCTGAGCCAGCAGCACGTCGCCGCGGCGGTCAGCCACCAGCGCCTCGAATTCCTTGGCCTTCACCGCATCGAGCTGCTTCAGCGCCTCGTCGTACTGCTTCTGGTCGAGCAGCACGCCGGCCAGCCGCAGGCGCGCCAGTGCCTTGTATTCATCTTCCGAAGCATTCTCGGCGACCCAGGTCAGCGTGCCCTTGGCGGCATCGAGCTGGCCCTTGTCGTACTGCGCCTTCGCAGCCAGCAGGCCGGCACGCTCGGCAAACGCGGTGCGCGGATAGCGGTTCTTCAGGTCGGTGAAGACGCGGCCCGCCTTGTCGGCATCGGCCGCCTGCGCGGCGGTCTGCAGCTCCTCGAACATCGCGCTGGCCTTCGTGGCCTGGTCGGCCTGGTAGCGGTTCCAGAGGTTCCAGCCGCCATAGGCGCCAAGCACGAGGATCAGGGTCCAGGTGATCAGGTTGCCGTATTGCTTCCAGAACGCCTTCAGTTCGTCGAGCTGTTCTTGTTCTTGCAGGTCGAGTTGAGTGGCCATAGCGACGGCGCCAACTGCGGGCGCGGGCGTGTCAAAGGGTTGGATTATGCGTTGAGCAATTCGGCCGCCAGCTGCGGCAGCTGGGCCAAGGGCCAGCTGCGCTGCTCGCCGCCGCCTTCGCGCAGCGGCTTGACCGAGACCTCGCCGCGGGCGAGTTCGTCGTCGCCGAAGATCAGCGCGTAGCGGGCACCGCTGCCATCGGCGCGCTTGAACTGCGATTTCATGCTGCCCTGGCCGGCATGCATCTGCACCGCGACGCCGGCCGCACGCAGCTGTTCCAGCGCGACGAGCACCTGCGGCACCGAGGCAGCCGTGGGCACGATGGCGTAGGCCACCGGCGCGGTCGTGGGCGCCTGGACACCCACCTCCTCGAGCAGCAGCAGCAGCCGCTCGATGCCCAGGCCGAAGCCCACGGCCGGTGCCGGCTTGCCGCCGAGTTGCTCGATCAGCCCGTCGTAACGACCACCACCGCACACCGTGCCTTGCGAGCCGAGGCGCTCCGTCACCCACTCGAACACGGTGAGGTTGTAGTAGTCCATGCCGCGCACCAGGCGCGGATTGACGCGGTATTCGAGACCGGCCGCATCGAGCGCCGCCTTCACGGCATTGAAGTGCGCCAGCGAGGCCTCGCCGAGGAAGTCGATCAGCTTCGGCGCGCTCTCGACCACCGCCTGCATCGCCGGATTCTTGGTGTCGAGGATGCGCAGCGGATTGGTGTGCAGACGGCGCCGGCCGTCTTCATCGAGCAGGTCAGCATGCTGCTCGAAGTGCTTGATCAACGCCTCGCGGTGGGCCTTACGCTCATCAGGCTGGCCCAGGCTGTTGATCTCCAGCCGCACGTCGCGCCCTTCGACCAGACCCAGCTCGCGCCACAGCGCACGCACCAGCAGGATCAGCTCGGCATCGACATCGGGGCCGGCGAAGCCCAGCGCCTCGACGTCGAGCTGGTGGAACTGGCGATAGCGGCCCTTCTGTGGCCGCTCGTGGCGGAACATCGGGCCTTGCGTCCACACGCGCAGCGGGCCGTTGTAGAGCGCGTTGTGCTCGACCATCGCGCGCACGATGCCGGCGGTGGCCTCGGGGCGCAACGTGAGCTTGTCGCCGTTCATCGAGTCTTCGAAGGAATACATCTCCTTCTCGACGATGTCGGTCACCTCGCCCAGCCCGCGCACGAACAGCGCCGTCGGTTCGACGATCGGAGTACGCAGGTTCTGGTAGCCGTAGCGCTGCATCAGCGAGCGCACGGTTGCTTCGAACCATTCCCAGCGCGCCGAGTCGGGCGGCAGGATGTCGTTCATGCCTTTGACGGCACGCAGGATTTCAGCCATGAGAGAACCAGTGAGAGCCAGTACAAGAGGCGGCCTCACGGCCGCGCTCGAATCGTGTCGGTGAAGCGGGAGTCTGCCGGCGTCAATGCGCCGCCGTGGCGCTGCCGAAGCGGCGCTCGATGTAGTCCTCGACGATCTTCTGGAAGTCGCGCGCGATGCCCTCGCCACGCAACGTCAATGCCTTCTCGCCATCGATGAACACCGGCGCTGCGGGCGCCTCGCCCGTGCCCGGCAGGCTGATGCCGATGTCGGCATGCTTGCTCTCGCCGGGGCCGTTGACGATGCAGCCCATCACCGCGACCTTCATGTTCTCGACGCCGGGATAGCGGCTGCGCCACAGCGGCATCTGCAGGCGAAGGTAGTCGTCGATCTGCTTGGCCAGCTCCTGGAAGGTGGTGCTGGTGGTGCGGCCGCAGCCGGGGCAGGCGGTGACGCTCGGGTTGAAGTGGCGCAGGCCCAGGGCCTGCAGGATCTCGAGCGCGACCACCACCTCCTGCGTGCGCGATTCGCCGGGCTGCGGCGTCAGCGAGACGCGGATGGTGTCGCCGATGCCCTCCTGCAGCAGCACCGACAGCGCCGCGGCCGAGGCCACCGTGCCCTTGGTGCCCATGCCGGCTTCGGTGAGGCCCAGGTGCAGCGCATAGTCGCAGCGCTGGCTCAGCGCACGGTAGACGCTGATCAGGTCCTGCACGCCGCTGACCTTGCAGCTGATGATGATGTTGTCGGGGTTGAGGCCCAGCTCGCGCGCATAGTCGGCCGACTGCAGCGCGGAGCTCACCAGCGCCTGGTACATCACCTGCTTCGCATCCCAGGGCTGGGCGCGCTTTGCGTTCTCGTCCATCAGCGAGGCCAGCAGCTCCTGGTCGAGGCTGCCCCAGTTGACGCCGATGCGCACCACCTTGTCCCACTGGCAGGCGGCTTCGATCATCTGCGCGAACTGGCGGTCGCGCTTGTCGCCCTTGCCGACGTTGCCCGGGTTGATGCGGTACTTGGACAGCGCCTTCGCGCACTCGGGAAACTCGGTCAGCAGGCGATGGCCGTTGTAATGGAAGTCGCCGACCAGCGGCACGGGAACGCCCATGCGGTCGAGCTGCTCGCGGATCAGCGGCACCGCCTGCGCGGCCTCCGGCGTGTTGACGGTGATGCGAACCAGCTCCGAGCCAGCGACAGCGAGTTCCTTCACCTGGATCGCCGTCTCGATCACGTCGACCGTGTCGGTGTTGGTCATCGCCTGCACGCGCACCGGCGCATCGCCGCCGATGGTGACCACATGGTCACCCCAGCTCACGCGGGCCTGGCGAGTGCGCCGCCGCGCCGGCTCGGCAGCAGCGATCAGCGACTCGCGGTCATCGGGGAGGGAGGCAGTGAGGTCGGTCATGGAGGATCGGCGCGCGGTAGCGGTCTACCGTTACTTCAGTTCAAGGCGGGCCACATTGTCGCGCCCGGCATTGGACAGGGAGACCGGCAGGCCGCGGAAGTTCACGCGCGTGGCGGCCGCATTGCCGATCTTGAGCTTCAGCGGGGCGACCGGCGCATCGAAGGACAGCGATTCGCCGGCCTGCACCAGGCGCGACACCAGCACCTTGCCACTGGCATCGCGCACGTCGACCCACGAGGGGCCAGAGGTCTCGATGACCAGAGTGGAGCCGGCCCGCGGCGCACCGGTGGCTGCCGGCGCAGAGGCAGCGGCGATGGCCGAAGCCACTGGCGCAGGCACTGGCGCCGACGCCGCTGCGAGCGCAGCGCTCGCAGCCGGCACGGACACGGCAGCGGCACTGGCTTCCGGCGCCACGACCGGTGGAGCGACCGGCTCGACGACGGTGGAAGCAGCCTCCGCCGGCGCCGAGGCAGCGCCAGACCGCGCCGCATCGCGCGGAGCGAAGAGCCCGGCAGGGAGGAAATAGATGACGACCGCCGCCACCACCAATGCGATCGATCCCCAGAGCAACGGTCCGCCGATGCGAGGAAGGTCACTCGCCTCGCGCCGGCTGCCGCGCTCGCGGAATGGTGCGTTGATGCCGCCGGCCATGTGATCCAGACCCTTGCCCGGTGCTTGCGGCAGCCGGGCCAGCACCGGCTCGGCGTCGATCTTCAGGGCGCGGCACACCGCCTGTGCCAGCGCACGGGTGAAGGTGGCATCGAGCAGTTCTTCGTAGCGGTCGGACTCCAGCGCCTCCAGCTTGCGCGGCGTGACCTTGATCGCCGCGGCGAGCGCAGCGATGTGCAGACCCTGTGCCTGCCGCGCCTGACGCAGCATCGCGCCGGCGGTCTGCGGAGTGCCGCCGCTCGTGTCGCCGGCAGCCTGATCGGTGTGCAAGTCACTCATCGAAACGTCCCCGCTCGAAGGCCAGGGTCTCGGGGGCTTGCGGGAAGCGCTGGCGCAACTCGCTGCCCAGGTTCTGCAGTTCGGTGCGGTTGTCGAGCTTGTGCTCGATGCGTGCCGCCAGCCACAGGGTCTGGGCGTTGACCTCCTGCGGGCGGCCTGCTCGGCGGATGTAGAACCGCGCGCGCTCGTACTCGCCGCGACGGTACAGCACCTCGGCGAGATTCACGGCCGTGGTGGGGTTCGACGGGTCGAGTTCGTAGGAACGCAGCAGCGTGCGCTCGGCCTCGGGGAGCTGGCCGGCACGGGCCTGGCAGATCCCGGCGGTCATCAGCGTGCGGGCGCCGAGCCGGTATTGCGGCTGGGCCAGCGCCTGGTCGAATTGCACCTGCGCCTCGGGGAAGCGGCGTTGCTGGCACAGGAACCAGCCGTAGTTGTGCATGGCGTCGGCGTCGCGCACGTTCAACTGCAGTGCCTTGCGGAAGCTCTCTTCCGCCAGCGGCACTTCGCCCATGCTGGCGTAGATCAGGCCGCGCAGGTTGTAGGCCTCGCCATAGTTGGGGTTGGCCGCCAGCGCCTGCTTCACCTCGTCGAGCGCCGTGTCGGTCTGGCCCCGGCCGAAATAGGCCGACGCGAGCTCGAGCCGCACACGCGCCCGCCGGTCGTTGTCGACCTGCTCGCTGGCCGCCGGCACCGCCGGATCACCGGGGAGCTTGGTCGACGTCGTCGAGGTGGACACGCACGCTGCCAGCAGCAGCGGAACCGCCAGCAGCGCACTCCAGCGCAGAGCGGCAACCGGACGGGAACAACCTGGGCGGGGCCTCAACAAGCGTCGTCTCCTCGATGAAGAAGGTCGGTCAATGGCCGCTGCTGCGGGGATCGGTGGAGCTGACCGGCTGCAGGCGGATGGCCGGCCTCGTCATGCGCTCGCGCGCGTTGGTGCGGTCCTGCACCTCGCCGGCCAGCTGGCCGCAGGCGGCATCGATGTCGTCGCCCCGCGTCTTGCGCACAGTCGTCACCACGCCCGCATCCTGCAGCACCCGTGCGAAGGCGTGCACGCGCTCGCGCGACGACCGTTTGAGCCCCGACTCAGGGAAGGGATTGAACGGGATCAGGTTGAGCTTGCACGCCACCGGCCCCAGATCGCGCGTGGCCGGGTGTTCGCCTCGCACCAGCGCGATGAGCTCCTGGGCCAGCTCGGGCGTGTCGTTCACGCCGTCGAGCATGCAGTACTCGAAGGTGATGAAGTCGCGCGGCGCCGCCTCGAGGTAGCGGCGGCACGCGGCCATCAGCTCGTGCAGCGGGTACTTGCGGTTCAGCGGCACGAGGTTGTCGCGCAACGGGTCGTTCGGCGCATGCAGCGAGACCGCCAGCGCCACCGGGCAGTCGTCGCGCAACCGGTCCATCATCGGCACCACGCCAGAGGTGGACACGGTGACGCGGCGGCGCGACAGGCCATAGCCATGGTCGTCCAGCATCATCCGCAGCGCCGGCACCAGGGCGCCGTAGTTCTGGAGCGGCTCGCCCATGCCCATCATCACCACATTGGTGATCGCGCGCTCGCCGGGTGCGAGCTTCAGGCGCTGGCGCAGGTGGTGCTCCGCGAACCAGAGCTGGGCGACGATCTCGCCGGTCGTGAGGTTGCGGCTGAAGCCTTGATGCCCCGTGGAGCAGAAGCGGCAGCCCACCGCGCAGCCCGCCTGGGACGACACGCACAGCGTGCCGCGGTCATCCTCGGGGATGAAGACGGACTCGACCGCATTGCCGCCGCCGACGTCGAACAGCCACTTGATGGTGCCGTCGGCGGAGGCCTGCTCGCTGATGATGGGGAGCGCGCGAATGTCGGCGCAGCCCGCGAGCTTCTCGCGCAATGATTTCGCGAGGTCGGACATCTGGGCGAACTCAGATGCCCCTTTCTGATGGATCCAGCGGAACAGCTGGGTCGCGCGGAAGCGCTTCTCCCCCAGCCGCTCGCAGAACGCAGCCAAGCCGTCAAGATCGAATTCCAGCAGGTTGGCTACGGTGCTCATCAAGCCCCTCCGGGGCGCTCGCGTTTAGCGCGAGTAAACGTTCATGCCGGGGAAGAAGAACGCCACTTCGACGGCCGCGGTTTCCGGAGCGTCGGAGCCGTGGACGGCGTTGGCGTCGATGCTGTCGGCGAAGTCGGCGCGGATGGTGCCCTTCTCGGCCTTCTTCGGGTCGGTGGCGCCCATCAGCTCGCGGTTCTTGGCGATCGCGCCTTCACCCTCGAGCACCTGGATCATCACCGGGCCGGAGATCATGAAGTTGACGAGGTCGTTGAAGAACGGACGAGCCTTGTGGACGGCGTAGAACGCCTCGGCTTCGCCACGCGACAGGTGCGCCATCTTGGCGGCGATGATCTTCAGGCCGGCGCCTTCGAAGCGGGAATAGATCTGGCCGATGACATTCTTGGCCACGGCATCGGGCTTGATGATCGACAGGGTACGTTCGATGGCCATGTTTTCTCTCCTGAATCAATAACTTGGCAAAGCCTCACATTGTATCCCGCGAACATGTCGCGGCAATTCACAGGCCTGTGGGTCAGCGGCCGCCCCGGCGTCCGCCACCACCGCCTCGCGGGCCGCCGCGGCCGCCGCCCTTGTTGCGCAGGAAGGCATCGGCGCCGATGTAGCCCATCGAGGTCTGCATCGGATCCGGCTGCTTCGGGCCGCCGCCACCGCCACCGCCCTTCTTGCCGCGCCCGCCGCCGACGCCGCCCCCCGGGCCGCGCGGCTTCTGGACGAAGCGCTTGTCGTAGGTCTGCTGCAGCGGGTTGGGGATCGGGCCATCCTCGTCGAGATGGTCGGCCCGGCGACGGTTGCGCTCCTGCTGCATCGCGCGCTTGTCGTAGGTCTGCTGCAGCGGGTTGGGGATCGGGCCGTTCTCGTCGCGGCGGCCGCCCTCGGGGCGCGGGCCGCGCGGCCGCTTCTCGAAGGTGGTCTGCAGCGGGTTCGGGATCAGCCCGCCCTCTTCGCGGCGGGGGCCGCCCTGGCCCTGGCCGCCACGGCCTCGCTTGCCGCCACGGCGGCCACGACCCTGCTTGCCGCCGCCATCGCCCTCCTGGTCGCGGTTCGGACGCCCCTCGCCGCCGCCCGCGAGGCGACGGATCGTGCGCACGTCGTTGTCATCGAGGTCGATCCACACGCCGCGCTTGAGGCCGCGCGGCAACACCACGGTGCCATAGCGGATGCGGATCAGGCGGCTCACCGTGAGGCCGACCGCATCGAAGAGCTTGCGCACCTCGCGATTGCGGCCCTCCGTGATGACGACGCGATACCAGTGGTTGGCTCCCTCACCGCCGCCGTCCTCGATGGACTTGAAGGCGGCCTTCTGCCCTTCGATCTCCACGCCTTCGAGCAGCTTGGCGCGGGACGTTTCATCGAGCGTGCCGAGCACGCGGACCGCGTACTCACGCTCGACACCGAACCGCGGATGCATCAGCTGGTTGGCCAACTCGCCGGAGTTGGTGAACAGCAGCAGGCCTTCGGTGTTGATGTCGAGCCGGCCGACCGACTGCCACTTGCCCTGGTGCAGCTTGGGCAGCTTGCGGAACACCGTGGGGCGCTGCTGCGGATCGTCGTGCGTGACGACTTCGCCCACCGGCTTGTGATAGGCGATCACGCGCGGCGCCGGCGGCGCAATGCGCACCTTGATCGGCTTGCCATTGACGCGGATCTGGTCGCCGAACGAGATGCGCTGCCCGATGTGGGCCGGCTCGCCGTTCACCGTGATGCGGCCCTCGAGGATCAACTGCTCCATGTCGCGGCGTGAACCGACGCCGCCCTGGGCCAGCACCTTGTGCAGCTTGGGTGCATCGGGCTCGGCAGCCAGCACGCGCTTGGCGGGGCCTGCCTCGTCTGGCGCTTCGGCGGGCTCGGCGTCGTATTCGCCGGACACCACGTGTGCGAACACCTCGCCGGTATTGGGCGCGGGCGGCGCCGACGGCTTCTGCCGTTGAGGGCGAGGCGCCTGCGCGGCCTCCTCGGTGCCCCCCGCGGGCGGCTCAGCGGCATCGCGCTCGCCGGTGGCCGCGGCGGCCTTGTCCTTGTCCCGCTTGCCGCGGCGGCGGTTGCGGCTCTTGCGAGGCGCTTCGCCCTCTGGGCCGGCCGCAGGCTTCTCGTCTGAAGCCGCTTCACCGTCGGCGCTGCTTTCCGCATCCTCGGCGCGACGCTCGGGCGCCGGTTCGGCAGCCGGGGAAGGCGCCGCCACGGCCTCCGGCGCCGGCTCGGCGGCAGCCGGGGCAGCCGGTTCCGCCATCGCAGGGGCTGCCGACTCCGCCGGTGCCGCCTCAGCCGTCACCTCGCTCTTCTTCGTCGTGCGTCGACGTCGGGCCGGCTTGGGAGCGGGGGCTGCGTCATCGGCACCCGGCTCGGCGGGAACCGGAACTTCCGTGGAGGGAGCGTCGGGATCGTTGGCGTTCATGCTTGCGGTTCAAAAGGCGCGGGGTCGGGATCGGTCGCGTCGGGGGGTGATTCGGGGGGAAGGGAAGGCTCGGGGACGGCGCCATCGAGGGCCAGGGCGACCTGACCCTCCTCGAGCAGGGAGGGCTGCTGCTCGGCGAGGCCTTCGGCCAGCGCCACCACGGCCGACGGCGCGCTTTCGAGCGCCGGGAGCTGGTCGAGGCTCGCGAGGCCGAGGTCGTCGAGGAACTGGCGGGTCGTTGCGTACAGCGCGGGGCGGCCCGGCGCCTCCCGGTAGCCGATCGCCTCGATCCAGCCACGGTCTTCGAGCTGCTTGACGATCTGGCTGCTGACCGTGACGCCGCGGATGTCTTCGATGTCGCCGCGCGTCACGGGTTGGCGGTAGGCCACGATGGCCAGTGTTTCCATCACCGCACGCGAGTAGCGCGGGGGCTTCTCGGGATTGAGCCGGTCGAGATACTCGCGCATCTCGGGGCGGCTCTGGAAGCGCCAGCCCGAGGCCAGCGCGACCAGCTCGACGCCGCGGCCTTCCCAGTCGCGAGCCAATTCATCGAGCAGGCTGCGCAGCGTGTCCGGACCGACCTGGTCGTCGAACAGCACGCGCATGTCGCGCAGCGGCAGCGGCGCCTGAGCGCAAATGAGCGCGGTTTCGAGGACGCGCTTTGCATCCTGAGTGTTCATCGATGTGGTTCTCGCGGCCGGCATGCGCCGGCGAAGGCGATCAGAACGTTCCGGTTGTCAGCCCTTGGGGGACTCACGGCCTCATGGCCGCGGCACCGAAGCAATGGCGCCGCTCTCGGGTCCGGCGGGCTGGATAACGACGCTGCCGGATCGGTTCGCCATTGTAGCGGGCCGAGAGACCGCCACAACGCCATCAGCACGGCAAATCGGTCACCTGCCGCCAGGCCCGCGAAAAATCCTCCGGAGCGCCCGCGGAAAACGCGAGCGCTTCAGCGGTGACCGGATGGGCGAAGCTCAGCTTCGTCGCATGCAGCGCCTGGCGCGTCATGTCCAGCAGAGGACGGCCGCCATAGAGCGCATCCGCCAGCAGCGGATGGCCGCGCGACGCGAGATGGACGCGGATCTGGTGGGTGCGGCCGGTGTGCAGCGTGCAGCGCACCGCGCTCACGCCATCGGCGGCACCCAGCAGTTCGACATCGGTGCGGGCGGGCTTGCCCGAAGGCACGACCGCCATGCGCACGCGCGACTGCGGATCGCGCCCGACCGGTGCATCGATGGTCATTTCGTCCGCACGCAACCGGCCATGGCACAAGGCCAGGTACTGGCGGTGTACCTCCCGCGCGGCGATGCTGCGCACCAGGGCCGTCACCGCCGGCAGCGTCTTGCCGACCACCATCAACCCGGAGGTGTCCTTGTCGAGCCGGTGCACGATGCCCGCCCGCGGCAGCGTCGCCGCCGCTGCATGGTGGGCCAGCAGGCCGTTGAGCAGAGTGCCCGACCAGTTGCCTGCCGCCGGATGCACCACCAGCCCGGCCGGCTTGTCGACCACCAGCAGGTGTTCGTCCTCGAAGACGATGTGCAGCGGGATTGGCTCGGCACGGAAGGCCCGGCTTTCGGCGGTGGGCACCAGTTCGACCCGGAGCCGCTGCCCGGCACGCAGGCGCCGCGAGGCCACGCGCGCCATCTGCCCATCGACCTGCGCATGCCCCTCTTCGATCAAGCCCTGAAGGTGGCTGCGCGAGAACTCGGGGGCCAGGGATACCAGCGCCTTGTCGAGCCGTTCGCCATGCAGCGCTGCATCGACCACGCACTCGCGAGCCTCGATCGCTTCGGCATCCGCCTCGTCCTGCGATTCGAGCTCCGCGAGCGGCGCGGCGAGGGAGGGGTCGAGGTTCATATAATCGCGCGCGTTCTTGCAGACTACCGACGCCGGCACTGGATGCCGCAGAAAACGATGACCGTTTCCCGAGTGTGGCGCCGCGTGGCGCCGATGGCGCCCCTGATGTTGGCGGCGCTGCTGACGGCGTGTGGGACCAATCCCAAGGACGAGAACTCCCAGCAGGCCGTCGAGCGATTGTATGCAGACGCCAAGGACGACATGAACGCCGGCAACTACGAGTCGGCCGCCAAGCTCCTGGAGCGCGTCGAAGGCCGCGCTGCCGGCACGCTGCTGTCGCAGCAGGCCACGCTGGACCTCGCCTACGTCTACTACAAGAGCAACGAGCGCGCACAGGCGCTGTCGACGCTCGATCGCTTCATCAAGCTGCACCCGTCGAGCCCCGCGCTCGACTATGCGCTGTACCTGCGCGGGCTGGTGAACTTCAACGACAACCGCGGCATCTTCGGCAACCTGGCCAATCAGGACCTGTCCGAGCGCGACCAGCAGGCTTCGCGCGATGCGCACCAGTCGTTCAAGCAACTGGTCGACCAGTTCCCGAATTCGCGCTACACAGCCGATGCCCGTGTGCGCATGGACTACATCGTCAACACGCTGGCCGAGTACGAGCTGCACGTGGCGCGCTACTACTACCGGCGCGGCGCCTTCCTGGCCGCGGCCAACCGCGCGCAGCAGGCGGTGCAGGAATTCCAGCAGGCCCCCGCCATCGAAGAAGCGCTGTACATCATGGCGCAGAGCTACGACAGGCTCGGCCTGCCGCAGCTGCGCGACGACGCCGACCGTGTACTGAAGAAGAACTTCCCCAACAGCCGCTTCCTGGCCCAGGGCGTGGGCGAGCGCAAGCGCGCGTGGTGGCAGTTCTGGTAAACCGCGCCGGCCGAGGCTCCCTCGGCTAGAAGGCTGTTTCGCGCAAGGCCGCCAGTTCGGCCAGCCACGCGAGCGCCTCCTCTTCGGTCGCCACCGGCTTCATCGGCGGCAATGCGGCACGCAAGCGCTTGCCGTATTGCATCTGCGCCATGCGCGGGTCGCACACCACGAGCAGGCCCCGGTCGGTCTCGCTGCGGATCAGGCGTCCGCCACCTTGCTTGAGCGAGATCGCGGCCTCGGCGACGAAGTGCTCCATGAACGGGTTGCGGCCGGCCGCCTCGAGCTGCTTGACGCGTGCCTCCACCAACGGATCGTTGGGCGGCGGGAACGGCAGCTTGTCGATGATCACGCACTGCAAGGCTTCGCCGGGCACGTCGATGCCCTCCCAAAAGCTCTGGGAGCCGACGAGCACCGAAGCCGGCCGGCTCATGAAGCTCTGCATCAGCGTGCGCTTCGGGCTCTCGCCCTGCACCAGCACCTGGATCTCGCTGCCCTGCCCCGCCAGCTCCTCCCGCAATTGCGAGGCGATCTGCTGCAGCGCGCGCAAGGTGGTGGTCAGCACGAAGCTGCGGCCTCCCAGTGCAATGGCGCAGCGGGCGGCCAGCCGCGCCACCGCCGCGGGATGGCCGCTGTCGCTGGGCTTGGGA
Organism: uncultured bacterium; assembly: GCA_966212505.1. Classification (GTDB taxonomy): domain Bacteria; phylum Pseudomonadota; class Gammaproteobacteria; order Burkholderiales; family Burkholderiaceae_C; genus CAMLIZ01. The sequence goes on from CBIHRS010000025.1 coordinate 48,512, forward strand.
AAGCGCTGCGGGATCCACAGCCGCGCGTGGTTCGCATAGTCGAAGGGACTGTCGAGCTTGAGCGTGCGCGCGTCTTCGAGGCCGGCGCTGGCGGTGAACCAGCTTAGGTTCTGGTCGTCGCCGAGCGTGGCCGAGGTGAACACCCAGGCCTTGGCAGCGAGTTCGCGCTGCTCGGTGAGCATGTCGCGGATGTCGAGCGGCGATTCGACCAGGCGCACCTGCTGCGGCGTGAGGTCGATCCAGCGCACGCGGCCGTCGACGCAGTCGAGGTCGAAACGGCCGGCCAGCGCGCCGAGCTGCGCTGCGCGCTGCTGCAGCTTGCCGAAATCGGGTGCGATCTCGCTCACGGTGTCCAGCCCCTCCTCAGCCTGCTTGCAGGCCTTGGCCAGCGCCGCCAGCGCCTCGGCGAAACCCGGCACTTTGGACCGGTCTTCCCAGCGCAGCTTGACGGTGCCACGCACCTCCCGCAGCGGCCCGGCCGCCGCCAGCCGCAGGTCTCGCGCAGCCCGATCGCAGCCGGCTGCCAGCTCGGACCACGGCACCAGCCCGCGCGCATGCTGCAGACCCGCGGCGAGCATGTCGCGTGCGAAGTCGATCACCTGGCCGCTGCCCAGCGTGGTGCCCAGGAACTGCACGCCGGCCTCGGCCAGTTGATGCGCCTCGTCGAACACGGCCGCATCGACCGTCGGCAGCAGCTCAGCCACCCCGCTGTCGCGCAGCGCCATGTCGGCGAAGAACAGGTGGTGGTTCACGACCACGAGGTCGGCTGCCATCGCTTCGCGCCGCGCCTTCATCACGTGGCAGCTGCGGTAGTGCGGGCACTCGGTGCCGAGGCAGTTCTCGCGGGTGGAGGTGACCAGCGGGATCACCGGCGAACGCTCGTCCAGGCCTTCGAGTTCGGCCAGGTCGCCGGTGGTGGTGGCCTGAGCCCATTGCTCGATCTTGGCAAGCGCGCGCACCGCCCATCGGTCGGGCAGTTCGGCGCTGTGGCGAGCCATCTCGAGGCGGTGCAGGCACAGGTAGCTGGCCCGCCCCTTCAGCAATGCCAGCGTCACCGGCACGCGCAGGGCCTCGCGCAGCCGCGGCAGATCGCGCAGGAAGAGCTGGTCCTGCAGGCTCTTGGTGGCGGTGCTGACCAGCGCGCGCCGGCCCGACAGCAGCAGCGGCACCAGGTAGCCGAAGGTCTTGCCCACGCCGGTGCCGGCCTCGGCCACCAGCGCCTCGCGCTGCTCGATCGCCTGCGCCACCGCCTGGGCCAGCACCTGTTGCGCATCGCGCTCCATGTAGCTGGCGTCGGCCTGCGCCAGCGGTCCGCTGGCTGCGAAAGCCCAGGCCACCTGCTCCTGGAGCGTGGCGGCTCCGAGCGGCATGTCGTCGTTCATCGAAATGGGGGCTCGCTCAGGCGGGTTCGGGGGGATCGAGTTCGGCTTCCAGCCGGGCAATCTGGTCACGCAGCAGCAGGCGGCGCTTCTTCAGCCGCTGCAGCGCCAGGTCATCCAGCGGAGGTTGATCGGCCAGGCGATCGATCAGGCTGTCGAGGTCGGCATGCTCGATGCGCAGTTCGATCAGGCGGCGCTGGGGCGAATGCAGGTTGTCGTCCATGGAAAAAGCGCTCGTCCTTCACGGCGAAAAGGCATTGGCACCCCGGGCAGAGAGTTTATATTGCGCCCCATGACTCCCAGCCCTCAAGGCCATCGCCTTTCTGCCGCGACCGCCCTGCACCGCGGCGACCGCGCCTACCAGCAAGACCAGGTCGAGATCCTGGTGCATCCCCGCGTGACCGGCTGCACGCTCGCGGTGGTGGCCGACGGCATGGGCGGCAAGAGCGGGGGCCGCAAGGCGGCGGACCAAGTGGTGCTCACCGCGCAGCAGATCTTCGAGCGCTTCGTGCCGGGCAAGGACGATGCGCCCGAGACGCTGAAGCAGCTGGTGATGGAAGCGCACCTGATGATCAAGCTCACCGCCATCACCGCCGAAGAAGAGCCGCACAGCACGATCGCCGGCTTCCTGATCGAACCCAACCTCGACTGCGCCGTCGTCCACGCCGGGGACTCCCGCGTCTACCACTTCCGCGGCGCCGACATGGTCGGCCGCACGATCGATCACTCGTACGTGCAGCGCCTGATCGAGGAAGGCAAGATCACCGAGGAAGAAGCCAACACGCATCCGCAGTCCAACCTGCTGACCGGCTGCCTGGGCACGCACCAGGATCCGCCGACCACGCTGGCGCAGATCGGCCCGCTGCGCATCGGCGACTCGGTCATGGCCTGCAGCGACGGGCTGTGGCACTACTTCACGCCGAAGGAACTGGGCGCGATCGTCAACGCCCTGCCTCCGCGCGAAGCCAGCGAGATGCTGGTGGGCAAGGCGCGCCAGCGCGCCCGCGGGGGTGGCGACAACCTCTCGCTGGCGCTGGTCAAGGTCGATCCGCTGCGCTGAGCGGCGCCCTCTTCAGCGCGACGCCGCGGAGGCCGCCGGCACAGGCAACGAAGCCGCCGGCTTGTGCGATGCGGCCCGCTTCGCATTGCGCTGCTCCACCTCGCGCCGATGCTCGGCGGCTTCCTTCACCCGCCGCTCGTAGGCCGCCTGGCGCTCGGCCTGTTCGGCAGCCGTGGGCCGGTCATCGTGAGGCGCCTCAACCGGACGTGAGGCGGCCGGTGCCGAAGAGGCCGCGGCGGCGCGCTGCACGATGCGAGGCGCCGGCTCGGGCGGACGCTCCGCAACGGCCTTGCGCTTCTCCTGCATGCGCTGCAGCCGCTCCGCGGCGCGCTGTTTGCGCTGCGCGTCGTCCAGCACGTTCTGTTCGCGGCTGAGCCGGTCCAGTGCCGAGCGGCGCAACTGGCGCGCCTTCTCGACACACGACGCGACGATGAACTGCGATTCGCAGCGGGCCACCTCGGCGGCGTAATCGGCCTCGACCTGCTGCCGTTCGCGACTGATACGTGCGCGGTCGGCATCGGCATTCGACTGGGCAACGGCCCAAGGCGCGGCCAGCCACAGCACGGCGGCCAGCAGGCAGCGCGACAGGCGTTCAGGTGAGCGAGGTATCGACATCCCGGCGTGCAAGCGACAAGAACTCGGTGGACTGCATTTCGTGCAGCCGCGACACGGTGCGCGGAAACTCGTGTGCCAGCGGCCCCTCGGTATACAACTCTTCGGCCGGCACCGCAGCCGACATGATGAGCTTGACGCGCCGGTCGTACAACACATCCACCAGCCAGGTGAAGCGCCGCGCCTCGGAGGCGAGCCGCGGCGACATCTGCGGCACGTTGGACAGCAGCACGGTGTGGAACTGCGTCGCGAGCTCGAGGTAGTCGTTCTGCGAGCGTGGGCCGCCGCACAGCGTCTTGAAGTCGAACCAAACCACGCCGCCCGCGCGGCGCCAGGCCCGCAGCTCGCGGTGTTCGATGTGGAGGATCGGGCTTTCGTCTCGCGCTTCGGTCAGGCGGTCGAAGGCCTCGTTCATCGCCTCGTCGGCTTCGGGGCCGAGCGGCGTGTGATAGAGCTTGACCTGTTCCAGCGTGCGCTGGCGATAGTCGGTGCCGTTGTCGACGTTGACGATCTCGAGCTTGCTCTTCAACAGCTCGATCGCCGGCAGGATGCGGTCGCGGTGCAGGCCGTTGGGGTAGAGCCCATCGGGATGGAAATTGGACGTGGTGACGATGCTGACGCGGTTGGCGAACATCGCCTCGAGCAGCCGGTGCAGGATCATCGCGTCGGTCACGTCGGCGACGTGGAACTCGTCGAAGCAGATCAACCGATAGCGGCGCGCGATCCGCTTGCCGAGCTCGTCGAGCGGATTGACCGTGCCCTTGAGCTCCTGCAGCTCACGGTGCACCTCGCGCATGAATTCGTGGAAGTGCAGACGCGTCTTGCGGGTGAGCGGGACCGCCTGGAAGAAGCAGTCCATCAGGAAGCTCTTGCCGCGCCCCACTCCGCCGTACATGTAGACCCCACGCGGGATCGGCGGGCGCACCAGCATCTTGGTGAGCGCGTTGCTGCGCCGGGCCTTGTAGTCGGCCCATTCGTTCTCGCAGCGCTCCAGCGCAGCGACCGCGCGCTGCTGCGCCGGGTCGCTGCGATAGCCGCGCTCGGCGAGCGTCTGCTCGTAGAGCTGGCGGACGGCCACGATGGCTTCAGAAGTTGAGCGTGCGCTTGTCGACGGCCAGAGCCGCTTCCTTGGTCGCTTCGCTCAAGCTCGGGTGCGCGTGGCAGATGCGCGCGATGTCCTCGGCGCTGGCCTTGAACTCCATCGCAACCACGGCCTCCGAGATCAGCTCGCTGGCGAACGGGCCGATGATGTGCACGCCCAGGATCTCGTCGGTCTTGGCGTCGGCCAGGAACTTCACCAGGCCGGTGGTGTCACCTAGCGCACGCGCGCGGCCGTTGGCCGCGAACGGGAAGCTGCCCGCCTTGTAGGCGCGGCCTGCGGCCTTGAGCTGCTGCTCGGTCTGGCCCACCCAGGCGATCTCGGGGCTGGTGTAGATGACCCAGGGGATGGTGTTGAAGTTGACGTGGCCATGCTGGCCCGCGATGCGCTCGGCCACCGCCACGCCCTCTTCCTCGGCCTTGTGCGCCAGCATCGGGCCGCGCACCACGTCGCCCACCGCCCACACGTTGGGCAGGTTGGTCTTGCACTCGTCGTCGACGACGATCGCGCCGCGCTCGTCGAGCTTCAGTCCCACGGCTTCAGGATTGAGGCCGATGGTGTTGGGCACGCGGCCGATCGAGACGATCAAGCGGTCGCACTCCAGCACCTGCGCAGCGCCCGAGGCATCCGCGTAGTTGACGGTGACACCGGCGCCATCGGTCTTGACCTCGGCGATCTTCACGCCCAGCTCGATCTTCAGGCCCTGCTTCTTGAAGGCTTTGGCGGCTTCCTTGGCCACCTGCTCATCGACCGCCCCCAGGAAGGTGGGCAGCGCTTCGAGAATGGTCACCTCGGCACCCAGGCGGCGCCACACCGAGCCCATCTCCAGCCCGATCACGCCCGAGCCGATCACGCCGAGCTTCTTGGGCACGGCCGGGATGCGCAGCGCGCCGTCGTTCGACAGGACCTTCTCCTCGTCGAAAGGCGCGCCGGGCAGCGCGCGGGCGTTGGAGCCCGTGGCCACGATCACATGCTTGGCGGTGATGGTCTCTTCGGCCGCACCGGCGACCTTGATCTCATAGACGCCGTCCTTGGCCGCCACGAAGGAGCCGCGGCCGTGGAAGAAACTGATCTTGTTCTTCTTGAACAGGTAGAGGATGCCGTCGTTGTTCTGCTTCACGACGGTGTCCTTGCGGCCCAGCATCTTGCCGATGTCGACCGACAGGCCCGACACGCTGATGCCGTGGTCGGCGAAGTGGTGTTGCGCCTGCTCGACATGCTCGGAAGACTGCAGCAGCGCCTTCGAGGGGATGCAGCCGACGTTGGTGCAAGTGCCGCCGGGCGCGGGGCCGCCCTTGCCGTTCTTCCACTCGTCGATGCAGGCGGTGTTGAAGCCGAGCTGCGCCGCACGGATGGCAGCGATGTAGCCGCCGGGGCCGCCGCCGATCACGACGACGTCGAAGGATTTGGACATGAGGAATTCTCGATAGTGTTAGCGTGACCTCGGCCGGCGCCGGGCCGCCCCAAGGCGGCCGAGGGCCCCCACGGGGGGCAGGAGCGAAGCGACGGGGGCAGACATCACTCCGTCGGCACGAAGATCCAGAGCAGCAGGTAGGCCAGCAGGCCGACGCCACCGAAGAAGAAAAGCACCGCGAACAGCAGGCGCCAGATCCACGACTCGACACCGGTGGATCGGGCGATGCCGCCGCAGATGCCGCCGAACCAGCGGTCGGACGAACTGCGGCGGAAGCTGTTGATGGCCGCCACGCCGGGCGGCACGCTGCCGGGGGCACTCGGCTCGCCGGACAGCAGCCGCGCCTTGGCGCGAGCGAACTCCTCATCCGACAGGACACCGCGTTGCCGCAGCTCTTCCAGCTTCTGCAGTTCTTCGCTCAGCGCCATGACGCGCTCCTTTCGGGGCTTTAGATGTCGAACAGCAGGCGCGCCGGATCTTCCAGCGCTTCCTTCATCGCGACCAGGCCCAACACGGCTTCGCGGCCGTCGATGATGCGGTGGTCGTAGCTCATCGCAAGATAGTTGATCGGGCGGATCACGATCTGACCGTTCTCAACCACCGGGCGGTCCTTGGTGGCATGCACGCCGAGGATCGCGCTTTGCGGCGGGTTGATGATCGGGGTCGACAGCATCGAGCCGAACACGCCGCCGTTGGAGATGGAGAAGGTGCCGCCCGAGAGCTCCTCGATCGACAGCTTGCCGTCCTTGGCCTTGGCGCCGAATTCGGCGATCTTCTTCTCGATGTCGGCGAAGCTCATCTGGTCGCAGTTGCGCAGCACCGGCACCACCAGGCCGCGCGGCGAACCCACCGCGATGCCGATGTCGAAGTAGCCGTGGTAGACGATGTCGTTGCCGTCGACCGAGGCGTTCAGCACCGGATAACGCTTGAGTGCAGCGACAGCAGCCTTGACGAAGAAGCTCATGAAGCCCAGCTTCACGCCGTGCTCCTTCTCGAACTTCTCCTGGAACTTCTTGCGCATCTCCATCAGCGGCGCCATGTTCACTTCGTTGAACGTGGTCAGGATGGCGTTGGTGGCCTGCGACTGCAGCAGGCGCTCGGCGATGCGCGCGCGCAGGCGGCTCATCGGCACGCGCTGCTCCGGGCGGTCGCCCAGGTTCACGGCGACCGGCGCGGCCACCGCGGGCAGCGCCTTGGCGACGGCCGGCGCGGCAGGCACGGCCACCGGTGCAGGCACCGCGGCCGGCTTCGCGCCGCCTTCGAGCACGCCCAGCACGTCGCCCTTGGTGATGCGGCCGTCCTTGCCGGTGCCCGCCACCTGGCCAGCGGCCAGGTTGTTGTCGGCCATCAGCTTGGCCGCGGCCGGCATCGCGACATCCGACTTCGAACCGCCCGCCGCAGGAGCCGCGGCAGCCGGCGCGGGCGCCGGAGCAGCTGCAGCCGTGGCTGCCGGAGCAGGCGCAGCAGGCGCAGCCGCACCCGCCTTGCCTTCGGTGTCGATGCGCGCGATGACTTCATCGCTGACGACGGTGCTGCCGTCGCCCTTGACGATCTCGCCCATCACGCCGGCCACCGGGGCCGGCACTTCCAGCACGACCTTGTCGGTCTCGACCTCGATCAGGATCTCGTCCACGGCCACGGCCTCGCCGGGCTTCTTCTTCCACTGCAGCAGGGTGGCTTCGGCCACCGATTCGGACAGCTGCGGAACCTTGACTTCTACGATTGCCATTTCAACTCTCTCGTTGTTCGTGTCGCGCCCGCGCACGCCCGACCCTCCCATGGGGTCGAGCGCACGCCGTCAGGCTTACTTGGTGAGGACGAAGCCCTTGAGCTTGGCGAAGGCCTGGTCGAGCAGGGCCTTCTGCTGGTCCTGGTGCAGGTGCGCATAACCCACGGCCGGCGAGGCCGAGGCCGGGCGGCCGGCATAGCCGAGCTTCTGGCCTTCGAGCAGGTTCTCGTGGATGTAGTGCTGCACGAAGAACCAGGCGCCCTGGTTCTGCGGCTCGTCCTGGCACCAGACGATCTCGCTCGCGCCCGAGTACTTCTTGATCTCGGCGGCAAAGGCCTTGTGCGGGAACGGATAGAGCTGCTCGACACGGATGATGGCCGTGTCGGTGGCCTTCTTCTCGTCGCGCTTCTTCACCAGGTCGTAATAGACCTTGCCCGAGCAGGCGATCACGCGCTTGACCTTGCTGGCGTCGATCTCGGCGTTGAGCTCGCCGATCACGGTCTTGAATTCACCCTTGGTGAATTCCGACAGCGGCGACGTGGCGTCCTTGTTACGCAGCAGCGACTTCGGGGTCATGATGACCAGCGGCTTGCGGAACATGCGCACCATCTGCCGGCGCAGCAGGTGGAAGATCTGGCTGGCGGTGGTGGGCTGCACCACCTGCATGTTGTTGTCGGCCGCCAGCTGCATGAAGCGCTCGAGGCGGGCCGACGAGTGCTCGGGGCCCTGGCCTTCGTAGCCGTGCGGCAGCATCAGTGTCAGGCCGTTGACGCGGCCCCACTTCACCTCGCCCGAGGCGATGAACTGGTCGATCACCACCTGCGCGCCGTTGGCGAAGTCGCCGAACTGCGCTTCCCAGATGGTCAGCGTGTTCGGATCGGCCGAGGCATAGCCGTATTCGAAGCCGAGCACCGCCTCTTCCGACAGGATCGAGTCGATCACGACGAACGGTGCCTGGTTCTCGGCCACGTTCTGCAGCGGCACGTAGGTGCCGGTGTCCCACTTCTCGCGGTTCTGGTCGTGCAGCACGGCATGGCGGTGCACGAAGGTGCCGCGGCCGCAGTCTTCGCCCGACAGGCGCACCGGGTAGCCGCTGGCCACCAGCGACGCATAGGCCAGCGTCTCGCCCATGCCCCAGTCGACGTTGATCTCGCCACGGCCCATGGCCGCGCGGTCGGCAATCACCTTCTCGACCAGCGGATGCAGCTTGAAGTTGGCGGGGATGGTGGTCACGCGTTCGGCCAGGCGCTTGATCTCCGCCAGCGGCAGCGCGGTGTCAGCCGCGTCGGTCCACTTCTTGCCGAGGAACGGCGTCCAGTCGACGGCGTACTTGCTCTTGTAGTTGGTCAGCACCGGATCGACGGTGTGCTTGCCGGCATCCATTGCGGCGCGGAAAGCCTTGGCCATCTCGTCCGGGCCTTCGGGCGGCAGCACGCCCTGCGCCACCAGCTTGTCGGCGTAGAGCTTGCGGGTGCCGGGGTGGGCCGCGATCTTCTTGTACATCAGCGGCTGGGTCAGGCTCGGGGTGTCCTGCTCGTTGTGGCCCAGCTTGCGGAAGCAGATGATGTCGACGACCACGTCCTTGTTGAACTGCTGGCGATAGTCCATGGCCAGCTGGGTGCACAGCACCACGGCCTCGGGGTCGTCGCCGTTCACGTGCAGCACCGGCGCCTCGATCATCTTGACCACGTCGGTGCAATACAGCGTCGAGCGCGAGTCGCGCGGGTCGCTGGTGGTGAAACCGATCTGGTTGTTGATGACGATGTGGACCGTGCCGCCGGTGTAGTAGCCGCGCGTCTGAGCCAGCGCCAGCGTCTCCATCACGACGCCCTGGCCGGCGAAGGCCGCGTCGCCATGCACCAGCACGGGCAGCACTTGGTCGCCTTCCTTGTCGCCACGGCGGTCCATCCGCGCCTTGACCGAGCCCTCGACCACCGGGTTCACGATCTCGAGGTGCGACGGGTTGAAGGCCAGGCTCAGGTGGACCGGGCCGCCAGGGGTGGACACGTCGCTCGAGAAGCCCTGGTGGTACTTGACGTCACCCGCGGGCAGGTCTTCCTTGGCCGTGTGGTCGAACTCGGAGAACAGGTCCTTGGGCGCTTTGCCCAGCGTGTTGACCAGCACGTTGAGGCGGCCGCGGTGGGCCATGCCGATCACGAATTCCTGCACGCCCTTTTCGCCGCCGCGCTGCACCAGCTCGTCCATCGAGGCGATGAAGCTTTCGCCGCCTTCGAGCGAGAAGCGCTTCTGGCCGACGTACTTGGTGTGCAGGTAGCGCTCCAGGCCTTCGGCTGCGGTCAGGCGATCGAGGATGTGCTTCTTCTTCTCGGGCGTGAAGGTCGGCTTGCTGCGGATGCTCTCGAGCTTTTCCTGCCACCAGCGCTTTTCCACCGGCTCGGTGATGTGCATGAACTCGGCACCGATCGAGCCGCAGTAGGTTTCACGCAGCGCCTGCAGGATCTCGCGCAGCGTCTGCTGCTCGGCCTTCGTGAAGTAGGTGTTGGTCGCACTGAACGTGATGTCCATGTCCGACTCGGTCAGGTCGTAGAACGCCGGCTCGAGCTCGGGGATCTTGGGACGTTCAGCGCGCTTGAGCGGGTCGAGGTCGGCCCAGCGGGCGCCCAGCGAACGGTAGGCGGCGATCAGCGACTGGACGTGGACCTGCTTGCGGGCGACCGAGAGCTCGGCGCTGCTGGTCTTGACCTGGAAGGCGTTGGCCTTGGCGCGCTGCGCGAAAGACTCGACGACAGGGGCGTGGGGGACGTCGCGGGCCTCGGAACCATCCACGGCCGGAACGTTCTGCAGCGCGTCGAAGTAGGCGCGCCAGTTGTCGGGCACGGAGCCCGGGTTGTCGAGGTAGGCCTCGTAGAGTTCCTCGACGTAGGGTGCATTGCCCCCGAACAGGTACGAGTTCGACCTGTATTGCTGCATCATCTTTCGCTCACCTTTCACCCCGGTTTCCAGGGCTACGATGGGTTGGACAACCTTCCGCGGCCCGGCTCTACCGGTTGGCGGATTGCGACCCGCCTTGCTGAACAGTCATACCAGCAAGGGGACGGGAAGGACCTTGACTCAAGTCACGGGGCGCACTGTAACACCGATGTACCGGGGCCGGCACGCCGTTTTTCGAAAGACAAGGCCGGCGTGGATGGCATCACACTGGCCATCGTGAGCTTCCAGACCATCTATCTGCACGTCGCCGCCCCCGATAAACCCGAGGTGGGCGAGCGTTGCAATGGCTGCGGCGTGTGCTGCGCCAGCGAGCCCTGTCCACTCGGCATGTGGCTGTCGCGACGGCGCCACGGCGCCTGCAAGGCATTGGCCTGGGACGACGAGGCGTGCCGTTACGTGTGCACGGCAGCGAGCACCGGGCCACGCTGGTGGCGCACACTGGCGCGCCGATGGATCGGCGCCGGCAAGGGCTGCGATTCGGCGAGCATCAGCCTTCCTGGCTGACGCAGGGCACGTCAGGCGATCGCCGCTTCCTTCGCAGCGGCGACCGGCAAGCCGAGCCGGTTGCGCGCCGCAGCGTATTCACGCTTCAGCCGCGCCACCAGTTCCGCCGCCGGCATCACCTTGTCGATCGCGCCGATGCCCTGGCCGCAGCCCCAGATGTCCTTCCAGGCCTTCTTGGCGCTTTCGCCGCCGCCGAAGTTCATCGCGCTGGGGTCGCTCTCGGGCAGCTTGTCGGGATCGAGCCCGGCATTGACGATGGAGCCGCGCAGGTAGTTGCCGTGCACACCGGTGAAGAGGTTGGAGTAGACGATGTCCTGGCTGGAGCTCTCGACGATCATCTGCTTGTAGCCCTCGACCGCCCGCGCCTCCTCGGTCGCGATGAAGGCGGAGCCGATGTAGGCGAAATCGGCACCCATCGCCTGCGCCGCCAGGATCGCATCGCCGGTGGCGATGGAGCCGCTGAGCGCCAGCGGCCCATGGAACCAGCGGCGGATCTCCTGCACCAGCGCAAACGGGCTGGTGGTGCCCGCGTGGCCGCCGGCCCCCGCAGCCACTGCGATCAGGCCGTCGGCGCCCTTCTCGATCGCCTTGCGCGCGAAACGGTCGTTGATGATGTCGTGCAGCACGATGCCGCCCCAGCCGTGCACCGCCTCGTTCACGTCGGTACGCGCGCCCAACGAGGTGATGACCACCGGCACCTTGTACTTGGCACACAGCGCCATGTCGTGCTCGAGCCGGTCGTTGCTCTTGTGGACGATCTGGTTGATCGCAAACGGTGCGGATGGCGCCTCGGGATGCGCGCGGTCATGCGCGGCGAGCGTCTCGGTGATCTCCGCCAGCCAGTCGTCGAGTTGAGAGGCCGGGCGCGCATTCAGCGCCGGCATCGAACCGACGATGCCGGCCTTGCACTGCTCGATCACGAGCTTCGGGTTGCTGATGATGAACAGCGGCGAGCCGATCACCGGCAGAGAAAGCTTGGACAGGACGGCGGGCACGGACACGGGCGACTCCAGGCAGCGGTTGAACGGATCGATCAGAAGGCTTCCAGCGCCATCTCGGTGACGCCGGCAGCGCCCTCGACGATGCTGTCGCGCACACCCGGCACGCGGCTGAGGATGTGGTCGCCGTAGAAGCGTGCCGTGGCGATCTTGGCCTTCATGAACTCGGCATCCACGCCCTCGGCCAGGCGATCTTCGGCGACCATCAGCGCACGCGCCATCTGCCACCCGGCCACCACGTTGCCGGCCAGCATCAGGTAGGGCACGGAGCCGGCGAACACCTCGTTGGGATTCGCCTTGGTCTTGCCCGCGACGAACGCAACCACGTGCTCGAAGGCCTCGCGCGCCGCGCTCAGGCGCTTGAGCATGCCTCGCGCCGCGACGCTGTCGCGCTTGGCGAGTTCGGCCTCGGTCGCCTGGATCTGCTTCGCCAGGGCCAGCGCTGTCTGGCCACCGTCGCGCGCGGTCTTGCGGCCCACCAGATCATTGGCCTGGATGGCCGTCGTGCCTTCGTAGATCGTCAGGATCTTGGCGTCGCGGTAGTACTGCGCCGCGCCGGTCTCCTCGATGAAGCCCATGCCACCATGCACCTGCACGCCCAGGCTGGTGACCTCCAGGCTCATCTCGGTGCTGTAGCCCTTGACCAACGGCACCATGAATTCGTAGAAGGCCTGGTTCTGCTTGCGCACTTCGGCATCGGGGTGGGCATGGGCGGCGTCATATGCCGCCGCAGCCACCAGCGCCATCGCACGGCAACCTTCGGTGGAGGCGCGCATCGTCATCAGCATGCGCTTCACATCGGGGTGGTGGATGATCGGCGCCGCGGTGTTCATCGAGCCGTCGACCGGGCGCGATTGCACGCGTTCGCGGGCGTATTCCACCGCCTTCTGGTAGGCCCGCTCGGCCACCGCGATGCCCTGCACGCCCACCGCATAGCGGGCGGCGTTCATCATGATGAACATGTACTCGAGGCCGCGGTTCTCCTGGCCCACGAGGTAGCCGATGGCACCGCCATGGTCGCCGTATTGCAGCACCGCCGTCGGGCTGGCCTTGATGCCCATCTTGTGCTCGATGCTGACGCAATGCACGTCGTTGCGGGCGCCGAGCGAGCCGTCCTTGTTGACCATGAACTTGGGCACCACGAACAGCGAGATGCCCTTCACGCCCTCGGGGGCACCGGTCACGCGGGCCAGCACTAGGTGCACGATGTTCTCGGCCATGTCGTGCTCGCCGTAGGTGATGAAGATCTTGGTGCCGAAGATCTTGTAGCTGCCGTCGGGCTGCGGCTCGGCGCGTGAACGCACCAAGGCCAGGTCGGAACCGGCCTGCGGCTCGGTCAGGTTCATCGTGCCGGTCCACTCGCCCGAAATCATCTTCGGGATGTAGGTGCTGCGCAGCTCGTCGCTGCCGGCGGTGAGCAGCGCCTCGATCGCGCCGTCGGTCAGCAGCGGACACAGCGCGAAGCTGAGGTTTGCGCTGTTGATCATCTCGATGCAGGCCGCATGGATGGTCTTCGGCAGGCCTTGGCCGCCGAACTCGTCGGGATGATGCAGGCCCTGCCAGCCGCCTTCGGCAAACTGGCGGAACGCATCCTTGAAGCCGGGCGTGGTCGTGACCTGGCCATCCTTCCACCAGGAGGGGTTCTTGTCGCCCTCGAAGTTCAGCGGCGAGACCACGCCCTCGTTGAACTTCGCGCACTCCTCGAGCACCGCCTGCGCGGTGTCGTAGCCGGCCTCTTCATAGCCGGGCAGTTGCGTCAGGGCATCGATGTTCGACAGTTCCTTCATGTCGAACAGCATGTCCTTCACGGGGGCGCGGTAGCTCATGGGTCAGTCTCCGGATGGAATAAGGGCGCCGTTTCGGCGCCCTGAAGATCGAATTGCTTAGAGCGCGTTCACGAGTTCGGGCACGGCCGAGAACAGGTCGGCCTCGAGGCCATAGTCGGCCACGCTGAAGATCGGCGCCTCGGGATCCTTGTTGATCGCAACGATCACCTTCGAATCCTTCATGCCGGCCAGGTGCTGGATCGCGCCGCTGATGCCGGCCGCGATGTACAGCTGCGGCGCGACGATCTTGCCGGTCTGGCCCACCTGCCAGTCGTTGGGCGCGTAGCCCGCATCGACGGCGGCACGGCTCGCGCCCAGTGCTGCGCCGAGCTTGTCGGCCAGCGGGGTCAGCACTTCATTGAACTTGTCGGAGGAGCCCAGCGCGCGGCCACCGGAGACGATGATCTTGGCTGCCGTGAGCTCGGGGCGATCGCTCTTGGTGACCTCGCGGCCGACGAAGCTGCTCTTGCCGCTGTCGGCCACTGCGGCCGCGTTCTCCACAGCAGCGGAGCCGCCGGTGGCAGCCGCCGCATCGAAGCCGGTGGTGCGCACGGTGATCACCTTGACCTTGTCGGCGCTCTGCACGGTGGCGATGGCATTGCCCGCGTAGATCGGACGCTCGAAGGTGTCGGCGCTCACGACCTTGGTGATGTCGCTGATCTGCGCGACATCGAGCTTGGCAGCCACGCGCGGTGCGACGTTCTTGCCCTGCGCAGTCGCCGGGAACAGGATGTGGCTGTAGGCACCAGCCACGGCCAGCACCTGGGCGGCCACGTTCTCGGCCAGCTGTTCAGCCAGCGCTGCGGAGTCGGCCAGCAGCACCTTGCTCACGCCTGCGATCTGCGCAGCCTGCTTCGCGGCTTCGGCCGCGTTGTGTCCGGCGACGAGCACATGCACATCGCCACCGCAGGCAGCAGCGGCAGTGATGGTGTTGAGGGTAGCGCCCTTGATCGAGGCGTTGTCGTGTTCGGCAATGACGAGTGCGGTCATGATCAGATCACCTTTGCTTCGTTCTTCAGCTTCGCGACCAGCGTCGCCACGTCGGGCACCTTCACGCCGGCGCTGCGCTTGGGCGGCTCCGTGACCTTGAGGGTCTTGATGCGCGGCGCGACATCGACGCCGAGGTCGGCCGGCTTCACCGTCTCGAGCGGCTTCTTCTTCGCCTTCATGATGTTGGGCAGCGTCACGTAGCGCGGCTCGTTCAGGCGCAGGTCGGTGGTGACGATCGCGGGCAGCTTGACCTTCAGGGTCTCGAGGCCGCCGTCGACTTCACGCGTGACGGTCGCTGCGCCATCGGCCAATTCGACCTTCGAAGCGAAGGTGGCCTGCGGCAGGTCGGCCAGCGCCGCCAGCATCTGGCCCGTCTGGTTGCAGTCGTCGTCGATCGCCTGCTTGCCGAGGATCACGAGCTGGGGCTGCTCCTTGTCGACCAGCGCCTTCAGGATCTTGGCCACGGCCAGCGGCTGCAGCTCGGCATCGGTCTCCACCAGGATCGCGCGGTCGGCGCCGATCGCCATCGCGGTGCGCAGCGTTTCCTGGCACTGCGCAACACCGCAGGAGACAGCGATCACCTCGGTGACCACGCCCTTCTCCTTCAGCCGCACGGCCTCTTCGACGGCGATCTCGTCGAAGGGGTTCATGCTCATCTTCACGTTGGCGATGTCCACCCCCGTGCCGTCGGACTTCACGCGAACCTTCACGTTGTAGTCGACGACGCGCTTGACGGGAACCAGAACCTTCATGGCGCGAATCTCCTGTACTGATTGACGTTAACGTTAATTGCGATTCTAGAGGGACAAGCGCCTGCCCTCGACGGTGAGGCAGCACAATAAAACGAACGATCGTGCTATTTTAGACTGATCTCCTCAAGCGCCACTGTCATCGAGGCGACTCCATGGGCGAAATCGCATGGGCGCTAGACTTCCATCGAGATGAATGCATGTTCCGACGCCGCACTGATCGGCGTATTCGACTCGGGCGTAGGAGGACTGTCGGTCTTGCGCGCATTGCGTGAGCGACTGCCGGAGGTGTCGCTGCTGTATGCAGCCGACTCAGCCTATGCGCCCTATGGCCCGCGAACGACTGAAGACATCACCGCCCGCAGCCAGCGCGTCGTTCAGCACCTCGTGGATCAAGGCGCACGCATGATCGTCGTTGCCTGCAACACGGCCACCACCGCGGCGATCGGCCATCTGCGTGCCACGTGGCCCGATCTTCCGTTCGTCGGTGTGGAGCCCGGCATCAAGCCGGCCGTCGCGCGCTCGCGCAACAAGCGGGTGGCCGTGATGGCGACCACTGCCACCGTCAACAGCATGCGCGTTCGCAGGCTCGTCGAACTGCACGGCCACGGCGCCCATGTGCACCTCCAGGCATGCCCGGGCCTGGCCGATGCCATCGAAGCCGGAAAGATCGAAGGGCCAGCCTTGTCCGCCGTGCTCAGGCCCTACTGCGAGAGCATCCTGTCGGCGGAGGTCGATACCGTCGTGCTCGGCTGCACGCACTACCCCTTCATCGCCGAGGAGATCCGCGCACTGCTCGGCCCGAGCGTGGAGCTGATCGACACCGCAAGCGCCATCGCAGAGCGTGCAGCCACGCAGTGGACGAGCGGCATCAAGAGCGCAGCACCGGCGCTTCGACTGCAGAGTACTGGTGATCCTGCGGTGATGACCACACTGGCCCGCCGGTGGCTTTCGTTCGACGGCAGCGCCGAGAAGATTTCGCTCGACTGACGCACCCGAGCGCCGATAATCGCGGCCCCATCCAGCCGCCCGGATGGCGAAATAGGCAGACGCAGCGGACTTAAAATCCGCCGCCCTCTCATCGGGGCGTACCGGTTCGATCCCGGTTCCGGGCACCACAAAGACAAAGGCCCTTGCAAGCATCACCTGCAAGGGCCTTTTGATTTATGGAGGCGCGGGCCGGAGTCGAACCGACCTACACGGATTTGCAATCCGGTGCATAACCGCTTTGCTACCGCGCCTTGTTGTTCTTGTTGTCGGGTACTACTGCCACCGACTCTGGGCCGGAATTTTCACGCAAAGAGCAAAGACCCTTGGCTGGCAGAAAAAAGGGAAGCATGTCTGCTTCCCTTCGGTATTTGGAGCGGGAAACGAGGCTCGAACTCGCGACCTCAACCTTGGCAAGGTTGCGCTCTACCAACTGAGCTATTCCCGCACACCGGTCATTCCTGACCGCCCCGCTGATCGACTCAACTTATTCGTTTTGCCGTTCAGCGAAGCTCGCAGTATATACCGACTTTTTCTGGCCCTGCAAGCACTTTCGACGCTTCTCAGTGCTTGATCGCTTCCGTCGTGCTCGCAGCAGTGCCGTCGCTGGTGGTGGCCGCGGCCTCCGGCTTCGCCGCGGGCCCTTCTTCTTCGGGCAGCGGCTGCGGAGCCGATTCGAGCGCCACTTCGAGCACACGATCGATCCACTTCACCGGCACGACCTCGAGATTGTTCTTCACGTTCTCGGGGATGTCCTGCAGGTCCTTGACGTTCTCCTCGGGGATCAGCACCGTCTTGATGCCCCCGCGGTGAGCCGCGAGCAGCTTCTCCTTCAGGCCGCCGATCGCAGTGACCTCCCCGCGCAGCGTGATCTCGCCGGTCATCGCCACATCGGCCCGCACGGGAATGCCAGTCAGCGCGGAGACGAAGGCCGTCGTCATCGCGATACCTGCACTCGGGCCATCCTTCGGCGTTGCGCCATCGGGCACGTGGATGTGGATGTCGCGCTTCTCGAAGAGTTCGTCCTTGATGCCCAGGCGCCGGGCACGCGAGCGCACCACGGTGCGGGCCGCCTCGACCGACTCCTTCATCACGTCTCCCAGCTGGCCGGTGCGAATGATGCCGCCCTTGCCGGGCATCACCGCCGCCTCGATGGTCAGCAGATCGCCTCCGACCTCGGTCCACGCAAGGCCGACCACCTGACCCACCTGGTTCTGCTTTTCAGCCTGACCGTAGGTGAAGCGGCGGACGCCGAGGAAATCGTGCAGGTTCTCATCAGTGACGACCACCTTGCCGTCGTAGGTCTTGAGCTGGATGCCCTTGACCACCTTGCGGCAGATCTTCGACACCTCGCGCTCGAGCGAACGAACACCGGCCTCACGGGTGTAGTAGCGAATGATGCCGCGGATGGCACCTTCCGTGACCTCCATCTCCTCGTCCTTCACGCCGTTGTTCTTCTGCTGCTTGGGCAGCAGGTAGCGCTGGGCGATGTTGAGCTTCTCGTCCTCGGTGTAGCCCGAGAGACGGATCACTTCCATGCGGTCCAGCAGCGCCGGCGGGATGTTGAGCGAGTTCGAGGTGGCGACGAACATCACATCCGACAGGTCGAAGTCGACCTCGATGTAGTGATCGCTGAAAGTGTGGTTCTGCTCGGGGTCAAGCACTTCCAGCAGCGCCGACGACGGATCGCCGCGGAAATCCATGCCCAGCTTGTCGATCTCGTCGAGCAGGAACAGCGGATTGCGCGTGCCGACCTTGGTCAGGCTCTGCAGCACCTTGCCCGGCATCGAGCCGATGTAGGTGCGGCGGTGACCACGGATCTCAGCCTCGTCGCGCACGCCACCCAGCGCCATGCGCACGAACTTGCGGCCCGTGGCGCGTGCGACCGATTGGCCGAGCGAGGTCTTGCCCACACCCGGAGGGCCGACCAGACACAGGATCGGCGCCTTGACCTTCTCGACGCGCTGCTGCACCGCGAGGTACTCGAGGATGCGGTCCTTGACCTTCTCGAGGCCATAGTGATCCTCGTTGAGCACTTCCTCGGCGAATGCGAGGTCGTGCTTGATCTTGGTCTTCTTCGCCCAGGGCAAGTTGACCAGCGTGTCGATGTAGTTGCGCACGACGGTGGCCTCGGCCGACATCGGCGACATCAGCTTCAGCTTCTTCAGTTCGGCGTCGGCCTTCTTGCGTGCCTCCTTGGGCATGCGGGC
The DNA here is from genome assembly GCA_966212505.1 of uncultured bacterium. Taxonomy (GTDB): domain Bacteria; phylum Pseudomonadota; class Gammaproteobacteria; order Burkholderiales; family Burkholderiaceae_C; genus CAMLIZ01. The sequence continues at coordinate 67,021 of CBIHRS010000025.1, forward strand.
GGCCTTGATCTTCTTCTCGAGCTCTTCGAGATCGGCACCTTCCTCGCCGTCGCCGAGTTCCTTCTGGATGGCCTTGACCTGTTCGTTCAGGTAGTACTCGCGCTGGCTCTTCTCCATCTGGCGCTTGACGCGGCCACGGATGCGCTTCTCCACTTGGAGAATGTCGACCTCATGCTCCAGCAACTCGAGCAGCTTCTCGAGGCGCTTGTCGACCTCGAAAAGGTCGAGCACCGATTGCTTGGCCTCGAGCTTCAGCG
>CBIHRS010000026.1:0-65826 GCA_966212505.1 uncultured bacterium
CCGCGCTGCAGCAGCTCGTACATGTCGATGTCGTCCATCAGCGCTTCCTTGGCCAGCAGCACCGCCTTCTCGGCCGTGCCGCCCACGCCGATGCCCAGCATGCCCGGCGGGCACCAGCCGGCGCCCATGGTCGGCACCGTCTTGAGCACCCAGTCGACCAGGTTGTCGCTCGGGTTCATCATCACGAACTTGCTTTTGTTCTCCGAGCCGCCGCCCTTGGCGGCCACGGTCACGTCGACCGTGTTGCCCGGCACCACCGTCATGTGCACGACCGCGGGCGTGTTGTCCTTGGTGTTCTTGCGGTCGAAGATCGGATCGCTGAGCACCGAGGCGCGCAGCACGTTGTCGGGGTTGAGGTAGCCCTTGCGCACGCCCTCGTTCACAGCATCCTCGATCGAGCCGGCGAAGCCCTCGAAGCGCACGTCCATGCCGATCTTCAGGAACACGTTGACGATGCCGGTGTCCTGGCAGATCGGGCGGTGGCCCTCGGCGCACATCTTCGAGTTGGTGAGGATCTGCGCGATCGCATCCTTGGCCGCCGGCGACTCCTCGCGCTCGTAGGCGCGCGCCAGGTGGGCGATGTAGTCGGCAGGGTGGTAGTAGGAGATGTACTGCAGCGCGGCGGCGACGCTGTCGATCAGGTCTTGCTGGCGAATCGTCGTGGTCATGGCACGGAGCGAGGGGGGGGAGGGGAACCCCGGATTATCCGCGGCTGGCTGACGGCTGGCTTGTGGGTGCTACGGACGGCGGGTGCGGCGGTTTTCACATTCGAGGCGGCGAACCCGCCGTTGCAAATTTAGTGCGAGATCCGGAATTCATGTGCCGTTTGCAATCTGCGTCGGCCGGGTGGGTTCCAGAATCGGCCTCCCCGGTCACTCGCGCTGATGCATGCACCTCGCTTCCGCTGTCGTTCGCCTGGTTCTCCTCGTTCTGCTGGCAGGGTCTGCCGGCCTGCCTGCCCATGCGCAGGACAAGTCGCCGGGCCTGCTGCAGATGCACCACACCGCCTGGTCCACGCGCGACGGCTCGCCCGGCCCGGTGCTGGCGCTGGCGCAGACGCCGGATGGCTGGCTGTGGCTGGGCACGCCCACCGGGCTGTTCCGCTTCGACGGCGTGAACTTCCAGCGCATCGATGCGCTGGGCGGCGTGACGCTGCGCTCGAGCGCGGTGCGCAGCCTGGCGGTCGACCGCCGCGGCGCGCTCTGGATCGGCTACCTCTATGGCGGGGCGAGCCGTTTCCTGAATGGCGCGCTCACCAACTACGGCGCGGAGCAGGGGTTGCCGAACAGCGCCACGCTGGCGCGCATCGCGGTCGGGCCCGATGGCCAGGTCTGGGCGGCCGCGGTGCATGGCCTGTTCCGCCTGGCCGGCGACAAGTGGGAGCGGGTGCAGACCGACCGCAGCATGGTGATGGATGTCTTCGTCGACCATGCGGCCCGCGTGTGGTTCATCTCGAAGGGCGTGCTGTACATGCTCGAACCGGCGGCCGCAGCGGCGCCGCGCGAGATGGGCCGTGCCGAGTGGGACGATGCCTCCCACCTCACCGAAGCCCCCGACGGCTCGGTCTGGGTGGCCGATCGCACGCAGGGGCTGCGCCGCTATGGTCCCGAGGGTCCGCGCCCGATGGCCGATGCCGTGCCGAAGGGGCCGGTGGCGCCGCTGCTGTTCGCGCGCGACGGCATGGCCTGGTTCTTCGGCGCCGGGCTCTGGCGCACCGATGCCGGCGCCTGGGGGCGTGTCGACGACCATCGGCCGGCCGAGGTCCGTGCCTGGTTCGGCCAGCGCGAAGGCCTCAGCGGCGAGGCGGTGTATGCGCTGCTGCAGGACCGCGAAGGCACCGTGTGGGTGGGCACCAGCAGCGGGCTCGACCGTTTCCGCCGCAACAAGCTCACGCGCATCGCGCAGGCACAGAATGCGCTGCCGGTCACGCTCGCACCAGCGGCGGGCCCCGATGTCTGGGTGGGCCGCAGCGAACTGCCGCTGCTGCGCATCGGCACCGCGACGCGTGAGTTCAGCGCGATCAACGACAAGGTGTCGACGATCTATCCCGATGTCGATGGCAGCACCTGGGTCGGCTCGGAGGAGGGCCGGCTGTGGCGCATCGTCGACGACGAGGTCACGCAGCTGCCGGGCCCGAAATCGGTGCAGACGGGCCATGTGGTGCAGGGCCTCACCCGCGACCACCGCGGCCGCCTGTGGGTGGCGTGCGCGGGCATCTTCCGGCGCGATGGCAGCGAGTGGGTGGGCATGAGCGGGCGCGACGGGCTGCCCGACGATTCGCCCACCTTGCTCTACACCGATCCGCAGGGCCGGGTGTGGCTCGGTTTCACCGATTCGCGCCTGGCGGTCTACGAGGGCGAGCAGGGGCGCACCTTCACCCGCAAGCAGAACCTCGCGGTGGGGGCGGTGCTGGCGCTGCAGGCGGTGGGCGACCATCTGTGGGTGGGCGGCGAGTCGGGCCTGATGGTGCGGCTGGGCGGCGAGTTCCTGCCGTTGGTGGGCGCCGGCGGCATCGTGTTCCATGGCGTATCGGGCATCGTCGAGACGCCGGCAGGCGAGTTGTGGCTGAACACCGCCGATGGCATCGTGCGCATCGCCGCGGCCGAGGTGCGGGCTTTCCACGCTGATCCGGCCTACCGGCCGAACTACGAGGTGTTCGACCATCGCGACGGCCTCGAGGGCCGGGCGCCGCAGCTCGGCGGCCTGCCGACGCTGGTGGCCGCGCATGATGGGCGGCTGTGGTTCTCCACCACCACCAGCCTCGTGTCGATCGACCCCACCTCGATTGCGCGCAACCCGATGCCGGCGCCGGTGTCGATCCGCACCCTGAAAGCCGGCGACCGCGTGATGGCGGCAGAGCAGGGCATCGCGCTGCCGCCGCTCACGGCCTCGGTGCAGATCGAATACACCGCGATGAGCCTCGCGATTCCCGAGCGCGTGAAGTTCCGCTATCGGCTCGAGGGCGTGGACACCGACTGGCAGGAGGCGGGGCCGCGCCGCACCGCCTACTACACCAACCTGGGTCCCGGGCACTACCGCTTCCGTGTGATGGCGGCCAACGACGACGGCGTGTGGAGCGACACGCCGGCCACGCTGCAGTTCTCGATCGCGCCGGCGCTGTACCAGACTCTGGCGTTCCGCATCGCCTGCGTGCTGGCGCTGCTCGCGCTGCTGGCCTGGCTCTACGTGCTGCGCGTGCGCACGCTGACCGCGCGTGCCGCCGAGAAGATGCGCGAGCGGCAGCTCGAGCGCGAACGCATCGCGGTCGAGCTGCACGACACGCTGCTGCAGGGTGTCTATGGGCTGCTGCTGCGCATGCAGTCGGTGCTGGCGCGCATGTCCGACGAGCCGGCGCGCCACATCCTCGCCGTGGCGGTGGAGCGTGCGGAGGGCCTCGTCAACGAGGGGCGCGACCGGGTGGCGGGCCTGCGCCGGTCGGACGATCAGTTCGCCGACCTCGCCTCCGCATTGCCGCGCCTGGCCCACGAGATCACGGGCGGCGCCCATCCGCATGTCGAGGTGTCGGTCGAAGGGCCGGTGCAGGACCTCCGGCCCGAGGTGCTGGAAGAGGTCTACTACATCGCGCGTGAAGCGCTGCTCAACGTGTCGCACCATGCGCACGCACAACGGGCCGAGGCATGGCTGGTGTGCAACGAAGAGGGCGCGAAGCTCGTGGTGCGCGACGACGGCCGTGGCATTCCCGCCGAGGTGCTGCAGGAGGGCCGCGCCGAGGGCCACTGGGGCCTGCAGGGCATGCGCGAGCGCGCCGCGCGAATCCGCGGCCTGCTGTCCATCGGCAACCGCGAGGGCGGCGGTGCCGAGGTCGTGCTGCAGGTGCCGCGGCAGGCGGCCTACCGCGATGGCGCGGGCAAGCCGGGCCGCTGGGCCTGGGCGGCTAGAGCGCGTCGCCGCGCAGCGCCGCCGGCAGCTCCATGAAGGCCGACAGGTAGCTGTCGAAGTCGCGCCGGCCGCGGCTGTCGAACGGCCAGTGCGCCATCAGCTGGTGCCGGCCGCCGAGGCCCCGGCCCACCGCGATGCCGAGCTCCGACATCAGCCGGCCGGTCCAGCGCAGCGCGGCGTCGGGCGTGCCGTCGAGCCGCGCATCGCGCAGCCGGATGTACAGCAGCAGCGAATGGCCGTTGCGCGCGGCAGCGAAGCGGATGTCGGTGTCGGCGCGGCGCAGCCGGCGCGCGTCGGCAATGCGGCGGGCCTGCGCCGGCGGCAGCCCCATGCGCTCCAGCCCTTCGATCAGGCAGCGCACCGCGCGCGTGTGCCGGGTGCGCTGCTGCTGCTCGTTTTCGCGGTGCGGCGGGATCAGGTAGCCCGCCACGCCCCACGATGCCAGCGCGGCGCGCAGCGGCGCATGGCGCAGGCCCTGCGCGAGCCGCCACACGTCGTACAGGCACTGCAGCTGTTGCGCGGCGGCGGCCGGTGTGCCGGGCTCGGCGATCAGCTGCCCCATCAGCATCGCGCGGCCCTCGTCGTCCAGCCCGAAGGCGATGCAGCCGTGGCGCATGAGCCCGATGTTGGCCGACAGCAGCGTGCCATGCCACAAGGCCTTGTCGATCGTGGTGTCGCCGGGCATCGGCGCGCGCGCCGTCCACGGCGCCACGCCGTCGTCCAGCGGCTCGATCGCGATGCGGCACTCGCCCACGTTCAGGTCCAGCGGCCGCGGCGCAGGGTCGCTGCCGGTGTGGCGTGCGATCACGCAGGCCGCTTCGTAGATCGGGGTGTCCCAGGGATGGCGGGCGTCAACGTCCATGGGCCGACAGCAGCAGTTCGATCTGGCGTTCGGTGCCGGCCTCGCGCTCGGCCGAAGGCAGCGCGGCATGGTGGGTGCCCCGCGGCTCGATCGACAACTGCGCGGCGCGGACGCCGCGGATCAGCAGGAAGCGCATCACGCTGGCGGCCCGGGGCTGCGGCTTCTGCCCGCGCGGCGGGTTCTCGGCGATCGAGGCCGTCACGTCGGCATGCTGCGACAACGCAGCGGCCAGCGCGGCCAGAAACGGCTCGGCGCGGCGCGACAGCAGGCCCGCGCCATCGAAGGCCGACGCGAGCGGAACGCGGATGTAGAGCCGGTCGTCGAGGGTGCGGTCGACCGACACGCTGCCTTGCTGCAGGGCCGCCTGCTGCATCTGCCGCGCCACGTCCTGCAACGCGGTGGTCCATGGGCCTTCCGGCGTCGGCTCGGGCGGTGGTACCGGGCTGCCGGCCAGCGGCGGCGGCTCGTCGACCGGCGCCACCGGCAGCGGCGCCGGCCGTGGCGGGGCCGCGCATCCGGCGAGCGCGGCCGCCAGCGCGGCGGCGAACATCGCCGGGGCGAGGGCGCGGCCGGAGCTCAACGCGGCACTCCCGTCCAGTGCTCTTCCACCTGCAGGCCGGGCAGCGCCGGCACCCGGGTGTTCTCGAAGTCCCAGGCATGCTGGTAGCGGCGCAGCGCGGCGGCGTGGCAGCGGTTGGCCTCCAGCTGCTCCTGCATCTCCTGCGCGAGCAGCGCCGATTCGATCAGGCTGATCGAGCGATAGAGCGCCGGGTAGAGCTCGCGCCGCAGCAGGTCCACATACGCCTGCTGCGCCTGCTGCACCGCGCCCAGCATCTGATGCGCGCGGGCGGCGTTGCCGCAGTAGCGCAGCAGCGCCTCGGCCGCGCGGCGCTTGAGCCGCGCATGGGCCTCGACCAGCTGGTCATGCACATCGATGTCGATCGCCAGCAGCGGCGGATACAACACATGCTCCAGTGCGAGCAGGAAGGCCGCGATCCGGCTCACCAGCGCATGGCCGAGCATGCGCTGCTGCAGCCCGTCGGCCTCGGCGGCACAGTGGGCGAAGTCGCGCTTGAAGCGGGCGCACTCGCGGTCGAGCAGTTCGAACAGGTCCAGCGGGGCGGAGCTCATCGCAAGCCTCCTCGTGCAGGTGGCGTCAACGTTCGGTCTGGGAGGGCGGCGGCGCAGAAGAGCCGTCCTCGGCGCTGTCGGCCGGCTGCGGGGCGCCGTGGCTGATGATGAGCGCCGCGATGATCGCGCCGACCGCCACCGCGAGGCCGGCGCCGATGACATTGAGCGTCTGCCGCACGCCGCCGCCACGCGGCGGCCGCAGCCGATGCGGCGGCTTCACCGGCTCGACCCGCACCACCGATCCCGCGGCAGGCGTGCCGCCGGTGCCGGCCTGCGCATCGAGCGCTCCCACCTTGGCGGCGTCGGTCGCGGCCGCGGGCTTCACCGCCTCGGCCGCACCGGTGCGTTCCGCCGCGGCGGCGCCTTCGGCCGCTTCCACCGGCGAGGACACCTCGGCCATCTCGCCCCCGCCACCGCCTCCACCGCCGCCGCCATCGGTGTCGATGCCGGCCGCCGACGCATCGTCGTCGTCCACCGACGAAAAGCCGGGCAGCGTCCACTGCTCCTGCACTTCGCTGACGGTGGTGGTCTCGGTGTCCCCCTCGTCGTCGGCCGTGCGCGTGGTCCGGGTGACGGTGACGAACACGCGGTCGGCCACGCGCGACTCATGCCCGCCTCGGCCATGGCGATGCACGGCGCCGGCGATCGTGCTGTTGCGGCGCGACTGCAGCTCGGAACGTCGGGTGTGGTCGGCCGTAGCGGCCGCATCGCCCTTCGGCGCCTCGACAGGCGGCGCGGGCTGCGGCAGCTCGGGCGGCAGCATGCGGGGGAACGAGCTCGAGAACATGATCAGCGCAGCTCCTCGGGTTCGGCCGGCGCGACCGGCAAGGGCATGGGCAGCGGCGCTGCGCCGCCGCGCAGCATCGTGGTCGGCGTCTCGTTGAAGAACTGGCGGTAGTTCTGCGTCAGCGTCGAGCGGTTGGTCATGCCCCAGCGCTGCGCGATGTCGAGCACGTTGCGCCGGTCGGTGGTCTGCCGCAGCTCCTTGCGGATGCGCTCCATGCGGCGCCGGCGGATCAGCTCGGCCGGCGTCATGCCCAGGTGGGTGCGGAAGGCCATCTGCAGCGCGCGCTCGGTCACGTCGACATGCGCGGCCACCTCGCGCACCGAGAGGTCGCGGTCGTCGAGGTGGTCGATGATGTACTGGTAGGCGCGCCGGTAGCGCAGCGGCAGCAGCATCTTCATCGAGTCGCTGTGTTCGGCCATCTCCTGCTTCTCGAGGCAGCGCGAGTAGGGCAGGTGGGCCAGCTCCGAGCGCAGCCGGCCCAGCGCCTGCGCGACATGCTCCTTGTACAGGCGCAGCGCATCCATGTGGCGGCCCTGCAGCGCATAGATGCGCGACAGGCAGTACTTCAGCTCCAGCGAATGGCGGTGCCGGCGCATCGTGTCCTCGTCGTGCGCCAGGCCGCCGAGCAGCGCCTGCGCCGCCTTGCAGTCGCCATGCGCCACATGGGCCAGCGCGGCCTCGATCCGGCATTCCTTCTCGTGGCCGAGCAGCTTCTGCTGGCGCAGCTGCGCCAGGCTCTCGGCGACGCGGCCGCCCAGCTCCGGCACCGCGATGTTGCGGTCGACCAGCGCGGCCAGGAAGCGCAGGCGCTGGTTCGCGATCGGCACGTCGGCCAGTGATTCGGCGGCCTGCTCCAGCTGGCGGTGCAACTGCGACAACGGCTCGGGGCTGCCGCTGCGCAGCGCATGCTGCGGCGTGCCGAGATCGCCGCCTTCGTCGAACGCGCGCAGCTCGCGCATCACTTCCGTCTCCAGCCGCAGCGCCTGCAGCAGGTGCTGCACCGAGGTGGGCGAATGTTCCCTGGCCAGGCCTTGCGCATGCGCCAGCGTGCGTTCCGCGCGGCGGTATTCACCGAGCCCGCGCACGCACACCGCCAATCCGGCGAGCGCCTCGATGCGCAGCGGCGGCGGCGCGGTCTCGTCGTCGGCCACGCCGTTGAAGGCATCGGCGGCCCGGCTCAGGCGGTTGAGCATCAGCTGCATGGAGCCGTGGTCCAGCGACGACATCCACCGCACATAGGAGCGCGAGCCGGTTTCGTAGACCCGCAGCTGGCGGCGAAACAGCTCTTCGGCTTCTTCTTCACGCCCCAGTTCGATCAACGCGCGGCCGATCACCTGGCCCAGCATCGCATGCGAGGCCGCGGCTTGCGGTGACGGGCGCCGCTCCAGCCGCGCCATGGCCAGTGGCACCGCCTCTGCCAGTTGCCCGCGCATCACCATCCGCAACGGTTCGTCTTCGCAGCCGGACCGAATACACGTCATTGCAAGAACCAGCATCTTTGTCCCCTGTCGTACTGCATTGGTGCCAGTCCATGCTAGGTCGGCGTGGCGTGAAGTCCTTCACAGCTTCGCTTCGAAATCCTCAACTCTGCCCACCCCCAAACGTAGCGAAGTGTTGCCATCGCAACGCGAACGGGCCGGGTTCGTTTGGCCGGCTTCCGCTTCGCATTGCGCGGGTGCGGCTTCGGCCCCGCTTCTCCAATGGCGTGATCCCTCTCGCGGCTCAACCATAGGAAAGGATCTGACATGGCAGGCCCAGCGATCCCAGTAGCACTGAAGACAGCGGTACAGGCCAGCGTCAAGGCGTTTGACGACATCGTCGCCAAGCGTGGCGGTGCGGCGGGCAAGGCGCCCGCGAGCTCCGGCTCCGGCCAGGCCTTGCAGAACGCCACCGGGTTGACGGCCCGTTCGCCCGGCGGCACCGAAGCCTCAGCGTCGTCGCGGCCACGCATCAGCCTGAAGGATGCGGTCGGCATGGCGCAGCAGAAGCTGGCCCCCGGTGCCTTCAACGAGGCATCGCGTTCGCCGGACGGCAGCCCGCCGCAGTCGCCCAGCCTCGCGCACCAGGCGATGGTGCCGTTCCAGCATGCGGCGCACCAGGTGGTGAACTCGTTCGTACCGCCGGCCTTCCAGGGCCACATGGGCGCGGGCGGTGGCGGCGTGCCGCCGATGGGTGGCAGCTCGATGCACCACGAAGGCCAGATGATGGTCGACCAGATGCGCGCCGACACGATCGAGTCGGTGCGCCAGAACAAGCAGATGAACGACATCCAGACCTGGGGCTCGCAGCAGCTCAACATGCAGAAGGCCGAGACCGAGCTGAAGAACATGGTGGCGAGCAACATCAGCTCGGCCGCCAAGAAGCTGGCTGAAGCGGGCAAGAACCAGTAGCGCTGAACCGCACCGTTGATCGAAGGGGCCGGCCATGTCGGGCGAGAAGACCGAAGAGCCGACAGAGAAGAAGCTCGACGACGCGAAGAAGAAGGGCCAGTCGCCGAAGAGCCCCGACGTCAACGCGGCCGCCGGCCTGCTCGCGATGACGGTGTGCCTCTCGGCGGCCGCCTCCATCGCGGGCGGCCACTTGTTCAAGCTGTTCGGCATCGTCTACGAGCATGGCCTGCAGGTGCAGACCAACGAGCAGATGGAAGCGCTGATCTTCGACATCGCGAAGGAAGGGCTGATGATGGTCGTGCCCTTTCTCGCGGCCTCGGTGATGGTGGGCTTCATCGCGTCGTTCGCGCAGGTGGGCGTGCAGATCACCTTCGAGCCGCTGACGCCCAACTTCGACAAGGTCAACCCCGCCTCGGGGCTGCAGAAGATCTTCTCGCTGCGCTCGATCATCGACTTCATCAAGATGGTGCTGAAGGCGGTGGTGATCGGCTCGGTGGCCTTCGTGATCTGCAAGGGGCTGATCCCGCTGCTGGTGGGCGCCAGCCTGCAGACGCCCGAGGGCGTGATCGCGGTGGCCTGGGCCGCGCTGCTGAAGCTGCTGGGCGCCGCGGTGATCGTGTTCATCGTGATCGGGCCGGGCGACTTCGCGATCCAGAAGTGGCTGTTCATCCGCGACCAGCGCATGAGCAAGGACGAGGTCAAGCGCGAGCACAAGGAGTCCGAGGGCGATCCGATGCTCAAGGGCCAGCGCCGGCAGATGGCGCAGGAGATCGCCAACGACACGCCGAAGACCACGGTGCCCGGTGCCACGGTGGTGGTGGCCAACCCGACGCACTTTGCGGTGGCGCTGCGCTACGAGCCCGGCCAGACGCCGCTGCCGATCGTCGTCGCCAAGGGCGTCGACGAGCAGGCGCTCGAGATCCGCGCGATCGCCGAGGCGAACAAGGTGCCGGTGGTCGTGAACCCGCCGCTGGCGCGCGCGCTGCACAAGGACGTGCCGGTGGGCCGCCCGGTGCCCGAGGCGCTGTTCGATGCGGTGGCCGCGGTGCTGCGCTGGGTCCGCACGATGAAGCAGGTCACCGACCCGATCGCCCACCCTCCTGAGCAGGAAGCTACATGATGAAGATGACGCTGCCCTCGGGCATGAGCAACGACCTCACGATGGCCGGCCTGGTCGTCGTGATCGTCTCGCTGATGATCCTGCCGCTGCCCACCGCGGTGATCGACACGCTGCTGGCGGTGAACATCTCGGTCAGCGTGCTGCTGCTGATGACCACGCTGTTCATCCCCAATGCGGTGGCGCTGTCGTCGTTTCCGTCGCTGCTGCTGTTCACCACGCTGTTCCGGCTGTCGCTGAACATCTCGTCGACCAAGTCGATCCTGCTGCATGCCGACGCCGGCCACATCATCGAGAGCTTCGGCGACCTGGTGGTGGGCGGCAATCTGGTGGTGGGCATCACGGTGTTCCTGATCATCACGGTGGTGCAGTTCATCGTGATCTCCAAGGGCTCGGAGCGGGTGGCCGAGGTGGGCGCGCGCTTCACGCTCGATGCGATGCCGGGCAAGCAGATGAGCATCGACGCCGACCTGCGCGGCGGCATCCTCACGGCCGACGAGGCGAAGAAGAAGCGCGCGATGCTGGCGATGGAAAGCCAGATGCACGGCGGCATGGACGGCGCGATGAAGTTCGTCAAGGGCGATGCGATCGCCGGCCTGGTGATCACGCTGGTGAACATGCTCGCGGGCATCGTGGTCGGCGTCATGTACCACGGCATGACCGCGGGCGATGCGGCCAACCGCTTCGCGATCCTGTCGATCGGCGATGCGATGGTGTCGCAGATCCCGTCGCTGTTCATCTGCGTGGCCGCCGGCGTGCTGATCACCCGCGTGGCCGACGAGCACGAGAAGAAGCCGAAGTCATTGGGCCAGGAGATCGTCGGCCAGTTGACCAAGAGCGACCGTGCGATGTACCTCGCCGCGTCGATGACGGTGGGCTTCGCGCTGGTGCCGGGCTTTCCGGCGCTGCAGTTCGCGCTGCTCGCCAGCGGACTGGCCGCGGCGGGCAACCTGCTGTCGAAGCAGCGTCGCAAGGCCGAGGCGCAGGTGATCTCCAAGCCGATCAAGTCGCTGCAGCGTGAAGGCGCCAAGGGCGAGCCGCCGTCGATCCTGCAGCAGCAGCCGCCGTTCTCCAAGCCGCTGGCAGTGCGCATGTCGCGTGAGCTGGCGCTGCTGCTCGAGGCCGACCGGCTCGACGGCGCGATGGAGACCGAGCGCCACCGGCTGCAGGCGATGCTGGGGCTGCCGTTCCCGGGCGTGTCGATGTGGGTCTCGAAAGACCTGCAGGGTCTGCGCTTCGACGTGCTGCTCAACGACGTGCCGCTGCGCCAGGTCACCGTGCCCGGCAAGCTGCTGCTGCTCACCAACCCCGAGTCGCCGCTGGCGGCCAAGGCCGAGCGCCATTCGCCGGTGCTCGACCAGGCGGAGTCGATGTGGCTGCCGCCGTCGGCGGTGCCCGAGGCCGAGCGCGTGCACTGCCTGAACCTCGAGGAGGTGATGGCGCGGCAGGTGATGGCGCTGCTGCGGACCAACGCGCACCTGTTCATGGGCGTGCAGGAGGTGCAGTGGGTGATCGACAAGGCGGTGCTCGACTACCCCGGCCTGGTGGCCGAGGTGCAGAAGATCATGCCGACGCAGCGCATCGCCGAGGTGCTGCGCCGCCTGCTGGAGGAGCAGGTGCCGATCCGCAACGTGCGCACCATCTTCGAGAGCCTGATCGTCTGGGGCCCGAAGGAGAAGGACATGCTGCTGCTGACCGAGTACGTGCGCGGCGACCTCGGGCGCTACCTCGCCTTCGAGGCCTCGGGTGGGCAGGGCTATGTGGCGGCGGTGCTGCTGGACCCCAACGTCGAGCAGGCGATCCGCCAATGCATCAAGCCCACGCCGGCGGGCAACTACCTCGCGATGCCGCCCGAGCATGCCGCGGTGATCACCGAGAAGGTGGTCGAGATCATCAACCAGGCGGCGAGCCGCAGCCTCGCGCTGGTGACCTCGATGGACATCCGCCGCTATGTGAAGAAGATGGTCGAGGCCCGCATCGACTGGCTCAAGGTCTATTCGTACCAGGAGCTGGGCACGCTGGTCGAGCTCCGCCCGGTGGGCCGCGTGAGCATCTGACCGGCCGGGGCCGCCGTACCGACATGTCGTCATGAGCGACCCTCAGGTACGGCGCCCCCGCCGGATCATTCCCACCGAGGCGCCGCCGGCGCCGTCGGCCATGCAGTTGCGGCTGGCCGAGCGCTTCCAGCGCGCGCTGCAGCAGGGGCGTCGGCATGATGCGGCGCCCACGCTGCGCCGGCCGCGTGCACCGGCCGCTGCCTCTTCTGTCACCGCCGCGGCGGCAGAGGCCGTCGAGCAGGCCGCCGCGGACCCGCGAAGCCCCGCGCAGGAGACCCTGGCGGCCGCCGCCGCGGCGAGCCTCTCGCCCGCATGGCAGCTCGAGTACCTGCCGCTGCCCGGCGAGGCCGAGGGCGAGTGGGACCCCGCTGCGCCGGTCATCGAACGCGAGGGCTGGGATGAAGACCTGGTGCACGCGATCGTCACGCTGTGCCTGCGCACCGACCCTTCCTTCGAGGCCTGGGCCGTCGTCGTGCCGATGGATCCGCGGGTGCTGCCGCAGACCGAGCTGCACCTGTCGTTTTCGCGGCACCGGATGTCGCTTCGCTTCCACACGCAGTCGACACAGTCGGTGCGGCTACTGTCCCGCCATCGGCCTTCGCTGGCCGCGATGCTCCAGCAGGCCCTGCCGGAGACGCGAGAGATCGACATCGACATCACATGAGCGCGCGCACCGACATCACCGACGAGGCTTCCGTCGCCTGGCAGCCGGTGGCGCCGCGGCTGGCCCGCGTGTCGCCCGCCATCTCCGGCGCGTCGCGCGTGGTGGCCGACGAGCGCTTCCAGCGCTGGCTGTCGTCGGTGATGGAGGCGCCCGGGCTGCAGGTGGCGGCGCGCACGCTGCAGCCGCCGGTGGTGCGGCTGGACATCGAGACGCAGGCCGGCGCGCTGCAGATGGCGGTGGAGGCTGCCGCGCTGCCGCCGGCGCTGCAGATGGCGCTGGCACTGCCCGACCGGCAGGCCGCCTGCGAAGTGGCCACCGCGCTGCTGGAGCCGCTGGTCGAACGGCTGCATCCGGTGCTGCAGGGCGCCCGGCTGGCCGGCTTCGCGCAGCTGGCGCAGCCGCCGGCGGGGTTCTCGTTCGACCTGCATGGGCTGCGGCTGCTGCTGTGCGAGGCCGACGACAGCCTGGTGCGCCATGTGGCTGAGCTGCTGCAGGACATTCCGGCGGCGGTGGTGGCGTGGGCTTCGCTGCGGGTGCGCGCGCGCCTGCGGCTGATGGTGAAGCACTGGCGGGCGTCCTTCATCGCGACGCTGATGCCGGGCGACGTGGCGCTGCTCGGACAGGGCATGCATTCGCAGCGATTGATCGTAGGAACGGGTTTCAGCATGCAGGCAGATACCGAACTCTCCCCTGACCACCAGATGGTCCAGGTCAGCAGCGATCCGCAGATCGAGCCCGACGACGGCGCGGCGGGCCATGAGGCCAGCGGCGCCTACGTGCAGGACGTGGAGCTGCCGGTCTCGTTCGAGATCGACACGGCGCGCGTGAGCCTGGGCGAGCTGGCCGGCATGCGGCCGGGCTACATCGTCGAGCTGCAGGCGCCGGTGATGGAGGCGATGGTGCGGCTGGTGTGCCACGGCCAGACCATCGGCCAGGGGCAGCTGGTGGCGGTGGGCGACCAGCTCGGCGTGCGCATCGAACGGATGGGAGTCGAGCATGATGCCGATGCCGGGCATTGACCCGGTCTCGCTGCTGCTGATCCTGCTGGGAATGGCGGCGCTGCCGTTCGCGGCGATGGTCGTCACCTCGTACGCCAAGATCGTGGTGGTGCTCGGGCTGCTGCGCAACGCGATCGGCGTGCAGCAGGTGCCGCCGAACATGGTGCTCAACGGCATCGCGCTGATCGTCTCGTGCTACATCATGGCGCCGATCATCATGGATGCGTCCAACGCGATGGGCCTCGGCCGCCCGCTCGCCGGCGCTCCCACCGGCGCGCAGCAGATGCTGGCCGCGGTGGACACCGCGCGCGAGCCGTTCCGCCACTTCCTCGACAAGCATGCGCACGAGCGCGAGAAGCAGTTCTTCCTGCGCTCGGCCGAGCTGGTGTGGCCGGCGCAGCAGGCCAAGCTGCTGAAGAAGGACGACCTGCTGGTGCTGGCGCCTTCCTTCCTGCTGACCGAGATGGCGGCGGCCTTCCGCATCGGCTTCCTGCTGTACCTGGCCTTCATCGTGGTCGACATCGTGATCGCGAACGTGCTGCTCGCGATGGGCCTGTCGCAGGTGACGCCGACCAACGTCGCCATCCCGTTCAAGCTGCTGCTGTTCGTCGTGCTCGACGGCTGGTCGCGGCTGGTGCACGGGCTGGTGCTGACCTACAAGTAGCCGGGGAGGCCGCATGAACTACGACAACGTGATCCAGCTCACCACCGAGGCGCTGATGATGTGCGTGATGCTCTCGCTGCCCGCGGTGGCGGTGTCGGCGATCGTCGGGCTGCTGGTGTCCTTCTTCCAGGCCATCACCTCGCTGCAGGATTCGAGCATCTCGCAGGGCATCAAGCTGCTGGCCGTCACCGTGGTGGTGTTCGTCGCCGCGCCGTGGGCCGGCGTCACGCTGCTGCGGTTTTCCGAGAACGTGATGGGAGCGGTGTTCCGATGAGCAGCCACCATGTCGGCCGCACGCACCATGTGCTGCAGGTGCAGGGGCTCCAGCAGGACAACCAGGCACAGGAAACGCCGCAGGGCGAGGGCCACCACAACGGCCATTGCTACCGGCACGGCAAGCACACCGCGGGCCGCGCCGCGCCCAAGCGCTCGCCGCTGAAGCCGCGCCGCCCGCAGCTGCGGCGCAGCCAGAACATGCACGCGGGTGGTGGCGACGAAGAGCAGTTCGACCATGACATGTCGCACGACAACATGGACGAAGACAAGTACCGCGACCCTGCCGTCGCGGCGATGGAGATGGCCAACAGCCAGCAGCAGGCCTGGCAGGGCGGGCAGCAGCAGTTCCAACAGCGCGGGGGCGACCGCCATGGCGATGGCCCGCCGAAGAAGCTGCAGTTCAGGCTCGCGAGCATGCTCGGCGCGGTGGACGACCTGCCGCAGCGGCTGGTCCGGCAGGGCCTGCCGGGGGCGGAAGAGATCTTCGGTGCGGGCGGTGCACGCGCGGCCGCCGAACTCGTCGGTGCGCTCGGCTCGCTGGTGCTGGCCCTCGCCCGGCAGGCCGCCTCGGCGACGGGCCGCCCGTCGCTCACGCGCGCCGTGCTGGCCGCCGACCATGCGCATGCCTGCCGCCAGCAGCACCTGCAGCTGTCGCTGACCCTCAGCGACGTGAAGCAGCTGCTGATCGCGCAGCGGCGGCAGGTGTGGGGCGACCAGCCGCTGCCCGCGGGAGCCCCCGAGAGCGTGGGCGACACGCTGGCGCTGCTGCCCTTGCAGCTGCTGAACGCGGCGCGCCCGCGCACGCCGGTGCAGCGCCGGCAGGCCATCGATCGCAAGCAGCTGATCCTGAAAACGCGGGGACTGTGAGATGAGCTACGAACGCTACACCCAGCTGGTCACCGAGCTGTGCGGCGTGGTGAACCTGCCGAATGCGCAGGCGGTGATCGAGCGCGGCTCGATGGAGATCGAAGGCTTCGAGGTGCTGCTGAGCCACTTCGAGAACGACGTCGGCGCGATGTACCTCAACTTCAACTTCGGCGTCGTCACCGCCGGGCGCACGCTGCGCGTGTTCCGGCTGCTGCTGGAGGCCAACCTGTCGATCTATGCGCAGGACCAGGCGCAGGTCGGCCTCAACCCCGACACCGGCGCGGTGCTGCTGATCGTGCGCGTGCCGATGACCGACGAGATCGACGGCGCCT
Organism: uncultured bacterium; assembly: GCA_966212505.1. Taxonomy (GTDB): domain Bacteria; phylum Pseudomonadota; class Gammaproteobacteria; order Burkholderiales; family Burkholderiaceae_C; genus CAMLIZ01. The sequence continues at coordinate 16,046 of CBIHRS010000026.1, forward strand.
GGCTGGCCGACACCTTCAACCACTATGTCGAACACGGGCAGTACTGGCGCGACAGCATCATCACCGCCACCGACGAGATGTTCGAGGGCGTGTGCGCGGGCGACTACATGTGGCTGCGCGCGTAGGAGATCGGGCGGCCTCCCGCCGCCCCCCGGCGCTTGGTGCCGGGGGCGCGGGGACGTCAGGCTGCCGCCCTGGCCTTCATCGTCAGGGCCTCGAAGTGGGCCGGGCCTTGCAGCACCGCCACCGGCTCCGACCCCTGGCCGATCTGCGGCAGCATCACCGGATGGCCTTCCGGTCCCGGCGTGTACACCTGCACCTGCAGGCTGCGGCCGAAGTCGCGGTTCAGGCGGTTCACCAGCCACTGGAACGCATGGTCGTCGGGCAGCAGCATGTCGTTGCCCACCTGCGGGAAGGCCTTCTTCAGCTCCGCGCGGTAGCGGCTGGCCAGCTGGGCATGCTCGCTGCCGTACTGCCGGGTCGCATGCTGCAGCAACGAGATGATCAGGCAGTCCACGCCGTTGCCGCCGCGGTTGGGCGCCGCCGCGATGCCGTGTCCGTCCAGCCAGGCCCGGGTGCCCGCCATGTTGCGCGCCAGATGGTCGCGGTGATCCTGCGTGGCCATGTCGGCGCGCAGGCGCTGCAGCGGGTCGGACGGCTGCACGCTGGCCGCGGTGGCGAAACCCTGGACCGCAGCGGGTGCGCCGCCGGCGCGGCCCGTGTCGGCGCCCCAGCCCGGCAGTTGGCCCAGCACCCGAACGGCCTGGGTCGCACCGTTGGCATCGAAGCGCGGCGACAGCAGCGGCGTGTGGCCGCCGGGTGCCAGGCCCTTCGGCACGCCGAGGCCGGATGGGGCCTTCTGCCCCAGCGCCGGTGCCTGCTTGGGTGCCGACGGATCCGAGGTGTCGAAGATCCCCTGGGCCGACAGGCTGCCCCCCGTGTCCAGCGGCTGCCTGCCCAGCCTGGGCTGCTCGGGCGGCGCCAGCGGCCGCTGCAGCATCGACGCGCGGCGCGACAGCTCGGCGCCGATGGCCGCGCGCGCCTCGGGCCTCAGCGTCCTGTTGCCGGAGAGCATCTGCAGTTCGGCCAGCGACAGCTGGCGCGCGCTGCTGCGCTCGGGGCTCATCGACGACAGCAGCCCGGCCTTGGGCTTCTCGCCGTGGAGGGCGCGGCGGGCGGTGTCGTCGGATTCAAGCTGCCGGCGGGCCGTGGCGCGCATCTTCGGATCGCGCAGCTCGGCCTTGAAGCCGTGGTCCTCGTCGCCGGTGTGGAACATCGCGGCCGACTTGATGCCGCACACGCTCTCCATCACCTGCTGGTAGGCCGACAGCAGCGCCTGGCCCTTCGGGCCGCAGAAGAAGTCGGCCCGCTCGTCGACGCTGCGGGTCGCGGCCAACGCGCGCCGGGCTTCGTCGAGGTCGGGCATCTCGCGCACGTCGAAGCCCTCCGCCAGGCTGCGGGCGTGCGGCGCGAACGGATCGGCACCGCCGGCGCTCGCGCCGGGGGCGTAGTGCTTCACATGGTTGGCGACTTCGGCCGCACGCTTGAACGGCTCGGTGTGGTAGTAGCGCTCGAACGCATTCACCAGGTGCTTGCCGCCGAGCTTGCCGTCGGCCTCGGCCTGCCGGTAGTCGACGTAGCGCTGCAGCGTCTTGAGGATGGTGTCGTCGCGCGCGAAGTAGGCGTTCTTGATGTCGGGGTGCGCGTCGAGCTGCTTGCGCAGCGCCGGCCCGCCCTCCTGCCGGGCGCGCTCGAGCAGCTCGCCGATCTGCGGGTAGCGCAGGATCTGGTAGTCGAGGTCGGTGCCGATGATCTCGAGCTGGATGCCGCCCGCGCTGTCGGTGTAGCCGACGCTGGGCTTGATCATCACCACGCCGGCCGGCGTGGGCACCGGGATCGATGCGCTGACGTTCAGGCCGCTGTTCTTCGTGCGTATCAGGCGCAGGAACTGCTGGTCGGCCTCGAGCGCACGCACGCCGGGCGACTGGTGCAGCTTGATCTGCAGGCTGGTGCCGTCGGCCTGGTCGAGCACCAGGCCCTGCATCTGGCGCATCACCTCCGAGGCATCCATCTTCTCGTCCGGGTTCTTCGCCCCGGCATTGAACTTCTCGACCGCGGCGGTGATGGCCTTGTTGATCGCGATGCCGGTCAGCGGCGCGCCGCCCTGCGCGGTGAAGGTCATCTGCAGGAAGTTGCCCAGGCGCGCCGGGTTGACCTGCTTGTCGGCATGCTGGAACTGGAACTCGGCTTTCAGCATCAGCTGGCCCGCCTCGTTGGCCACCGACACCACGCCGGTGGACTTGTGCCAGTGGCCGAGCACCGCGTTCAGCACGCTGCTGCTGGCGCCGCCCGAGGCGCTCATGTTCGGAATCGCGCGCCAGCGTCGCCAGGTGGCGCGGTCGTTGAACGGGCCCTTGCTGATCGCGTCATAGGCCTTCATCGGCAGGAAGATGCCGTCGAGCATGTCGCGCGCGCTCTTGTAGGCCTCGTCGGCCTGCCGGATGGCCTGGCGGTTCTCGTCGGTGTGCAGCGCCGGGTCGCGCCCCATCTCGTGCTTCAGCACCGACAGGTGCGCGCCGGCGAAGCCGAGCGCGGTGCTCAGGCCGGCGTAGCTGCGGGACACGAACTGCTTCGGGTCCTTCAGTGCCTTGTCCTTGCCGCCGGGATACGCGCCGCCCCACACCTGCTGGTTGATGCGCTCGAAGGCCTGGTCGCGCCGGTGTTCCAGTGCCTCGCGCTGCGCCTTGACCATCGTGCGGTCGGGCTTCGACATCATCAGGTCGGCATCGGTCACGAAGCTGGCGTAGGTGTGCGAGAGCGTGCCGAGCGCCTGCGTGGTGCGGTCGAGCTTGGCCGCATCGGGTTGCGCGACGGCCGCCCGAAGCGACGCGGGCACGTGGTCGCCGTAGTGCTTGCGCTGCGCCGGGTCGAGCCGCAGCGACGGCGGCGGCGTGCCGGCCAGGCTGTCGCGCACCTGGCGGTAGAGGTGGAACTGCGCCGACTTGTCGGGCGGCTGGGCGTCCACGTCGCGCATCAGGCCGAGGGCGGACTGGAAGTCCTTCGCATAGTCCACGCTCAGCAGGCGGTGCGGCGGCGCCTCGGTGGCGAAGTTGAACTGCATGCGGTCGATGGTGGCGCCGCCATCGAAATGGCCGGCGGCCTCCCAGATCGGCGAATCGCCGTCGGTGCCGTCGCCCGCCCTGAAGTTCACGTTGAAGGCATCCTGCTCGAAAGCGAACCACTTCTCCAGGTCGCGGTAGGCCGCCGACAGCGGCACCGGTCCACGCGGCCGCGGCATCTGCTGGTGGTTGTCGAGCCGCTCGCGCAGCAGCTGCCCGAATTCGGGATAGGCCGCCGTCACCAGGTCGGTGAAGCGGGTGTCGCCGGCCTGGGCGTCGAGCATGCCCGCGGCCAGGTGGAGCCTGGCCGACATGAAGCCCTTCTCCATCTTCCCGTCGCCCAGGTAGGTGGGCAGGCCGGGCGCCGGCATGTAGTTGCGTCCCAGCGCGCGGCCCAGCTTCTCCTGCAGGTGTTGGCGGCCCGTCTCGAACCGGCGCGCCCTGGGTCCCGCCGAACGGGCCGGCGAACGATTGGCGTCCATGTTGGTCACCAGGCGCATCAGGTCCTTCAGGGTCGACTGCTCGAAGGTCGTGCCGCCGCGGGTGACGCCGAGCTTGCCCATCAGCGACAGGCCCCAGCCCTTCACGTCCCAGCCGTAGCCGCCCTTCACGTAGGCGCCGTAGCTGGTCCAGAAGTCGACGTCGGTCTTGCCCTTGCGCTGGCCGGCGGTGTGCACGTTGCCCGGGCCGGGATCGGCCTCCACCTCGGGCGCGCCGCCGGCGGGGTCGTCGTTCAGGATGGTGCGTTCGTAGCTGCCGCCGATGAAGCCCTGGCCGCCGAGGTAGTTGGCGCCGATCTCGCCCGCCTTGCGGGTCGACACGTAGGCGCCGGGGCGCGATGCCAGCAGGCCCTCGGCCGCACGGTCCAGCTGCGCCATCTCCTTGTCGACGTAGCTGTCCATCACGTCGCCCGCGGCTGCACTCAGGTGCGCGCGCTTGAGCTCGTTGAACATCGCGGCCACGCCCAGGTACTGCACGGCCGCCGCACGATGCTCCGCAGGCCGGCCGGGCAGGCTGATCGCGGGTGCCAGCGCGCCGGAGAGTTCACGCGCCTGGCGCGCGGCCCGCGCGAACTGGTCGCGCACCTTCAGGCCCAGCTGGTCGGGCGGCAGACGGGTGTCGTCGGCCGCGATCGCGCCGATCGCGCGCAGCGTCTGCCCCAGCCGGCCGTACAGCTGCACCGCCTTCGCGGGTGCATCCGGCGGCGGTGCGGGCAGCGCGTTGGCCAGCGCGCCGGCGAACTGGCGCAGATGGTCCTTGCGGAGCAGCCCGGTGTCGGGGTCGATCACGGCGCCGGCGACGGCGGATCTGCGGCTGGCGGTGCTGCTGCCGCTGCTGCCGAGCTGCGCGCTCGCCGCGTCCGATGGCGCCGGCTCCACCGGCTCGAGGTGCGGCAGCGTCACCGGCGCGCCGCCGGGCTCCGGCTGCGGGAAGTACGACACGCCCTCGAACTGCGCGCCGCCGCCCGGCGGCGCAGAGCTGCCGGAGTGGGCGGAGCTGTTGGATTGCACCGGGCTCCTGGCCGGCAGCTCCACCCGGTTCGCGCGGTTGTCGGTGGTGCTGCGCCGCCCCAGGTGGGCGATGCCCGCCAGCTGCTGCCGTATGCCTGCGGTCACCGAGCTTTTTTGGGCAGCCGGTTCGGTGGAGGTTCCGGCGCCGACGCGGTGGAGGAGGGTGAGGGGGGATTTCATGTCCGCCTCGTTCTTGTCCAGACATGCATAGACAACCGCCATCCGGCGGAAGCGGATCGTTCGCGCATTGTTCTCACCCTTTCCTCGCCTTGCATCAGGCGCATCGCGGTCGTCCCGGACCGCACGGTGCGTCCAATCTAGGCAGCCCCGCCGCCCGGCCGCCGCGGCGGGGCGAAGCGGGAGGGGGTGGACGCGAAGCACGCGCGCCGCCGTTTTCGCGCTGTTGCAGCTGACGCCCTGCCTCGGTGCGATTCGCATTCCGGTGGGGCGCTTCGCCTCGCGATGCCCCGCTCCGGGGCGATCCCCGATGCTGGGCCATTCGTTCGCACGCGCGATTCACTTCGGGGAGACAAGCACATGACATCACCACGTATTCCGTCCGGATCATCGGTGCGCGGCCCTGCCGCTTCGAGCTCGTCGTCGTCGCCGGCGCAGACGCGCGGCGCGGGCTCGCGCCGACAGGCGGGATCGTCGGTGCCGCTGTCGTCGCGTGCCGCGGCCTCGCTGCGCGAAACCGTGATGGGCGAAGCCGAGCCGCCGCATCCGGGCGCCTCGTTGATGGGCGTGGTGGCGCGCGCCTATCCGCCGCCGGGGTCGGCCGAGAACCCCCACCCGGCACCCGAGACGCCAAGCCGCTGGAACGCGCAGATGCCGGCGCACGGCGGCGAGGGCCAGGCCCCCGCCGCGCGGCGGGGCGCCTCGGCCCGTCCGGCGCTGCCCACGGTCGCCGAGCACCTGCCGCCCGGCGAGCTGAGCCGCGCGGCGGCGCGCATGCCTGCGGCCCATACGCCGGCCACCCGGCCCTCGGCTTCGGTGACGCCGATGCCGACGATCGCCGAGCGGCCCGAGACGCGCGACCGCGTGCGCTACGCGGGACCGGGCCTCTCGGCGATTCCCGAGGAGTCCGCAGCCGATGTGCGCCGCGCCAACCGCGGCGGCCGGCCGCCTGCCCCGGTGCCGACGCACAGCACGATGGAGGCGATGCGCGGCGGCGGCGCGCGCGAGGATGTGATCACGCTCGGCGGCAACGAGGGCTTCGCGCTGCGCGACGGCCGCATCTGGGAATGGGGCAACGGCTCGACGGCGATGACGATGCGCCACGACCTCGGCGCGGTGGAGTCGCTGCAGCGCGGCACCAACGGGCATGCCTACACGCTCGCCAACAACGAGATCGGCTCGCTGACCGAACCCGCGGGCGCCGCCAATGGCTTTGCGAAGAACATCAACAGCGTGCCCGGCAACAAGGTCGATTTCGCGATCGCGGCCGGCGGCTCGGCGGTGTGCCTGCACGACGTGCCGCATCCCAACTCGAGCCGGCTCGATCGCCGCCTCAGCTGGGCGCCGAAGTCCGACCCCGCCGGCACCGCGCCGCGCACGCTCGCGCTGCCGGCCGGCAGCGGCAAGCCCGCCTCGGTGACCTTCGGCCCCGATGGCCAGCTTTACATGCTCGATCAGCACGGCGAGGCCTGGCATGCCGATCCGGCCGAGGTGCATGAGCACGGCGCCGGCCGCTGGCGCCGCATGGATGTGCCGCCAGGCACGCGCTTCTCGAAGCTCACCACCGAGGCCGACCGCACGGTGCTGGCGCACGATGCCAGCGGCAACGCCAACCAGTCGGACAGCCCGCTCGCCCATGGCGAGCCGCGGCTGCAGCCGGACGATCCGGCGCTGCACCAGTGGGCGCTGGGCACCAGCGGCCAATGGAAGCCGCACCGCCCGGACCAGCCCAACAGCCTGGAGGCGTCGTATGGGCAGTTCCGCGACGGGCCGATGCGCACCTCGAACACCACGCTCGCGATGCCGTGGCTGCCCGGCGCCAAGCATGCGAACAAGAAGGGCATGAGCTTCTTCGAGCGCAAGACGGCGATGTTCCGCAGCACCGATCGCATGCAGGTGGGCGATGGTCCGCAGCGTGCGCCGCAGGGGGTGCTCGAGGCGTGGAATTCGTTCTACCGCAGCCACCTCGGAACCCAGACGATGCGCGGCGCCAACAACGCCGCGGTGCGCGAACAGCTGGAGCTCGGCAACGCCTACCTGTCGCGCGCCGATGCCGGCTTCAGGGCGCCGCCGGCCGGCGAGGGGGCAGCGGACCCGCACGCCGCATTGCGCCAGGCGGTGGGCAGCCGCATCGTCGGCAACGCGGGCACCGCGCTCGACCGGATCGAGAAGGCCCTGGGCCTGATGGACGACCAGGGCCGCGCGGTGGATGCCAACACCTATGCGCAGAACCCGCACTACAAGAAGTTCAACGCCGCACCGCCCGAAGGCGGCAGCATGGTGCAGAACGTCGGCTCCTGGCTCACCGGCCGCCGCCACAGCGACCTGCGCACCAACGACAACGTGCTGTTCCAGCTGCGGCAGCAGGCCGACAAGCTGTTCGCGCACAGCGGCGACGAGCGCGCGCAGGCGCTGGTGGCCCGCCTCGACGACCTGATCGACAACAAGCGGCTGAAGTTCTCGGCCAACGAATGGCCCGGGCGCGAGGACCCGGCGCATGCCTTCGTGTCGATCCAGCTCGGCAAGATCGCGCATGACCTCGGCGTGGGCTTCGAGGCGGTCGACCAGGTCAACCAGCGGCTGGCGTCGCACGAAGGGGCCGAGGCCCGCCACCAGGCGCGCACCGCGGACGTGGTCGCCGGCTATGCGTTGGACCAGGCCAGGCGGCTCGACAACCCGAAGGACATGCACGGCGGCGCGTTCAACGCGCAGTTCAACCGCTACAGCAGCCTGCAGGCCTACACCGATGGCATGGAGCGCAGCGACATCGACAAGCAGATGGGCAAGGACGTGAAGGCGCTGGCGGCGTTGCCGGTGCCCGACCGTGCCGTCACGCATCTCGGCGATGCGCACTTCGATGACCTGAAGGCCGCCTACCGCGACAACTCGCAGGCCTGCGTCGAGCGGCTGGAGCGGGCGCTCGGGCTCGAGGGTGCATGGCAGCAGCAGGCCGCCGGCGACCCCGCGGCCCGCCGGCCCGATGCCGCATTCAATGCGCTGAAGCAGCCGGACCACTTGGTGTGGAGCCAGTCGAACGTGCTGTACCAGCTGCTCGACCGGCGCATGGCCGCGCTGCACGGCAGCCGCGCGCAACCGCCCGGTGCCCATCCACCGGACCAGCATGATCCGGAAGGCGGGATGCCGTTGACCGAGCTGGCCGGCAGCGTGCCGCATCCGCTCGAAGCAGGCGAGGCCGCCGCCAAGGATGGCGAGATCACTGCGCGGCTGCGCCACCTGCTCGAACGCGGCGTGTTCCTGCCGGCGGAACCTGGTGCGAGCTGGCACACCGGCGTCGGCACCCACCAGGACGCCAAGCCCAGGTCGTGGCTCGAATGGGCCGGCTCGTTCATTCCCCGGCGCACCACCAACGAGCTCGGCGTGCAGACCGGCAAGATGGTCAACGACCAGCTCGCGTTCGAGAAGGCGGCCCAGGCCGCGCAGGTGCGCGGCGCCGACCCTGCCGCGATCGCGCAGGAGCACCTGCACGAGATGACCGACCGCGACAAGCCGGTGAACCAGCTGTTCGACAAGGAGCTGCACGACGCGCGGGCGCAGCGCCTGCTCAACCACTTCGAGAGCCGGCTGGCGGTGGCCTCGCATCCCGACCATGCGATGAGCCGCGCGGCGACGATGGGCGGCATCGTCCACCCGAAGGATCTTTTGCAGAAGGAGCGGCTCGACTTCCGCAACATGAAGATCGGCCAGACCAAGAAGATCGATGCCGGCTGGCACGGCGGCGGCGACGGCGACGGCGTGGGCAACAACATCCGCCTCGCCGATCGCCTCACGCAGGGCGTGCCGGGCGGCAGCAAGGCGCGCCAGATCCTGAACATCCCGTTCAACAAGATCCCGAACCTGCAGTGGACGCCCTACATCGGGCGCACCAAGTCCGACAGCATCAGCGTCACGAAGACGGCCGACGGCGTGGAGATCAACCTCGGCAAGATGACCGAGGACGAACTCAAGCTCGGCGGCTGGAAGAACATGTTCGGCGCGGGCCACTACTGGCGCAACCACAAGACCGACCCCAAGTCCGGCAAGGATTCGATGTCGGCCCTGGGCCTGCTGTATGCGGGCTTCGAGATCCTGCCCAACGTGGCGAAGGTCAGCTACAACCGCAACGGCGAAGTCGTGTTCCATGTGAAGGACGACGACTACGGCAGCGCCGAGCATGCCGCCGCGCAGGTGATGGCGCGCAAGACCACGCCCTACCACCTGCTCGACGCTGCTGCCGAGATGCACGAGCGGCAGAAGGGCACCGCCAACTACGAGGCCGGCCTCGACGCGCACGTGCTCGGCGCCGTGGTGGGCATCTTCACGCCGCTGGACAACCTGAACGAGCGCTTCAAGATGGTCGGCGCCGCGCTGTACCAGCTGTCGGCGAACGTCAAGGTGTCCAGCGCCTGGCAGCAGGACCAGACCAAGAGCGGCATCACCCAGAGCCGCACCAACTGGCAGGCCGAGGCCAGCGCGAACCAGAAGTCGATCGTCGTCACCGAGGCGCAGGGCTCGCTGCAGGTGCCGGGCAAGTCGCCGATCAAGCCGCACTCGCTGGTCGGCGACCTGTACGAGATGGAGCACAAGCTGCCGACCTACATCGACGTCAACGTCGACACCCGCTTTGGCCCGGTGAAGCTGGGGATGCGCCCCACCTACAAGACCAACAAGGCCGACGGCAAGCTCGTCGAGGCCAGCGGCACGCACACCTGCCAGCACGGCTTCGACGACAAGACCGCCGCGATGGTCGAGGGGATGCTCGCCGGCCTCCCGGATGACGCGCTGGGCAAGGCGCGCTGGATCGCCGAGCGCGCGAAGCAGGAGAACCTGCCGGTCAACTTGAGCTTCGAGCTGCAGCCCGCCGCGGTGGATCGGCTCAACGCGCACGGGTCGGGCGGCGACCCCGATGCCTATCGCGCCGGCATCGAGCAGGCCTTCCGCGCCGGAGAGATCCAGCTCAAGAAGGTGTCGGTCTCCTCGGAGAACGGCTACAGCACCGGCGCCTTCGGCGGCCTGACGCTGGGCCGCTACCGCAGCGATGCCAACAACGTGCTGTCCGACCCCGACCACCTGTCGATGGAGATCAACCACCCGAAGACGCCGGGGGGGCAGGCCTCGATCAAGCTGCGCGGCGATTTCGGCACCGGTGGCGCGAAGGCGGCGATCCGCTCGCTCGACGGCATCATCGCGGCGGGCCTGAAGGACACCGTGTTCGGCGCGGGCGAGGGCAACCGGCACGTGATCTTCGCCGGCATGCAGAAGGGCCACACGAGTGCCGCCGAGGTGCAGGCCCACATGGACAAATGCCTGCGGCCGCTGTCGGAGGATGTGCGCGTCGAGCACTTCGCGCTCAACCACGGCATGCCGGTGTTCCGCACCCCCGATCCGCAACGCCCGGGGGCTTACCGCGAGGCGCAGATCCCGCCGATGCTGCTGCGCGAGATCGTGGCGCCGGCGCAGGCGAGCAACGCGGAGGGGCGGCCGCTCACCGCCAGCGAACGCGGCGAGCGTTCGCGCGCGCTGCTGTCGATGATCAGCGCCGGCGCGCATGGCGGCATCCAGGGCCGCACCGCGCTGCACGACCCGGCCTCGGGCCAGCGGCTCGACCCGGCCCGGGTCTTCGACCGGCTGGCGCTCGACGGGCTGCGGCGCAACGCCGGCGGCGTGCGGGTGAGCCCCCATGCGCCGCGGCTGGAGCTGAACCGGCCGCTGCACGTCAACGACCTGCTCGACCACCTGTCGGTCATGCCGGCCAGCATCGATCGCCTCGACCTCGCGCAGCAGCACGTGCTGGCGGCCTACTTCCCGGCCCCCACCGGCGGCTTCGACCGCGCGCAGCTGCAGCGCACGCTGCAGACCCCGGGCGCGGTCGAGAACTTCAAGCTCGCGGTCGACCAGGCGGTGGGCCGCGCGCAGCAGCCCGACGTGCAGCGGACCGATCCGGAGACGGTGGAAGCCAGCATCGCCGGCCCGTCGGTCACCGCCGGCCAGTCGGCGCCGCACAGCGTCACGATGCCGTCGGGCATGTAAGAGAAGGGATCGAACGATGAACACCACAGTGAAGGGCCTGCCGGTGCCCGCGGCGCTCGTGCCCGGCGGCCTGAACCGGACGCAGACGGGCTCGCCGCAGGCCCGGCCTGCGGCGCCGCAGCGCTCGTTCACCGCGCCGGGCAATCTGCAGCCGATGCAGATGAACCGCGCGCCGGGCGCGATGTCGGCGCAGCCGCATCCCTCGCTGATGCCGCCGCGCGCCAACTCGCTGCCCCCGCGCAACACCCACCTCGATCCGGCCAGCCACAACCCGGCCTTCAACCCCTTCGCCGGCGCGCTGCTGCAGCAGCATCAGCCGCCGCGCAGGCCGGCGATGCCGATGCCGGCGAGCCACGGCTATCCGGGGGTGTCGTGGTCACCGATGCCGCAGGCGCCCTACAGCAGGCCCTACGCGATGCCGATGCCGCAGCCCATGCCCTACCGGCAGCCGCCTGCGATGCAGGCCGCCAGCCCCTTTGGACAAGCCATGGGGCCGGGCCAGTTCGCCCAGGGCCACCGGCCGCTGTCGCAACCCGCGGCGCCCACCTTCGCTGCACCGCCGCGCCGGCACTCGGCCCCGGCCACCACACCGGCAGCCCGGCCGCAGGCGGAAGCCACGCAACCGGCCTCCCCGCAGAAGGAGAAGTTCTCCTTCTCGAAGGCGATGTTCATGTCGGGCTACCTGAGCGACCGCTATGGCTGGGGCTCCAGCGGCAGCCGCGTCTCGGCGCGCATGAGCCGCTACAGCGAAAACCACTCCAGCGGTTCCAGCGCGGTGGAGCACCACAGCTTCTAGGGCTGGCTTCGGGCGCCGCGCCTGCCCTTCGCAGCGCGGCGCATGCCCCGGCGCCGCTGCAAGCAACATGGGCTGGCCTTCCACACAAGGAGACTTGGCACCATGACCGCACCGACTGCACAGAGAAATACCGCGTCGACGCCGCTGCCCGCGGCGCTGTCGGCGATGCTTCGCGAAGCCGCAGCGATCCATCGCCTCGACGCCCAGGCTGCCGAGCAGGTGGCGCAGACCGGCGTGCTGGACCTGAACGGCACGCCCGTCGTGACGATGGCGATCGAGGCCGGCGGCAGCCGCGGCATCACCTACAACGATGTAGCGCTGGTCTGCCCGCTGGCCTACATCGAGGCGCCGACGGCAAGCCAGCTGGGCTTCCTGCTCGAGGCCAATTTCCCGATCATGACCACGCTGGGCTGCGCCTTCTCGCGCACCAAGGAAGGCGTGCTGCAGGCCGTGCATGCCACCCGCCTGGCCGACCTCGATGCGCGGCGTCTTGCCGAAACGCAGTGGTCGCTGCTCGCGGTGGTGACCGCGATGCGCCAGCAGCTCGAAGAGCACACGAAAGCGGCACACCCGTCCGCCTGATCGAGGCACTGCACGAAAGAGGAAGGGCGGCCGGTGGCCGCCCTTTTCGCATCGGCCGCCTGCGCGCTACTTGGTCACCGCGTCGCTGATCTTGCCGCCGGTGGGGTCGATGCTGTTGAGCAGCGACTTGCCCGGATCGAACTTCTCGCCGGTGATCGCGGAGTTGATGCCGTCGGTGGTGAGCTGGCCGGCCGCGCCGGCGGCGATGCCGGTCGGGTCCACCAAGCCCACGCCCGTTTCCACCGCGGCACCCGCGACGCTCGAGCCCCACTGGGCGGCAGCCTTGCCGACGTCGCCGCCTTCCACGGCCGTGCCGGCGACGTTCATGCCGCCGCCCACCGTCTGGGCCGCGAGGTTGCCGAGGTGGGCGAATTCACCGAGCACCGGGATCTTGCCGAGGATCTTGTCGGCGAAGCCGGCTGCATCCTGGAGGCCGCCGCCCACGTCCTTCAGGTAGCTGCCGAAGCCGTCCTTCAGGCCCTTGCCGAACTGGCCGAACGCATCGCCGAGGCTGCCGCCGGTGGCCAGCGTACTGACCGCATTGCCCGCCCCCGAAGCGCCGTTGCCCACCAGGTCGAGCGGGGCTGCCAGCAGCTTGCCGAGCACCGGCACATGGTCCTTCAGCCAGCTCGCGCCGTCCTTGATCTTGTCGCCGACGAAGTGCACGAAGTGGCCGACCGCCTCGCCCGGGTGCTTGAGCGCCCACTCGGCCTCGTTCTGGTTGCTGCCGTCGGCATTGACGTGCGTGTCGTTGGTCGTCGGCAGGTTGTTCTTGTCCGGATTGGGCAGGAAGCCGTAGCCCTGCTCACCGAAGTCCTTGACCATGCCGGCCTCGGTGCCGTGGCGCGCATCGCCGTCCTTGGTGATGCCCTGGATGTCGCCGTCGCCGATGTTCTTGCGGTCGCCGCCGTTGGCCTGCTTGGTGTTGTCGATGTAGTTGAGCACGTGCGCGACGCGGTAGGCCGCATCGGCGCGCTTCTGCGGATCGGGATCGTTCTCCCAGTCGCCGCATTGCTTCTTCAGGTTGGGGCGGTTGATGTCCTTCTGGTTGCCCAGGTTCTTCAGGACCGGGTTGTCGTTGACGATCTGCTCGGCCGTCCGGTTGTCGCCTGCAGGGCGCTTCTCGTCGGCAGACGGCTTGACGCTGCAGTCCTTCTCGTTCTTGGCGAACTTCGATGGCGCGGCTGCGGGGTTGCCCTGCACGCCCTGGGTGCCTTGCGCACCCTGCTTGCCTGGTGCGCCCTGGGCACCGGGAGCACCCTGTGCCGGCGCGAAGGCCGGCGCGCCTTGCGCGAACGGCATGCCCTGCATCGGCATCATCGAAGCGGCCTGCTGCATTGCCGCCAGCTTGATCAGGCTCGCCGCGGTTTCCAGCAGGCCTGTCAGCACCTGCTGGATGGCCGCCTGTGCCTGCGGCGACAAGGGCTGCGGGCCACCGCCCGCCATCAATAGTGGACCAGGCCCCAACGGGGCCATCTGGCTCTGCGCGACGCACACGCTCATGCTGGGTTCTCCTATGAGGGCTGACCACGAAATGGTCGGCCGACTCTGGCACCCACCGGCTCGCGCCACCGCAGCGATGCGAAGCAAACGCCGTGGAAGTGAAGCGCGGCGCGCAATGCCGATAAGCCTGCGGGTTTGCGCGGATCTGCGGTGCTTCGCGCCGGTTGGCGATGCTTCGCGTGATGCCGCTTGACTGACATGCGCGCCGCATAACGTGGACCCATGCAAAGACACCGGAGCTTGTCATGACGGTCCCCCCGATCGAAGCGGTCGGCGCGCTGCTCCCGCCCGTTCCCGCGGCCGAGGCGCTCGATGCCGCGGCGGCGAACCAGATGTTCGAGCAGCTGATGGCGCAGAGCGGCAACCAGATGGCCGGCATCGCCACGCAGACCTTCGAAGCGTTCAAGGAAGACGAGGAATCCTGATGTCGCTGCCGTCGCGCCCGATCGCTGCCTTCATCACCGCGGTCATCGTCTTCCATGCGCTGAGCGACGGTGCGCTCGCGCAGCCCGGTGTGGCCCGCGGCGATGCCGCGCGGCGGCAGGAGCCGAAGGAGGGCGTGCGCTGGGCCACGCCGCGCTTCGTCTACAAGGCCGACGGCAAGCGGCTGTCGGAAGTGCTGATGGATTTCGCCGCGAGCCAGAACGTGGCCGCGGTGATCGCCGATGGCGTCGACGGCGTGGTGCAGGCCTCGTTCGACACCACGCCCAACGAGTTCCTGTCGGCGGTGTCCAAGGCCTACGGGATCATCTGGTACTTCGACGGCGCGGCGATCTACTTCTATCCGTCGCGCTCGATCCAGAGCCGCATCTTCCGGCTCAAGGGCTACACCGGCGCGCAGGTCGAGAACCTGCTGCGCTCGCTGCAGCTGGTCGACCAGCGCTATCCGCTGCGCTACAACCGCGCCGAGAGCACGCTGCTGGTCTATGGCCCGCCACGCCATGTGGAGCTGGTGAGCGCGGCGGTGGAGTCGCTGGACGTGGGCGCCACCGAGAGCCATCGCGCGGTCACGCGTGTGTTCCCGCTGCGCTTTGCGTGGGCGGCCGACCGCAAGTTCGGCGACCGCTCGGTGCCCGGCGTGGCCACGCTGCTGCGCGGGCTCTACCGCGGCGAAGGTGCCGATGAGGAAGTGCCCGGCGCCTCCGGCGTGCGCGGCGCCACCAAGTCGGCCGCGGTGCTCAAGCGCATGTACGGCATGGAAGAGGCGACGCCGCGCATCCCCAAGCCGCAGACCTCGACCGCCGATCCGTCGGCCGTGCCCGAACGGGCGCTCACCGGCAACGGCCCGCGCGGCGTGCGCAGCCCGCTCGACGACGACCAGGACTCGCCGAGCTTCCAGGCCGACGAGGCTACCAACGCGGTGATCGTGCATGGCCGCAAGGACCGCATGGACGAATACGCCGACGTGATCCGCCGGCTCGACATCAAGCCCACGCTGGTGGAGCTGGAGGCGATGATCATCGACGTCAGCAACGACAGCGTCGACAGCCTGGGCATCGATTGGTCGGCCGCCGGCGGCAAGGGCAGCTTCTCGGTCACCACGCCGGGCAGCACGCCGGTGCAGGGCAACCTCAACACGGCAACGCCCGGCGTGTTCACGATCAGCACGCTGTGGCAGAACGCCGGCCGCCAGCTGATGGCGCGCATCAACGCGCTGCAGGCCGACGGCAAGGCGCGCGTGGTGGCCAAGCCGCGCGTGCTCGGCGTGGCCAACCGGCCGGCGCTGATGGTCGAGAAGCGCATCGCCAACGTGCGCGTGGCGGGCAACCTCGACACCAGCCTCTACCAGGTGGAGGCCGGCACGCAGCTGCAGGTCACGCCGCAGGTCACGCAGTACGAGACCGCCAACCGCATCAAGCTGTCGATCTACATCCTCGACGGCAAGTTCGAGAACCAGCAGGTCGACAACGTGCCGGTGATCAAGCGCACCGAGATCCAGACCGAGGCCTACATGACCGAGGGCGAGAGCCTGCTGATCGGCGGCATCTCGGTGGAGACCGACACCTCGCAGAACAACGGCGTCCCCGGCATCTCGAAGCTGCCGGTCGTCGGCGGCCTGTTCCGCTGGAAGGAGGCCCGCACGGCCCGCAGCGAGCGGCTGTTCCTGATCACGCCCCGGCTGGTGCGCGAGCAACTGCCGGTGGCGCCCGTGGTGCCTGCGGCACCGGCTGCTTCGGCGGCCCTGCCGCAGGGTTGACGCACAAGCCATCGCCTACCGATCGATTCGCCCGCCATGAAACAGCTTCGCATCCTGACCGGCCTGCATGCCGGCGCCCGCCTAAGGTTGGTGCGCAGTCAGAACATGCTCGGCAACGGACCCGATGCCGACGTGCAGATCGCCGACTGGACCCACCAGCCGGTCTGCCTGACCTGGGACGAGGAACGCAACGTGGTCGAGTTGGCATGCGAGGTGGCGGAAGGCGAGGGCGGCGCGATGCAGGCGACGCCGCTCGACGATTTCGCGCCGCGCCGCTTCGGCGACGTCGTGCTGTGCGTGGGCCCCGATGACGATGCGGCCTGGCCGGGCGATGTGGACCTGCTGTCGCGGCTGCTGCAGCCGCAGCCGGCCGCGCAGGTGGCCGTGGCCGCCGCGGCGCCCGAGGGCCGCCCCGACCGCACGCCCCGTGCTGCGCGCCGCGGCATGCGCTTCGTCGCGGCCGCCGGCAGCCTCGCCTGCACCGTGCTGCTCGGCGGCTTTGCGGTGCTGGTGTCGCAGTCGGCCAACCGCGCGGAGGCCAAGGTGCCCAAGGTGCCGCTGCAGGTGCGCGTGGCCGGCGCGCTCGCGAGCCACGGCCTCAACGAGCTGAACGCGCGCGACGCGGGCCGCAAGGTGGTGGTCGAGGGCCTGGTCGACACGGCCTCGGACCTCACCCGCGTGCGCACCACGCTGCAGCCGCTCGATGACGGCCAGCTGGTGCACAAGTACGCGGCCGCGAGCGACATCGCGCAGTCGATCGCCGATGCGCTGGCCGATCCCGCGCTGAACGTCAGCTACAAGGGCCACGGCGTCTTCCTCGTGCAGGGCGCGGCGGCCGACATCGACCGCCTGCGCGCCGCGGCCTCCCGCATCGCGCTGGACATCGGGCCGCTGGTCAAGCGCATCGACGTCTCGGCCACCGAGCTGCCGCCGCCGCAGCGCGTGCACATCGACGCGATGCTGGTCTCGGGCGACCTGCGCTACGTGCAGACGCGCGACGGCACCAAGCACCTGATCGTTTCCCCCCGACCGGAGGTCACGGACGACGAGTCCGGAACGGCTCCGATTCATTGACCCGGCGTATCCACGCACCGACAGGAGAAATCATGAACGCAGCACTGGAAGACGATGTCCTGGCCGACATGGCCAAGCTCGAGAAGACGCTTACCGAAGACCCTTCGGGCGACCGCACGCGCGCCATCCTGAGCTACTTCGACCAGGTGGCCAAGGCCAGCGAGGAGCTGATGCAGAAGCCTGCGCACGATGCCGAGCGCCAGCTCGCATCGCAGCTGCTCGAGGGCTTCCGCGCTTCGCAGCGCATCGTGCGCCACGTGTGGGAGACGCTGCATTCGGCGTCGCTGCCCGCCTGACCCGCTTCAGCAAGCACACAGGAGAACGACCATGTCGGACACCCTCCAAGAGGACCAGGGCGGCGCCTACCCCGCCGTCTATCGCAACCTGATGGCCGTGGGCCTGCTGGGCTCGTGCTACCGGGTCCATGAGGATGCCGAGCGCGTCAACAACGCGGTCGAGGCCACGCTGGCCGACCCGGCGCAGTTCCGCATGTACCGCGCGCTGGCGCAGGGCATCGGCGGCGATGCCAGCTATGCCTCGGAGCAGATCGGCAAGCGCCTCGACGAGGTGCCGGACGACGACAAGGCCAAGGTGGCGCTGGCGGTGTCGCTGATGCTGGCCGGCAACCCCGAGTGGAAGAACCTGATCGAGAACGTGCTGGCCACCAGCACCGACCAGGTGGCACGCGAGGCCGCGACCAACCTGATCCAGTACCTGTCGGCGCTGCAGGTGCACTGACGACCCAGAGCATTGCGGGCGGCATGGGGCCGCCGGCGATTCAACGACGCAGCAAGCGTCATTACTTTGATGGAGAAGTGAAATGGCAGGAACCAGTGGTGTAGGCGACGGCTGGAAACAGGTCGCCCAGCTCCAATCCGACATGACGCAGAGCCTGGCGCAGAACCGCGCGATCTCCCAGCTCGAGCAGAAGGCGATGCAGGAGCAATCCATCCTCAAGGCGCAGAACGACATCGTCGAAGGCACCGCGAAGATGGTCAAGGGATCGACGGAAGGCTTCAAAGGCCTCTGCTGACGCATCCCGCGGCCCCTTTGATCCATTCAACAGGAGAGCAAGGTGGGTGAGATCGATCCGATCAGTGGCGCCGGCGCAGCCAGGGGCGTCAACAAGCTCATGTCGAACGTGCTGCTCGACATGCTCCAGCAGTCGCTGGCGGGCTCCGGCCTCCAGACCTCGCCCGAGACCCGCAACGCGCTGCAGGAGCTGCGCGACGTGGTCAACGGCAACCAGCACCAGGCAGCGCAGCAGGTGCAGGGCGGTCAGGGGGGCGAAGGCGCCGCGGGTCCCGAAGGGGCCGGCGGACCGGAGTCGGCCGGTGGCGCCAAGGGGCAGGGCCAGGACGGCATGTCCGGCCTGCTGCAGATGCTGATGCAGCTGATGCAGATGGTCGTCCAGCTGATGTCGCAGATGCAGCAGCAGCAGGGCGGCGGCGCGAGTCCGGGGGCCAGCAGCTTCGCGCAGCAGCTGCCGCAAGGCGGTGGCCCGCTCGACGACTTCGGTGACGGCGACGAGGGCCTGGACGACATCAACACGATGTTCGATCCGTCGCAGATGCCCCAGCAGCTGATGTGACATCGGCATTCAATTCAAGGAGAGTGATTCATGAAGACCAAGGGACCACAGGGTAACCAAGGCGGCTTCGTCCAGAACAAGAGCGACGGACCGCCCGACGTGAACGGCGCAAAGAAGTTCGATTCGGCCAAGTTCAACCGCCGGCTCGACCTGGCCAACAACGCCTTCGGCGCGGTCAACGGCGCGTTCGACCTGGCGCAGAACCTCAAGGGCGCGAAGGACCTGATCAGCGGCCTGCTCGGTGGCGGCGGGGGTGGCGGCGGCATCGCCGGCCTGCTGCAGGGCGGTCCCGGCAAGCTCGCCGGCCTCGGCCCGCAGCTGGCACTGGGCGCGCTCGGCGGCCTCGGCCAGGCCGGCCAGCAGGGCATGATGCAGATCATGCAGGGCCTGATGCAGGTGCTGTCGCCGCTGATGAAGATGCTCGGCGGCGGCGCGCAGGGCCTGGGCGGCATGGGCGGCGGTGCGCCGCAGGGCGTCGGCCAGGGCCTGTGCAACCAGGGCGCGCAGCAGCTGCTGCCGCAGCTGTTCCAGAAGATCATGGGCATGCAGCAGGGCCTGATGGGCATCCAGCAAGGCATCATGGGCCTGCAGCAAGGCCTGATGAACGCCGCGCAGCAGGGCCTGGGCAAGGTCGCGCAGGCGCCGATGATGGGCGCGCAGGCGCTGTCCGGCGCGGCGCAAGGCCTGATGGGCACCGCGCAGGGCCTGATGGGCGCGGCCCAGGGCATCATGGGCGCGCTGCAGCAGGGCGCGCCGGGCGCGGCCCATGCGCCGACCGTGGGCGCTCACGTGGGCGGCCCGGCCGGCCTCGAGCAGGGCCTGCTGGGCGTGCAGAAGGGCCTGCAGAAGGTGGAGTCCGGCCTGATGGACATGGCCGTCGCCACGTTCGGCACGCTGGGAGGCCCGGGTGCCGCCGCGGGCAAGGCGCTGGCGCCGCACGCGCTGGCGCCGCAATCGTCGGCGCTCGGCATGCCGATGGGCCATGGCCCGGTGCAGCAGCCGCCGGTGAACATCACGGTGAACCAGCTGGTCTTCAACTGATCCTCCGGCCTTCCGGGCAGCGGCGCCGCTGCCCGGCGGCCGGCCTTCATCTTTCACTTCCGGAGATCCGACCATGGATTCGAAGCTCACCAGCAAGCAGACCTGCTGGGCCGTGATGGACGTGCTGACCCTCGGCCTGACCCACAACCGCCTGGACGATGCCGAAGCCGTGCTGCTGGGCCTGCGCGCCATGCGCCCCCGCATCGCCGAGTTCGACACCTACGAGGCCTGGATCCTGATGAAGCGCGGCTTCTACAAGGACGCGATCCGCCTGCTGTCGACCACCTCGACCAGCGAGCACAGCGGCCTGCAGGCCAAGGCGCTGCTGACGTACTGCCAGTACGTCTCGGGCGACGGCCAGTGGATGGACAACGCGAAGGAAGTGATCGACAACGGCGGCGACGAGGAAGCCAGCTACCTGATGAAGCTCCTGATCAACCCCGCCGAGGCCGTGCAGGCCCGCGAGGCGGAAGAGAGCAGCAAGGCGATGGCGTCCGATGCGTCGCGCGAGGCGATCGCGGCCGCGGCGGCGGCGTCGTACCCCGGTGCATTCCTGCGCGCCTGACGCGTCGAAAGGGCGGCGATGAGCATCTCGATCGACGCGATCTCCGGCCAGGGCCTGCTCGACCACGTGGCGCATCCGACGGGAGACATGCGCTCCCTGTCGGAGCAGTTCGACCGGCTGATGGCCCACGACCCCAACGCCGTGCAGCACAACGTGCCGCACACCACGCATCACGAGTCGGTGGGCACCGACATCCTCGGCAAGAGCGACGTGATGATGCGCCAGACCTTCCAGAACATGCAGCGCTTCGTCGAGGACGCGCCGAACCTCAACTTCCATGAGCTCGCGGCGCGCCAGATGGAAATGACGATGCAGATCTCGGTCACGCACTTCCAGTTCACCGCCTGCACCCACGTCGCCCAGAGCGGCAAGAACGGCATGCAGACGCTGATGAAGAACCAGTAGGCATGGCCTTCCCGAAGATCCCTCTGCCCAACGGCAAGACGCTCACCGGGCATGCCCCCGCGGCACCGCCGGGTCCGGATGCGACGAGGCTGCAGCGCCTGGTCAGCCACCTGCCGCTGAAGGTCAGGGACACGAAGCCGGCAGAAGGATCACATCGCCCGCGCGCTGCGCTTCCGGCCCAGCCGGACACGTCGCCTGCCGCTGCGGCCCGGGCCGATTTCGAACGCTGGTCGCGCGCGCAGCCGGAGCCCGGTCGCCGCGAGGCCGCGAAGGAGCGCGTGGCCCAGGCGCTGCACCGCATCCCGAAGCCGGGGCCGGCTCCGCTGGTGTATGTCAACGACTTCCCGTCGCATTCGGGGCCGGTGATCCACGAGCGGTACACGCCGTCTCTGCGCGAGCTCTCCACGGGCCAGGTGCTGCTCGACGCGCAGGGCGAGGAGGGCAGCCGCTGGATGTTCTACAAGCAGTCGCCGCTGGCCACCACGCGGCCAGGCCATGTGCCCGAAGGCTCGCTCGTCGCAGCGACGGGCGACCCGCTCGCGCCGCGGCTGCTCGAAGAGAGCTTCCAGCCCACGAAGGAACAGCTGGCGAGCGGCCGGTACTGGCTGGACAGCCACCAGGGCGTGCACCGCTGGTACCGCCTCGAGGAGCAGGATGCGCTCGTCGCGGCGTCGAAGGGCCGCGCGCCGGGCTGAGCGCCGCTCAGGAGCTGCGGCGCAGCAGCGCCATCACCTGGTCGACGTATTGCCGCGTCTCGGCATACGGCGGCACGCGATAGCCGTGCTTCACCACCGCGCCTTCGCCGGCGTTGTAGGCCGCCACCGCGAGGTCGACCCGTCCGGGGAACATCTGCAGCAGGTCGCGCAGGTAGCGCACGCCGACCTCGATGTTGGTCTGCGGGTCGAGCAACTGCGCCTCCGAATGCACGCCGTAGCGCGAGCCGGTGGTGCGCATCACCTGCATCAGCCCGAGGGCGCCCTTGGGCGAGCGAGCGCCCGGCTGGAAGCGCGATTCCACATACATCACCGCTGCGGCGAGCGAGGGGCTGATGCCGTGGCGACGGCAGGCGCTGTGCACCCAGTGCGCAATGCCTTCGGGCAGCCGCGGCCCAGCGCCGCCGGGCTCTGCGCGGGCTTCGATCGTCCGCACCTCCACCGATGCCGGCGTGTCGTCGCGCTCGGTGCGCGCCGGCGGCGCGACGGGCACCTGCTGCGTGCGGCA
Organism: uncultured bacterium; assembly: GCA_966212505.1. Taxonomy (GTDB): domain Bacteria; phylum Pseudomonadota; class Gammaproteobacteria; order Burkholderiales; family Burkholderiaceae_C; genus CAMLIZ01. The sequence continues at coordinate 37,855 of CBIHRS010000026.1, forward strand.
CACGCCGATGCTCATGCGGAAATCGCCGAGGTTCTGCGCGAACGAGCGCGTGCTGCCGTCCGGCAGCGTGCACAGGTAGCGCAGCTCGGTCTGCGCTGCGCCGGCGGTGGCCGTCGCGAGCGCGAGGCCAATGGCGATGGTGATGCGCCTGGATGCGAATGGCATGGCGGCACTGTGCGCGAGCGCCGCGGCCCGCCGCGCATGCGGCGCGAAGCCGGCGTCGGCCGCGCGAAGGGCTTGCCAGGGGTTCGCGCTTCGCCGCAGCGCTTCGCATGGCATGCGGGCCGCGCGAGGGGCGGCGCTAACGTGGTGGTGCGTCGCGGCATCGGCTGCGCGTTCGATCAGGGAGTCGTGGATGACGTGGAGTGCTGGCTTCTATCGGCGCCTGGGCGGCGCCCTGGTGCTGGGAGCGGTGATGCTGCTGGCCGGATGCAAGACCGAGCTCTACACCAAGCGCACCGAGGCCGATGCGAACGACATGGTGGCGGTGCTGCTGAGCAATGCCGTGCAGGCGGAGAAGACCACGCCCGATGGCGGCAAGACCTGGAGCGTGACGGTCGACGAGGGGCAGGTGGTGCGCGCGCTCGCGGTGCTGCGCGCCAACGGCCTGCCGGGCGAGAAGTTCTCCAACCTCGGCGAGATGTTCAAGAAGGAAGGGATGATCTCCACGCCCACCGAGGAGCGCGTGCGCTTCATCCACGGCGTGTCGCAGGAGCTCTCGCACACGCTGACCAAGATCGACGGCGTGGTCACTGCGCAGGTGCACATCGTGCTGCCCAACAACGACCCGATGGCCACGGTGGTCAAGCCGTCGAGCGCGTCGGTGTTCGTCAAGTACCGGCCCGACACCGACATCACCTCGCTCACGCCGGCCATCAAGAACCTCGTCGCGCGCAGCGTCGAAGGCCTGGCCTACGAGAACGTCACCGTCACGCTGGTGCCCGGCATGGAAACGCCGCCTCCGCCGCCGCCCGAGCCGTCGCGGCTGGGCTGGTGGATCGGCGGCGGTGTGCTGGGGCTGTTGCTGCTGCTCGGGGGCGGCACCATCGCGGTGGCGATGCTGAAGCCGCAATGGCTGCCGGCCGGCCTGGCGCAGCGCTTCGCACCGCGCCGCGACGGCCTGCCCCAGCCCGATCCTGCAGCCTGATCGTTAGCGGCGCGAGCGGCATGGACACCCGGGCGTCGGTCTTCGAGGCGGCTGCACCGCATGCGCTGGCCGCGTGGCTGGCCGAGCTGCAGGCCAAGCTGTTCTCGCTGCCCGAGCACCTCGACGAAGCCTGGCATCCGCTGATCGTCGAACGCTGGCCCTTCCTGGCCCAGGTGATCGACGCCGCGGCGCAGGGCCGGCTGCTCGGCGTGCTGCTGCTCAACGACAGCCGCGGCGCGCCGCCGGCCGATCGCCTGTCGTTGCCCGAGGTGCGGCTCGCGCTGCAGGACCGGTCCGCGATCCAGCGCAGCCTGTGTGCGCTGGCACTGGCGCGCCGGCCCGGCGTGCTGCGCTGCTGCATCGACCGCGAGGCGCGCGATTCGCTGCGCGAGGTGCTGGGCGAGCTGTTCGATCCGCTCGCGCGGCTGGGGCTGCGCGGGCGGCCGGTCAGTGCCGACGTGGCGGTGTGGTCGCCGCTGCATTGGGCCTGTATGGGCTATGTCGACTGGCTCGAAATGCTCGATCGCGACGACCGGCTGTACCGCCGCATCGTGCGGCTCTCGCTGCCGCCGCAGCTGCTCGCGATGCCCAGGCGGCGTCGCCAGGCGCGCGCCGAGTTCGCGCCGGCGCAGGCCGTGCAGGCCCTGAATGATTTGGAGGTGGCCTGGCCATGCTAGTGTGGATCGACACCGCAGTGGGGACGATGGGCGTCGAGGAGGGCGTGATCCGCGCCGCCGAGGTGCAGGAACTGCAGACGCTCGAGGCGCTGCGCCGGCGCATCGAACGCGACCGCGACGAACTGCTGGCCGCCGCACGCGAGGCCGCCGCTGCCGAGCTGGCGGCCGCGCGGCAGGAGGCGCAGCGCCTGGTCCAGCAGGCGCAGGAGCAGGCCGAGCAGACACGCCGGCAGGCCTACGACGAAGGCATGCGCCAGGCGGTGAGCGACTGGCACGAGCGCCAGGCCTCGGCTGCGGTCGACAAGACCCGCGTGGTGCGCGAGATGCACGAGAAGCTGGCCGACATCGTGACCCATGCGGTCGAGCGCATCGTGCAGTCGCAGGACCGCGCGTCGCTTTACCAGCGCGCGCTGAAGAACGTGCAGTCGCTGACCCGCGGTGCCACCTCGCTGAAGCTGCGTGTCGGCCCCGACGACTACCAGCAGGCGCGCGACTGCATCGCGTCGATCGATGATCTTCACGAGGCTGGTCTGCAGGTGGAGGTGGTGGCCGACGGCAACCTGCGCGCCGGCAGCTGCATCTTCGAATCCGACCTCGGCGTGCTCGATGCCAGCCTGCAGACCCAGCTCGACGGGCTGCGCGCCGCGATGGCGCGAGCGGTGCGGCGCGCGGCGGCGGAGGACGAGCCCGCATGAACCTGAGCGACCTGACCCACTGGATGGAGGTCGAGCTCAGCGGCAGCTCGATGGTCTCGCGCTCGGGCAAGGTGGTCGAGGTGATCGGCACGCTGGTGCGTGCCACCGGGCTGGAGGCCAAGCTCGGCGAGCTGTGCAATCTCGTCGACTCGAACGGCCAGGTGCTGCAGGTGGCCGAGGTGGTGGGCTTCGCGCGCGGGCAGACGATCCTCTCGCCCTTTGGCTCCATCATCGGCGTCACCGCGGGGCAGACGCAGGTGGTGGGCTGTGGCCGCGTGCTCAGCGTGCCGGTGGGGCCGGGGCTGCTGGGCCGCGTGATCGACAGCCTCGGCCAGCCGATCGACGGCAAGGGCCCGATCACCAATTGCGACGAGGAGCGGCCGGTGTTCGCGCTGCCGCCCACGCCGATGGAGCGCGAGATGATCGAGCATCCGCTGCCCACCGGCGTGAAGGTGATCGACGGCATGATCACGCTCGGCCAGGGCCAGCGCATGGGCATCTTCGCGCCGGCCGGTGTGGGCAAGTCCACGCTGATGGGCATGCTCGCGCGCGGCACGCAATGCGACATCAGCGTGATCGCATTGATCGGCGAGCGCGGCCGCGAGGTGCGCGAGTTCATCGAGATCATCCTCGGCGAGACCGGCATGGCCCGCTCGGTGGTGGTGTGCGCCACCTCCGACCGCTCGTCGATCGAGCGCGCCAAGGCCGCGCATGTGGCCACCGCGGTGGCCGAGTACTACCGCGACCGCGGCCTGAAGGTGCTGCTGATGATGGACTCGCTGACCCGCTTCGCGCGGGCACAGCGCGAGATCGGCCTGGCGGCCGGCGAGCCGCCGGCGCGGCGCGGCTACCCGCCTTCGGTGTTCGCCGAGATCCCGCGGCTGCTGGAGCGCGCCGGCATGGGCGCCACCGGCTCGATCACCGCGCTGTACACGGTGCTGGCGGAGGACGAGAGCAACTCCGACCCGATCGCCGAGGAGGTGCGCGGCATTCTCGATGGCCACATGATCCTGTCGCGCAAGATCGCGGCGCGCAACCAGTACCCGGCGATCGACGTGCTGGGTTCGCTGAGCCGCGTGATGTCGCAGATCGTGCCCAAGGACCACCAGGATGCCAACGGCAAGATGCGCAAGCTGATGGCCAAGTACGACGAGATGGAGACGCTGATCCAGATGGGCGAGTACCGGCCCGGCAACGATCCTCTGGCCGACGAGGCGGTGCAGAAGATCGAGATGATCCGCGAGTTCCTGAGCCAGGCCACCTCCGACCTGTGGCCGTTCGAGCAGACGCTGCAGGCGCTGGCCTCGATCACGCAGTAGCGAGCCCGAGATGCCGAACCCGCTGCGCGCCCTCGACCAACTGCTCAAGCTCAAGCGCCGCCGCATCGACCAATACGAAGAGGCGGCGGCCCAGCAGGCGCAGCAGGTGCAGGCCTGCGAGGCGCAGCATGCGCAGGCGCAGCAGCAGGAGCAGGCCTGCCGCGACGAGGAGACCGCCTGCAACGACAAGATCGAGACGCTGACGACGCGGCCCGAAGGCTTCCTGCCGAGCGACCTGATCACGCTGCGCCATGTGCTCGAGACGCTGGCGGGCAACACGCAACGCGCGGCCGCTCAGACGGCGAGCGCCGCGCAGGCGCTGCAGGCCGCGCAGCAGACGCTGGCCGAGATGCGCCGTGCCATCCAGCGCGCCGAGCAGCAGCTCGAGCAGTTGCAGCAGCGCCGCCGCGAGCTCGCGCAGCAGATCGAGCTGGCGCAGGAAGACACGCAGGACGAAGAGTCGGAAGAAGCTGCAGTGGCGCGGCTGCTCGCGCAGGCGCGCGAAGAGCAATGGGAGCTGGCCGAGGCCTGAAACGATGGAAAGCGCTGTCAAGAACCTGTTCAGCCTGCCGCTCGCGGCCGAGCCGATGTTCGTGCTGTTCGGGATGCTGGGCCTGTCGACGCTGCGGCTGTACACCGCCTTCCTGGTGATGCCGGCCACCTCCGACCAGGTGATCCAGGGGCCGATGCGCAACGGCATGTGCATGGTGCTCGGCTTCTTCGTCGCCTGGGGCCAGCCGGCCGACCTGATGAACACCTTCTCGATGTTCACGCTGATGGCCGTGCTGCTGAAGGAGGCACTGATCGGCGTGATGCTGGGCATCGCGTTCGGCGTGGTGTTCTGGGTCGCGCAGGGCGTGGGTGCGCTGGTCGACACCGCGGCCGGCTACAACAACGTGCAGCTGACCAACCCGCTGAGCGGCGAGCAGAGCACGCCGGTGAGCAACCTGCTGACGCAGCTGGTGATCTCGGGCTTCTACATGCTGGGCGGCATGGTGGTGTGCGTGGGGCTGCTGTTCCAGAGCTTCCGCTGGTGGCCGCTGGCCACGCTGGCGCCGGCGTTGACCGCGGGGCTGGAGGACTTTCTGAAGTTCCAGATCCACGGCTACTTCAACACGGTGGTGAAGGTGGCCGCGCCGATCATGCTGATCCTGGTGCTCATCGACCTGGCCTTCGGCCTGATCGCGAAGACGGCCGACAAGCTCGAGCCCAACAACTTGAGCCAGCCGATCAAGGGCGCGGTCGCGATCCTGATGCTGGCCTTGCTGGTCGCGGTGTTCTTCGACCAGGCGCGGCCGAACATCTCGCTGAAGAACCTCGAAGGGGAGCTGAAGCAGTGGACTACCGGTCGGTGAGCCTGGCGTATTGCCCCGGCGGCATGCCCACATGCCGCGTGAACGCCACGCCGAAGGTGCCGACCGAGCTGTAGCCCACCCGATCGGCGATCTCGGCCATCGGCAGCTCTCGTTGCCGCAGCATCTGCTTCGCGAGCGCCATGCGCCAGGTCAGCAGGTATTCCATCGGGGCCATGCCGACCGTGCGGCTGAAGCGCTCGAAGAAGGCCGAGCGCGACATGCCCGCTTCGGCGGCCAGCTCGGCCACGCTCCACGCATCGGCGGGCCGCTCATGCAGGCATCGCAATGCCAGCGCCAGCTTCGGGTCGTACAACCCGCGCACGAGGCCCGGCGATGGTGCCGCATCGGCCGTGGACCGAAGGGCTTCGATCAACAGCACCTCGAGCAGGCGGGCCATCACGATCTCACGCGCGGGCCGGTCGGCGCGCGATTCGTCGGCGACCAACTGCACCAGCGTCGACAGGCGTTGTCCGCCGCGCACATGCACCCAATCCGGCAGCAGCGGCACCAGCAGCGCCGCATCAGGCGACCCGAATTCGCAATGGCCGACCAACATGCGCAGCGTCACCTCGCCGTGCGGATCACCGACGCGCGCGCCGCCCGGCATCGGTGTGATCGGCGTATCCACCGCTTCGCCTTCCCGCGGCGGCTGCCGGTCGAGGCTGGAGGTGGCGAAGGCGCGCGCTGCAGGGATCAATGCGAAATCGCCTTCGTCCAGCGTGATCGTGTCGCTGCGGTCGGGGCGGTCGATCGTCAGGCGGCAGCTGCCCTCGAGCACCGCGAAGTAGAACGGACGCCCCAGCTCCGTCCGCCGCACGGCCCACGGCGCCGATGCGACGACGAGCTTGGAAAACGGTGCGCCGGGCCGCAGCAGTGAGACGACTTCGGCCAAGGGATCGATCATGCTGGACGATCAGAACAAAGAAGCGGACTTGCAAGTGTAGTCAGTCCTGTTGCGGCGGCCTATCGTGCAGGCATTGCCTTGTTTATGGAGTTTGAGATGTCCGCCACTTCCACCGTCCTGATCACCGGCTGCTCGTCCGGCTTCGGGCTTCACACCGCCAAGCTGTTCCTCGAGCGGGGCTGGCGTGTCGTTGCCACGATGCGCACGCCGCGCGAAGACCTGCTGCCCCGCTCCGACCTGCTGAAGGTGCTGCCGCTCGACGTGACCGATGCCCAGAGCATCCGCCATTGCGTCGAAGCGGCCGGGCCGGTCGACGCGCTCGTCAACAACGCCGGCATCGGCCTGCTGGCACCGCTGGAAGGCGTGGCGCCTGAGAGCGCGCGCGAGGTCTTCGAGACCAACGTGCTGGGCACGATCGAGATGACGCGCGCCGTGCTGCCGCAGTTCCGGCAGCGGCGCGCCGGCGTGGTCGTGAACGTGACCTCGAGCGTGACGCTGAAGCCCTTGCCGTTGTTGTCGGTCTACACCGGCAGCAAGGCCGCGGTGAATGCGTTCACCGAGTCGCTGGCCTTGGAGCTGGCGCCGTTTGGCATCCGCGTGCGCATCGTGCTGCCGGGCCGTTCGCCGGAAACCCACTTCGCCGACAACGCCCGCAGGCTGATGGCCGCTAGCGCGCACGAGGCCTACGCCGACTTCACCGAGCGTGTGTTCACCGCGCTGCGCGACACCTCCACGCCGGTCACGCACTCGCAGGACGTCGCCGAGGCCGTGTGGCGTGCGGTCACCCATGCCGCGGCGCCGATGCGCCTGCCGGCCGGTGCCGACGCGGTGGCGCTGGCGACCGCGTGACGCCGGCCTGTCAACCGTCGTAGGGCGTGCCGGCCATCGCGGCCTTCACGCCCGCCGCCCCCCGATCGACGATGGCCAGAAAGGCGGCCTCCGCCTTCTTCGTGCTCTTGCTCTGCCGGAACACCCGGTGCGCATGCAAGAAGGCCGCGCCCCAGGTCGCCAGCAGCAGGCCTCCGGCGAGATGAGCGTCGGCATCGCCGGGCTTGCTGCCGACGGCTTCGCACAGCGCATCGGCCAGCACCTGCGCGAACTCGTCGCGCAAGGCCCGGACGCGGGCCTTCAGCGTGTCGCTGGCCTCGATCGCCTCGACGAAGCTCTGGCTGCGCGGCGAGAACTCCACCGCGGGGCTCTTGGCCGCCACCAGCCGATGGGCGAGCAGGTGCAGGGCCTCGAGCGGCGATTCACCGGCCTCGCGGTCGCGCAGCGCGGCGCGCAGCAGCTCGCGGCCTTCTTCGTCGCGGTCGAAGAACATGTCTTCCTTGCGGGCGAAGTGGTTGAACACGGTCATCCGCCCCACGTTGGCGGCGGCGGCGATCTCGTCCACCGTCACGTTGTCGAAGCCGCGTTCGATGAACAGGCGCGTGGCGGCATCGGAGATCGCCTGGCGCGTGGCTTGGCGCTTGCGGGAGCGGAGGTCGGGCGGTGTTGACATGCAGATATTGTACTGAGTACATTAAGTGTACTGAGTACAAAAATGAACAAACCACTGATCGTCATCTTCGCGACCATCGCGCTCGACGCCGTCGGCATCGGCCTGGTCTTTCCGATCCTGCCGCGGCTGCTCGAAGACGTGACGCACGCAGGCGATGTCGCACCCTACATCGGTGTGATGAGTTCGCTGTATGCGGTGATGCAGTTCGCCTTCGCACCGGTTCTCGGTGCGTTGAGCGACCGCCTCGGCCGGCGTCCGGTGCTGCTGGTCTCGCTCGGCGGAGCCGCCATCAACTACGGCGTGATGGCACTCGCGCCGCAGCTGTGGATGCTGTTCGTCGGCCGCGCGATCGCCGGGCTGACGAGTGCCAACATGTCGGTCGCCACTGCGTACATCACCGACATCTCCAGCGAAGACCAGCGCGCCCGCCGCTTCGGCCTCTTCAATGCGATGTTCGGCATCGGCTTCATCGTCGGGCCGGTGATCGGCGGCCTGCTGGGTGACCACGGCGTGAGGCTTCCGTTCGTGGCGGCCGCGCTGCTGAATGCGGGCAACCTGCTGCTGGCGTGGTTCGTGCTGCCGGAATCGCGCGCACCAGCCCGCGAGAAGATCGACCTCGCGCTGCTCAACCCACTGCGCCCGTTGCGTTGGCTGCTGGCCATGAAGGGCCTGGTGCCCGTCACCGTCGTCTTCTTCATCCTCAGCGCGGGTGGCGAGGTCTATGGCACCTGCTGGTCGCTCTGGGGGCAGGATGCCTTCCACTGGAACGGCCTGTGGATCGGCCTGTCGCTCGGTGCCTTCGGTCTCTGCCAGTCGCTGGCGCAGGCCTTGCTGCCCGGCCCCGCGGTCAGGCTGCTCGGCGAGCGCGGCGCTGTCTTGGCCGGCCTCACCGGCGCCTGCATCGCCTTGGTCGTGATGGCGTTCGCGCGCCATGGCGCAACCGTGTTCGCGGTGATGCCCGTCTTCGCGCTGGCCGGCATCGGGGTTCCGGCCTTGCAGTCGCTGGCCACGCGCCTGGTCGACGAGCGGCAGCAGGGCCAGCTGCAGGGTGTGCTGGCCTCGGTCGTCAGCCTGGCCTCGATCGTCGGTCCGCTGGCGTTCTCGGTCCTCTACGCCGTCGTTCGTGCGCGATGGCCAGGGGCGATCTGGCTCTCGGTGGTGGCCGTTGATCTGGCAGCGGTGCCGCTGGTGTTGGGCCTGCGCTTTCTCAGAGCTTCGTGAAGCGGATCCAGTTCAGGTTCCAGCCGCTCGCCGGCGCATAGATGCCGACGTTGTAGGTGCCGGCATTGATGGTCACGGTCTGCGAGACCGTGGTCCAGTTCTGCCAGCCGCCGGTGGCGGGGATGCTCACCTGGCCGAGCTGGATGCTGCCGCCGTTGAGGTCGAGCGACAGCGTTGCGCCGCTGGGGCTGGCCACGCGGTATTCCACGCGATAGCTGCCGCTGCTCGGGAATGTGATGTTGCCGTAGACCATCCAGTCGCCGGCGTCGATCCAGCCGACGTTGCGGCCGCCTTCGCTGCAGGCCTCGGTCTGCACGCCGCTCTGGTTGCTGTAGTTCTCAGCCTCGACGTGCAGCTGCCAGGCCGACGAGACCTTGGTCACCGTGACGGAGGAGGTGAGGTCGTTGAAGGCGTCGTCCACCAGGCAGCCGACGTTGGCGGTCTTGGCGACGCTGCGGCCGCTGAAGTTGTCGCCTTCGTACAGCGTGACCTGGTAGCCCGGGTTGACCTTGAGCGACGACAGGTCGTCGTTGCGCACGCCCAGCGCCTGCAGCTGCGCCAGCGTGTAGCGGCCCTCGTTGAGCGCGACCGCATAGCCGCCGTAGTTGCAGTGCTGGTACACCGTGGCCACGCTGGTGGGCTGGGTGTTGCCCATCTCGGCGCGGATGGCGGCGAGCAGGCTGTTGGCGCCGGAGGCGTCCTGCGAGAGTTCCCAGATCATCACGCCCGAGCCCTGCTGCATCGCCAGCCGGGTCTTGGCCTTGATGGTCGGGATGCCGTTGTAGGTGATGTAGCCGCAGCTCGCGCACAGCGTGCCGATCAGGTCGCTCTGCGCCGCGGCCGCGCCGAACTGGTTGACGATGTCGGCGAAGCCGTACGAAGCGGCATAGCCGTTGAAGCCGTAGCCGTAGAACGGCACGCCCAGCACCAGCTTGTCTTTCGACAGGCCGCGCGATTGCCAGGTGGCGATGTTGCTCTGGGCCAGCGAGTAGGGCGAATGCTCGGTGCCCACCGTGCCCCAGCCGGGGCCCACCGCGTCGTACGACATGATGTTGACGAAGTCGAACGACGGCAGCGACGAGATCGGGATCATCCCGCCGTCGTAGGTGGCGGTGGCCGCGGTGATCAGCTTGCCCGGCAGTGCGCTGCGCAGGCTCTGGATGAAGGGCGTGTAGTTGCCGGCGTTGTCGATGGCCGTGAGCAGGGCGCCTTCGAGGTCGACATCCACGCCGTCGAGCCCGAAGGTGTTGACGAACTGCACGAGGCTGTTGATGAGGTTGGCGCGATTGGCCGGTTGCAACAGGCTCTGCCAGTCACCCGAGCACGAGGGGATCACCCCACCCGCCAAGGACACCAGCACCTTCACGCCGGCGGCGTGCGCCTTCTGCACCACATAGCTGATGTCGGTGCCGGTGGCGGCCTCCATGCAGGCAGGGCTGCCGCCGTTGAGGAAGCTGCCGCCCGGGGCTGGGTTGGCGAACGCGATGTTCAGGTGCGTGAGTTTGCTCAGGTCGGTGCGATCCGCCACGGCACGCAGGCCCTTGTACGACGGGATGTAGCCGACGACCTTGGTCTGCGCGAGGGCGCTCCCGGCCAGGCCGCAGAGGGCCAGGGCGATGAGCAGGGCATGGCGGGCAGAGGGCAGGAGCAGTTGCACGGCAGGTTCCTTCCAGCAGTCGCGTGATGCGGTCGCGGATTCTGAAAGCGGTTTCTTGAAACCGGATTCATCGCTTTCCCGGAGTTGGGCGTGCCGGCTTTGAATCGATTGCAAGCAGCTGTTGCAGGCGACAGCCGTGTGGAGCATCAGGCCTCGCCGAAATCCACCGTCAATGAGTTCGCCTCGCTCACACGCACGGCGTTGTTGTCGTCGGGCAGCACGTATGCGTTGCTGGTTCCCAGCGTGCGGTCCAGGAAGTCGACCGAGGCCTGGTTGGTCTCTCCGGTGAACCACTGCGGGGCCTTGATGACCTTCTGGCCCGAGCTGTCGTTGGTGACGATGTCGGCCGGCGCCTGGCTGAGCAGGCTGCGGTCGCTGCCCGCCACCGGACCATCGGGTGCGGTGATCTTGATCGAGCTGTTGCGGCCGGGGATGTCGCTCTCATCGAACCAGATCTTCTTCGTGCTCTTCTCGAAGTTGATCTCGGCCCAGTTGGCGTTGTCCTGCGTACTGCCGCTCCACTTCTGCACGCGGCCCTGCCAGTCTTCCGGCATCGCGACCTTCAGCGATTCGTGCGGCTTCAGCGTGAAGGTGGCTTCCGGTCCGTTGAAGCTCGGATGCTCGCCGGGCGCGAGGTTGCGGAAGAACGCCACCTGCATCGGCTGGTCGGTGTTGTTGCGCAGGGTCAACGAATTGGGGCCGCCGCCATTGACGGCCGCCGTGCCGCTGGGCGACTCGGCGGCCGGTGCCGCTGGCGCGGCCTCGGGTGCAGGAGCGGCAGCGGCCGCGGCGGGAGCAGGGGCCTCGATGCCGGGGGCTTGAGGCGCAGGCGCAGGCGGCGGCGAAGGAGGTTGCGCCGCTGCTGATGCCGGGGCTGCGCCGGCGAGGCCACCTGCCGGCGGAATGCCACCGCCCGCGGCGGGAGACGGCTGCCCGCTGCCGCCCGCACCGAGCTGGTTGAAGACCTGGTTCATCATCTGCAGCACGGCCTGCATGAACAACTGCTGCAGCAATTGCTCGAGCATCGGCGCGATGCGCGGGTCGCTCAGCGGCGATGGCGCTTGCTCGGGCTGTTTTTCCACCGGCTCCGGCGGGAGCCAGCGCTGCAGCAGGGCGGCCCGCGGCTTGCGAGCCTCGTCGATGCCTTCGATCTTCATGGAAGCACTGTCCCATGTGCCCGCGCGGCCACGCCCGCCGGCGCGAAGCTGCGATGCGTCGCGCGAAGCGCTGCGCGTCAGACCTCGATGATTCCGCGCTTCAGCGCGATCGTCACCGCATGCGTGCGGTCGTTGGCGCCCAGCTTCGAGAGGATGCTGCGCATGTGCGCCTTCACGGTCTCCTCGGCAATGTCGAGCAGCGTCGCGATGCGCTTGTTGGAATTGCCCGTGGCCACGAGCCGCAGCACGCCGACCTCGCGCTCCGACAGGGCGTCGTCGCCCACGTGCTGCGCCAGTTCGGTGGCGATCTCCGGCGGGATGCAGCGCTGGCCTTGGTGCACCGCGCGGATGGTGTCGAGCAGGTCCTTGCGCAGCGAGCTCTTGAGCAGGTAGCCCTGCGCACCGGCCTTGATCGCGCGCAAGGCCTGAACGTCGCCGCGGTAGGTGGTCAGGATGACGACGCGGGCGTCCGGATACTCGCCGCGGATCGCGCTCATCGCGTCGATGCCGTTGACGTCCGGCATGCGCACATCCATCAGCGTCACGTCGGGGCAGTGGCGGCGATAGGCCTCGATCGCCTCGGCGCCGTTGGTCGCTTCGGCCACAAGCCGCATGTCGGGCTGGCCTTCTATCACCCCCGCGATGCCTTCTCGCAGCAGCGGATGGTCGTCGACGATCATCACCGTTATCGGTTCACGCGCAGTCATGTGGCATCGATACCTTATTGCGCAAAGGGTTCGTGGCTGGGAGCGCTTGCACGCCAACGCGTACAGATCCCCCTCGATGGGATGTTGAAGACATACGGCAACGCGATACGCCGCACAACGATAGCACCGCTTGTTGAAACCCCATGAAATGGAATCACCCAAAAGAGGGAGCAGCGCGTGCCCCAACGGTGGGTTTGGCAAAGCTGGACCCCAAGATACGCTGGCCCCGCCAATCAAAAATTCACGCGGCTTGATGAAACCGCTTTCTATCCGGCTTGCCAGTTACCGATGAGGTTCACGATGGTCAGCAGTCACCACGAAGATCTGTCCAGCATCGCGCCTCGCGTCGCGATGCTGTTCACCAACCGCTGGGCCGAGGCTGCGGTGGCCGAAGCACTGCAGAACGCGGGCATGGTGGTCGACAAGTACAGCGGCGCGCTCGCGCTGGTGGCCGCGCTGCATTCGCCCAAGGCCGACATCGCGGTGGTGGAAGACCACGGCGTCCACCTCACCAGCTGCCTCGCGGCCTTGCGATTCCGCGGTGCGGCCACGGTGCCGATCGTCGCCGTCGGGCAGGGCTCCACGCAGGAGATCGCCCGCGCGCTGCGCCATGGCGCGGCCGACTACGCCGTGCTCGGCGAGGCGATGGAGTCGCTGGTCAACCGCGTGCGTGCGCGCATGGAGGTGTGCCGCCATCGCGACCAGCCGTCGTCATTGCGGGTCGGCGTGTGCGAGCTCGACGAGCCGTCGCGCACGCTGCGGCACCCGGGCGGCGAGTTCCAGCTCACCTGGCGCGAGTTCGCGCTCGCCTGGGTGTTGTTCGAGCATGTCGGGCAGGTGGTCAACCTCCACACGCTCTCGCAGCAGGTGTGGGGCCGCGATGTCAGCGTCGCCAAGCGCACGATCGAGCAGCACATCAGCCGCCTGCGCCGCAAGCTGATCGCGGCCTGCACCGACACGCGCGAGGCGGTGCAGGTGCACGCCATCCACAACGTGGGGTACCGGCTGGTGCTCGAGCCGCGGCAGCTGGCGGAGGCGAAGGGCAGGGGCGCGGGGCCGGAGGCCGACAGCCTGCCGTTTCCATTCGACAGCAGTTTCTCCGCCGCGTGACCGCGGCGCTGCCGGCCTTGGGAATGTGCGGATCTCCCTCTTTCGAGGGATGCGCCCTTCCTCCGGAGGGCTATGCTGGGCGGAGCCGCGACGCCCCGCCCGCTCACGCCATGACAGAAGACCCGCAGAGGCAGCGCAAGCTCCAGCAGCACCGCCTCCGGATGACGCTGCTTTCCATCACCAATTCGGCTCTGCAGTCCGGAGTGCTGGTGCTCTATGCCTGGGATGGCCAGCTGCCATGGTCGGTGCTGCTGGGGTTCTTTGTTGCAGCGGTGGGTTCGACCGCCGGTTTCGCGCTGGTGGTGCGCCAGGGCTGGAACCTGCGCTTCAACGACCCGGGCATGCTGAAGGCGCAGATCGTCACCGCCTGCCTGGTGCAGCTCGGTGGCCTGATGGCAGCGCCCCAGCTGTGGGTGCTGTTCCTGATGGCGCTGTGCGTGACCTTCAACTTCGCGATGATGAATTTCGAGCCCCGGCAGTTCACGCTTGCGTGGCTGCTGCTCGGGGCGTCGATGGGGCTGGCGCTGTTCTTGATCCGCGGCCGGATCGCGCCATTGCCCGCCACCGACTTCGGCATCTTCGTGCTGTGGCTGTTCTTCGTGCTGTGCCTGCGCCAGCTCACCGCGATCGGCGCCCAGTTCAGCACGCTGCGCCACAAGCTGGTCGAACGCAACCGCGACCTCTCCGCCTCGCTCGACAAGCTGGAACAGCTCGCGGGGCAGCAGCGCCTGGTCGAGCGCGAGCGCATCGCACGCGAGCTGCACGACACGCTGCTGCAAGGCATCCAGGGGCTGATCCTGCGCTTCCAGTCGGTGGCCGAACGCATCCCTCCCGACGGCCCGGCGCGGCAGATGATGGAAGAGGCGCTCGAGAAGGCGGACCAGGTGCTGGTCGAAGGGCGTGACCAGCTCGCGATGCTGCGCGTGGCCTCCAGCGCCGGCGCCGACCTCGGCGGCGCATTGAGCACCGCCGGCGAAGAACTCTCGCTCGACTATCGGGTGGCGTTCCAGCTGGCGCTGCACGGCCAGCCGCGCGAGCTCGAAGGGCAGGTTGGAGACGAGGCCTACCGTGTCGCGCGCGAGGCGCTGCTCAACGCCTTCCAGCATGCCGGTGCGACGCAGATCGATGCGGTGCTCACCTACGGCAGCGACATGCTGCGCGTGGAGGTGCGCGACAACGGCGCCGGCATCGATGCGCAGATCCTCGCGGACGGCTGCAGCGCGGGCCATTCAGGACTGCCGGCGATGCGCGAGCGTGCACGCCGGCTCGGCGGCTACCTCAGCATCCGGCATGAGGAGGGCAGCGGCACCGTCGTCGAGCTCTCGGTGCCCAGTGCGCTGGCCTACCGCGCGCCCCAGCCCGAACAGCGCCGCCCGCTCGACTGGCTGCGCACCAACATCGGCGAGTTCTAGCGCTAGCGCCGGGTCTTCGGCAGTGTTCGCGCGCGGCCGGCCCCCGGCCGGTGGCGCCACCACCAGCCGATCAGCCGCTGCAGCAGCGAAGCCTGCAGGTAGGCCCGGCCCGCCGGCACCGCCAGCGTCACCGTCGTGCCCTTCAGCCGACCCTCCGCCTCCTCCCCGGTGGACAGATGCAATGCACCGCCGATGCGTTGCAGGCGCTCGCGCATCACCACCAGGCCCCAGTGTCCCGGCTGGCGGCCCAGGTCCAGCACGGCCGGGTCGATGCCGCGGCCGTCGTCGCTGACCTGGATCGTGAAGAGGTCGTAGCCGTAGTGCAGCCGGGCCACGATCTCGCGGGCCTGCGCGTGCCGCAGCGCGTTGAGCATCGCCTCGCGCGCCGCGCCGTAGAGCTCGTCGATCACGGTGGGCTGCAGCTCGCGTTCACGGCCATCGACCTCGACGCGCGCCTCGGCTTCGCCCAGGCTCAGCTCGGCTGCAGCGCGGCGCAGCTGGCCGGGCAGGTCGGTGTGCGGTTCGTTCATCGCGCGCAGTCCGCTGACACGATCGCGCGCCTCGGCAGTGGCCTGCTCGGTGTATTCGATCGAACGCTCGAGGATGCGGCGCGCGGGCTCATGCTGCGGCAGTCGATCGACCGCCACCTGCAGCCGCAGGATCAGCGCCTGGATGCTCTGCAGCAGCGTGTCGTGCAGCTCGCCAGCGATGCGGTCGCGCTCCTGCTGCCGTTCGCGCAGCCGTTCGCCGAGCTGCCGTGTCACGTAGCGCATGCGCAGCCGGTACGCGCCATACAGCAGCGACAGGCCGAGCAGCAGCGCCAGCAGCCGCACGGCCCGGGTCTGGTGCCATGCCGGCTCCACGGTGAAGTCGAGGGCGGCCTCGCCATAGGCCCACACGCCGTCGTTGTTGGCCGCGGTCACGCGGAAGCGGTACTGCCCGGGGCCGAGGTTGGTGTAGTAGGCGACGCGGCGGTTGCCGGCGTCCTGCCAGTCGGCGTCCACCCCGTCGAGCCGGTAGCGGAACTGCACCCGCTCGGGGATCGCGAGGCTGAGCGCGGTGTAGCCCACCTCGACCGCGCTGGTGCCGGGCGGCAGCGAGATCTTCGACCCAGCCGGCCGCTCGATGCCGCCGGCCTTCAGCGAGCGCACCGCTATCGGCGGAGACAGCGGGTTGGAGGGCACCGCCTCGGGATCGACCCACGCCAGGCCGCCGTCGGTGGCGAACCAGAGCCGCCCGTCGGCCCCCTGCACCGCGGAGGGCAACGGCGCGATCTGCGCCGGCGAACCCTCGACGCCGTCGCGGTGATCGAAGCGCTCGAAGCGCGGCCGCTGGGCGGGGTGCGCGATGAAACGCGCCAACTCGTCGGCCGCGATGTGCGAGACGCCGCCCGTCCCGTTGAGCCACAGCTCGTGCTGCGTGGTCTCGACGATGCCGGACACGCCGGCGAACAGGGTGCCGTCGTTCCCGGCCAGCGGATGGAAGCGTCCGTTGCGCCACAGCGAGACGCCGGCATCGCCGCCGACCCACAGGCCGCTGTCGCCGGGCTGCAGGCACAGCACATTGCCCACGTCGAGCCCGCTCGCGGCATCGAAGACCTGGGCGCGCCTGTCCGCGAAGCGCACGACGCGATTGCCCGGGTAGCCCAGCCACAGCACGCCCAGGCGGTCGAGCGCCATCGTGATCGGCTTGCCGGGCGGCAGGCCGTCTCGGCCCGACATGCGGGTCCAGCCCGTCGGGTCCAGGCGGTGCAGGCCGCCGGCCGACAGCCACAGGCTGCCGGCGGCATCCCGCGCGATCGCTTGCACGATCTGCCGCCCGGCGACGCCGAGCGGTGCTTCCACCTCGGTGGGCCTGGCGCCGGCCAGGCGCCACAGCCGCCCGTCCATGTTGCCCAGCCACAGCGAGCCGTCGCGGTCGCGGTAGGCCGCGGTGATGTCGGGCCCGAGCAGGGCCTGCTCGTGCCGTCCGTCGGCGTCCACGCGCAGCAGCCGGCCTTCCTCGCTGCTGACCCACAGCGCCCCGCCGTCGGCCGGCGCGATCGCCAGCCTCGAGAAGCCGGCCGGCAGCCCCACGCGGGTGAGCTTGGTGGGCCGGAAACGGTCGAGCCCGCGGTTCGTGCCCACCCAGACCAGGCCCTCGCGGTCTTCGAGCATCGTGTAGACCTGCTCGCCGGTGAGCCCGTCCACGACCGTGAACGGCG
Organism: uncultured bacterium; assembly: GCA_966212505.1. Classification (GTDB taxonomy): domain Bacteria; phylum Pseudomonadota; class Gammaproteobacteria; order Burkholderiales; family Burkholderiaceae_C; genus CAMLIZ01. The sequence goes on from CBIHRS010000026.1 coordinate 54,920, forward strand.
GCTGGGGGCGGCGCGCCTCCTGCGGGCTGCTCATCGGCGGCTGCCGGGCCAGGCCTTCCCCGGCGGCGCTCCAGACGCCCGAGGCGCGGTCGAACAGCACCTGGCCGCGGCCCTGCGGCCCGGGCAGCCAGCCGCCGGGCTGCAGCCGGCCCGAGGGGTCGTAGCGGGCCCAGTCCGCGTGGCCGTCGGGCACCCACACCGCGCCGTCGGCTGCTTCGACCATGCGCAGCACGTCGCTGTCGCTCGCCGGCCCGATGTCGCGGAACAGCGTGTCGTCGCGGCCGCGGCGAAACAGCCGGTGGCCCGAGCGCACCCACACCGTGAGCCGGCGGTCGACCAGCACGTCGACCGTGCGGGGCTGCGTCGGCCCGGCGGCTTCCCAGCGGCCGTGCCGGAGACGGTAGATGCCGCTGGCGGCCGCGGCCCACACCGTCTCGTCGCTGCCGGCCGCCAGGCGCAGGATGGTGCGGCCCGGCAGGCCCTCGGCGCTGCCGTAGTGGGTGAGCCGGTTGTCCTCGTAGCAGGTGATGCCGCCGAACACATCGCCGATCCACAGCGCGCCCGATGGCGACACGAGCAGCGAACGGATGTTGCTCGCCGGCAGCCGCTGTCCCGCCAGCACCTGCACCGCCTCGAAGCGCAGCCCGTCGAAGCGGAACAGGCCGGTCGGCGTGCCGACCCAGAGCCAGCCGTCGGGCGTCTGCGCAAGCGCGGTCACCGGGCCGGGTGCACCGTCCTTCACCGACCAGCCGGTGTGGTGCAGGCCCATGAAGGCCGGCGGCAGCTCGCGCGCGAGCGCCTGCCGTGGCGAGGCGGCAAGCAGCGCACAGGCCGTCACGGCCAGCACGACGGACCAGAGCCTTGCGATGAGGAGCGTCATGGGACGCGCATCTTGCCTCGGCCGCGTTCGGGCGGCCCGACGTCGCTTCGCTTCCGCCGCTGTTCCTGCGCCCCGGTCGCCGGATAGTGGGCGGACGACTCCCCCAACCCGACCCAGCGAAAGGAACGACCATGAGCAATGCCATCGACGCCGTCAGCGGTGCATCGGGCAGCAAGCTGGTGGGCCGCCTGATGGCCAACACCATGCTCGACGTGATGATGCAGATGATGCAGGCCGCCGGCGTGCAGCCGAGCCAGGGCACGCAAGGGGCGCTGCAGGAGCTGCGCAACCTGATCAATGGCAACCTGAAGCAGGCCTGCGGGCAGTGCGCGCCGCCGTCCGACGATCTCGAAGACGGCCTGCAAGGCCTGGGTGGCCCGCAGGGCCCGGGCCAAGCCGGCGGCCTCAACGGCAACGACCTGAATCAGATGGTGGGCGGCCTGCTGCAGATGCTCAACGGCGTGATGCAACTGCTGGCGCAGCTGTTGAAGGCGATGCAGGGTGAGGGCGCCCAGGGCCAGGGCGGTGGTGGCAGCGACGGTGGCTTCCAGCCCTCGCCCGAGGCGGGCAACTTCGGCAACAGCCTGCCGCAACCCCCCGGCGCGCCGCTGGAAGGGGGCGCTGGGGCGGGCGCTAGCCCGTCGCCTGCGGGGCCTTCGCCCACCGCGGGCACTCCGACGCCGACGGCCGGCAGCCCGTCGCCCACCACGGGCAGTCCGTCGCCCACGGCCGGCAGCCCGGCGCCGGGCAACGTGACGGCCGACCCCGGCAAGGGCCCCTCGGGCATGCCGGCCGAGCTGTGGCAGGGCTGCGTCGAGGCCGGCAAGAAGACCGGCGTCGATCCGTACGTGCTGGCCGCGCAGATGGAAAAGGAAAGCCAGTACGGCAAGGCGCTGGCCGGCAGCCCGAGCGCCGGCGACGGCCTGATGCAGGTCGAGCCGAGCACGCGCCAGGCCTACGCGGGCAAGTTCCAGGAGAAGATGGGCCACGCCTACGACCACAACAACCAGAAGGACCAGATCGCGATGGCCGGCGTGATCCTCGCCTCGAAGGGTGGCGACACCAGGAACATGCTGCAGAAGTACAACGGCGGCGACAACTGGACGCCCGGCACGACCGACTCCTATGGCCGGGTGATCAAGGCCGACGAGTACGCGTCGACGGTGCTGGCCAAGGCGCAGGAGATGAAGGGCGCCGCGGTCTGATGCGTGGGGCGGGGCGCTGCGGTGCGCCCCGCGTGATTTTGTGCCCGCCGACCGGCCTCAGGGTCGGGAGGACGCTGCCGACAATCCCCTGATGTCGTTTCCGCTCGATGCGAAGACCCGGCTTCGCACCCGCATCACGCTGCAGGCGGGGCTCGAGTACGTTGCCACCAGCAGTTTCCTCGCCCTCTACTGGTGGCTGGGCAAGCTGGACGCGGCCGTCGTGCTGAGCTTCGTGGCGATCGCGCTGTGCAACAACACCCTGTTCCTCGGCTGCATCGTCAGCGGCTTGTCCAAGCGCTTCAAGGATCCGTCGATGACGGCGATCCAGATGTTCGCCTCCTGCGGCCGCGACCTCTTCGGCATGTTCGCAGCGCCGGGGCTCTGGTACCTGTTTGCCTTCAACCTCTTCATCGCCTTGCCCTTCGGCAGCCTGCAGTTCGACCGCCGCACCTTCGCGGTGACGTGGCTGCTGGTGTGCGTGGGCCTCGGCGGCACGCTGGCGCTGCTGCCGCGGCCGCTGGCCATCGCCTTCGACACCGTGCAGGACAAGCTGGTGCTGTGGCTGTTCCTGTCAGCGGCACTGGCGCGGCTGATGATGTTCAACGCCCGCATCTCCGATCTGCGCAGCAAGCTGCGCAACAAGCTCGCCGAGCTCGATGCGGCGACACGGCAGCTGGCCGAGATCGCGACGCACGACGAGTTGACACGGCTGCCGAACCGGCGCGAGTTCAACCACCGGCTCGCGCAGGAATGGGAGCGTGCGCAGCGCGGGCTCTCGGCCTTTCACGTGGCCATCGTCGATGTCGATTTCTTCAAGCAGGTGAACGATCGCCACGGGCATCCCGCCGGTGACCGCGTGCTGCAGGAGATCGCGCAGCTGCTGTCGCGCACCATCCGGCAGACCGATGTGGTGGCGCGCGTGGGCGGCGAGGAATTCGCGACGCTGCTGATCGGCCATCCCGACGAAGAGGTGCGGGCCGCGCTCGAGCGCCTGCGGCTCGCGGTGGAACGGCACGACTGGGCGCACCGCATCGCGGGGCTGAGCGTCACCGTCTCGATCGGCGCGGCTGCATGGCAGCCCGGGTGCAGCAGCGAACAGGTGCTGCAGTGGGCGGACCAGGCGCTGTACAGCGCGAAGCGTCTCGGCCGCAACCGCGTCGAGATCCACGCCGAGCGGCGCGCGCCCCACGGGCGCGACGCGCGGGCCGAGCCGGTCCCGATGGCCTGAGGCCAGCTGGGGCGAGCGCCGCTCCATCGCGTGTCGGCGCGAAGCCGTCGACAGCACCGCGAAGCTGCGGCGGCCGCTCCGCTGCGCAAAGCTCACAACTCCTCTATCGGGCCGCCACGCGGGCCCCGCCGCCGCCACACTCGAAGGCTGTCGTACACCGTTGCCGCAGGGAGCAAGACCAAGACCATGGACAGACTCAACATCGGCCGGGCGCCCTCGCCGCTGCCGCGCAGCGACGACCCTCAGCCCGGCGTCTCCGCGCGCCCGGCGGGCCACGCGCTGCCCGAGCATGCCGCGCTCGCGCCGCGGCGCGGCAGCCAGGGCAGCGCACCGCGCCAGCCCGCCTCGCTGACCACGCTGCCGTTGGAGCTGCTGCAGCAGACCGGCTCCTACCTGTCGGACAAGGATCTCGCCGCGCTCGCGGGCAGCTCGCGGCAGATGCATGCGGCGTTCGTCGACGAGCTCGACAAGCGCCACGGCGTGGCGCACCACGAGGCGGCGCAGGGCCTGCAGCAACTGCTGCGGTCTTTCGGCTCCAGCGACACGCCGGCGCGCGACACCCAGGCGCTGCGCGACGACGTGTCGCGCTGGGCGCGGCGGCTGCGGCCCGAGCGCCTCGCACCGGCCGCGGCGGCGTTCGTCTCGCAGGCGCTGCATGGCATTGCCCCGCAGCAGGCCGCCGCCGCGCTGCATGCTTCGCTGGAGATGGCGCAATCGCTGCCTTTCGGGCCGCAGGGCCAGGTGCTGAAGACGGTGCTGCAAAGCCACCAGCTCAACCGCCTGCGCGATCCGCAGGAGGCCGAGGCCGTGTTCACCGAGATGCGCAACGCGACGCTCTCGCACCTGGACCGGCCGGAGTTCATGGGCCTGTTCAAGGCGCTCGTGCACGACCAGCTGCCGCAGCTGCCCACCGAGGTGGGCCAACGCATGCAGCAGCGTTTCCAGGCGCTGCTGCCCCACCTGCGGCCCGGCGAGCGGCGCGAGATGCAGCAGATCCTCGCGCAGGGCGAGAAGCTGGCGGCCACCGCGGCCGGCATCCGCGACGTGCGCGCGCGGATCGCGGCGCTGAACCCGCGGCGCTGAGCCGCGCCGGCATCACGCGCACAATCGCGCCCCGATGCCCCATCCGACGCCCCCCGCGCCGGACGCGCTGCTGGGCGACCTGCTCGCGCGCGTCTCGCGTTCGTTCTACCTCAGCCTGCGTGTGCTGCCCGGCGGCATGCGCACGCCGGTGAGCCTGGCCTACCTGCTCGCGCGCACCGCCGACACCATCGCCGACACGCCCGGCACCGCCGAGGCCGAGCGCCTGCATCGCCTGCAGGCATGGCGCGCGCTGGTGGGCGGCGCCGACGATGCGGCACTGCTGGCCGAGGTGGGCGCCGCTGCCGCGATCACGCCCGACCCGGCGGAAGCGGCGCTGTTCGGCGTGCTCGAGCCTGCGCTCTATCTGCTGCGGCAGTTGCCCGCGGCCGATGCCGCCGCGGTGCGCCAGGTGGTGCAGACGCTGACCGACGGCATGGTGTTCGACCTGCGGCGCTTCGAAGAGGGCCGGCCCGGCGCTCCGATCGCGCTCGACACGCTGGCCGAGCTCGACCGCTACACCTACCTGGTGGCTGGCTGTGTCGGCGAGTTCTGGACCGAGGTGGCGATGCGCCACCGCCCCGAGCTGGCGCACTGGCGGCGCGACGAGATGTCGGCCCGCGGCATCGCCTACGGCCAGGCACTGCAGCTGACCAACGTGCTGCGCGATGCGGCCGCCGATCTCGCGATGGGGCGCTGCTACCTGCCCGCGGAGCTGCTCGCGCCGCATGGGCTGACGGCCCGCGCGCTGTTGGATGCGCATGCCCGGCCTGCTGCCCGGCCGCTGCTGTCGGCGCTGGGTGCGCAGGCCCTCGGCGGCTACCGCGAGGCCGCGGCCTATGTGCTGCAGGTGCCTGCAAGCACCCTGCGCCTGAGGCTCGCGTCGCTGTGGCCGTTGATGCTGGGCTTGGGCACGTTGCAGCGCCTGCTGCGCGAACCGGGCTGGCTCGATCCCGCGCAGCGCATCAAGGTGCCGCGCAGCGCGGTGTACCGCATGCTGCTGCGCTCGCTGCCCACTGCGCTGTCGGATACGGCGTGCCGCCGCTGGATGGCCCAGGGCCTCGCAGAAACGCAGGCGGCGATGTCAGGCCGATGATGGTGTGTCGCCGGCGCGCCCGCGCCCGGCCGCTTCGTCGAGCGCCTGCTGCACGCTGCCGGCCCAGTCGTCGGTGGCGGCGGCCTGTAGCGCCGGCGGTGTCGCCAGCGGCGGAGCGCCGCGCGACAGCAGGCCGCGCACGCGTGGCGCCAGATCAGCAGCTTCCGCCAACGGCTGTCGCGAGGTCTTCAGCGGGATCTGCGCGGCCAGCTGCGCCGGCATGCCGGCGAGCGACACCATCGCGTGGCTGGCCATCATGCCGGCCTGCCGGAGGTGAAAGCGCGCCTTCGTGCCGGCCGACGCCGTTTCGTACTGGCGCTTCTGGTAGGGCGTGGTGGGCTGCAGGTTGACCGACAGCGCCGCTTCGTCTGCAGGCGCCGACAGCGCCACCTGGTCGGGCACGCCGGGCGCATGCCTCATCTGATCCACCAGCGCGTCGAGCGCCGCGCCCACCTGCGGATCGTCGGCCGACAGGTGGGGCCGCGCGGCGGTGGCCAGCGCCGCCTGCGCCTCGATGCGCTCGCCGCGCCGCGCGATGGTGGCGAGCAGCGGCTTCATCCTGCGCTGCTGGAAGCCCGCGCGCTCGCCGGCGGTGTGGTGCGCAGTGAGCGTGGCGCCGGTCTGCGACACCAGCACCGCATTGCGTTCGTCGCTGAAGCGGTCGTGCAGCTTGACGCCGTGGGCCGCGGCCTCGGCGCGCTCGACGGTCAGGCCGGCCGATGCGGCGAGCACGGCCTGGTTGCTCAGCATCACCATCATCGAGCCGCCGAAGTTGGTGTAGGTGTAGCGCTCCGACTCGCCGGCGGCGAGGCGCTTGGCGCGCTTCATCGCCTCGACCTGCTCGCGCCCGCCGCCGCAGAAGAGGTCGCGCACATCGGGGTTCTGCACCGCGCCGAGCGCCTGCGCCGCCTGTTCCATCGCCGCACTGTCGCCGGGGTGGCCCGCTTCGATCATCGGCTTCATTCGGCTCAACGCGAGCTCGAGGTTGAACAGGTCGAGCAGGCGCGCCTTGAGCCGGTCGTCCAGTTGCTGCCGCGCCTGCGCATGGGCCTGCTCCCAGCCGGGCTTGCGCAGCTTGCCCTTGCCAGCCTCTTCGTCGAACTTCAGCATCGCGCGATGGGTCTGCGCCACGCCACCGGCGACGAGGCGGCGCGCATTGTCGAAGCGCATGCGCAGCGGCAGCTTCCAGGCGTCGGCGGCCACCTTGGTGTCGAAATCCGCCGCATGCGCAGCCTCGAAATCAGCCTTCAGCACAGCGGCCACGTCGGGTGTGGCCGCGGCCTTTTGTGCGGCCTCGTAGGCGGTGAAGGCCTCCCAGTTCTCGCGCGGGCCCATCGGCTCGCGTGCGCCCCGCTCGTCGCGCGCGATCTCACGCAGCCGCGCGAGCAGCCGGGCCTGGTCGCCGTGCTGCCGGTAGTCGGCATAAGCCTCGGCGCGCTGCCGCTGGCTGGGCAGCTTGTTGCCCGCGAGGAGGTCGACCGACTTGCCGAGCGCCACGATCGCCCGCCGCGCCTTGGCTTCGCCGTCCTTCTGCGGCCCGTTGCTGAGCTGGTAGCCGATGTAGAGCGCCGCCGCCACGCCGACCGCCGCGGCGCTGAAGCCGCCGGTCACCGGCGCCGAGATCACCACCGGCGTCAGGATCGTCATCAGGCTGGCCACATAGCCGAGCGCGCCGCCTATGTACGACGCATAGAGGTTGCGCTCGTTGCCGCGGAACTCGATCTTGGCCGATTCAGCCGACGCCTTGTATTGCGACTTGACCTCGACCTGGTGGCAGAACTTCGCGAAGGCGATGTCGAGCCGGTCCCTGGCCTGCTCCAGTGCACGAAGGCTCTGCAGCGTGCCGGCGGCGGCATGCCGGCTGTGCGCCTGCTCCAGGCCCGCCAGCGCCGCCTCCATCTCGCGCAGGTTCTTCGTCACGCCGTGGAGCTGCGTGACGACGCGGCCCGAGGCGCGCAGGATGTCGGGCGCGGCCTTCGCGCTGGGCGCGGCATCGGCCTTGCCCAGCGGCATCACCTCTTCGGTGTTGGCATTGCGATCGCGCCGCAGCCCCGTGTCGGCGACCAGTTTGTTGGTCACCATCTGCAGCACCATCCGCACGCTCGCCAGCACGGCCTTCGCGGTGGGGTCGGGCACCAGCAGCTGCGCGGCGCCGACTACGCCACCGACCGACGCGGCCACGGTCGCATGCTGGCGATGCAGCGCGCCGGTGCCGGTGTGCCTGAAGCTGCGCAGCACCGCTGCCGGATCCTTCTCGCCCACCGCCTCGAGGAACGCCAGGATCTGCGCCTCGTGGTAGGCCTGCTTGCCCGAGCCGGGCGGCAGCAACCGCCCGTGCGCCGGCAGATCGGGATGCCGGCGCTCGAACTCCAGCGCCTGCATGCGCGACAGCGCTGCCACGGAAACTTGCGATGCATCGTGCTCGATCTGCGTCTCGACCCAGCGCCGGCACACATCGCGCGAGGCCTGCTGCCAATCGCCCTCGAAGCGCTCGGCCGGCTCGAACAGGACCTTCTTCGTGTCGACCATCTGCGATGCCCGCTGGCCGAGGCGCGACCAGATCGACGGCGAATCGGGCGGCGAAGAGGCTGCATCGCCGGGGTCCGCCCTGAGCGAGACGCGCCGGGGCGGCGTGCCCTGCGCATCGGGTCTCGGCTGGCGTGCGGATGGGAGACCGTCAGGACGCGGCGGGGTGCGGGAGCTTGGCGCCGGAGCCTGCGGGAGGCTCGTCACCGAGCCGCTTCGCGATGGCGAGCCCGGCGGGCATCTGCTGACGTTGAATCGAGGCACTTCCGCTCCGGGTCCACCCTGTCGATGCGGCGCAGTATTGAAACCGTCTGATGACAGACGCATGACATCGCGAAACCGCCGGTGGTGATGCGAAGCCGGGCGGCGAGCGGTCCCCGCGCGTTTGGCGCATCATCCGCCAAGCCCCACTTCAGCACGCACCCGCCATGACAGAACCGATGTCTCCACCGATGGCCCTGAGCGCGCTCTGGCGCGAACTGCAGGGCGATCCCGCCGCGCTCGATGCGGTGCGCCTCACCGGCACCGAGCCGGCGCTGCCGTCGTCGTTCAGGGTGGGCACGGCGGCGCAGGCCAGCATCGCGGCTTCGGCATTGGCCGCGCGCGAGCTCGGCGTGCTGCGCGGCGGCCCGGCGCAGGCGGTGTCGGTCGACATGCGCCATGCGGCCATCGAGTTCCGCAGCGAGCGCTACCTGCGCGTCGACGGCGAAGCGCCGGCCGATCCGTGGGACAAGATCGCCGGCATCTACCGCACCGGCGATGGCAGCTGGGTGCGGTTGCACACCAACTTCCCGCACCACCGCGATGGCGTGCTGCAGCTGCTCGGCTGCGCCTACGAGCGCGAGGCGGTGGCGCAGGCGCTGTTGCAGTGGAAGGCAGTGGATTTCGAGACGGCCGCCGCCGAGGCCGGCATGTGCGTGGCCGCGCTGCGCAGCTTCGATGAATGGGATGCGCATCCGCAGGGCCAGGCGGTGGCGGCCTTGCCGGTGCTGAGCGTCACGCGGCTGGCCGAAGGCGATGCGCCGCCGCGCGCGTGGCCGCGGCTGCCCGAGGGCGCGCGCCCATTGCACGGCCTGCGCGTGCTCGACCTCACCCGCGTGATCGCCGGTCCGGTGGCGGGCCGCACGCTGGCGGCCCATGGCGCCGACGTGATGCTGATCACCGGCCCGCACCTGCCGAGCATCCCGACGCTGGTGATCGACACCGGCCACGGCAAGCGCTCGGCCCAGCTCGACCTGCGCGAGCCCGTCGCCCGCGAGCAGCTGAAGGCGCTGGCGCGCGAGGCCGATGTGTTCCTGCAGGGCTATCGGCCCGGCGGCATCGCCTCGCTCGGCTTTGCGCCCGAGGAGCTCGCTTCGATCAAGCCCGGCATCGTCTGCGCGACGTTGAGCGCCTATGGCCCGACCGGACCATGGGCAGGCAGGCGTGGCTTCGATTCGCTGGTGCAGACGGCCAGCGGCTTCAACGTGGCCGAAGCGCAGGCGGCTGGGCAGCCGGATCCCAAGGTGCTGCCGGCGCAGGCGCTCGACCATGCCTCGGGCTACCTGCTTGCCTTCGGCATCCAGCGTGCGCTGGCCCGCCGTGCAGTCGAGGGCGGCTCGTGGCATGTGCAGGTGTCGCTCGCACAGACGGGGCATTGGCTGCGCAGCCTCGGGCGCCAGCCGCAGGGACTGACCGCGCCCGAGCCTGGACGCGAAGAGATCCGGGCGCTGCTTGATGTGGTCGATTCCCCCTTCGGCCGCCTGCACACCGTGCGCCATGCGGGCCGGTTGATGGAAACCCCGCCGCGCTGGGATCGCCCGCCGGCGCCGCTGGGCAGCGACCCCGCTGCCTGGGATTGAAACTCCTGCCACCGGTTTGATTCAGAATCAGACCGGACCCGGTGTGACGCACTGCAGTAAGGGCATCGTAAGAGCCCGTGCTTATGGTGCGGACAAACGATTCCTACCCCCGCATCCAGGAGACAGCGATGACCAGCGCCGCCGACGCCCAGCCCCATGAGCCGAAGATCTATCCGCCGCCTGCCGGCTTCGTCGAGAAGGCGCATGTCCCGGGGATGGCGGCCTACGACAAGCTGGTGGCCGAGGCCGAGGCCGACTACGAGGGCTTCTGGGGACGCCTCGCGCGCGAACTGATCAGCTGGAAGAAACCCTTCACCAAGGTGCTCGACGACAGCCAGGCGCCGTTCTTCAAGTGGTTCGAAGACGGCACGCTGAACGTGTCGTACAACTGCCTCGACCGCAACGTCGAGGCCGGCAAGGGCGACAAGGTCGCGATCCGCTTCGAGGCCGACGACGGCAAGGTCACCACCGCCACCTACAGCGAGCTGCTGGCCAAGACCTGCCAGATGGCCAATGCGCTGAAGAAGCTCGGCGTGGCCAAGGGCGACCGCGTGGTGGTCTACATGCCGATGTCGATCGAGGGCGTGGTCGCGATGCAGGCCTGTGCCCGCATCGGCGCAACGCACTCGGTGGTGTTCGGCGGCTTCTCGGCGCAGAGCCTGCGCGACCGCATCAACGATGCCGGCGCGGTGGCGGTGATCACCGCCGACGAGCAGGTGCGCGGCGGCAAGAGCCTGGCGCTGAAGGCCATCGTCGACGAGGCGCTGGCCATGGGCGGCTGCGAGAGCATCAAGCACGTGCTGGTCTATCGCCGCACCGGCAACCCGGCCGTGAGCTTCAGCGCGCCGCGCGACGTGTGGCTGCACGAGGCGCTGTATGGCGAGGCCAGCACCTGCGAGCCCGAGTGGGTGGGCGCGGAGCATCCGCTCTTCCTGCTCTACACCTCCGGCTCCACCGGCAAGCCCAAGGGCGTGCAGCATTCGTCGGGCGGCTACCTGCTGCATGCGGCGCTCACCACCAAGTGGACCTTCGACCTGAAGGACGACGACGT